>JAZNGZ010000049.1:0-40916 GCA_045576735.1 Muribaculaceae bacterium
CAATGACTTCTCCGACAAGTACATTAAAAATGTGGCAAAAAAATTAAACAATAGACCTCGTAAAAAATTAAATTTTTCAACCCCTAAAACGGAATTCTTCAAACAAATTGCTATTTTTGCACTTGCTAGTTGAATCTGCAACGATGCAATTCCCGAAGGGGTTGAAGTGATTATTGAAAAATAATTTTGTCAATTCAGAAAAAAGCAGTATCTTTGTGCGCTAATTTTTCCGCGATGGGCTCAAATTAAGTAGAGTGCCGTTAGTTTTGACACCTCGCCCAACGGATGTAACCTGTAATTTTATTTTTAACAGATGTACGCAATCGTAGAAATTCAAGGACAACAATTCAAAGCAGAAGCTGGTAAGTTCTTGTATGTTCACTATCTCGGCGAGCAAGTAAAAGAAGGTGACACAGTAGAATTTGATCGTGTTCTCCTCGCTGATGCCGACGGTGCCGTTAAGGTTGGAGCTCCCACCGTAGAAGGAGCAAAAGTAGTTTGCGAGGTAAAACGTCCCCTCGTAAAAGGTGAAAAAGTTATCGTCTTCAAGAAAAAAAGACGTAAAGGCTATCGCCGTAAAAACGGCCATCGCCAATGCTTCACCCAAGTAGTGATTAAAGACGTAGTCGCATAACCCTCTAAAATCTTAAGAAAATGGCACATAAGAAAGGTGTAGGTAGTTCTAAGAACGGACGCGAATCGGAAAGCAAACGACTCGGCGTTAAGATTTTCGGTGGTCAATATGCTAAAGCTGGCAACATCATCAAACGTCAACGTGGCACAGTTCACCACCCAGGTTTGAATGTTGGTATGGGCAAAGATCACACTCTTTATGCTCTTGTTGACGGAACTGTACTCTTTACCGAAGGTAAAAACGGTCGCCGTTTCATCAACGTGACTCCCGCTGAAGCATAAGCGACCCGCTTAATTTCAGACAAAAATCAACACAAAAGGCCACTTCATGCGTTTGAAGTTGCCTTTTTGTTTTAATAAGCATAACTAATCAACTAATTACTCATGAAACATTTACGTTTTATCACATTTTCACTAGCTATCGCATCGTCAATAGCAGCATTTGCCGTAGCTCCATCATTAAAGATTACACAAGGCAAGAAAGAATCAACCACTAAGGAGCAACACACCATAGTAGGCATCACCGAACCCGGCAACAAAGCTTTTATCAACGGCAATGAGGTTCAAGTGTACAACACCGGCTCATTTGGTGGCACCATAACACTCAATGAAGGCAACAACACTATTATCGTAACAACAAAAAATGCCTCAGAGGAGAACTCACAGCAGTTCAACGTCAACTATAAAAAAATCGACAACACATCACGCCAACCCAATGAAGCGGTGCCCTCTAACATTTCGCCCATATCACCGGCTCTAAGCATCAAAACGCTACAAGGCGCCTACCTCCAATATGGCGACGGCAACGACCGCCTTGGTGGATCCAAAATGGGATACCTCGATGCCGGAATTTCCCTCAAAGCCATTGGACAAATTGGCGATTTATATGCCGTACAATTATCTAAAAACAGAGTGGCATACATACCCAAAGAGTATGTAGCAGAAACCCTCGACCGCGCTAAAACCGAAAATTCAAGTAGCTGGGTTATTTCCCAAGACAACAAAACCGATCGCATTTCAATCTCACTCCCTTCACGCCACCCCTATCAATCATGGACACAACTCGACCCCACCACCATTTGTGTCGACATCTTTGGCGTAACCAACAATAGCAACTGGATTACTCAACGCGGCGACTTAGGAATGATTGACCATGTAGAATGGCAACAAGTAGATTGCGATGTGCTTCGCGTAATAATCAAGTTAAAAGAAAAATATTCATGGGGATATTCTATTGCATACAAAGGAAACAGCCTTGTCGTAAATGTCAAGCACACCCCATCGCTCAGCCTCAAAGACCTCACAATAGGTCTTGATGCCGGTCATGGTGGCAAGTATCCCGGAGCAATAAGCAATACCGGGCTTAAAGAAAGTGATATAAACCTCGACATAGTGCTTCGCATCAAAAAAATTCTTGAGAAAAAAGGTGCAAAAGTAGTGTTATCACGCGACAGCGATGTTGACCTCACAATGAGCCAACGCAAAGAGATATTCCTAAAAGGAAACGTTGACCTCATGATGTCGGTTCACAACAATGCCGGAGGTTCGCCACTAAATGAAATGGGAACAAGCACCTACTACAAACACATCTCAAATCGCGACCTTGCCCAATGCGTACTTAAACGCATGCTCGACTTAGGGGTAAAAGACTTCGGGCTGACCGGAAATTTCAATTTCTCTCTCAACGCACCTACCGAATACCCCAATATGCTCCTCGAAGCTCTATTCATGAGTAGTCTACCCGAAGAAGAACTGCTCGCCGACCCCGACTATCGTCAACGCATAGCCGAACAGGCAGTAAAAGGAATTGAAGACTACCTCAAACTCGTAAAAAAATCTCAAAAATAGCACTTAACAACTCATAATCAATTACATATCCCATAGTAAAGGTGATGCGTCATTTAAATAGACGCATCGCCTTTGCCTTATATATATGTTAAAATTATGTTAAATTATAATTATCTATTGTTTTATTAAGATTTATTGCACTACCTTTGCAGTGTACTATTATACTAATACACTAATATTATGATTGAAGTAAAAAATTTAACCTTTAGCTACAGCCGCAAAAAGGCGTCTGTACTCAACGATTTCTCCGTCACTATTGAACGCGGCAAAGTGTGCGGACTACTTGGCCGTAATGGTGCCGGCAAATCAACCCTCTTGTATCTTGTTGCCGGGCTACTCACTCCTCAAAATGGGAAAGTGCTCTTCAACGGCAAAAATACACGCGACCGCGACCCCGAAACCCTTCAAGACATTTTCATCATCCCTGAAGAGTTTAACCTCCCCTCCATCACCCTTAAAGAATATGTAAAAATCAACGCACCGCTTTATCCACGCTTCAACAACGAAGACCTCGAAAAATACCTAAAAATGTTTGAGTTGGATAACGACTTTAATCTAGGCGCGCTATCAATGGGACAAAAGAAGAAAGCATATATGGCATTTGCACTTGCCACAAACACTTCTTTGCTCCTAATGGACGAACCCACTAATGGGCTTGACATTCCCGGCAAAAGCCAGTTCCGCAAATTCATCGCTGCCGGCATGAGCGACGAACGCAACATAATAATATCTACACACCAAGTGCGCGATATCGACCAACTCCTCGACCACATTATATTAATAAACAACAACGAAATTCTTCTCAACCATAGCACAACAGAAATCACCGAGAAGCTCATATTTAAAAACACCGATGACCCTCAAATTATAGCATCGGCTCTACATGCACAATTTTCGTTGTATGGCAATTCGGTAATTCTCCCCAACAATGAGAATGCAGAGAGCGAGCTAAATCTCGAAACATTGTTCAATCTCGCCATTGAAAAGCCTCAATTAATTAAACAAACATTCAACCAATCAACCCAAACAGAATCATGAAATCTTTATCAACCATCATAAACCTCTCTCGATTTTCTAAATATTTCAAAAAAGAAATGCGCGAAAATCGCAAGCAACTATTATCTCGCTCTCTAATTATGATTGCGATATTGTGTGCTATTTCGCTTATAACCGGATTAGGTGAATCGTCAACATATAATCGCTACGAAGAATTTCTAATAAACCATCCCAATAGCACTGTCGACGATGCAAAAAATAGCTTTTACGAATTATATATGCATGAGCCTTTTACATATAACGATGAGGCTTCGGCAAACTGCCTATCACTATTTGTCTTCGGGTTCCCCATAGCACTCATTATATGCGCATCATGCATGTTTGAAAGCATGAGCACCAAACAAAAGAAAATCGCAACATTAATGGCTCCTGCCACACAATTCGAGAAATATCTCACCCGTTTTTTCACATATATCATTCTTCCCATATTCATATATATCGCAGGCTGCTTAATTGCCGAAACACTCCGATTCATTATATTCTCTATTTTTTATCCAACGGGAGATATTATTCGATTTATGGATTATAGCGACATCATAAAAGATATGCTAATAAAAGATGGTTTGCTATTCCACTCAATCGTTTTATATCTTCTTAGTTCTATTGCAGGAGCATCGATTTACGCCCTTGGCAGTAGCATTTGGCCCCGCCTCGCACTACTCAAAACCTTCGCCGCTCAATGCATAATCTCATTCATTGGCATAGTCACACTTATGATTGCCGCCATCAGCGGAGCAGTTGAAAACTCGGCACAAACAATAGGAGCTATAGTACAAAACCTATCATTAGATATTGAGTTTACTACATCTATGTGGCTAATGCACATATCTCTACTCATTTTCATCTCAATCAATTTATTTATTGCATATTTCCGCTTTAAAGAATCAGAAATTATCCAACGAATGTAACAGCTCCGCTATATGAACTTCAAAGAAAATAAACCTATTTTTCAGCAACTCGCCGAGCGTATCTGTGACGATATTCTCACCGGCAAATATGCCGCCGACGAGCGCATTTCCTCAGTCAGAGAATATGCCGCCATCGTTGAAGTAAACGCCAATACAGTAATGCGCACCTACGAATTGCTCCAAAATCAAAACATTATATACAATCGCCGAGGCATAGGCTTCTTTGTTGCCCCCGATGCGAAAGAGATTATCCTCAGGATAAAACAAGAGTCCTTTCTCAACAACGAGATTGACGACTTTTTCGCTCAGCTACACATCCTCGGAATTGATAGTAATAAGCTCGTTGAGTTATACAACATTTATCTAAACAATTTAAACACCAAATCAAAATGAAAAAAACATCTAAAATATTACTTGGAATAATTGGAGGCAGTTGGCTTTTGTTTATATGTGTCTTATTCATACCTCAATGTTTTGAGATTGAGGTTGAGCGAATTGATAGCGACACAACAGAATCTTCACCTCAAGCAAAAACCTATACTAAGGGAATCAATTCTCCTTTTAAATACATTGTGATTAATAGTTCGTCAAATTATGACATCAACATACACTGCAACACCCAAACCAACGGCGACGCCAAAAACATCACACAAATTCAAAATATATGTTACGGCAAAGACCTTGCCTCTTACAAGCTCGTCAATGACACTTTAATTATCAATCTTGCAACCGACGAAAACGGAGACGCTCCTTCTTGGCACCCTTCAAGCCTCACCATCACAACTCCAAACGACATCACCGAAATCGCATCGCCGCCGATAATAAACAACATTAAGATACATAATCTAAAAAGCGAACATTTCAGCATCAAAAATAACAATAACAAGGACGATAAAATAAATTATCACAACTCAATTATAAGTTTAATTGATTGTGAAATCAAGTATTTAAACAATCACACCAATGCTGAATTCGATATAGTTAATAGCGACATTGAATATCTTCATCAAGACAAAAAAGTGTGGGCAACCAACAACCATTTAAACCTATCATATGAAACATCTTTAGAGATAGATTAATATCTATCATATAAATCCGCTACGGATAGACATCAAACAAAGGCGAGTCGAATCACACACTCGCCTTTGTTGTTTTCATTTCGCTTCCATTTGCCTCACTCACGCCCCGACGCATTTCAAGCTATATGCCATCGTCGACAAGAAAAAACTTTTTTCTCAAAATCTTTGATTATAAGCAAATAAATTTGTACCTTTGCAGTCCGATTATGTCCAATTAATAACCCCGACATGTCAATATGACGATACTTCTGGCCGAGTATCGGCATTTTTGCGGTCAATTTATTTAACTATTAATCAAACATTTAAACGTGGATACTTTAAGTTACAAAACCGTATCACCTAACGCTCAAAGCGTAGAACGCGAATGGGTTGTTATCGATGCTACAGACCAAGTACTTGGTCGTCTTTGCGCTAAAGTTGCGAAAATTCTTCGCGGCAAGCACAAACCCACATACTCACCCAACGTAGAATGTGGCGACAACGTAATCATCATCAATGCCGAAAAAGTTATCATGACCGGCAACAAGATGACAGACAAAATTTACCTCCGTTACACTGGCTATCCCGGTGGTCAACGCGAAGCAACACCCGAAATTCTCCTTAAGAAGTCTTTCAACAAGCACATCAAACCGGGTTACCACCCCTTGTTCCTCCAAACAATCAAGGGCATGCTTCCTAAAAACCGTCTAGGACGTCGCATTATCGGCAACCTTCACGTGTATAACGGACCAACGCATCTACACGATGCACAAAACCCAAAAGTTATTGACATCAACACAATCAAATAATTGAAGTATGGAAACAGTTAACGCAGTAGGCCGTCGTAAGGCCGCCATCGCACGAGTAATCGTAAAAGAAGGTAATGGCACAATCACCATCAACAAGCGTCCACTCGAAGTATATTTCCCTTCATCTATACTTCAATATATCGTAAAACAACCACTTTTGACTCTTGATGTAGCAGAAAAGTACGACATCAACGTAAACCTCGATGGTGGTGGTTATAAAGGACAAGCCGAAGCGCTCCGTCTTGGTATCGCTCGCGCTCTTGTAAAAATTAACCCAGAAGACAAGCCAGCTTTACGTGCTGAAGGTTTCATGACACGCGACCCACGTGCCGTAGAACGCAAGAAACCAGGTCAACCAAAAGCTCGCAAACGCTTCCAATTCTCAAAACGTTAATATTTTTGGTGTATTTCTATCACCAATATATTATAGAGTGTTTAGTATCTAAATCCTTGAGATGGACACGTTCCCTACCCAGGGGTTGTAACTATTAAAAAGAACGTAAACAACATTATTAAAAAAAAATGTCAACACCTACATTTGAACAACTTCTCGAAGCAGGTTGCCATTTCGGTCACCTTAAAAGAAAATGGAATCCTGCTATGGCTCCTTACATTTTCATGGAGCGCAATGGTATCCACATTATCGACCTCTACAAGACTGCAGCAAAAGTAGAAGAAGCAGCTGCAGCTCTTAAGAGCATAGCAAAATCGGGCAAAAAAGTGCTTTTCGTTGCTACTAAAAAGCAAGCTAAGCAAGTTATTGCCGACAAAGCAACATCAGTAGGAATGCCATACGTTATCGAACGTTGGCCAGGTGGTATGCTCACCAACTTCCCTACTATCCGCAAAGCTGTTAAGAAAATGACATCTATCGACAAAATGATGAAAGATGGCACTTTCGATAACCTTTCAAAACGCGAAAAACTTCAAGTAACTCGTCAACGTGCTAAACTTGAAAAGACACTTGGTTCAATCGCTGACCTCAACCGTCTTCCAGCAGCACTTTTCGTTGTTGACGTATTGAAAGAACGCATCGCAGTTGCCGAAGCTAATCGTCTTGGTATCCCTGTGTTTGCAATGGTCGACACAAACTCTGACCCTTCAAACGTAGATTTCGTTATCCCAGCTAACGATGATGCTTCAAAATCAATTGAAATTATCCTCGACACCGTTTGCTCAGCAATGTCAGAAGGTATCGAAGAACGCAAAGCTGAAAAAGTTGACACTGTTGCAGCCGGCGAAGGCGAAGCAGCTCCTGCCCCAAAACGCGGAAGAAAACGCATCGCTAAAGCAGCTACAACTGAAGAAGCTCCTGCAACTGAAGAAGCTCCTGCAGCTGAAGAAGCTAACGCTTAATTAATCAATTATTAACCGACATTAAAACTATCACAGATATGGCAGTTACAATGGCAGAAATCAGCAAACTTCGTCAAATGACAGGTGCTGGTATGATGGATTGCAAAAAAGCTTTGACCGAAGCCGAAAACGACATGGACAAAGCTATTGAAATCCTTCGCAAAAAAGGTCAAGCTGTTGCAGCAAAGCGTGAAGACCGCAACGCTGCAGAAGGTTGCGTACTTGCTCAATCTGTAGGCGAATATGCCGCAGTTGTTGCCCTTAATTGCGAAACTGACTTCGTTGCTAAAAACGCAGGTTTCGTTAGCCTCACTAAATCAATCCTTGCCGCAGCAGTTGAAGCTAAAGCTAAGAGCCTTGATGATGTAAAAGCTCTCGAAATCAATGGTCAAAAAATCGCTGACCTCATCGTTGAGGAATCAGGTAAAACAGGCGAAAAAATGGAACTTGGCGCATTTGAATACGTTGAAGCTCCTGCTACTATCGCTTACAACCACTTTGGCAACAAACTCGCTACTCTCGTTGCTTTCAACAAAGCAGGTGTAGCTGAGCAAGTTTATAAAAACGTAGCAATGCAAGTAGCTGCAATGAATCCTCTTGCAGTTGACGAATGCAACGTTTCAGACGAAGTAAAAGAAAAAGAAATCGCTGTAGCTATCGAAAAAACTAAAGCTGAACAAGTGCAAAAAGCTGTTGACGCTGCTTTGAAGAAAGCCGGTATCAACCCTGCACACGTTGACTCAGAAGACCACATGGAAAGCAACAAAGCTAAAGGTTGGATTACTGAAGAAGACGTAGCTAAAGCTAAAGAAATCATCGCTACCGTTTCAGCTGAAAAAGCTGCTAACCTCAACGAAGGTATGATTCAAAACATCGCTAAAGGTCGTCTCGGCAAGTTCTTGAAAGAAGTGTGCTTGCTCAACCAAGATGACGTTACAAGCGAAGAAAAGAAATCAGTACGCGAAACATTGAAAGCTATCGACCCTGAATTGAGCGTAGTTTCTTTCAAACGCGTAAACCTTAACGTAGACTAATCTCGTAGTCATAACATTTCAAAATAGAGAGAGCCGACAACTTCGTGTTGCCGGCTCTCTCATTTTATACGAACAAATTAATAATCAAAGGCTATATGCCAAAATTATAGAAAAGGGTGCACTATTTTAATACACAAAAATAGTTAAGGTCAAAACTCCAAATAAGGAACTAAACCATAATCCAAATAGATACAAAAAAAAGCGGATGCTATTGCAAACCGCTTTTTTTGTAAGTAATTAAGATATTCTTATTTTACTTTTGCGTTAAGTTCAGCACCAGCTTTAAATTTCACAACTTTGCTAGCTGCGATTTCGATTTTCTCTTTAGTACGTGGGTTGATACCAGTGCGAGCGCTTCTTTCAGAAACTGAGAAAGTACCGAAACCGAGAAGTGCTACTTTGTCGTTAGCAGCAAGAGCGCCACCGATAGCTTCGATAGCAGCGTCTAATGCATTTTTAGCATCTACTTTAGTAATGTTTGCTTTTTCAGCAATTGCATTGATAAGCTCTGTTTTGTTCATAATAAATAACTATTAATTAGATTTGTATGGTATAATATATTGCAAAAGTAATGTAAAATTCTGAAAAACAAAAAAAAAACACAAAAAAAACACACTTAACCGCTCCAAAATGGCATAGTTACATCAAAAATCAACTTTTTTTCGTTATTTTTGTAGTCTATATATATAACTACAGCAATATTTATCACATAAAATTATGTTTAACAGGTCTATATTCAGCCAAATGCCTCCGGTAACCAAAAATTTACTCATAGTAAATGTGATTATATTTTTGGCAATGGCTATATTTCCCGACAAAATAGGGGTGATGATGGATCGTCATTGCGGATTGCATTATTACCTATCACAAGATTTTATTTTCACGCAATTCATATCCTATCAATTTGTACACGCCAATTTTGGTCATCTATTCTTCAACATGTTTGCATTATTCATGTTTGGGATGGTGATTGAAAGCATCTTTGGCCCAAAACGATTTTTAACCTACTATCTGATATGTGGCATAGGCGCAGGATTGATTCAAATGGGAGTGAATGCCATTGAATATATTCAACTTACTCAGCAACTACCAAACGAAGTAGTTCAACGGGTAATCTCCGAAGGAGCAAGCCTAATAAACCAGGGATACAACTATAGTAATACAACTTTGGGAAGCCTTAATGCCCTCATCAATGCTCCCACGGTTGGCGCCTCAGGTGCGATATTTGGTATATTGTTGGCCTACGGGAAGTTTTTCCCTAATAGGGAGATGTATATCATGTTTATCCCCTATCCGGTAAAAGCTAAGTGGGTTGTTATTGGATATGCAGTTATAGAGCTAGTGCAAGGCGTGGGACAAGCAAACACAGGCATAGCCCATTTTGCACACCTTGGAGGAATGATTTTTGGATTGCTACTAATCCTTTATTGGCAAAAAACAGGTGTAATACGTAGAAATGGCGGGTACTTTTAATAACATATCTTTTCACTGGAAAACGGCTTCTTGGCTATTAAAGATTATATACATCAATATAGCCGTCTTTCTGCTCCTTCGTTTAGGAGCACTAATACTCTTCTTTGCCGGCATCAATACCGACATATGGCTACGATATATTGAATGTCCATCATCAATACACGAGCTAGCACATCAACCATGGGGTATATTCACGTATATGTTTGCACAATATGATGTGCTTCATATCTTGTTCAACATGCTGTGGCTATATGGTTTTGGGCGATTGTTTCTAGAATTTAACTCACAGAAACAGTTATTGGCATTATACATCTATGGCGGCATATTAGGAGCCATTGTATTTATGCTAGGCTACAACGTTCTCCCTGTATTCAACAACACTCATGGCTGGCTCATCGGTTCTTCAGCATCGGCCATAGCAATAGTCATTGCCACTGCAGTGCTCAACCCCAATCACAAAGTGGGATTGCTGTTCATTGGACAAATATCACTCAAATGGATTGCAATAGTTTCTTTAGCGATATTTGTATTAAGTCTCTCGGGCGACAACGCGGGCGGACACATGGCGCATCTTGGTGGAGCATTGGCCGGTGCCATATATGGTATAATGATGAAAAAGGGCATCGACATCACTAATCCGTTTAATCGCCTACTAGATTCATGCGCCAACTTGTTCACCTCAATAAAAGATTTCAAGTTCAAGCGACCAAAACGACAAAAGGGCAAGCCCAAAGCCACCAAATGGAATAATAGCAGCAATGCAACAAATAGCGGCAACAATTCATCTCAAAACAAGACAAACGGCAACAAAGCCACTGTTTCACCACAAGACCAAGCCGAGCTTGACCTCATCCTCGACAAAATAAAGAAATCGGGCTACAGTGCACTCACAGCCGAAGAGAAGAAACGCTTATTTGAAGTTAGCAGTCGTATAAAATAAGTTTAAATCATCACAATCATGACTATGACGCGTAAAATATTAATTTGGACAGCTATTACGATCAACGTATTGACCGCAATAGCCACCATCTTTGCGGCATATGCAGGGCATGTGAGTCCCGAGGAGATGCCATTGGCAGCTATTGCATGCATATTATTTCCATTCGGTCTCATTGCGTTATTAATTTTAATTCCACTCAGTTTTTTTGTTAAACGATGGATTGCATTAATTCCGTTAGCAACACTGATAATATGCGTAGGCCCGGCTCTAAATTTCTGTCCACTCAACATGTTTAATTCCAACGACCACAAAAAGAACGACGAGAGTGCATTTACACTTTTGAGTTATAATGCATATAATTTCAAAGCTCTCGACAAGATTTACCCCAGCGACTCGACAAATGCGACCCTTTCATACATCATCGACACCGATGCCGACATTGTGTGCCTACAAGAATGTGAATATCTCTCACCACTTAAAGCATGGCATGTTTATCCTCCACAAGTCAAAGCCATAAAGGAGCAATATCCTCATCAAATAATAGGCGCCGACAATGGCGAATCAATCCTTTCGAAATATCCTGTTAAGAAAATATGTTCCGAAGGTTATTTTTCTCACTTTGAAGTGTCGACGCCTAATGGCAATATTGACATCATAGACGTTCATCTGCGCTCACTTAGGCTCACCGACGAAGAGAAGAAACAATACTCTGATATTTCCGACATCAACAACGACAAATCAAAATGGAAAGTCATTGTAAAAAAAGTGATGGCAGCAGCACAAAACAGAGCTCGCCAAGCCGACAAACTACGCGCTTATATCGATAGCATCGACCGCGAAAATATCATTGTGTGTGGCGACTTTAACGATGTTCCAGGGTGCTATGCTATAAGAACCATTTGCGAGGACTTCGACGATGCCTATGCCGACTGTGCTTTTGGCCCTACAATAACATATCATGGCGACAAAATATATTTCCGCATCGACCACATTCTCTATGATGGCGATTTTGAAGCCACATCAATCACTCGTGGCGATATTGACCGTAGCGACCACTACCCTCTTATCGCTACATTCCACTGGGACAAAGACTAAATCAAGCAATAAAATAAATCAATCAATAAACACATAAATTATGAAGAAAAAATTATTAACATTAGCAACTTGTGCATGTATGACTACAGCAGCATTTGCCAATCAGGACGGAAATCCGTTTATGACGGAATACTCCACACAATTTAACATCCCTCCTTTTGACCAAATCAAAACCGAGCACTATCTACCTGCTCTCAAAGCCGGCATTGAGGAACAAAACAAAGAAATTGAAGCTATCATCAACAACCCCGAAGCCCCAACCTTTGAAAACACCATCTTAGCGCTCGACAATTCAGGTCAAACACTCAACAAGGTGGCATATGTATTTTTTGCTTTCACCGAGGCTCTTTCTTCGCCTGAATTGCAAAAAGTAGATGAAGAATTCACTCCTCTTCTCACTAAACATAGCGACGAAATTTCGATGAACGACAAACTTTTTGCTCGCATCAAACAAGTTTATGACGACCGCGCAAATCACAACTACACTACTGCGCAATTACGCCTCATCGAAAGCAACTACAAATCATTCACTCGCAATGGTGCACTTCTATCACCCGAAAAGAAAGAAGAGCTCAAAGCGCTCAACACTGAGCTTGCCGGGCTATACCTCGACTTCAACAAACGTCTCCTCAACGCCACTAACTCATTTACCCTAGTGGTTGACAATGAAGCGCAACTTGCCGGGCTTCCCGCTTCAAGCATAGCTGTGGCTGCCGAAGAAGCAAAAGCTCGCGGCATGGAAGGCAAATGGGTGTTTACACTCCATGCGCCATCTCGTTTGCCATTGTTGCAATATGCTCAAAACCGCGAATTGCGCAAAAAAATGTATGAAGGCTACATCAACCTTGCTACCGAAGGTGAAAATGACAACCGCCCGGTTATCAACAAAATCATGCAAGCGCGCACTAAAAAAGCGGCTCTTCTTGGCTTTGACAACTATGCCGCTTATATGACCGACAAAGTTATGGCTAAAACACCTCAAGCAGCCAAAGAGCTTTTGATGAAGATTTGGGGCCCTGCTATCAAACAAGTAAAGAAAGAGGTTAGCGAAATGCAAGCCATCGTTAAGGAAGAAGGTGGCAAATTCAAAATCGAGCCTTGGGACTACTACTATTATGCTGAAAAAGTGCGTCAAAAGAAATATGCACTCGACGAAGACGAAGTGCGTCAATATTTTGCAGTTGACAATGTGGTTAACGGCATCTTCACCATGGCCAACCGTCTTTATGGCGTGACCTTCCGTGAGCTCCCCAACGCTCCTAAATATCACCCCGAAGTGAAAGTTTATGAAGTGCTCGACAAGAATGGCAATCACGTATCGGTATTCATGACCGACTACTTCCCTCGCGCATCAAAACGTCAAGGTGCATGGATGAGCGAATTTAAAGGTGCTTATATCGATGAATATGGCAACGACATTCGTCCTATTATCTACAACGTAGGTAACTTTACCAAACCCACTGCCACTACCCCATCACTTCTCACTCTCGATGAAGTAGAAACTACATTCCATGAATTTGGCCACGGCCTTCACGGCATGTTGACTCGCGCTAAATATCGTTCACAAGCCGGCACCAACGTTGACCGCGACTTCGTGGAACTCCCTTCTCAAATTCACGAACACTGGGCTCTCGAACCCGAATTGCTCAAAACATATGCTCTCCACTACCAAACAGGCGAGCCCATGCCCGATGAATTAATCAAAAAACTTCAAGATGCATCAACCCACAACCAAGGTTTCGCAACTACCGAACTTGCAGGCGCAGCATTGCTCGACCTATATTGGAACTCAACCAACTTTGAAAGCGATGTAGATGTAGCAGCATTTGAAGCTAAGGTTGCTAAAGAATTAAAGATGCCAAAAGAAGTGCAATTCCGCTATCGTAGTACATATTTCAAACACATCTTCGGTAGCGACGGTTATGCAGCTGGTTACTATACCTACCTTTGGGCTGAAGTGCTCGATGCCGATGGCTTTGAGCTATTCAAAGAAAAAGGCATCTTCGACCCAGCCACAGCCGATGCATTCCGCACCAACGTGCTTGAAATGGGTGGTAGCGAAGACCCAATGAAGCTTTACATCAACTTCCGCGGTCAAGCTCCTAACCCCGATGCTCTCCTTCGTAATCGTGGACTTTTGAAATAAAAATATTCCTCATATGAAAAAACATCCGGGGATTTACTAAATCGCCGGATGTTTTTTCATCATTAAAACCTATGGATTGATAATAAAATCCCCCCAACACATCAAACGTAACAAACATCACTTTCTATTGTAAATAGTCACACCTATCTTTGTAGCATAAAGAAATCAAAATCATTAACCTCAAATAAAATTAAACGACAATGAAAAAATTTTTTAAACAACTTTTATTTGTATGTATCGCATTGATAGGTTTTTCAGTTTCAGCTCATGACAATTCTTCACCACTTGTAAAGAAAGGTCTTGAATACAATAATAACTGCGAATACACTAAAGCACTCCAATGTTTCCGCAAAGGAGCCAACAAAGGTGACTCTGAAGCTCAATTTTACTATGGATATTATTATGAAAACGGATTAGGTATTGAACAAAGCTACTCAAAAGCCGCCTTTTGGTATGAAAAAGCCGCAAATAAAGGTGTATTATCGGCAAAACATAACCTTGCATTACTTTTCGTCGATGGTAAAGGTGTAAAGAAGAACCAGCCATACGCAGTAAAATTAATGACAGAGTGCGCCAATGCCAATTTGCCTATTTCTCAATATATGTTAGGCGTTTTTTATGAGAATGGAGAAGGTGTTAACCAAAGTATACCAATTGCAGCTAAATGGTATGAAAAGGCTGCTCGAAACGGGCATATTGATGCGCAAAGAACACTAGCTACCCTCCACTATTTATATGGTGACAAAGAAATGGCAAAATATTGGATTACAATTGCTGCTCAAAATGGCGACGAGGCTGCAATCGAGCTTTACCCTACTATCACCAACACTGTTCTTGAAAGTTTATTTCAAGATTCCGAAAATAAATAATAACAACAGTAATTAATAACAAATAAAATTAAACGACAATGAAACATTTACTCAAACAACTATTTTTCGTGTGTATCTCAATGATTGGTCTCTCAGCCTCGGCCGAAATCACTGCCTCTGATATTTTCCAGAAAGGATTGGATTGTGCTAATAATGGACAATACGAGCAAGCAGTAAAATATTACCAACAAGCTGCTGAGCAAGGCGATGCTTTTGCACAATGCAATTTAGGCTCATGTTATGAATCGGGGACTGGTGTAAATGTAGACTACGAAAAGGCTATCTATTGGTACACTAAAGCGGCCAAACAAGACATGTGTGTTGCTCAAAACAATCTCGCAATGTGTTATGTCGACGGAGTTGGTGTTGACGTTGATTTCACAAAAGCTGCCTATTGGTTCACTAAAGGTGCCGAAAACGGCTTCTACATTTCACAATATATGCTAGGCATGTGCTATATGCATGGTTATGGAGTGGAAAAAGACATTGATCAAGCTACGTTTTGGTATCTTCAAGCAGCCCAACAAGGCTACGCCGATGCTCAAATAGAACTTGGCATATGTTATGCCATGCTTGGCGATGAAGACGCAGCCATGTATTGGATACACAAAGCCGCTGAACAAGGAAACGAAAAAGCAATTAACACATTACAAATCCTCTCGGGAGGGAACTAATCAACAATAAAAAATCAACCAACGAGGAGGCTAGTCAATTGTTTTTGACTCGCCTCCTCGTTTTAATCTATATCAATTTATCTTTCTTTAATAATATCAGTGACTATCATCGGAGCTTTTACAAAATTGAGGTTATACCCTAAATACTTTTAGCTTAAATAGAATTAATCAACCGGATACCTAAGGACGGAGAGCCAAACGGAAACCAAAGTTGCTGTTTCTGTGTCCCCTCATACTACTGAAGCGGAAAGCAACACGGCAATCTTGCATCGAACCGCCCCAATAACCTCCACGAAGAACGTAGTAAGGTCCGGCTGTAGGACCAGAAGGATTTTTTGAAGGGCTTAATGAATAATAATTATTTTCATAATCATACAAATCATTACACCACTCGAACACATTGCCAGACATATCATATATTCCAAGTTCATTTGGATATTTAGTTCCTACTGGTTTGGTACCAAAGTCTCGAGAGTTTTCTCCGACTCCATCGCCAGCATTTTCATCATACCACGCAATATCTCCAATAATATTACTACCACTATATTTATAGCCTCGACTTTTGTTACCTCCGCGAGCAGCATATTCCCATTCAGCCTCAGTAGGCAAACAAAAGTTCATGCCTGTTATACTATTTAGTTTATTTATAAACTCTTGGCAATCATCCCATGATACATAATACATGGGATAATTTAATCCTACACCATATAAAAGACATTCATAACCCCAAGCACCATCTACTTCCTCGCGCAATTCATCTATATTAGAATCCATTACAGCATCCCATAATCTCTGTGTCACTTCAGTCTCTCCTATATAATAATCACTCAAAGTAACATCATGAATCGGCTTTTCATGCTCTTCTGCTTCGCTATCATTGGAGCCCATTTTGAAAGTCCCTCCTTCTACATAAACCATATTAAATGACACGCCATTGACTTTAAATATTTTCTTTTCTTGCGCCATGGCACTTATTGCAACAAGCACACATAACATTAATGATGTAATTGATTTGATTTTCATTACTTATTTAAAATTATTTTTTACAATCTTTTTTTTGACTTTGAACAATCATTTTTGTCATTATATCCATTCTGACATTCTATTTCGTTATTGTTATAAGTCACTGAACTTTTTGCGGCCGCGGAGGTAGTAGTCGAGGAGGATGTTGCGACGGCAGTCGGTGCGAGTGCGCAAGAGATCGATTGTGGGATGAGAGGTGTAGGCTTTGCACATCTTTTTGAAGTCATTGTGGGCTTTTAGAATCGCATTGGCGTTCTTAAAGTCAAATGTCGCCATATATTTAGCCCATGCCACAGTGTCGAGTAATCGACGGATGAACAATGTCTTGCCGCGAGTTTCATCGGGCAGATTCTTGTGGAGCATCAACAGATTGTTGCGGAAATTAAGATAGGTTTTGCGAGGATTAGAGGCAGGCAAACTACCACCTCCAAGGTGATACACCACCGATTGTGGCACTACCATAATCTCGCTACCGGAGAGCAATATGCGCCAACATAGGTCAATCTCCTCCATGTGGGCAAAGAAATCTTTGTCAAGTCCGCCGGCATCGATATATAACTGCGAACGCACCATCAATGCAGCTCCCGTTGCCCAAAATATAGGCATCACCTCATCATATTGTCCCTTGTCTTCCTCCACAGTGTCGAAGATGCGACCACGGCAATAGGGGTAGCCATTGCGGTCGATAAAACCACCTGCCGCACCGGCATATTCAAAGTGAGTTTTATTGGTATAAGCTCTTATCTTGGGTTGGCATGCCCCTACATTGGGATTAGCCTCCATATAGTCATAAAGCACATTTATCCACCCATCGGTTGTAGCCACGTCGGAGTTAAGCAACACTGTGTAGGGATAATTCGTCTCTTTGATAGCTCGGTTATAACCCTCGGCAAAGCCATAGTTTTCGCTAAATTCAAGCAGTTTCACTTGAGGAAACTCCTTGCGCAAAAGCTCTACCGATGCATCAGTACTGCCATTATCAGCTACGATTACATCGGCAATACTGGCATCTGTTGTTTCGATAACACTTGGGAGATACTCACGCAAAAGTTTTTCTCCATTCCAGTTAAGAATTATAACGGCTACTTTATTCATTGGGCAATTCTACTTTATGTTTCCATCGGTTATGAGTCCATAGCCAAATCGACGGATTACGTTTTATTGTTTCTTCAAGGAGCGTCACATATGTGTCAGTAATAGCCATTGGTTTCATTGTCGAAGTGTTGTCGGTTATCAATTTCACCTCAAGCTCATAATAGCCACGACTAAGTTTATGCATATCAAAATACACCACCGCCATATCAAGTTTACGCGCCACCTGTTCGGTGCCGGTAATCACAGCCGAGGGGTGATTGAGGAATTTCACTATATGGCTCTCATCTCCTTTACTCGGTTTCTGATCGCTCATAAACCCGGTGATACTCGGCATTTCGCGACGACGCAATAAAAGCAAATCGCGCAACACGGTTTTCTTCTTAAACGACAACGAATTGAAGCGGCTTCGCAATCGCAACATATATTCATCGTACCATTTATTTTTCAAAGGACGATACACTTGACAAAACTCTACATCTTTGCCCGTGGTGTGACGAGACCAAAGCGTTATCGACGGCACCCATTCCCAATTGCCACAATGCGAGAAATATGCTGCAATCGATCGTTTTTCATCAAACAAACGGTCGATAATATCCATATTCTTAAACACCATGCGTCGCTTAATTTCTTCGTCGCTGATGTGATTAAGTTTTATTGTTTCCACTATATAGTCGGCAAAATTGCGATAAAACTTGCGGGCTATTTTTTTCAACTCCTTATCCGAGAGCTCGGGAAATGACTCACGCATATTTTTAGCCACGATTTTGCGACGATAACGCACCACATAATACACGAGCACAAAAATGAAATCGGCAATGCCATATAACACCCAGAAAGGCATTAATGAAATAATGTATAGCAATCCTTGCACAGGTAGATATTGCCAATGTTTCATCGCACTACCTCCCCTTTTATCTCTTCGCCGTTATTTATCACCTCATCGAGGCGCACATTAACCATCGTATTGTCGAGCGATGAATTAGCAGCTACTTCCACTTTGAGATAATTGTCGGTAAAGCCACTCATAGGCTTGCCCGGCTTTGAATGTTCGAGCAACACAGGACGAGTGGTGCCAACAAAACGTTCAGAGAATTGCATCAATTTTTGTTCCGACAAAGCTAACATAATGCGAGTGCGACGATGTTTCTCTCGAGGGTCGACAACATAATCGATATTCAACGCACGAGTGCCGGGACGCTCGGAATAGGTGAACACGTGCAATCGTGATATATCGAGCGACTCAATGAAGCTGCGCGACTGCTCAAACAGTTCGGGAGTCTCACCACGCGCTCCCACAATAAGATCCACACCGATAAACGCATCGGGTATAGAGGCTCGTATCTTTTCAACCTTAGCACGGAACAACGCTGTATCATAGTGACGGCGCATCAACTTCAACACCTCATCGCTACCACTTTGCAACGGCACATGAAAATGAGGCATAAAGCGCTTGGATTGCGCCACCCACTCTATTATTTCATCGGTGAGCAAATTTGGCTCTATCGACGATATGCGATAACGTTCAATCCCTTCCAACTCATCAAGAGCTTTGATGAGATCAAAAAAAGTGTCTTCACGACCTTTACCAAAGTCGCCGATATTCACGCCTGTAATAACGATTTCCTTGCCACCCTCTTGCGCCACTTGACGTGCCTGTGCCACCAAATCGTCGATTGTACCCGAGCGGCTACGACCTCGCGCCATAGGGATTGTACAATATGAACAATAATAGTCACACCCATCTTGCACCTTCAAGAAATAACGTGTGCGATCGCCACGCGAGCATGAAGGGAAGAAATGGCGCATCTCCTTGAGCGGAGTCACCACTGTACGTGGCTCATGAGTAGCCACAAATTCATCAAGAAACTGAGTAAGCAGTAGTTTTTGGTCACTTCCCGCCACAATTTTCACCCCGGGAATTGCCGCCACCTCATCACTTTTGAGTTGAGCATAGCAACCGGTTACAATCACTGTAGCATTAGGATATTTTTTCACAAACGAGCGAATAGCTTGGCGACATTTTTTGTCGGCCAATTCGGTAACACTACAAGTGTTCACCACCACCACATCAGGGACTTCGCCAGTTTGCGCCCGACGGATACCTTTATCGGCAAACATTCGTGCCACCGTCGATGTTTCGGCAAAATTGAGTTTACACCCAAGAGTGTGAAACACAGCCGTGCGAGTGCCAAATGTGGTGTTATCTATCATCTCTCGTTATATTGTTTTGGTTAAAACACATTTACTAATTCTATTTCAAAAATAAGGGTCGAGTTACGAGGAATTCCATCGGTACCTTTTGATCCATAGGCTAACGTAGCAGGGATAACAACCTCCCAACGCTCGCCTACACTCATATGAGGCAACACAATTTGCCACCCGGCAATCACCTCGTTAAGTCGGAATGGTTCGGCACAAGGTTGCGACATATTATCGTCAAACACTCGCCCGTTAATAAGTGAACCTTTATAATAAACCGAGACCACACTTGTAGCCGACGGACGCACATTGCTCTCGCTTGAGGTAACAACACGATACATCACCCCCTCGGGCAAAGTCCACACATCTTCTTTTTGCTTATAATCCTCAAGAAATTTGAGGTTTAGTTGCTTGTATTCCTCTTTTTTGCTCATTTTGACAAATTCTTCACTGAGCCAAGTTCCTTAATTGCACCCGAAACAGGGTCAAACAACAGATATATAGGGTCTTTTTTGTCGACAAACAATTTAGGGTCTATCCCAAACACCACCCCATGCTGAGGTGAAACGACTTCCTCGTTACAATATGTTTTGCCGTCATAGTCAATTTTCAAAGATATTTTGCCCGGGATATTGTAAGCCACGCCTCCTTTAGGGAATGTTTTGGGCACACCTTTTTCGTCAACAGGCATTTCACCCTTTTCGGTTACTTTAATTGAAATATACACAGGCACTCCGGCCAAGTCAGCGGCATCAACAATCCCTTCAACAGGTGATATACGCACCAACACATCATTTTCTACCTCATCGCCAGGTGTATATGTAATTGTTTTCACCGATGTATAGGTTTGAGTTGTACCCTTAAACATTGCTAATAACGCCGACTCTTGAGCCTGCAAATTGTCGAGCAACAACTCAAGCGCTTTGCCATCGGGGGGCATTTCCTCGGTATCACCAGCCAATAAATCGGTACGCACTTGTCGCAATGCAAACAATTGATTTGCTGCAATCTCGGCACGTTTCGACATAGACTGACTTTGAGCTATTTCTCCGCTTATCACTTGCTCAGCCGCTTCGGTTTCCAATGGAGTGGGTGCCGGGCCAACCGGCTTAGGTAGTGTAACCGCAGGCATTTTAAATGCTACATCTTCGGCATTAATCGACAAAGGCAAATTATCCTTTGTTAGCATCATAAATGGTGACGTGCCAGGCTTGAATTGCATCAAATATCGTTCATTGAGATTTGCCACACCTCTCACATTTATTGTTACCGACTTGAGTGTAGTGCTTTTTGTCTCGGTCGATATTGCATCATCAGTGTTAAGATGTTTTTTTGCATATCGATAAAACTCACCCGGTTTCTTCACTGTGGTTTCGGTTTCGAATGTTATATCGACCACAGTAGAGGGCAAGGTGTATATGATACCATATTCGCTAGCCTTGGTTGCGGTCAACTTTTGAGTGGTTTGAGCCAACATCGACACACACATTCCCATTGCCAATATTGCCGATATATATTTTTTTGCTTTCATAATGCTGATATATGTTACTTTTATACAGTGAGTATGTTTTTTATTGCACGGCCTATATTTGCTGCCACATCACCGGCTTTCACTCCATACACACCATGCTCCTCGCTAGCCATTTCACCGGCAACGCCATGCGCATATACGGCTATGAGTGATGCTATTTCGGGGGCATATCCTTGCGCCATGAATCCGGCCATTACACCGGTTAACACATCACCGCTACCAGCTGTAGCCAATGCAGCATTTCCCGACGAATTGAAATAAATCTTTCCGTCACGGCGCACTATTGCTGTATAGCGACCTTTTAACACAATTATTATACCATAACGTTTTGCCTTTTCTATCGCCTTCTGCAAACGGCTTTCATCGGTAAGATGTTGCCCGAAAATATTATCAAATTCACCGGCATGGGGTGTAATAATCGAATCGGCCGGCAGATAATTCAACAACGATGGGCGCTTTGCTATGCAATTCAATGCGTCGGCATCTAATATAACCGATTTTTCTGAACGCTTCAAAAAGTCCTCTAATGCCTTAATCGTCATATCATTCGCACCTATTCCAGGACCTACTGCCATAGCACTATAATTGTGGGTAGGCAATATATTGGTCGACACCACATCGTGACTATCGGCATTAAATAGCGCTTCAGGAACAGCACTTTGTATCACATTGAAGCCACATCGTGGAGAATGAACTGTCACCTTACCCACTCCCGAACGAAGCGCGCCATGGGCACATAACACCGCAGCTCCCATCATGCCATAACTACCTGCGACAAGTAATGCCGACCCACAATCGGCTTTGCTGGCAAAAGGTTGACGTTGGTGAATTGTTTGACGTATATCACTCTTTTCCACCAAATAAAAATCGGAATGACTACTTCTGATCGCCTCAGCACTCAGTCCTATATCAAGCACTTTCCACTCGCCCACTAATTCGGCATTCTCCTTAAACAAGAATGATAATCGAGGGAACTGCATGGCCAAGGTGAGATTAGCATGTATTATATCTCGGTTAACCGACATGGGATTCCAATCACCATTCAATCCCGATGGTATATCAATAGATACTATCGTAGCTTGCGACTCATTAATATAGCGCACCAAGATTTTGAAGCCACCCTCGAGCGGACGCTTTAAGCCCGACCCAAACAAGCCATCAATTACCAAATATTCAGCACCAATAGCAGGCAAACTGAAATTATCGACCACCTCATAGAGATTTCCATACCCCATTTCCAATAATCGATTACGACACTCGGCACACTCCTTGCTCAACTGGTTACCACCTATATTAAACAGGTATATCTCAGGAGTAAAACCTTGTTCGATAAGCATACGCGACACCACCAACGCATCAGCGCCATTATTACCGGGACCGGCAAATACCAACACTTTTTTATTGGCACGCCAACGTGTAATTATCTCATTAGTGATAGCCTCGCCTGCTCGTTCAATAAGCTCCATTGAGGTTACCCCTTCATTTTCTATCGTGGCTCTATCTATAGCCCGAAGTGTATCATTGCTAAATATCTTCATTTATTAGAAATGTTTTTCCGAATTTATATTTCCCAACAAGATGGGTTTAGCTTACAAAATTACAAATAATTTCGGCTTTTATATGATTATTATGGCATAAATCACAAAATTATATTATAAAATTTCTCTAAGTTTGGTTAAGAATTAATATTTTTATAAATTTGCACCAATTATTTTTATTACAATGAAAGAAGTCATATACAACGGGCTTAAATTTGTGTCTTATATCGATCGTGAAACGATTGCTAAGAGAGTAAAAGAATTGGCCGACGAGATTACTCGCGACTGCAAAGATAAAAACCCTCTTTTCATATGCGTGCTCAATGGTGCGTTTGCTTTTGCGAGCGACCTATTCCGAGCTATAGACATGGATGCCGAAATCACATTCATACGTCTTAAAAGCTATGAAGGGACAGGTACTACCGGAAAAGTGAAACAAATACAAGGGCTCTCTGTAGATATCAAGGATCGCACTGTGATTGTGGTGGAAGACATCGTCGATACCGGTTTCACAATGAAACGACTCATTGCCGACTTGCAAGAAAAGCAACCGGCCGACATCAAAGTCGCTTCGCTACTATTCAAGCCCGAATCATTGAAATGCGAGCTAAACATCGACTATGTAGGATTCTCTATCCCAACAAAATTCATCATTGGATATGGCCTTGACATCGATGAGCAAGCACGCAACTTAGCCGACATCTACGTTGTCGATGAAGAGGTGAAATAATATTGCTTCATTCATCGTCTTTATCTATATATCTATAAAACGCACTTGAGATTATAACGATTTTACACATATACGACTTAATATTATTTTGAAAAAGCAAATGGTTAATTTAGTGATTTTTGGCGCTCCCGGCAGTGGAAAAGGTACTCAAAGTGAGCGTTTGATTGAGGAATACGGACTATACCACATCTCAACAGGTGAGGTATTGCGCGACCACATCGCTCGTGGAACAGAGCTTGGGGTAATTGCCGACAGCTTCATTTCTAAGGGTCACCTCATTCCAGATGACTTAATGGTTTCTATTCTTGCCGACTTGCTCGACTCTAATCCCGAAACAGCTAAAGGCGTAATCTTCGACGGATTTCCTCGCACAATCAACCAAGCCAAAGAGTTGAAAAAAATGCTCGCCGAGCGCAACTCTAAAGTTCACGCCGTAATAGGCCTTGAGGTTGACGATGAAGAACTCATTGACCGACTCATCAAACGCGGACAAGAATCAGGCCGTGCCGATGACAACCTCGAAACGATAAAACAACGTCTCAACGTGTACCACTCGCAAACATCACCCTTGCGCGACTACTACATCAATGAAGACAAATACCTATCAATAAAAGGGAGTGGCAGCATCGACGAAATCTTCGACAACATTCGCAAAGCTGTCAACTACAAACTCGACCGATAACATTCTCAATTCCCACATAAAACGAGGAGATGCATCACATGGTGCATCTCCTCGTTTTATCATCTAATCAGCCTCATCCGTCACAAAAAACATCATATTGATAAGTTTTAAGCCATTAAACAACTCTCATAAACCGCCTTCAATTTATCTTTGCTACATATTTCAACAACACATCTAAATTTTTAAATATAACAAGTTATGAAAATCAAAAATTTAATTCTACTTGCAGCTATCGCAATAGGTTTTTCCGTATCAGCACAAAATAGCGGTGAAGAACTTTTCAACAAAGCTCTCTCTTGTGGTCAAAACGGCCAAATCGAACAAATGGTTCAATACCTTAAAGGAGCTGCCGAATTGGGGCATGTTGACGCACAATTTGAATATGGTGCCTGCCTATACTATGGCTCCGGAATAGAACAAAATCAGGCCGAAGCGGCCGATTGGTATCGCAAAGCTGCCGAGAAAGGCCACCCCAGTGCACAATGCGACCTAGGACTTTGCTATTATACCGGCAATGGAGTCACAAAGGATTACACCGAAGCAGTGAAATGGTATCGCAAAGCGGCTGAACAGGGCAATGCACAAGCACAATTCAATATGGGAATTTGTCACCAATATGGATATGGTGTGAAACAATGTCACAAAACCGCTTTTGATTGGTTTAATAAAGCAACCGAACAAAATCACCGAAATGCATATTTCATGGTCGCAGAGTATTTTCTCGAAGGTGAAATAGTAGAATACGATGAAGGTCAAGCATTGGCTTGCTGGCATAGTGCCGCCGCCCTTGGTCATCCTTATGCACAATATCGCATGGGACAATGTTACCAAAGCGGATTTGGAGGAGTGTTTAAAGACACTACAATAGCAAAATACTGGTATGAATTGGCTGCGGAACAAGGAGTTGAAGAGGCATACGATGCATTACAAACTCTAAAATAAGAAATTCTCATTCAAAGAGAGCATTTCGTCACAGAAACCGCATGATTGGTCACAATGTGTGGATTAAGATTTGGAAACAGCCCAATCGACGTATTAACTTTGTAGTATCAAAATTGATAATTAGTTAAACAAAAGAATAAATTGGTTTTAAGGTTAGTATATTATTAGTTAGTAACGCATAAGAGAGGCTCGCCATTGGTTGGTAGGCCTCTCTTGCTTTATGGCAATAATTCTTATTGCAACTCAACGAGTACTATTAAAAACACGAGGTGAATTTCATTGAAAATTCACCCCGGTATATATGTTTACCACGTTTGGTAATATAGTGGCACACAATTGCTGAGATATTCGCGTGCAGTTTCCCATGGCACATATATTTCATTGCTGCCGGGGATAAATGGAACGGGCACTTCGTTGTGGTCGATGCGTAAATAGAAATTGCCCTTAGCAGTTTTGAATAAAACCATCTGTAGGTTGGCCGACATTGGTACCACATTAAAATCTTGCCAATTAGGAGCTACCGTGTCAAAATAATTTGTTTTATAATAGCATCCTTTCAATCGCATCAATGAAAGCAGAGGCATGAGAGTTTCGGCATGGCCAAAACGCAATTTCGCAGTGACAATCGTATTCCCCTTACGAGCCACAACCGAGTCGACCGATTCAATCAAATCACACAACAATGGCGAAGCTATATCGGCAGGAACCGACGAGATTGTTGATGAAGTGCGTTGAAGGTATTGTCGAAGGTTGAAACACGACCACAAAGCGTTATATTCTTCGGTAGTAAAAAATCGCGACGCGTCACACTCCATCTGCATAGCACTCATACCTGCTATCACATAATATTCCACTATGGCCAACTCCTTGGGGTCAGTATCTCCATAATCGAAGTTTTTACCCAACACACGTTCCAATGCTGAAGTTGTCACTACCCTATCTACATGTTGTTGATAAGGCTCTTTCCATTGGCCTAGTTCCATAAAATCTTTATACGACATTTCCACATCAAACGGGCGCATCAATGCCGATTTTCCTCGTCCCGAACCGGTAGAAAGTTCAATAGAGTTGTTCATGCGAGTGAGTTGATGAGTGAAAGAATACATGCTCATCACACATCTAGGAGAATATGATGAAATTGCCTCAACTCGTTTTTCTTTAAATAATGTGGGATAACGATTATACATGCGTGCAGCAATGCTTCGTTGCTCCATCACTCCAAGGTCATCAAGAGCACCCCATTGACCATCGGTGGCTTCCATAGCAGCCTGCACAAGTTCAAGCAGTTCCTCGCCGCGAGCTGTGATAGTTCCTTGTTCTTGAGCACTCTCCAATGCTTCAAGAATCTGTTTGCAATGAGTTGACGATGCCGGGAAACGGCTACCATGTCGCCCTACATGGTTGATAAATACCGGAGCAAGAGAATCGGGGTAAGCATACTCCTTAGCCGGGACTGTATATGGTTTAAGACTTCCTTGGCAATCATCGGCCGAGAATTTTGTTGCCATAGGGTCGGCTGCAAAAGCGGTTATTGTTATCAATAACGATAAAGAAAAACACAAAAGGCTTCGCATATCAATAAATTTGTTTTATATTTGAAGCCAAAAGTACTAAAATATGAGCGTTTTTCAAAAAATTGAAGAGTTAATTAACGAAAATAGGCTCGAAGAAGCCCTATTATTGTTAAATAATGAGATTTCTCGAGATGAAAATAGCGATAAATTGTATTTCACCCGAGGCAAACTACATTGGCGTCTTGGCAACAAGTCACAAGCTATAACCGACTATGAACATGCCGTAGATATAAACCCCGACAGCACTGCTCGCATAGCGCTCGATAATGCTCGCGATGTGATTGCATTTTTCAATCCCGATCTCTATAATCCCTAGCAATCGTTATTCATTAACCGATTGATATAGTTTCAACGCCTCATAGCATTCGTCATAGTTGGGTTCATGGGTTATCTCATCGACTAGTTGCGAATATACCACACGATTATTTTCACCAATCACAACTACCCCTCGTGCCAACAATCCCGCCAATGGGCCATCAATCAACTCTACGCCATATTTGCGACCAAACAGTGGCGAACGGAACGCCGATACAACCTCAACATTATCAATTCCTTGCGCCACACAAAATCGCTTGGCTGCAAATGGGAGGTCCATCGACACACACAACACAACTACATCGTCGAGCAATGATGCCATTTCATTAAACCTACGCACCGACATGGCACATACATCTGTGTCGAGGCTTGGGAATATATTCAGCACCACACATCGTCCTTTATAGTCACACAACTCCACCTCTTTCAAATCACTTGTTGTCAACAAAAAATAGCGAGCCTTATCGCCAACCTTTGGAAAAACACCCATAGTGTGGCATTCCATTCCATTAAATTTCACCGTTTCCATAATTCTTTACTTCTATATTATTAACCACCTATATACCAGCTTGTCAGACACACATAATTCAACATACAAAACGCACCAAACAGTCGCAATGTTCAATCTCAATCGCAAAAAATTCATTCTTAATTACATTTTTTGGTGAAAAAATTTGGAAAATATAAAAAAATACCCTTACCTTTGTGGTGTTGTAGATAACTACCACACTCCAACGAGCAAAAAAAATCATATATAACCACGATAAATTATAATCAGAATTATTAATCTCTAAAAACTAAATAATATGAAAGAATTTATTTTATCATTTGTAGTTTTATTTGCCGCACTAAGCAGCAATGCTCAAATCCTTTACAAGGTAAGTGGAAACAACATCAAAGGAGACTCATATGTGATGGGAACTCATCACCTTGCACCACTATCAATCCTTGATTCTATTGAAGGTTTTGAGACTGCAATAAAGAGTGTAGATGCCGTTTATGGTGAAATCGAACAAAGTGAAATGAACTCACCCGCCACTCAACAAAAAATGATGGCAATAGCAATGGCTCCTGCCGATAGCACTTTGTCGAAAGTCTTTACAAAAGAACAATTTGATTCTATCAATAATATTATAACAAAATATTCAGGCGGGCAAGCTACATTAAACATGTTTGAACCTATGAAACCCGCATTAGTGAGCCAACAAATAGCATTGCTAATGAATATGCAAGCGATTCCCGGGTTCAACCCCATGCAACAACTCGACACTCAAGTGCAATTATTGGGTGCTCAAAATGGCAAAGAACTTAACGGATTTGAAACCGTAGACTTTCAATTAAATATGTTATTTGGAGATCCTATTGCCGAACAAGCCGAAGATTTACTTGAAGTAATTCGCGACGAAGAAAAGATGGCGCAATTTAGCATCAAACTATATCAAGCCTACATGAATCAAGACATCGATAAAGTTCACGAATTAATGTTGGAGCCCGATATGGGCATGGAGCCTGAAGATGAGGAAGAAATGCTCACCGACCGCAACGAAAATTGGGCAAAACAACTCGCTACAATCCTTCCTAATAAATCTGTATTCATTTGCGTAGGCGCCGGACACCTACCCGGTGAAAAAGGATTGCTCAATCTTCTCCGTCAAGCTGGCTACACAATTACTCCTGTAAAATAATATAACATCAACTAAACTTCTTTCAACATTAACCAACTAAACTTTTTAATTATTATGATCAATATTAACAACCTCACCTATAGTTATTACAAGGGACACAATGCCCTTGACAATATCAACGCCCAAATAGGACCGGGAATACATTTGCTACTTGGGGAGAACGGAGCAGGCAAAACTACTCTTCTCCATGTCATCGCCGGACTTTTATATGCCAAAGAGGGCTTGTGTGAAATAGATGGCAACGATATATCAAAACGTCGCCCTTGTGATATGAGCAAAGTATTCTTCATGCCCGAAGACATCACATATCCGGCCAAAAGCATTAATGAATTTGCAAAAATACACTCGCAGTTCTATCCAACGTTTAATGAAAATACATTCCGCAATAACCTTGAGACATTTCATCTTTCGGGCGACGAACCTTTCGCTGCCCTATCATTAGGAAATTGCAAGAAAGCCAACCTTGCTTACGTAATGGCACTTGGCACTGATGTTCTTCTACTCGACGAACCTACCAACGGGCTTGACATCAATGCAAAAAAAGAGTTATTAAAGATTATGGTTAGCAGCCTTAACGAGCAACAAACAGTGATTATTTCCACTCACACTGTGTGGGATTTGAAAAACTTGTTTGAAAGTGTGATGATGCTTCGTCGAGGTGAACTCGTATTGTCAATGAGCACCGAAGAAATCAGCAGCAAGCTCTCGTTTGTTGCCTCAACATCGCCAAGTCCCAATGCTATATATATCGAACAAGATATGACCGGCTTCAAATCTATTGAAAGAAACATCGATGGTAACGAAACCGAAATAAACTTTGCTCTCATATATAGCGCATTAATGAGCGAAGCAGCTCAAAACGTGTTAGACGCATTAAAATAACCTCTAAACTTTAGAATTATGACTCACACCGACAACACTATATGTTCACCCATTTGGGATAATGGTTTTTCATGGAAACGCGTAAAAATGCTTGCCGATTTTTATGCACCCACCACCCGAAAACAAATAATAGCATATTCAGGCATCTCATTCTTCTTTACCGTGCTATTAATTTTCTTGGTAACAATCAATTCAAGTAATGCATTATGGGGCATCTTAGCTCACTTCGTCATTTCCTATATGATATATTGGAGTCCATTGATTTTCACTCGCCGAAATTTCCAACTAATTGAAACGACCTTACCCGTATCGGGCAATGAGAAAGTGGCATACTATTTAATTTACACTTATGTAATAATTCCGGCGTCGGTTCTCATTCCCTCTGCTTTAGGAGTTGCACTTATGTATATATTTCCCGATTCACGAGAATTGATAAATAATGTAATCAGTTTAAACTTGCCACAAAAATTGCTTAATATAATCGAATCAGCCAACATCGGTTTAGCCTATTTGCTATCTCTTGTAATAAACACATTCCTCATGATATCAATTGCGCTCTTTGCTGTGTGCCATTTTAAAAAGAGTAAAGCATTGATGGCTATTATCATGTCGGTTGGATTCTCATTTCTCAGTGGAGTAATTACCGGGATTATTGGAGTAATTGCCGGAATTCACGACCTTGATTTTGAATCTACATTTAGCGTCACATTAAATATTTCCACTATATTTACTATCATCATCGTTTCGATTGCGACTTATTATACTATTAAAGCAATTAAACATCGCCAATTATAACAACCCGTACTATGGATTTCAAAACGAACAAACCTATATATCAACAAATCATTGACTATTGTTTCAACAAAGTCCTGGCGCAAGAGTGGAGCGAAGACGCCAAAGTGCCATCGGTAAGAGAACTTGCCTTGGAATTGTCGGTCAACACCCACACCGTGTTGAAAGCGTATGAGTATCTTCAAGATGAAGAAATTATTTATGCCAAACGCGGACTCGGATTTTTCTTGGCAACTGATGCATTATCACGAGTAAATACCGCTCGCCGGGAAGAATTTTACGAAACAACACTCAATGAGGTATTTAATGAAATGGACCGGTTACAAATCTCAATAGAAGAAATTGTAACCCATTATAACAATAGGAAATAGTGACAACTTAATTCAATACTCACTAGCCATCGGCCAGCCAGATTGGTCGATGGCTTTTTACCCTCGTTAAGGAATGTTCACACAACAAAAAGGACAAAAAGTTGCATATTTTGGGTTATTTTACTTCCTTTGCATTACAAACAAATTATTTCTAACAATCTTTTATCATGATGCACGAGAAATTACTTGAGATTTATGCTCAAAGTTTTAAAGACAACTGGGAGTTGCCGGCATTATCCAATTATATCACAAAAGAGACAATAACCTACGGCGAATTTGCCAAATCAATCGCTCGCTATCACATTTTATTCAAGGAATGTGGCATCAAGCAAGGTGACAAAATAGCACTATTAGGGAAGAATACGCCCTCGTGGATTCAAATATTTTTCGCAACAATAACCTACGGAGCCGTTATTGTTCCTGTGCTCAATGATTTCAATCCTCAAGATGCTCAACACATCGTAAACCACTCCGATTCTGTTTTATTGTTTGTAAACCGTAACATATGGGAGTCAATCGAATATGAAAAATTACCCAAAGTGAAAGCCGTTTTTTCTCTCGACAACAATGTACTCCTTGCCGAGCATGAAGAACAAGGAGGAGTTGCTCTTGAGGCTCTAAAAAATATATCTAGCATTTTCAACGCCACTTATCCTAATGGATTTGTCAGAAACGACATCAAATATCCCGACATGGCCCCCGACGCGTTAGCGGTAATCAACTACACATCGGGCACAACCGGATTCTCAAAAGGAGTGATGCTTTCCTACAACAATCTATGTGGCAATGTGGTTTATGGGCTTAATGCCAATCTCCACTTCCGTGGCTCGCGTTGTGTTTCATTCCTACCATTGGCCCATGCCTATGGATGTGCTTTTGATATGCTTGTACCATTGGCAATAGGTACTCATATCACACTTTTAGGGAAACTGCCTTCGCCTAAAATATTGCTCAAAGCAATGAGTGAGATACGTCCCAACTTGGTAATCTGCGTGCCTCTTATCCTCGAAAAGATTTATCGCAAGCAGATTGTGCCAATGATAACCAAACAAACTATTCGTTGGGCTCTCGCAATTCCATTTATCGACACTGCTATCTACTCACAAATACGCAAAAAACTCATAGAAGCCTTTGGGGGCAACTTTGAAGAAATTATCGTGGGAGGAGCCCCACTCAACAAGGAAGTTGAAGACTTCTTGCACAAGATTAAATTCCCATTCACCGTGGGTTATGGCATGACTGAATGCGGACCGCTTATTAGTCACACCCCATGGCGTGAATTTATTTCCACCTCATCGGGCCGCACACTTCCCGGAATTATGGAATCAAAAATCCTCAGCGAGGACCCCGAAAACATTCCCGGCGAAATATGCGTAAGGGGCGAAAACCGCATGCAAGGTTATTATAAAAATCCCGAAGCTACCGAGTTGGTCATCGATGACGAAGGATGGCTCCACACCGGCGACATGGGCACTCGCTCAGCCGACGGAACAATTTTCATCAAAGGTCGTTCGAAAACAATGATTCTTTCTTCAAATGGCCAAAATATTTACCCCGAAGAGATTGAATCGAAACTCAACAATATGCCTTATGTAGGCGAAAGCCTTGTCGTAGAACGCAACAACCGATTGGTTGCGCTTGTCTACCCCGACTATGAAGCGATGGACGCAAACGGCATAGGCGCTTATCAGTTGCGCGACATAATGGAGCAAGTGCGCAAAGACCTAAATAAACTTGTTGCTCCCTACGAAAAAATCGACAAAATTCAACTCATCGCCAACGAATTTGAAAAAACGCCTAAACGTTCTATAAAACGTTATCTATATAACGCCTAAACAGCGCATAGAAATATAATAGCCGAAAACATAATCAGTAGATATTGTTTTCGGCTATTTTTTCGTTATTAATATAGCCAAAGAGACTCGGAATGTTGGCTATCTCAAGAAAATATCGTAAATTGCAACAAATTTAGAATAGAACTATAATATGACAAAATATCTCGTTACCGGAGCTGCCGGATTTATTGGTGCTAATTTCGTGAAATACATCCTCAAAAAATGGGGAAAGGATGTTGAGGTTGTAATCCTCGATGACTTGACCTATGCCGGCAATCTCATGACAATTAAAGATGAGATTGAGCTCGATAACGTAACATTTATAAAAGGAGATATTGGCAATAGGGAGCTCGTCACCGAGCTCATCGCCACACATAATCCTCAATACATTGTCAATTTTGCAGCCGAGTCGCATGTTGACCGCAGCATCACTAATCCGCGTCTTTTTCTCGAAACAAATATCTTGGGCACTCAAAATCTGCTCGATTGCGCCCGACATGCTTGGTTAGAGGGAAAAGATGAACAGGGTAAAAACAAATACAAGGAAGGATGTAAATTTCTTCAAATAAGCACCGACGAGGTATATGGATCACTTGCCAAAGACTTTGACCAAGCGCAACCGCTAACCGTAAGCGAAGATGTGAAACGTGTAATTGAAGGCCGAGGTGACTTAAAAACATTTGGCACTAAATTCTTTACCGAATCAACTCCACTCGCGCCACGCTCACCCTATTCAGCGGCAAAAACCGGTGCCGACCTCATTGTCCTCGCCTATCACGAGACTTATGGAATGCCCATAAACATAACTCGTTGCAGCAACAACTACGGGCCATACCATTTCCCCGAAAAGCTCATTCCTCTAATCATTAAAAACATCCTTGAAGGGAAGAAACTTCCTGTATATGGCAAAGGCGAGAATGTGCGCGACTGGTTGTATGTCGAAGATCATGCTAAAGCCATCGACATGGTATTGCGTCAAGGAAAATTGGGCGAAGTGTATAACGTAGGCGGATTTAATGAAGAACAAAACATCAACATCGTTAAAACAGTGATTACGATTATTGCTCGTATCATGACTGACGAGCCGAAATATCAATCACTCTTAACGTGCACAGTTGATGACATTAACAATGATTTAATAGAATTTGTTGCTGACCGCCCGGGACACGACATGCGCTATGCTATCGACCCCACCAAAATTGCCGTGGAACTTGGATGGTATCCCGAAACGCCTTTTGAGATAGGTATCGAAAAAACCATCCGTTGGTATCTTGAAAATCAAGATTGGGTCGAAAGTGTTGCATCGGGCGACTATCAACAATATTACGAACAAATGTATCACAACCGCCAATAACATAAAGCACGATGAAAGGAATAGTATTAGCCGGCGGCTCCGGCACTCGCTTATATCCCATCACTAAAGGAATATCAAAGCAATTAATTCCTGTATATGATAAACCAATGGTCTATTACCCCATTTCGGTACTTATGCTTGCAGGGATAAGAGAAATCCTCATCATATCCACTCCCACCGACCTCCCCATGTTTAAACGTCTTTTGGGCGACGGCTCGGAACTAGGAGTAAGATTTGAATATGCCGAACAACCTCGTCCCGAAGGATTGGCTCAAGCCTTTTTGATAGGCGAAGAATTTATTGGCGACGACGATGTGTGTCTTGTACTTGGCGACAATATTTTCTACGGGCAAGGATTCACCGCCATGCTCCTCGACGCGCTTGACACTGCCACAAAAAATGAAGCAACCGTATTTGCCTACCCCGTTCTCGACCCACAACGTTATGGTGTGGTCACTCTCGATGAAAACGGCAAAGCCATCGATATTGAAGAAAAACCTTCAAAGCCAAAATCGGACAAAGCTGTAGTGGGATTATACTTCTACCCCAACGACGTTGTAAAAGTGGCAAAGGGAGTAAAACCATCGGCTCGCGGCGAGCTTGAAATAACCAGTGTAAACGAAGCATATATGAGACAAGGACGCCTCAACGTGAAATGCTTTGGGCGCGGATTTGCATGGCTCGACACCGGCACCATAGACTCGCTCATGGAGGCATCAAGCTTCATCGAAGCAATAGAGAAACGCCAAGGGTTAAAAGTGGCGTCGCTCGAAGAAATTGCTTATCGCCGAGGCTTTATCAATGCCGAACAGCTACTCATCCTTGCAGAGCCAATGAAAGCGAATGAATATGGTCAATATTTAATAAGATTAGCCAATAGTGACATCAGATAAAGCTCATATTATAGACCTACCTAAGGTTTCGGACCCTCGTGGCAACTTGTCGTTTATTCAAAATGGCGACCAGATACCATTTGACATCCAACGTGTCTACTGGATTTACGATGTCCCAGGAGGAATGTATCGCGATGGGCACGCCTTCCGCACCCAACATGAATTTATCGTAGCTTTAGCCGGAAGTTTCGACGTTGTTTTACACAATGGCATAGAGGAACAGCGCATACACATGTCGCGTTCCTACTATGGGCTATATGTACCCCCTATGACTTGGCGCTCTATCGACAATTTCTCTACAAATTCAGTGGCGCTTGTGCTATCTTCTACTCTATACGACCCCAATGATTATATCCGCGATTTTGAATTATACAAAAAACTTACAAAAAATGGATAAGCAGGATATTTTCGCAAAATCATCGGTCGACAACTGTCGCATAATCGAACTTATGCGTAACACTCATCGCAATGGGTCGTTATCGGTAATCGAAAACAACGATAACATTCCGTTCACAACAAAACGTGTGTATTATCTTTACGACATACCAGGCGACGCACACCGTGGCGGACACGCGCATTGCGAAAACCAATCGCTTATAATTGCGGTGAGCGGATGCTTCACCGTAACGCTCAACGATGGACAAAACAAGAAATCATTCGTTCTAAACCGGCCTTATAAAGCTCTTTATGTGCCATCGGGATTATGGAGAGAGATTGACGAATTTTCATCGGGTTCAGTGTGTTTGGTGCTAACATCCGAAGCTTATTCAGAAGATGATTATGTGCGTGATTATGATGAATTTCTCGCTCTCACCGCATCTAAACGTAATTAATTAGTCATCATGAAGCACTATACTTTTCTCAACTTAGAGACAATCAACAATCGTTATAATCAAGCTATTAAAGAGGCTGTGAGCCGAGTTATCGACAGCGGCACATATATCGGCGGCCCTGAGATAGACTCGTTTGAGCAAAATCTAAGTGCTATTTGTGGTGCTCCCCACTGCATAGGAGTGAGTACCGGACTCGATGCAATAAGATTGATATTACGTGGATATACCGAACTCGGAGTTATGGCTCACGGTGACGAAGTCATTGTTCCGGCCAACACATTTATTGCATCGGTGCTCGCCATTACTGAGAATAAGTTGACACCTGTATTTGTCGACCCCAATTCTCTTACTCACAATATCGATAGCGCAGCAATTGAAGCAGCTATCACCCCTCGCACCCGAGCTATAATGCCGGTACATTTATATGGCCGCATCGCATGGGATGAAAACATGGCATCTATCGCTAAAAAACACAATCTAAAAGTTATTGAAGATAATGCTCAAGCATTGGGTGCTACATCTTTACACGAAGGATTATATGGCACTCACTCGGCAGGGTCATTGGGAGATGCTGCAGCGATAAGCTTCTACCCCACTAAAAACATAGGCGCAATGGGCGATGCCGGTGCGATTGCTACTCACGATAAAGACTTGGCTCAAGTAGTTGCAGCATTGCGAAACTATGGTTACACCAAACAATATCATTGCGACTACACCGGTCTCAACTGCCGTCTTGACCCCATTCAAGCAGCTATCATCAACGTAAAACTCCCCTACCTCAACGAGGAAAACAAGTACCGACAAGAGATTGCCGATATATATGAATTAGAAATTAACAATAATGCCATTATAAAACCACTTAAACGCATCAATAACGAAGTGGTGTGGCATCAATATGTTATAAGAACAGCTAACCGAAATCATTTTCGCGACTTTATGCTAAAAAATGGTGTGGAAACATCAATACATTATCCCATTCCTCCCCACAAGCAACAATGCTATAGCCAATACAATCACATTTCACTACCTATAGCCGAACAGATTTGCGATGAAATTGTGAGCCTACCCATTACTCGATGCACCTCGCTTGATGATGCTCACGACATAGCTTCAATCATCAACGGCTATAAGCAATAATTATTTACGCAATCAAAACAACGAGAGTTGCACTGCCTCAACAGGCGAAGGTGTCGACTCTACCATCATTAATCGTCTCACTTGCATCCAACCGCGAGTTAAATTACGCATTTTCAATGTAACCATGCCTTTACATGAACTCACCACATTGCGTAAATATCGCAACACATCACTATATGATGTCATTCCGGTAATTTTTATTGACGCCACTACATTGCCCCGCTGTGTAAGAGTTGCAAAAATTTCATCTTTAAGTTCTATTGTAGCCATAATCCTTATATTTTTATTATGCTACAAATCTACGATGGAGGTTGGGCGGCATTAAAGCACAGGTATAACAAATAAAGCTAATTCATTTATTTTTCCACAAAAAAAGAATAGCCTACTTTCTCAAGCAGTCTATTCAATCCTATGATTCACTTATAATTTTCTTTTGCGTTATTAATCCCCAAAAGATATAATAACACTACAAACATACATATTTTTTTTTAGACATTACATCATTCACCTATTTTTTAGCATTTTATAACACTCTATTTCATATATATCACACAAATATCATTTTTAATGATTATAAAAATATGTTTTCGCCATATTTTTTTGTATTTTTGCAGTAGAATAAAAGTTTATTTATCAACTCATAAAACATTATATTAATGAGACTAATTATTGAACCTAATTACGAGGAAGTATCTCGTTGGGCTGCTAACTATGTAGCTTCACGTATCAATGCGGCTAACCCAACTGCCGAAAAACCTTTTGTCCTTGGTTGTCCCACTGGTGGCTCACCTCTTGGAATGTACAAAAACCTCATCAAACTTAACAAAGAAGGTAAAGTTTCATTCAAAAATGTTGTAACTTTCAACATGGATGAATATTGTGGTATTCCTCAAGACCACGAACAAAGCTACCACACTTTCATGTGGACCAACTTCTTTAACCACATCGACATTCTTCCCGAAAATGTAAACATCCTTAATGGCAATGCCGAAGATCCTATCGCAGAATGTCAACGTTTCGAAGATAAAATCAAATCTTATGGTGGTATCGACTTGTTTATGGGTGGTGTAGGCCCTGACGGACACATCGCATTCAACGAGCCAGGTTCAGCTTTGACTTCTAAGACTCGTATGAAAACTCTTACTCAAGACACTATCATCGCCAACTCTCGTTTCTTCAACAACGATGTGAACCAAGTTCCCAAAACTGCATTGACTGTAGGTGTTGGCACTGTTATGGCTGCAAAGAGTGTAATGCTTATTGTTAACGGATACAACAAAGCTCGCGCATTGCGTCATGGCGTAGAAGGCGGCATAAGCCAAATGTGGACTATCTCAGCTCTTCAAATGCACCCTAAAGCAATTATCATTGCCGACGAAGATGCTTGCGCTGAATTGAAAGTGGGTACATACAAATACTTCAAAGACATCGAAGGTGCAAATCTCAACCCCGACACACTTCTTTAATCAAAGTATTTAAACCCTTTTTAGGTATTACATACAAAAAACGAGTAACCACAATATAATGTGATTACTCGTTTTTTTTCGTAAGCAAACAGTTCTTGTTATTAGAACTTATAGCTTGCTCCTATTGATAATAAATTGAGACCTTGTCCATATTTTTTACTAAATTGAGCGCTTAGCAAGCCTACTTCCATATTTGCTGCCCAATTATCTGTTATACGATATCTAGCGCCTAACGATGCTGAAAATGCCGGTCTCACACATGTAACTTGTCTAGAATAGTTCCAATCTACATGGTCTAAATCATTATATGAGAATGAAGACTGTACACCTACTTCAGTATAATCAATGCTAGATGATTTAGACAAAAAACCTTCTTCTTCTCTGAAACCGCCCATTTGATGAAACATTGTTGTTGCACCTACACCAACCGATAAATAAGTATCTAATTTATCTACGAATTGATAATGAAATGATGCTGTAACTAAGGCAGTCAAGTCGTTGCGACTTAAGTCGGCAGTAGCTGAACCATTTCCACTTCGTTTTTGGGTACTTGTGCCAATTTCGTCCCATTGTAATCTATTATGCGAATTTCGATAAACTCTAACAAGGCTGTGAGTATAGGTGTAATCATAAGCGCCCCTTACCTCTGTAGTATAATTCCCTCCATAGGCATTGCTTAGTGCAAATCCCACTCCAATGCTTCCTTTATCAAAAATCTTGTCGGCAACACACCAGTCTATTGATAGGCGTTGCGTAAATGCTGCGCTAGTTTCATCATCAGGGTAATTATCCATTATACCCACTCCCACTCCAAGGTTTACTACCTTGTCACCTTTTTCAAACTCTTGAGCGTTTACACTACATACCGACGCCGATAGCGCCAAGGCTACCATAAATACATTTAGTTTTTTCATAACTTATTAAATTAAACCGACTTTTAAATACTCTTGACATCAATCGTCAAAGCCGTTAAAACAATTGACATCATTTTTCATATTACAAAGATATACAATTTATACATAATACAGATATCGGCACACATTTCATTACACGAAATAAGCGTTTTATTACATATCATATGCGTTTACGATGACATTTACCCCAAACGCCAATATAAAAAAACAACTCCAAGCCACCAAGGCTCAGAGTTGTTTTTATTATTTATCTCTGTCAAGATTATTTGTCAAGGATACAAATACTTACGCGGTTCCAAGTTGGTTCTTCGAAGATTGTACCTACACCATAACCTGCAGCTTTAACTATGCGATCGCTGTCGATACCGTAAGTTTTCACGAGCATATTTTTAACTGATTGAGCGCGAGCTTCTGAAAGTTCTTGGTTGATTTCAACGCTACCTTCGGGAGAAGCATAACCACGAATTTCAACTGTTGCTTCAGGATTGCTCTTCAAGTAATTTGCTACCATTTCCACGTTAGGTTTTTGGTCAGCCTTGATTGCTGAAGAAGCTTTGTTGAAGAATACGCTTACAATGTTGTTAAGTTGAGTTTGGTGTTCAACCACTGTTTGAACAACTTGAGCTGGTTTTTCACGAAGTTTCTTATTGCAATCGTCAAGTTCTTTTTGAAGACGTGCAGCGTGGTTTTTCGCAGCGTCAAGATTTGCGTTGCAAGCTTCGTTTTGTTGACGAAGATCGTTGATTTGAGCGTTAAGAGCGTCAATTTCAGCTTGGTCATAAGGACGTACACAGTTGAAACCTTTACCGCCAATGTGATAAGTTACACCAGCCATGAGGTTAAGACGTGCTTTATGAGAGTCGTAAGAAGCTGAAGTGTTCCATTGGTGAGAATCGCTCATGTTCCATACCATAGATGGCTTGAATGAAACAGTCACTTTGTCACACACATTGAAGTTGAAGTTAAGACCTGCTTTTGTTGCGAAGAAGTTGTGGTCAAAACCGGTATAAGTTCTTGAATCAGCTGTATACCAGTTGTTGTGATCCATTGACCAGTTGCAGTCATAAGTACGACCCCAACCTGCACCTGCTACTGCTTCAACTTCGAAGAAGTTTTGTTTGCAGCATTTGTAACCAAAAAGAAGGTTGTTAAGGTTGATAGCACCATAAACACCTGCATATTGATCATCAAATACATTGTGACCTACGCCATAAGAAGTGTTGATA
>JAZNGZ010000050.1:0-31498 GCA_045576735.1 Muribaculaceae bacterium
ATAATTTTAAGATTACATTTATTTAGAATTTACGATTTATTGATAACAAAATATGCATAAAGTTTCTATTATAGTACCAGTATTTAATGTTGAAAAATATCTTGCTAAATGCATAGATAGCATTATTGCACAAGAATACGATGATTGGGAACTTATATTAGTTAATGATGGTAGTAGAGATTCATCAAAAGCGATTTGTGAAGAATATTGTATTAAGGATAATCGTATATCATTATATAATCAAGAAAATGCAGGGCCTTCAGCAGCTCGAAATTTAGGCATAAAAAAAGCAAAAGGTGAATACATTACATTTATTGATTCGGATGATTATGTAACACCTACTTATCTAACGGATTTGGTCAAATATGATTCTGACATAATTGCATCAGGTTTTGATTTGTGGTATTTCAATGGGAAACCAACTGAAAGAAAAACCTATGACAAGTTGGGAACATATAGTCTCTTGGATAATAATATTGGAGAAGCTATAGCAATTGGCGAATATAAATATTTATGGCATAGCCCATGCTGTAAATTGTATAATAGGGAGTTGCTTATAAGCAACAATTTGCTATTTAATGAAAATTTAAATTATGGCGAAGACCATTTATTCAATTTAACAGTGTTGCTTCATTGTACATGTATTACTTTGGTCCCGGTTTCAAATTATATTTATACTCATTATGGTAATTTATCATTAACCAATCGTAGAGTACCATATGAAGTTATGTTTAATTATATTGTTGAGCTTTATCATTTAAGACTTAAATTCAACTATACAAATAAAGGATATGAGGAATTTTCTTCTAACCAAATCTCAAATTATTATTGGCAAACAATATTTACCCTATATAGGACTGAACGAGATAAGCAAAAACGCGTAAAGGCATTAAATGAAATAAATCTACAAATACCTCGTCAGACTCGTTATTGTGGCACACTGCCTCGACGTTATAAATTTATGCGAATTATTTATAAAACATTCCCTTTTTTTCTATCTGACGCTATTAATAGAGTTATTGCTCAAAAATGAAGAAAATTCTTTTTATAACTGGACAACTCAATGCAGGAGGTGCTGAACGAGTACTAATTGATATTTTGCGACATTTTGATTATACAAAATATCAAGTAGATTTGTGTCAGATAATAAAAGGAGGAACCTTAATAGATGAAGTTCCCACCAAAGTAAATATCTATCATGTATGGGACAACTATACACTTCATTATAAGTTTAGCTATAGAGCATCAAATCGACTTGGAATTGATTATTTTATTCGCAAAAAACTGAAGCAAAAAATCACAAATAAATATGATGTCGTAATTAGTTTTTTGGAAGGGATGCCATTAAAAATGCATGCAATTCTAAATCCAAATGCAATAAATATTTCTTGGGTGCATGTCGATTTATATACATTCCCTTACGAAAAAAAACAGTTTAGAAAATTAGAAGAAGTTGATGCATACAACAAAATGGATAAAATTATATGTGTAGCTAATGATACAAAAAATTGCTTTATTAAACGTTTTCCTAATGTAAATACTTCTATCAATGTTATTTATAATCCAATAGATAATCAAAAAATTGTTTCGCTAGCTAACGAATATTTTGTTAATCGCTCAGATCTCTTTACTATATCTGTATTAGGACGTTTATGCCCTCAAAAATGTATTGATAGAGTAATTCAATTAGCCTCTAATCTTAAGCAAAATGGATATAAATTTCAGATAAATATTATAGGAGATGGCGAGCTTAGAAATGAATTGGAACAATTATCACGAGAATTAAGTGTTTCTGATGTAGTGACTTTTCATGGTTATAAGAAAAACCCCTACCCTTTAATTAAATCATCAGATCTACTACTTTCTTGTTCCGGATTTGAAGGCTTTAGTTTGTCTATATGTGAAGCAATGTGTTTAGGGGTACCAGTAATATCAACTAAAACAGCGGGACCAACTGAGATTATTGGCAATAACGAATATGGAATTTTGTGTGGACATGATGATGATGATATTTTTAAAGCTGTTAAATATGCAATAGAAAACAGAGACGCTTTAGCTAAGTATTCTCAAAGGGGAGTCACGCGTATAACAGAGTTTTCCCCTCAATCAACTATTTTTGCAATTGAAGGAATTGTTGAATGAAAAAATCGATCTTATTTTTAGTAAGTAATATGCATACCGGTGGAGTTTCTAAAAGTATGACATCGCTATTAAATGTTATTGATACAGATAAATATGATATCTCTTTACTTTTAATTTCCCCTACCGGGGAATTAATGCCACTAATTCCAAAATCAATAAAAATTATTTCAAATTCGGTTTTATCTGCACTCACCTCTCGCTTTGACGGGTTTACAAAACTAATAAAACTAGGTAAGCCAGTATTAGCAGTGATGCATGTTGTCAGACTTTTGTTATCTCGAATTAATCGTAGTTATGCCGGACGTTTTTTAGCTTGGCTGATGCCGCCAATTGAAGGTGAATATGATATGATTGTTGATTATAATGGGCAGCACCAACTTTATTACATGGTTAATAAACTATGTGGTAAAAAGAAAATGACATTTTTTCATAGTGACTATTCAAAGTGGCCATACTATTATAATGCCGATAAGAAATATTTTCCAAAAGTTGATGCTATATTTACAATCTCAGATACTTGTGTTGAGTCTCTACAAAAATATTTTCCCGAGTGCAAATCAAAGATTATGAAGATGGAAAATATATCATCTCCTGCGTTAATAAACAAACTTGCACAAGAAGACATTGATTTACCTCCATTTGAGGGTATTACATTAGTAACAATTGGTCATATTTGTTATAATAAAGGAATTGATTTAGCTATTGAAGCAGCTCAAATTCTTAAGAAAAATGAGATAAAATTTCGTTGGATATTTGTAGGTAAAGTTTTAGAGAAAAGCTATATTGAGGAAATTAATAAATTAGGATTATATGATATTATGGTCTTTGTAGGAACAAAGGTCAATCCTTATCCATATATTTATCACGCAGATATTGTTGTTCATCCATCACGTTTCGAAGGTCGATCAATTGCTTTAGACGAGGTGAAAATATTATGCAAACCGGTAGTTGTTACTAATTTTTCCACGGTTAATGACCAATTTAAAAATGGATATAATGCATCAATATGTGAAATGAATGGAGAAGCAATTGCAAATTCTATTATTGAATTATATCATAACTCCAATTTAATGGAACAATATTTAATAAATTTAAAAAAAAATATTGTAGATAATAGTTCTGATGCAAATATTTTATTTAATATATGATTACTGAAAAAAGACATTATTATTGGCTCGATTTAATTAGATTTATTTCCGCACTATTAGTTGTAATGGTTCATGTAAGATGTGAATTTTTTATGACATATTCAAAGTTAAATGTAGATAGTCAAAATTATTTTACACAGGTCTTTTATTTTTTGAACAGTTTTGGTTCTCAAGCTGTATTAATATTTTTTATTTTAAGTGGCTTTTTAGTTGGTGGACTGAATATTGAAAAAGCATTGCAATGTAAATTTTATATTAAAGATTTTATAATAGATCGCAGTGTTCGTATTTTACTACCATTGCTTGGAAGCCTTATTATAGTTTTTATTATAGATTTAATATCAAACGAATATCACTCTATTGGAGAATTATTTGGCAATTTACTTGGATTACAGGGAGTTATAGTAAACGATGCGGGGGGGGTGTTTTGGACTTTATCATATGAAATTTGGTTTTATGTACTTATTGGTTGTATATTATATCTCTTAACTCATAAGTCATTTAATTTAACTGGTATTGCCCTTTTATTGTGCTCATTTATTGTTTTTGCTCAACTTAATACATATTTATTGTTTTTTTTAATATTTGGTATTCTTACTTTTTTTCTATCAAAATTAAAGATTCAAAAAAAAATAATCATTGTATGTGTAGTTTTGAGCATAATTGTTGGATTATTAATAAATTTTTGTGGCAGAACTAATGTTAAGAACAGATTTACATTTGATTTAATCTCAAGTGAATCTCTTTGGTTAATCTTTGGAGTATTGATTTCGATACTTATAAGTCAACTAGTCAATATCAAACCACATGGGATCTTAACTAAAATCAATGAATATGGAACAAAAATGTCAGTATTTTCTTATTCACTATATATTACCCATTATCAATGTTGTAGAATAATGCATATGATTGGTGTTCCACAGGTTAATTATGTAAATGCAACATCTATATTATACTTCTTTATTGAAGTGATTGTGTGTATTATCTTTGCTTATCTGTTTTATCTTTTAACAGAAAAGCACACATCTAAATTAAAAAAATTTATCAAATCGAAGATAGCTAATGAATGAAGTAGATATCATATATTTAAGACAAGTAGCACTAATTAAGAATCTAATATTAATTATTGGCTTAGTTGTTGCTATTGCCCAATTTGGGAATAAAAAGCCGATTAAAATGCTTCCTATTGCGGTGATATTAATTTTATTAATATCATACTTTTTTGCTTCATTTCCAATTGATTTTAATAATTGGTGGAATGATCACATGATATATGCAGCTGGCTTCTATTATGCGGATACTGTGCCTAATGAGGATATGTCTGATCCATTATTTAAATGGCTTACCTATGGTATTCGGATAATAACCGATAATTGTAGTATATATTTCTTTGTTATAGCAATAATGTATTGTAGTTTCTATTTAATTTCAAGTAAAAGATTTTGCAATAGATATGGTGGTGCCCTAATAATGTTTATATTATTTATAACTTCAAATTTCTTCGTATCATATGGCGTTAATACATTACGTGCTGGATTGGCTATGTCAGTATTGATTCTTGCATTTTCCTACTTTCAAGAACAAAAGATAATTTTTGCTCTGTTCGCTTTGTGCGCGATTAACATCCACTTTTCTGTTGCATTAACTTTATGTTCCTTTATTGCGGCTATATACATAAAAAAACCAAAAATGTGTTTTACTATATGGTTAATTAGCATTATTTTATCATTCTCGATGGGAAGTTATTTTGAGGAATTATTCGCAGGATTAGTGGAGGAGCGAAGAACTTCATATTTATTAGTTGAGGCAGACAAAACTCACTATAATGTTGGGTTCAGATGGGATTTTATTGTTTATTCATTAATACCAATTCTAACGGGATACTACTATATTTATAAACGAAAGTATAACGATTCTTTTTACAATATTCTTTATTGTACATATCTTCTAGCAAATACATTTTGGATATTGGTGATTCGTGCAAATTTCACTGACCGTTTTGCCTACTTATCTTGGGCATTAATGCCTATAATATTAATTTATCCATTAATTAATGGACAATTATTTAAACATCAAAACTACGCAATATCTCTTGTTATACTCCTTAATGTTGCTTTTACATTTATATTATCATTATGATAACAATATTTACTCCAACATATAACCGAGGTTATATAATTGAAAAGCTATATTTATCTCTCTGTAATCAAACGTCTAATGAATTTGAATGGCTTGTGGTTGATGATGGATCAACCGACAATACTCGAGATTTAATTGAACGATTTATTGCAGATAATAAGATAAATATCAGATATATCTATAAAGAGAATGGAGGTAAACATACTGCGATCAACTTGGGTGTAAAAAATGCGAATGGAGAGTTGTTTTTTATTGTTGACAGTGATGACTATTTGACTCCTGATGCTGTAGAATGGATAATAACTAATTCTCGTGATATAATTTTTAATGATAAATTTGCCGGGTTATCCGGATTACGTATTCATCCTGATGGAACAAAGATTGGTGGTGGAACTGATTTTGGAATAATTGATGCAGATGCCCTTACAATTAGAAGTGAACATAAAGTATCAGGTGATTTAGCTGAGATTTATAAAACACATATTTTGAAACAATATCCTTTTCCGGAAATTCCTAATGAGCGCTTTTGCTCTGAAGGATTAATTTGGGCAAGAATCGCTCAAAAATACATACTGAGATATTTCTATAAAGGTATATATGTATGCGAATATTTAAACGATGGGTTGACATTCAATAGAGTTGAAGCAAGAAGAAAAAGCCCTGAATACTCAATAATTTTATATTCTGAGGGTGTAAAAAATAAACGTATTGGCATTACGGAACGGTGCAAATATGCTATTTTATACTGGCGATATTCTGAATTATCCAAGAAAACGTTCTTTCAAAAACTTAAATTAGTGTATTGGTGGTGTATTTTTTTCCATCCTATAGGAGTACTAACGCGTAGATTAAATCGATAATGAAAAAAATATTAATAGTTTTTGGCACTCGTCCAGAGGCAATAAAAATGGCTCCATTAGTTAAGCAATTTCAACTTAACACAGTTGATTTCAAGCCGATTGTTTGTGTAACAGGGCAGCATCGAGAAATGTTAGACCAAGTACTTGAAATTTTTGAGATTGTACCTGATTATGATTTAAATATCATGAAATCGGGTCAAGATTTATATGATATTACTTCTCGTGTAATATTAGGATTACGAGATGTAATCTCTAATGAAAAACCTGATGTTGTTTTGGTTCATGGAGATACGACTACTAGTACTATAGCCGCACTTGCCGCATTTTATCAAAAAATTCCGGTAGGTCACATTGAAGCAGGGCTTAGAACACATAATATATACAGTCCTTGGCCTGAGGAACTGAATAGACAACTAACAAGTCGTATCGCGACCTACCACTTTGCTCCAACACAAAATAGTTGCGACAATTTATTAAATGAAGGAGTAAAAAAAAATATATTTATCACAGGAAATACAGTTATTGATGCTTTACATATAATTGTCCAAAAAATAAAATCACCTACATTAAAAAATAATATAACTAAATCCATTAAAAACTTAGGATACGATATAGAACGTATTAACAAAGGCAAGCAAATTATACTTATCACTGGTCATAGACGTGAAAATTTTGGAAGTGGCTTTTATTCTATATGTAATGCAATAAAATCTCTTGCTATAAAATATCCTAATGTTGATTTCATATATCCAATGCATCTTAATCCAAATGTTAGAAAACCTATTAATGAGATATTTGGTAAAATAAAGTTAGAAAATACATTTTTCATAGAGCCATTGGAATATCTTGACTTTATATATCTGATGAGCAACGCATATATAGTTCTTACTGATAGTGGCGGAATACAAGAAGAGGCCCCAGGTTTAGGTAAACCGGTTTTAGTAATGCGCGATACTACTGAACGGCCAGAAGCTGTTGAAGCCGGGACAGTATTGCTTGTTGGAACTGATGAGAATAAGATTATAGAATATACATCAAAACTTTTAGACGATAAAAATTCATATGAAAGTATGTCACATGCAATAAATCCGTATGGAGATGGTCATGCCTGCGAAAGAATAATTCAAGCATTAAAATGATTCCAAAAATAATACATTATATATGGTTTGGAAGTAAACCATATTCTAAAAAGATAAATAAGTGTATCGAATCATGGCATAAATATATGCCTGATTATGATTTCAAATTGTGGAATGAGGAATCATTTGACATAGAGAATAGTTGTAAATTCGTTAAAGAAGCATACGCGCAAAAAAAATATGCTTTTGTCTCTGATTATGTTAGGGTTTATGCATTATACAATTATGGTGGAATATATCTTGATACAGATATTGAGTTGATTAAACCAATTGATGGCTTGATACTTACATCAGGGAAGTGTATCTTAGGCACTGATGAGTCGGGGTATCTTACTGCATTGATGATATCCGCGTCAAAACAACCATATTTTGAAGAATTATTAAATTATTATAATTCAATAGAGTTCATAAATAAAGATGGGTCTTTAAATATGGAGGTTAATAATACATACATGCAACAAATCCTCTTTAATTATGGATATAAAATATCTAACACATTGCAACGATTGTCTAATGATATATTAGTTTATCCCGATGACTATTTTCATGCACGAAGTCTTACATCGGGCAAATTAAACATTACACCAAACACATACTCTATTCATTGGCACACGATTACATGGGTATCCCCTAAAACAAGGTTTATTAATTTTATTAGAATAAATATCATTGTTCCACTTATTGGGACTAAACTATATTCAAAAATTACAAATAAAATTAAAGATGGAAAAACAACCATATAGAGTTTTACAAGTGGTAACTATAATGAATCGTGGAGGAATAGAGACTATGATTATGAATCATTATAGGGCAGTTGATAGAACAAAAATTCAGTTTGATTTCTTAGTTCATCGACAAGAAAAAGGTGATTATGATGATGAGATAGAGCAATTAGGAGGTCGGATATATCGAGCATTCCCTATTAGGCCGTGGAAATACATCTATTATTTTAAATGGTTAAAATCTTTTTTTAATAAAAATAACGATTATATAGCAATACATGCTCATATTCAAGAAAATTCCGGATTAGTTTTTAAGGTTGCATACAGGTTCAATATTAAAGCACTTATATCAACAAGTCACACAGCTGGTTATGGAATTGATTATAAATATCTGTTTAGAGTGTATGCTAAATATTATTTAAATAAATATTGTACCCATAAAATGGCATGTGGGAATATGGCTGGAGAACATTTATATGGCAAAAACTCAGAATTTATTATTATTCACAATGCCATAGATGTTGCGAAATTTAAATATAACGTCAATGTACGTAATAAAATAAGACATGAATTAAATATTGAAAATAAGTTTGTAATTGGGAATGTGGCTCGTTTCCATAAAGGAAAAAATCACACATTCATAGTTGACGTGTTTAATGAAATAAATAAAAAAGATAACAATTGTTGTCTTGTTTTGGTCGGAGATGGAGAAGAATTTGAAGCGATAAAAAGTAAAGTTGAATCATTTGATTTAAGTAGCAATGTCACATTGTTAGGTGTCAGAAACAATGTAAATGAACTACTTCAAGCATTTGATGTTCTATTGTTTCCCTCTTTATTTGAAGGCATACCTGTATCAATTATCGAAGCTCAAGCAGCCGGTTTGCCATGTATATTATCTGATACTATAGATAACGAAACTGCTATTACCTCTAATGTTGAATTTCATTCACTGAATGCTCCTATCTCAGAATGGACAAATGCAATACTAAACAAGAAGGATTTCAGAAGAGTTGATACTACTTCCGAAATTGTTGATGCTGGATATGATGTGATTCAAAATACTAAACTATTATATAGATTATATACGCAAAAAGAATGAAAATAATATATTGTTTAAATAGTCTAGACGTTTTAGGAGGCATAGAGCGAGTCTCTATTAATAAGGCTAATAAATTGGCTGAAATGGGACATAATATTGCGATTGTCGTTACAGACCATAAAGAGGATGCAGTATTTGTTCAGCCGTTATCTAAGAAGGTGAAATTTGTAGATTTAAAAGTTGGTCATTGGTTTGGTCAAAAGAAATGGCATTCACCTATTTCAAAACTATATACTCATTTTGTTCGCTTAAAAAAGTTTGTAAATGAATATCAACCGGATGTTATAGTAGCGGTGGGCCAATCAGAAAAACAAGTAGTAAGTTTATTACGAACAAAAGCAGTCAAAATACGAGAAATACATTTTTTATCAACATATCGTAAATATACATACAATAAAAAGTGGCTTGCTAAGATTTTAGATTTTATAGATTATAAAATTAATATTAGAGGCTACGACCAGGTCGTTTTATTGACAAATGAAGATTATGATGAACATTGGATTGGGAGCAAGAAAAAAACATCTGTGATATGGAATCCACTAACTATTACGTCTAAACAATCTAATCAACAGAACAAAATTGTAACTTGTGTATGCCGATTAAACAATATGCAAAAAAACATCAATGAATTAGTTGAAGCATTTGCTCTTGTTGTAAGAAAACATCATAATTGGGTGCTTAAAATTTATGGGAAAGGCCCTGATGAAGATAATATTAGGAATCATATAAATCACTTAAATTTAGATAAAAATATTCTACTTGAAGGATATTCTGACAATGTAGCTGAAGCAATGTCAGAAGCATCAATATTCGCATATACATCTAACTTCGAAGGGTTGCCATTGACTTTAATTGAAGCCATGTCTTGTGGTTTGCCGATTGTATCATATCAATTTCCTGTAGGAGCAAAAGATATAATTGAAGGGAGTGAGGCTGGCTATCTAGTTCCGATGCATAATATTGAAATGCTAGCTGAAAAGATTTGCTATTTAATTGAACATGACGAAGAGCGAAAAGAAATGTCTAAAAAAGCGATTAAGAGAGCAAAAGATTTTGAGATAAATAATATTATGGTAAAATGGATTAACCTCTTTGACGATTTGATTGCAAAAAAAAATAATTAATTTTTCAAAAATGATATATAAATTTTTTCTTAAACGATTTATCGATATTATTCTTTCATTTCTTGCTCTTTTGCTTCTCTCTCCTATTATTCTCATTTTATGGACATGGTTGACAATTGCGAATAAAGGAGCCGGAGCATTTTTCTTTCAGGAACGTCCGGGAAAAGATGAGAAAATATTTAAAATTTATAAATTCAAGTCTATGACTGATGAACGCGATTCAGATGGCAATCTACTCCCCGACATAAAAAGATTGACTAAAATCGGAAGATTTATAAGAAAAATGTCACTTGATGAATTACCTCAGTTGTGGAATGTATTTAAAGGAGATATGTCATTAATAGGTCCTCGCCCATTATTGATACGATATTTAAATGTATATACAGACAGAGAAAGATTGCGTCATTCTGTAAGACCTGGCGTTACTGGCTTGGCGCAAATATCGGGAAGAAATGGTCTAAACTGGAATCAAAGACTTGAATTAGATGCTCAATATGCTGAAAACTTATCATTTATTCTTGATGTGAAAATTATATATAAAACAATTATTAAGGTAATCAAACACGAAGGTGTAATTATCGAAAAAAAAGAAAATTATTTAGATATAGAACGAAATAAAACAATATGAAAATTTTAATAACGGGTGCTTGTGCCGTTTCAGCACGTAGTGTAGTACGCTCTTTGCGAAATAGTCCCATATTTTGTGATTGTGAATTTGTAGGCTGGGATATGGCAACAACTTTATATGGGTTATATGAAGGATTATTTGATAAGATATACAAAGTGCCGGCTGTAACCGATTCGACATATGGCACTATTGCACAGAAAATAATCGATGAAGAGAAACCTGATGCAGCTATAATTGTACCAGAAATCGAAGTTTTATATTGGGCAAAAAATCCTTTTAATCTTCCACATATTGTTCCTCCTCTTAAATTTTGTGAAGTAGCAATAAGCAAGAAAAAAGTATTTGAAATTTTAGCTCCCCATAATCTTATTCCCAAAAGTTTCCAAGTGCCTAGAATTGACATCTTAAACAATAATTACATAGCACCTCTTAGTTACCCTCTTTGGATTAGAGACTCATCTGCAGGAACCGCATCTGGAAAAGGTTCTTTTAAAGCAAATAATCTATCTGAATTGCAAGCATGGGTTAACATTAATACTGGTATTGCAGATTTTCAATTATCCCAGTACCTTCCTGGAGGTAATTATGGAGTGTTTTGTTTATTCAACAATGGAGACCTTAAAAAAGTTGCTATTGCTGAACGCATTGAATATATAATGTCAAAAGTTGCAGTTTCGGGAATTACCGGAAACACTTCAAAAGGACGATTATTAAACGACGATAAAATTAAAGAAGTAGCATTAAAGGCTATCGAAATTATACGAAAAAATACAAATTCCATTATGAATGGATTAGTAGTTGTTGATATGAAAGCTGATGAGAATGGGAATCCATTAGTTACTGAAATTAATATACGTCATGTTGCATTTAGTTCATCTTTTGCTAATGCAGGATTTAATTTGTCTGAATATCAATTACTTTGTGCTTTAAATAGACAGAATGAATTAACTACTGAAGTAGAAAAAATATATCCGAAAAACAATCTCATATTAAGAGATGTCGATGGACAACCAATTTATATCGAGAATTATAGCCCAATAAATGTCGGAGAATTTATATAATTATGCTTTTTAACTCGTTTGAATTTTTGATATTTTTGCCAATAGTGTTTTTGCTCTATTGGTTTGTTTTTAAGGGACGACAAGCACAGAATGTGTTTATTATCGTTGCTAGTTACGTGTTCTATGGATGGTGGGCATGGCGTTTTTTGGTATTGATTTTTATTACCACTTTGTTGAGTTATTTAAGTGGAATATTAATCGAACGATATCGAGATAAGGCAAAATGGATTTGTGGAACAAATATTGCGATTAATATTGGGATATTATGTTACTATAAATATGTTAATTTCTTTGCTGATAATTTAGAGGCACTAATTAATCAGTTTGGATACCAATTAGATTGGGTAACACTAGATGTGATTTTACCTGTCGGTATTAGTTTCTATACATTCCAGGCGTTAAGTTACACTATTGATGTGTATCGTAGAGACACAAATGCTACAAAAGACTTTATTGCATTTACATCTTTTATTTCATTCTTCCCTCAACTTGTTGCCGGTCCTATCGAACGATCAACAAATCTCCTCCCACAATTCCTGAAACCTCGAAGATTTGACTATACGAATGCTGTAATTGGTATGCGTCAGATTTTGTGGGGATTTTTCAAAAAACTTATTATAGCCGACAATTGTGCTCAATTAGCAAATAGTATTTTTGACAACTATCAAGATTGTAACGCTAGTTTGTTACTACTTGGTGCACTATTTTTTACATTCCAAATTTACGGCGATTTTTCGGGTTACTCTGATATTGCAATAGGTACGGCACGCCTATTTGGGGTTAATCTTATGAAAAACTTTAATCTCCCCTATTTCTCAAGAGATATCGCTGAGTTTTGGCGTCGTTGGCACATATCTCTAAATAAATGGTTTATTGATTATGTTTATATTCCCTTAGGTGGAAGCCGTGGCACCAAAGCAATGGTTATTAGAAATATTCTAATTGTATTTTTCTTAAGTGGATTGTGGCATGGAGCAAATTGGACATTTGTTATTTGGGGATTATATAATGGAATTATCATAGCGTTACTAACGCTATTAAATCTCAATCACAAAAGAAGTGCAATTATTTCAGAAAAACGGTTCTTTCCTCCATTAAAAGAATTCGGACAAATTTTAATTACATTTGCACTTGTAGTAATTGGTTGGATTTTCTTCCGGGCCGAAGATTTGACACAAGCAGTTGATTATATTGCAAATTTATGTGATTCTTCAATAGTTTCTATGCCAAACTTCCGTGATTTAGGCCTTAGCTTCATCAAACTCACATATACATTGTTTTTTATAGTCTTATTGCAATTAATTGATTGGATACAGCGCAAACAAGACTTTGGATTAGAAATTAGTAATGTTAAGTACCGCTCCATAAGGTGGAGTATATACATAATATTCTTGCTAATTTTCTCAGTTTTTGCAGGTGGACAAGAAGCGTTTATTTATTTCCAATTTTAAGCACCTATGAAAAAGTTTTTATTTAAATCCACTACCTTTTTTATTGTAGCAATTATATTTTTTGTCGCATTTTGGGGTATTCTATGCTCAAATAGAAACGAAACAATGCGACTTCCTGAGAATTGTAATATCGTATTTTTAGGAAATAGCCATATAGAATGTGCAATCAATGATACTATCTTTAAAAATAGTTTTAATTTTGGACGAAGTGCAGATAAAACAGAATTTATTTATAGTAAAGTAAAACTTTTAAAAAAATACAATCCTGAATTAGATACAATTGTTATTGGATATGACAATGTTTTATGTTATCAAAGTGCCGACTCAGCATTTAATCCAGTGTTATATTCTCCATATTTTTTTGATACACATAATCTATCTACCATTACTAATCTTTTAACAAAAAGTTCTTTCGGATACATAGAAAGCCATATGACTCATCCATTTAATTGGTTCAAGTTATATCAATTTGGTGAATCACGGATTAGAAGTAACACAAATATTACTGACATGTCTAATCTTGGAGGGTATAAGTATTTAACTCGAGATAAATTGGAGGAAGATATCAAAAGAAGAGCGACAATCAAAATGGATAAAAATCGTTCTTTTGATGAACTTTCAATATATTTTCTAGATGAAACACTTAAAATTTGTCAAGAGAATGACATGATAGTAATCTTTTTATGTCCACCACAACACAAAAAATGTTTCTTAGATAGTACTTATTATAGAGAATATTATACAAAAAAATATAGTAATATTAAATTTTACGATTTTAAAGATATGGAGCTCCCCGACAGTTGTTTTGGTGACTTAGACCACCTAAACTATAAAGGAGCACGAGTTTTCTCAGAATTCCTTGAGAAAGAGGTCTTTCATAAAAATAAATACCCACAATAAACCATACTTAGAAATTTTGGGTTGAAAAAGTTTTGTTTTAATTCTGCGCTATTTTTAATTATATCACTAGTCTGCTTTGTCGCTTTCTGGATGTTCATATGCTTCACTAGAGAAAATGCATTAAAACTGCCAAAGAATGTTAACATAGCTTTTTTAGGGAATAGCCACATTGAATGCGGTATCAATGATTCTTTAATATCAAACAGTTTCAACTTTGCACGAAGTAATGACTATCCGGAGCAAGTATATTGCAAACTGAAACTATTAAAACAATATAATTCTCAATTAGATACCATTGTTATAGGATATGATAATGTCATAATGGAACAAAATCTAACAGGAGAATTTCAAGGCACTTACTCTCCATTTTATTATGACCTTTATTCAACGGAGGACATCTGCGCTATAATTAAAAATAGTTCATTTAAATATTGTGTAAGCCATTTCTATCAACCTTTTAATATCCATAAAATTGGTCAAGCAATGCCTTCGTTATGGGATAAATCAACAGATATAACCCATATGAAAAATCTTGGTAGATATGAGTACCTTGTTAGAGATAAATTACAACAACACATAGATTTACAAAAAGACAAGGTAGCCAAACAGTCATCATTTGATTTCTTATCTAAATATTATCTCAAAAAAATCATAAAGTTTTGTGAAGATAATGACATGACAATAATTTTATTAGCGACGCCACAACACTATAAATCTAAAATTGATACGATAACATATAAACAATATCATCAACAAAATTTTAGTGAGATACCATTTTACGATTTAAGGAATATGCAGTTCCCCGATAGTTGTTTCGGGGACTTAAACCATCTAAATTACAAAGGTGCGCGCATATTTTCAGAATATTTAGATAAAGAAGTTCTACATAAAAATAATTATAAATAACCATAATTCATTGAGTTAAGCAATGGAAAAGAATAGAATATTATTATCATTGGCCCATATGGGAGGGACAGAACAAAAGTGGGTAGATGAAGCGTTCAAGGATAATTGGATTGTCCCACTAGGTCCAAATGTAGATGAGTTTGAACTACGACTAGAAAAGTATTTAAATGCAAATAAGGTTGTAGCACTAAGTGCCGGCACAGCAGCAATACATCTAGGGTTAGTAATGCTCGGAGTTTCTGAAAACGATGAAGTAATATGCCAATCATTTACATTCTCTGCTAGTGCAAATCCAATATGTTATCAAGGCGCAAAACCAATATTTGTTGACAGCGAGCCTGAAACATGGAACATGTGCCCTATCGCACTAGAAAGAGCAATTATTGACCGTTATGATGTTACTGGAAAATATCCTAAAGCAATAATCCCAGTACATCTTTATGGTATGCCTGCAAAAATGGATGAAATAATGGCAATTGCAAATAAATATAATATTCCTGTTTTGGAAGATGCTGCAGAAGCACTCGGCTCTGAATATAAAGGTATAAAGTGTGGCACAATTGGCACATATGGAGCACTCAGTTTTAATGGGAATAAGGTAATCACAACATCAGGCGGTGGAGCGCTAATTTGTCCTGACAAAGAAACCGGCAAAAGAGTCACATTCTATGCGACCCAAGCTCGAGAAAACCGACCATACTACTACCATGAAGTTATTGGTTATAACTACCGATTAAGCAATGTTAGTGCTGGCATTGGTTGTGGTCAAATGGACGTATTAGCAGAACATGTAGCTCGACGTAGAGAAATACACTCGTTGTACAACGAAGGATTGAAAGACATTAATTGTTTGAAAGTTTTTGATAACCCCTCTCTAGATTATGACTCAAACTTCTGGTTAACAACAATACTTATTGATCCGAAATGTGGCATTACTCCCGATGAGGTAAGAATTGCACTTAACGAAGAAAATATTGAAACACGTTTACTTTGGCGTCCAATGCACATGCAGCCGATATATAAAGATGCGCCTTATTATGGTGGTGATGTGTGTGAAAAATTATTTGAACAAGGTCTCTGTTTGCCAAGTGGATCAAGTTTAACGGATGAAGATATCAACCGAGTTATTATCGCACTACGTAACATCCTCGCAAAATGAATCCTTTTGTCGCCTTTGATTTAGATGACACATTGTATAAAGAGATTGATTTTGTCAAATCAGCACACAATCATATAGCCCACATTTTAAGTAAAAAATATGAGCAATCCCACAATGACATTGTAACAATATTAGACAAAAACAGAAACCCTTTTGACCTCCTTTGTGATTTTATTAAATCTATCGGCGGAGATGAAGATGTCTCATGGATGCTAAAAGAATACAGGTATCACACTCCTATCCTTACATTAGACCCAACGGTAGAGAGTTGCTTAATAAAACTCCATAATAACGATATCCCTATGGGTATTATTACAGACGGACGCGTTTTATCCCAGTCTAACAAAATTAAGGCGTTAGGACTTCATAAATACATCACAAAGAAGAATATTGTCATATCTGAAGAAATTGGATATGATAAACATCACGATAATGGATTTAAACTAATCATGTCATCGAATCCTACCTGCGATAAATTTTACTACATAGGAGATAATTTATCAAAAGACTTTTATTGGCCTAACCAACTCGGATGGACAACGATTTGTATAAGAGACAATGGCCAAAATATACATCCTCAAAATTTTAATACAGATAAAGAGTATTTACCACAACATATTATTCACAATTTTTCAGAACTCATTCCGTTAATATTATAATATGGAACAAAATAAACAAAAAATAGCCTTAATTACAGGCATTACCGGACAAGATGGTTCTTTTCTTGCTGAATTTCTTTTAGAAAAAGGTTATGAGGTTCATGGCATAATTCGTCGCAGTTCCTCGTTTAATACCGGTCGCATTGAGCATCTTTACCTTGATGAATGGGTGCGCGACATGAAGCAAAAGCGCCTCATTAATCTTCATTACGGAGATATGACCGACTCTAGTTCATTAATTCGTATAATACAAGAAGTTCAACCAACCGAGATATACAACCTTGCAGCTCAAAGCCACGTAAAAGTATCTTTTGATGTGCCTGAATATACTGCTGAAACTGACGCAACGGGTACCCTAAGACTTTTGGAAGCAGTAAGAATTCTTAAAATGGAGAAACGTACTCGCATTTATCAAGCAAGTACATCAGAACTTTATGGTAAGGTGCAAGAAGTGCCACAAAGTGAAACTACTCCATTCTATCCACGTAGCCCATATGCAGTAGCAAAGTTATATGGCTTTTGGATTACAAAAAACTATCGCGAGAGTTATGGCATGTATGCTGTGAATGGAATTTTGTTTAATCACGAAAGTGAGCGAAGAGGAGAAACCTTTGTAACTCGCAAAATTACTTTAGCAGCTGCTCGCATAGTAAATGGATTACAAGATAAATTATATTTGGGCAACTTAAACGCATTACGAGATTGGGGTTACGCTCGTGATTACGTTGAGTGTATGTGGCTTATAATGCAACAAGACGAGCCTGATGATTATGTAATTGCTACTGGAGAATATCATACAGTGCGCGAATTTACTACACTTGCATTTAAGCGTGCCGGCATTGAATTAAGATGGGAAGGTGAAGGTCTTGACGAAAAAGGTATTGACATTGCTACCGGTAGGGTTTTAGTAGAAGTTGATCCTAAATTTTTCAGACCTGCTGAGGTTGAACAATTATTAGGAAATCCGACAAAAGCAAAGGAAAAACTTGGTTGGGACCCACGTAAGACATCATTCCAAGAACTTATTAATATAATGGTTGATAGTGATCTAGAGTTAATTAAGAATCAAAAATAATGCAAAAAGACTCAAAAATTTATATAGCAGGTCATAGAGGTTTAGTTGGCTCGGCTATTTGGAATAATCTTACAAATAAAGGCTATACAAATTTAATTGGCCGTACACATGCTGAACTTGATTTACTCGATGGAGCTGCAGTCAAAACTTTTTTTGATGAAAATCAACCTGAATACGTGGTTTTAGCGGCTGCGCATGTAGGCGGGATAATGGCCAATAACACATACAGAGCCGACTTTATTTATGAAAACCTTCAAATTCAGCAAAATGTAATAGGAGAAAGTTTTCGTCATGGAGTGAAAAAATTACTATTCCTGGGTAGTACTTGTATATATCCTAGAGAAGCGCCACAACCAATAAGTGAAGATGCACTTCTAACATCCCCACTTGAATATACTAATGAACCTTATGCAATTGCCAAAATTGCCGGGTTGAAAATGTGTGAAAGTTTCAACCTACAATATGGTACAAATTATATCGCAGTAATGCCAACAAATTTGTATGGGCCAAACGACAATTTTGATTTGGAAAAAAGCCATGTTCTTCCTGCCATGATTCGCAAAATGCATTTGGCAAATCTCCTATTTAATAATAATTTCGATTTAATTAGAGCTGATTTAGATAAATTGCCAGTAAAAGGTGTCTCAGGTAAAAGCTCAGATAAAGAGATAATTTCTCTCCTCAATAGTTATGGAATATATAACGATTATTTAGAGCTTTGGGGGTCAGGAAAGCCTTTGCGTGAATTTCTTTGGAGTGAGGATATGGCCGATGCTTCAGTACATATCCTTGAAAACATTTCTTTTGAAGATTTAAAAGGCTCTAATAAAGAGATTCGCAACTGTCATATCAATATAGGGACGGGAAAAGAACTTTCAATTAAAGAACTTGCGTACAAAATTAAAGGCACTATCGGCTATAATGGAGTTATAAGATGGAATTCAAACAAGCCCGATGGGACAATGCGTAAATTATGTAACGTTGATAAGCTTCATTCCCTTGGTTGGGTTCATAAAATTGAAATAGACGAGGGTATCAAGAAATTATATAATTGGTATCTTGAACGGTAATTATTAAGATAAACCATTATGGAGTATTTGATTAAATATTCTATTATAACAATAATATTAATCTTATTGGAAGTTGCTTATTTCCCAATCGCTAAACGTTTTCATATTGGGAACGAAGTAACACCTCGTTCATCCCATAATAAATTTATTATAACTGGAGCCGGATTTATATTTTATATTTCGGCTATACTTTTCTATATATTTTTCAACTCTAAGTTACCAGCATCTTTTCCGATTATGCTTATTGGAGCCTCCATTTTGGCTATAATAAGCTTTTATGATGACATTAAGAATCTAACACCTTGGTTAAGGCTAATAATTCAAATAGCAGTTGTCGCAATTACATTTAATCAAATATTTTTCGACGGATATTATGAGATATATTTGTTATTATTAATTTGCGGAGTTGGATTTATTAATGCATATAACTTCATGGATGGGATTAATGGAATACTTGTTGGATATTCTATTGTTACATTGTCAACCATATTATATTGCTATGTAATAGTGTCAGATTCCCCTACATGTGGAATGATTCAATTTATTATTCCATTGATAATATCAACTGTCATATTTGGTATAATGAATTTCCGTAGTACAGCTAAATGCTTCTCGGGTGATGTCGGTGCCATTGTTATGGGCTTCTTTATTTTATATTTAATGGCAGAGTTGATTTTAAGAACGTCTGAAGCGTCTTATATTATCTTCCTAATTGTTTATGCTATAGACACTGTTTTCACCATATTTCAGCGATTGTTTGCCGGAGAAAACATATTTTTGCCACATAGGCATCATTTATACCAAATCCTAGCAAATCAATGGGGTATTAAGCACTATAAAGTATCAATATACTATGCTTCTACTCAATTGTTTATCAATATAGTATACCTTCTAATCCCCGATGATTTTAAATGGAGTTACTTCATTATAATTACTACTATTTTAACTATAGTGTATTTCGTCCTTAAACGATCGCCCCAAAGCAGAGATTGACCTTTTAAATACACTTATATAGACCATATTATAACAAAAACGCTGAGGCCCTATAAGCTTCAGCGTTATTTTTTAAAGAAAGGAAGTATTATTTACCACCGATTGAATCAGAAACAGTCAAACGAGCACGACCTTTAGCGCGACGACGTGCAAGCACTTTGCGACCGTCAGCAGTTGACATTCTTTCACGGAAACCATGTTTATTTACTCTCTTTCTGTTAGAAGGTTGAAATGTTCTTTTCATTGCCGTATTTAATTTTCAATTATTATTCCTAATTTCGAAGTGCAAATTTACGCATTTTTTTTTATTTAGACAAGTTTTTTCAATGCTTAATCAACTAATTAAGGAAATAAGTCAATATTTTACTACACAGGAAGCACTCCAATCCCCGGTCTATCTGGTATTGTTACTTTGCCATTAACAATCTTAATGCCATCAAATTTATCATTAGCGATTAATAAATTGCCATCTAAATCGGCCCAATCAACCATTGGTGACAGTTGGGCAGCAGCAGTCACAGCACATGAGGTCTCGGTCATACAACCCAACATAACTTTCATACCTAATGCTTTAGCAAGAACTGCCATTTTGTAAGCCTCATGCATACCAGTGCTTTTCATTAATTTTATATTAATGCCATCGTAAGCCTGAGACGCTCTACGTACATCTGGAAGACGTTGAAGGAATTCATCGGCTATAATTGGTAGGGGACTTCTTTCTCGTAGCCAAGCTGTTTCATCAATTTTTTCTTTTGCCATAGGTTGCTCAACAAATAAGCAATTTCGTTCTGCAAGCCAATAACACATTTCAAGCGCTTTTTCTTTACTATCCCATCCTTGATTCGCATCAACGCATATGGGACGATCTGTCTTTTCTCTGATTATTTCAACAAGCTCTTTATCGTTATCCAATCCCATTTTTACTTTTAAAATATTATAGGGAGCAGCTTCATCAACTTTCTTTTTCACCACATCAGCTTTATCAATACCTATAGTGAAAGATGTGTCAGGAGCATTTTCTGGATTAAGGCCCCATATTTTATACCATGGTTGACCCATAATTTTACCTAACAAATCATGTAAAGCAATATCGACTGATGCTTTTGCAGCTCTATTATCTGGCGCTATAGACTCCATGTAATCATGAATATCCTCTATCCTAAATGGGTCGGAGAATTGAGAAAGATCAAGTTTGGATAAAAAAGAAGTTACACTGTCAACACTTTCACCTAAATATGGCGGCATAGAAGCTTCACCATAGCCCACAATTCCATCTAATTCTAATTTTACTTGAACATCAGGAGTAGTAGTTCTACTATACTTTGCCAAATTAAATGAATGGCGCAATTTTAACTCATATGGTTCAAATGAAAGTTTCATTCGACCTAGTTTGCCGGTTTGCTTTGTGGGTTCACCAAATGCTGAAAACGATATTGGAGAAGCTATCACTGCTGCGCCTAAAGCAGCATTTCTAAGAAATTTTCTGCGATCCATATTATAATTATTATTGATTTACTTATTAAAATACCATGGATGATTTATCGCTTGTACAATACCATCAGTTCCAATAGCGCCATTAATGCGACGAGCATGGAAAAATGGCGTTTTTAAATATAAATCACTATTAGGATCAATACTATTTATTTTTACACGTCCTGAAGAGTGAATATATAAACCATTTTCATTATATATAGCAACATGAGTTACACGTTTTGTTTTAGGATTTCCAAAAAATAATAAATCACCAGCTTGACAAGACTTCCAATTTTTTGCATCAATTTTTATTCCGGTTTCGGCTTGTTGGTATGCATCACGTCGCAAGATGATTCCATTAGCAAAATAACATACCTTAGCTAGACCGGAACAATCTAATGACTTTGTCGATGTTCCACCCCATAAATAGGGCTGACCATGCATTGAATATGCCATATCTAATATTAATTCAGGATTAAAATCTTGTGAAGCCCACTCTTCTATAGGAGTAATGTCTGAAGAACGAATAAAGCCAATTCGTCCATCGGGTAAGACAACCTCTGAAAACTCTGATTCGCTCTTTTGGCCTTGAAGAATTACACCATTTACGACATCAGAAACAACATCCCTAAAACCACATTGTGTTGGGCTTTTAAAAATTTGAGTTTGATATATTGAGGTAACAATAACTCGGTTAGAATTACGCCATTGATTCATCTCGGCAGATGATTTTATCGCTAGAGAACTAGCAATAACATATCCTTTATAGCCTTCAGGAGTTTCAACATGCCACCAATCCCCCGATTTACTTAATAACTTTATAGGCATTCCCATTAATATTTGGTTTGACAACTCTGAAGAATGCCCTTTAGCTACTCTTACATGAGCAACAGAAACCCGGCCTAAAGCCCATTGGTTAGACTTAGATTGCGCCGAAGAAAAAAGAGTCGACACACATGTTAGCAGTAAAACACTAAGTATAACCTTTAAATTACTTCTTTTCATAATTAATTATTTATTTCTTCTATTGATATTACTTCTAATTTTTTTGTCCAACCAGGATAAAATAAATTCCCTTTTGAGCATTCAACTTCGCCAACCTGAAAATCAACAGTTTCACTTCTTATGTATCTTTTTTCGGGATATAATGGAGAGCATATGCCAGTATTTGTTGCAAATCTATAGCAATCCATACCTGTCGAAAAGAAATTCCGTTCATTTTTATTTTTAGAATTTACATATCTTCCAAATGATACATCAATTGGAATCCAACCAATTCCTTCGAAATATACTTCAGCCCAGTCATGTAAATTTTTACTCCATGGATGAAGCATCCAACCACTCTCCCACTTGGCAGGCACACCTAGAGAGCGCATCATTGAAATATACAATAATGCGACCTGTCCACAATCGCCATGTTGTTCATCTAAAACGTATTGAGGCAATGATTCGATAGTACTATATTCTCGGGCTCCTGCCCAAGGAAAAGACTTGGATATATATTCATATACCAACTCGGATTGCTTATAAGGTGAAGACTCGTCTCCAACAATCTTTTGAGCTAAAGACTTACAATCAATTATGTGCTTATGGGAAGTGTCGGTATATTTTTTATACAAATCAGATGTTTTATCATATGGTTTTATATTTTTAGTTATAAAATCTTCACTATAATATTGGGCATATGTTTCATACTCTCCAACATATTCAAATATTATTGTATCATTGGTTGTTTCATTTATAGCTTGTTCAAAATATATTGTATTATGTTCCGAGATTGATTGATTAGATAATACATAATTTTGATGAGAAATAGAATGAATTTTAATATTTTTTTGACGTGAAGATTCTATTGGCACAGGCATCCAAACTCTCAATGTATCACCAATTAAAAAATCATGCTTAGGAACTTTAATAGTAAAACGATATTTTATCCTTTTCCCATTTGTGATGTCTCCGATACCCTTTGAATTGGATAAAATAGATTTTACCATATCAATGTCTTCAGCATCTGGTTGAGAACCACGTCCATTCCAATTGCCTCTTAACTGAGGATTCAATAGTTTGAAATTGTTTGGAGATTTTCGATGCATCATCTTCTCTCCATTAATTGTTTTTACTTCAATATAATGATTGTCTATAAATGAATTGAGTTCATTTAAATTTATAGATGAGTATAGTTTCGACATTGTTTTTAAACCATCATCAAGTGTTACCGAGAAATCACTTTGGATTCTTGACTCAATTGCAGATATAGAATCATTCTCTAGCCAAACGGGTTGATTTTGAGCAAACATTGACAACGATGTTAACGAAGTCAAAATACTAACAGATATTAAAAACGTTTTATTCATATCTAATCATGATTTAGATTGTAAAGATACAAAATATATCTATAATATAAAAAATTAAAAGAGCCAATCTAGTAAAAGATTGGCTCAACATATGCTTTAAACAAATTTTATATCATAGATGATATCACATCTTTAATCTGTTGAGCTAATTTATTCGCCTCATCCATGTTCTCTGCTTCAGAATAAATACGAATAATTGGTTCTGTATTAGACTTGCGCAAATGAACCCAACTATCAGCAAAGTCAATTTTTACACCATCAATATCAGTAATCTTTTCATCACTAAATTTCTCTTTAACAGCTTCTAATATAGCATCAACATCAATGTTTGGTGTTAATTCTATCTTATTCTTGGCAATAGCAAATGAAGGATAGGTTTTCTTTAATTCAGAAACAGTTTTACCACATTTTGCCAACAAGCTAAGGAATAATGCCACACCTACTAGAGCATCACGACCATAGTGTGACGCTGGATAAATCACACCACCATTTCCTTCACCTCCGATAACAGCATTTGTACGACGCATTTCGGTAACGACATTAACTTCGCCAACTGCTGACGCTGAATAAGAACAACCATGGCGTTCTGTTACAACTTTTAATGCTCTAGATGAACTTAAATTAGAAACCGTTGCGCCTGGAGTTTTTGATAATACATAATCAGCAATAGCTACCAATGTATATTCTTCAACAAACATTTCACCATTTTCCATCACTATGGCTAAACGGTCAACGTCCGGGTCTACTACAAATCCAACATCAGCTATACCCGACTTCATTAAATCAGAAATCTGAGTAAGATTTTCTGGTAATGGTTCTGGGGTATGAGCAAAGTGTCCTGTAGGTTCACAATTTAAACAAATTACATTTTTAACTCCTAATGCACGCAATAACTCAGGAATAATAACACCACCAACAGAATTTACAGCATCAACAGCGACAGTGAGATTCGCATTTTTTATAGCTTCAACATCTACTAAATCTAGCTTTAAAACACTATCAATATGCTTACTGTTGTAGGTCTCATTAGCAAAGACACTACCTAAGCTATCAACATCAGCAAAACGATACTCCTCTGCTTCTGCTATTCGGAGAACTTCCTTACCTTGCGCATCATTAAGAAATTCACCATTTTCATTAAGCAATTTTAAGGCATTCCATTGTTTAGGGTTATGTGAAGCAGTAAGAATTATACCTCCACAAGCTTTTTCTGCCACAACTGCTAATTCTGTTGTAGGAGTAGTCGCTAAACCAATATTAACAACATCAAACCCCATACCTGTTAAAGTTCCCACAACAATGTTATTGACCATTTTGCCAGAAATTCGCGCATCTCGTCCTACAACTATGCGTTTACTTGTACGAGTTGTTGTTGATTTAATAAAGGTAGCGTATGAAGCTGTGTATTTAACAATATCTAGAGGACTTAGACCTTCTCCAGGAGCTCCACCTATAGTTCCTCGAATACCAGAAATTGATTTAATAAGTGACATTAGAGTATATATTTATAAGTTAATATTTAAATTCTTCTATATTTGGCTTTTAAAGTATCTAATATTATACATAAATGGAATAACATTACTTATTTCATCGGTATAACCATATTGTGATTTAATAACTAAGTTTACTTCACAATCGATGCCAAGGTAATATAATGGTAGCTGAATTGCGGTTCCCCATTGGGATGACGAAGGAAGTGTGTAATTGCCAAATCTAAATTGTGTATTTCTATAATCAAAGTCATTGGCATTACCAAAACCTTCTGGCAAAACGCCATCAGAATAACCAAACAAGTCATAACGAGTAAACCTAAAATATATTAACTGGTCTTTTTTTGCCATATTATCTTTTGTGCCAGGGTTTATAACTTGCATATAAATATTCCCATCTTCATCCATTTTGTAATATGGGGCACCTTTACCCGACTCGAATACAGAGTCTTTTGGAATATCATTTATAATCTTTTGGTCTGCTAAAAAATTATTGACAGCAACAGTTTCATCTTTCAACAAATCTGCATAACTCTCACCTTCATCACATGATGAAAAATTTAGAGCAAATCCTAAAAGAAATAATATTATTATAAGACTATTTTTATTCATATAAATTATTCTATTAATTTGTTATTTTCATCTAATAATGATTCAAAAATCTCTATGGCTTTATCCATTGAACCATAATATTCACCACCGGCTGCATTTTTGTGGCCTCCACCATTAAAATGTTTAGAACAAATAGTGTTTACAGGAAAATCGCCAACACTACGCATGGAAATCTTAACATAATTTACGCCTTCACAGTCGACTGATGTTCTGAGAAATATGGAATACACCACTCCGGGGATGCTTAATGGGACATTAACAAGCCCCTCTGTGTCACCTTCGACGTATGAATATTCTTCTAGCTCACTATCAGACAATGAAATCAAAGCGGCATGAAAACCATCGTATATCTTCATTTTATGACATAGAGCATAAGAATTTAATCGTATTCGCGACTCAGAATTTGTATTGTAGATTTGTTTATAAATAAATTCTTTTTGCAAACCATAGTTAATTAACTCAGAAATTGCTGTATAAATAAATGGATCTGATGAATTATAAGTAAAATTACCTGTATCAGTCATCATTCCTGTATAAATACAATTAGCAACTTCTGAATTGATATATAAATTCAATTGCAATTGGCACAAAACTTTATACAACAATAAACATGTTGATGATATATCAGGATCTGAAATCACAATCTGAGCAAACTGTTCGGGATGCAGATGATGGTCAATCAATACTTTAGGGACATCAATCGATTTAACAACCTCTTGCAATGAATCAAGACGTGACAATGAATTGTAGTCTAAACAGAAAACCAAATCGGCATCGCTAAAGACACGTTTTACTTTCGCTTGATTACATGAATAAGGAAGAATGAGATTTGCGCCTGGTAAAAACTTTAACGATTTAAGACACTGATCGGGAGTAACAACTACTGCTGACTTACCCATTAATTTCAAAACATGACACAATGCCAAGGTAGAACCTATGGCATCTCCATCAGGACCTACATGACATGTTAAGACAACCTTTTTTGAATTATTAATTAGGTCGTTTAGTTCTGAAATAGTGTTTTTATCGACAAGCTCTAACAACATTTTAGTTTAAATTAAGTTGCAAAGATAACAAAAGTGATTCTCAATTCCAAAATCGATATTATATATTTTGATAAATAAATTCATTTTCACAAATAAATAGGCAAAAGCATAAAAAAAACAAAGTAAAACAAGAAAAAATTGAATATTACTCAAATAATTGAAGTTAATTTCGTAATTTTGCAAATCAAATTGTAATTTACATAAAAAATGTCAGACATTAAACAAATTAAAACTGCGCTAATCTCAGTTTATCACAAAGATGGATTAGATGAAATTCTAAGCCTATTACATAAAGATGGTGTAGAATTTTTATCAACAGGTGGAACAAAAACATTTATCGAATCATTAGGTTATCAATGTCAGGCGGTTGAAGACCTCACTGGCTATCCTTCAATCCTTGGTGGTCGTGTTAAAACCTTACACCCTAAGATTTTCGGAGGCATTCTCAATCGTCGTGAAAATGAGACAGATTGCCAACAAGTTAAGCAATACGCAATTCCTGCAATAGACTTGGTTATTGTTGATTTATATCCATTTGTCGATACTGTTGCATCAGGTGCATGTGATGCCGACATTATTGAAAAAATTGATATTGGCGGGATATCACTAATACGTGCCGCAGCAAAAAATTATAAAGACGTAATTATTGTTGCATCAAAAGCTCAATACGCGCCTCTAGCACAATTACTAAAAACTAATGGTGCAAAATCAGACATCGAACAACGTCGTTGGTTTGCTAAAGAGGCTTTTGCAGTATCTTCTTCATATGATAGTTCAATCTTTAGCTATTTTGATGGTGAAGAAAAACCCTCTGCGCTTAGAATTGCCATAGATAATTCAAAGATAATGCGTTATGGTGAGAATCCTCATCAAAAAGGCATGTTCTTTGGTGACTTTGATAAAATGTTCACACAAGTACATGGAAAAGAAATCTCATACAACAACTTACTTGACATCGATGCCGCAGTGTCATTAATAAGTGAATTTAATGATACTACTTTTGCAATTCTTAAACATAATAATGCTTGCGGAATTGCATCAAGAGAAAATATTTTAGATGCATGGAACGATGCTTTAGCCGGAGATCCGGTTTCAGCCTTTGGTGGTGTACTTATTGCAAACACAAATATTGATGCAAAAACTGCTGAAGAGATTAATAAAATATTTTTTGAGGTAATTATTGCTCCAAGTTATGATAATGATGCGCTTGAAATACTTAAACAAAAGAAAAACCGCATTATTTTGATTCAAAATTGCAAAAACGACACTAAATTGCAGTTCCGCTCAATATTAAACGGAGCATTAGTGCAAGAACGCGACCTCAAGAATGAAACTCCCGAAGAATTAACTCAAGTTACAAACAAAGCGGTTAACCCAGAACAAATTGAAGACTTGTTATTTGCTAATAAAATTGTAAAACATAGCAAAAGTAATGCAATTGTCTTAGCAAAGGGTAAACAATTATACGCAAGTGGAATTGGTCAAACTTCACGCGTTGATGCTCTAAAACAAGCTATAGCAAAAGCTCAATCATTCGGATTTGACTTAAATGGCGCAGTAATGGCTTCTGATGCTTTCTTCCCATTCCCCGATTGCGTTGAAATAGCTCACAAGGCAGGAATTAACGCTGTAATTCAACCCGGAGGCTCTGTTAGAGATAATGAATCTATTGAATATTGTAATCAAAATGAGATTGCAATGGTTACAACAGGAATTAGACACTTTAAACATTAATAAATAGGATATATTATGAGACTATTCTCTCTTACTAAAGAAATAGCAATCGACTTAGGTACTGCAAATACCATTATCATCCACAACGATAAAATTGTAATTGATGAACCTTCAATTGTTGCTTTGGATAAACGCACTGATAAACTTGTTGCAGTAGGTAAAGAAGCACAACAAATGCAGGGTAAAGAACACGAAGGCATACGCACTGTTCGACCACTTCGCAAAGGTGTTATTGCCGACTTTAATGCTGCCGAGGCAATGATTCGTGGTTTGGTAAAGAAAGCTAGCCAAAAAAGTAATTGGTTTTCGCCTTCATTGCGTATGGTTGTTGGGATACCTTCTGGATCTACTGAAGTGGAAATCCGTGCGGTACGAGACTCTGCCGAACATGCTAATGGTCGCGATGTATATATGATTTACGAACCAATGGCTGCTGCTCTTGGTATTGGTCTTGACGTAGAGGCTCCTGAAGGCAACATGATTGTTGACATAGGTGGTGGTACTACTGAAATCGCTGTAATATCTCTTGGTGGTATTGTTAGTAACAAAAGTATACAAGTAGCAGGTGATGACCTCACAGACGATATTCAAGGTCATATGAAACGTGCTCACAATGTAAGAGTTGGAGAACGTACTGCAGAACTTATCAAAATGAATGTTGGTTCAGCATTAACAGAACTCGAAAATCCGCCTGAAGACTATATTGTACATGGTCCTAACCAAATGACGGCTCTACCAATGGAAGTTCCCGTTTCTTATCAAGAGATTTCACACTGTATCGAAAAATCAATCTCTAAGATAGAGGCCGCTGTTTTAGGAGCGTTAGAACAAACGCCTCCCGAACTATATGCTGATATAGTTAGAAATGGTATATATCTTGCCGGTGGGGGTGCATTGTTGCGCGGGTTGGACAAACGTCTTACTGACAAAATCGGCATTCAATTCCATATTGCTGAAGATCCACTTTTGGCAGTTGCTAAGGGTACTGGTGTTGCTCTTAAAAACGTTGACAACTTCTCATTCTTGATTAGATAAGTTTTTCACAACATCATAAGGTATGCTTTCCCATAAACACGTGGGAAAGCATAGCTTAATTTATAAAGTATAAGGTGAACGATTTAATAAATTTTCTAGTAAAATATAGTAAATGGTTTGTTTTTATAATATATGTAATTATTAGTTGCATATTATTATTTACAAGCAATCCATACCAACATCATATATATCTTACATCAGCCGGGGCAATGGCTTCATCGATATATAAAGGTGCAAATAATGTCACCTCATACTTCCATTTACATGATATTAACGAAGACTTACAATCTCAATGTGCAAACCTTGAACTTGAAGTTTTGGCATTACGTGATAAAATAAGGTTATATGAAGAAAAATACAACATAGATTCCACTGAAGCCCCCGAAGGCTTAAGAAACTATGATTTTATACTTGCACATGTGATAAACAATAGCATCAATAAACCTTATAACTATATTACAATTAACAAAGGTTCGAAAGATGGAATAAAGCCTGAAATGGGAATTGTTGACCAAAATGGAGTTGTAGGTATTGTTAATTTAGTTGGAGAAAATAGCTCTAGAGTAATATCCCTTCTTAATCCTAACTTAAGGCTTTCATGTAAAATAAAAGGAAATGACAATTTTGGCTCTTTAGTTTGGGATCAAGAATCTCCAACGGAGGCAGTTTTGGAAGAACTTCCTCGTCACACAGTGTTCCAAAAAGGCGATACTGTAGTTACAAGTGGTTATTCAGCTGTATTCCCTCAAGGAATTCCCATTGGTCAAATTATCACTGATGGTCAAGGTCAAAATGAGAATTTCTTCACTCTTAAAGTTAAGTTGTTTACTGACTTTACAAAGCTCAGCACAGTGAGAGTCGTTGTAAACAATATGAAGGAGGAATTGGACTCTCTTGAAGTTAAAGATTATCAAGAAACAAAGAGTAATTAATCATGGGTAAATCTACAATAAATCTAATAATTTTATTCTTTGTGCTCGTTATATGCCAAGCTGTGATATGTAATAACATCTGCTTGTTTAATGTTGCTACACCTATAATATTTATATATTTAATCGTTAGGCTTCCTTTAACTTTAAATATTAACATAGTATTATCTATTTCTTTTTTATTAGGATTAATAATAGATATTTTTTCTGATACATATGGTATGCACGCACTATCGTGTACAATCCTATCATTTATTAGAAAATATATATTACGTCTTTACATTCCTCGAGAAGAAGAAATTGCAGATGGAGAAGTTGCAATTAAATCAGTAGGTTTTCTCCCCTACTTTAAATTTTTACTAACAATTGTTTTAATCTATTGTTTCTTAATTTTTTCTATTGAAGCATTTTCTTTCTTTAATATTACTAGAGTATTATCACAAATCTCATTTAGCACTATTTTTTCATTTGTTATAATTTTAGGTATTGATCGCATAACCAATAAACAACGTGAGAAAAAACTATAACTTAGAAAAAAGGAAATACG
>JAZNGZ010000051.1:0-5229 GCA_045576735.1 Muribaculaceae bacterium
TTTTGTTGACGATGCCGACCAATATGGTTTGTCGGTCTACGGCACAGCCCACTTGAGCAAAGTGGTAGATGTGTTTGCTCGATATGACTATCTCACCTCAAAAGATGATTGGAATATAGGCAAAGATGAGTCGGCGGCAATGTTGGGCGCACAGTTCAAAGTGTGCAAATACGTGAAAATCGCTCCCAACTTCCGCATGAATATTCCCTCGGCCGATGGCGCCGATAACGGCTACTCAGCCTACGTGAGTTGCTATTTCGGGATTTAAGGAATTTATAGGAGATTTCTTAAATCATTGTTTTTGTAGAGAGAAGGTGAATTTTAAACCACCTTCATCGCGGTTTGTGGCAGTGATTTCACCTCCATGAAATGCCACTGCATGTTTCACTATGGCTAATCCCAACCCGGTTCCGCCTAATTTGCGTGACCGACCCTTGTCGATGCGATAAAAGCGTTCGAAAATGCGCGATAAGTGAATGTCATCAATGCCACACCCATCATCTTCAACAGAGAATGCGCAAGTATAATCATTATTGGTTATGAGGGAGATGTATATATTGCCACCTCCTGAGTAAGCAATGGCGTTGCTTATTAGATTGCTGAAAATAGAGGTAATCAAGGCTCTATTGCCACGCATTTTTATTGGAGTTGATAAGCGATTGTGAATGATGAAATTTTCGTTTTTTGTGTTGGCATCGTCAATTACCTCGTTAATAATTTGGGTTGTGTCGATTTCTTCTTTTGCGATGAGCAAGCTCCCTTCTTCCATGCGAGTGATAAGTGACACATCATTTAAAAGATGACGTAGCCTGCTGCAATTAGAATAACATCGGTCAAGCAGCTCACGGCGTTTTTCGTCATTTAGTTGAATGCCTGACGATAAGATAGTTTCAAGACACACTTGGATAGAGGCTACCGGTGTTTTTAATTCATGAGTAATGTTATTTGAAAGCTGTCGTTTGATACGAATTTTTTCTTGTTCTTCGTGTAGTTTTTCTTGATGCTCTTTATCGCGTTCGGCGATGGTGTTTTGGAGGTCGAAGTATAGTTTTATTATACTTTGGGATATTTTCCCTAATTCGTCGTTGGGAAATTCTTCAGTTTCAGTTATAGAACCGCCATTCTCAGCCGTTTGGGCAAATTTATTGAGCCTGATAATAGTTTTCCCTAATCTTCTACTCGTGAAAAACGCCACAACGCTGAAAATGATGCTTATAATAATTATTCCCCATAAGTAAGGCAAATCGGCCTTTAATAGCTCATGTAGAGAGTCGGAATATGGAATAGCCGATCTCACAATCACTCTATTGCCCTTTGTCGCCGAGTAAAAATATTTGCGTCCGTCGCTATCGGATTGCCTTCCGATATGAAAACCCTCACCATTGTTGGCTGTATTTATGATTTCGGGACGGTGGAGGTGATTATCGAGAGAATTAATGTTGAGCTTGGAATCATATATTACCGTTCCATTTAGTGATATTATAGTGATTCGTAAGGAGTCGAATGGAGCCGGATTTTCGTTGATGATTTTCTCGTAATCCAGACCATCTTCTATTGCATGTATTAAATATCTATTGTGAAGTTGAAGTTGGGCATTGAGATATTCCGATTTATACTGTTTCTCTCTAAAATATTGAAATACAAGAATACTTGAGATTATTCCCCATATAAATAAGAGAACAATCAGAAATAACCGATTATTGTAAGAGAATATTCTATTCCTTAAACCCATAGCCATATCCTGAGCGAGTGATTATGTGCGCCCCATAAGGGGATATTTTTTGTCGTAATCGAGTGACATTAACATCAATAGTGCGGTCGAGCACAATCACTTCATCGTTCCACACTTTTGATAGAATCTCTTCTCGTGAACATATTTTATCTTTTTGCCTGATGAGGTAGGCTAACAATTCAAACTCTTTTTTTGTGAGTTTCACTTCAGAGCCATCAACAATGCAACGTTTTAATTGATAGTCAACACTTAGGCCATCAAGATTATAGGTGTTATTATTAGTGCGCTCTATGTTGCGAGAGCTACGTCGAAGCACACTTTTCACTCGGGCAAGAATGTTTCTAATCGTGTATGGCTTCATAATGTAGTCATCGGCTCCTATGTTCAGCCCCATAATCATATCATCTTCAGTGTCCTTGGCGGTGCAAAATATGATGGGAATATCAGCTGTTTTATGATTTGATTTTAATATTTTGGCCATTTTAATCCCACTTATTTCGCCCATCATAATGTCGAGTAATATCAACGAATATTGCGTGAGGTCTAATTCTAATGCCTGCTCGGCACTATATGCCACATCTACGTCATAGCCCTCATTTTCAAGGTTTAACTTTAACACATCGCACAATGTTTCTTCATCGTCGACTACTAATATACGAGAGGAGTCCATAGTTATATATTACATTATTTCGCCACAAAATTAATGAAAAATCTCATTCAAAAATTTCGAAAAGATAGATTTAATAAAAATGTAATATTTTTCGAGATGTCATTTAATTAAAACCTAATTCTTTTGAAATATTTATGAAACAATTTTGCAATTTCTTTGCACCAACAAAAAAATAATAGAAAATTATGTCGATATTACAATTATTTACTTTGTTGGGAGCATTAGGAATGTTTCTATATGGAATGAACATGATGAGTTCGGGTTTGCAGAAAGTTGCAGGAGACAGATTGAGAAAATTCTTGTCGGCAATGACATCAAATCCGTTTAAAGGTGTTTTGACCGGATTGGGTATAACATCAGTTATACAATCATCATCGGCAACAACTGTTATGGTAGTTAGCTTTGTGAATGCGGGCTTGCTCACACTAACACAGTCGATAGGTGTGATTATGGGAGCAAATATTGGCACAACCGTAACAGCTTGGTTGGTGTCGTGGTTGGGTTTCAAGGCCGATATTTCTATTCTTGCAGTGCCACTAATGCTTTTAGGCTTCCTTTTCTCAAATTCTAAAAAAGACAAACATAAAAATATAGGAGAACTAATTGTAGGATTCAGTCTCCTATTCTTAGGATTGTCCTTTATGAAGGAGTCGGTTCCGGATCTTCGCCAAACCCCCGAGGTATTAGAATTTGTGACCTCATGGGCAGCTCATGGATTTGGTTCAATATTGTTGTTTTTAGCTTTTGGTACAATCTTGACACTTGTCCTACAATCGTCATCGGCAACAATGGCAATTACTCTAATTATGCTTAGTATGGGTTGGATTCCTTTCAATATGGCATGTGCAATGGTGTTAGGCGAAAATATAGGAACAACAATTACAGCCAATATTGCGGCATCGGTGGGGAATACCTCTGCAAAAAGGGCCGCTTTGTCACACACAATATTCAATGTGTTTGGTGTCGTTTGGGCATTGGTATTGTTCACTCCATTTCTTGCGCTTGTAGGAAAAATCACTGAAGTGGTTTTTGGCTTGCCTAATCCGGCTGATGAAGGGTTTATCGTAAGCGATTCTGTATCATCTACAAGCACCGCGGCATTATATGGACTTTCAATGTTGCACACATTGTTTAATGTAATAAATACATTGTTGATGGTGTGGTTTACTAAATGGATAGCAAAGGCTGTGAGTTGGATTATTCGCGCACCCGAAACACAAGAGAAAGAGATCTTTAAACTTAAGTATATATCTGCCGGGCCACTTGCCACCCCCGAGCTTTGTGTTGAGCAGGCGTTTGATGAAATTATTCATTTTGCACAAATATCTAAGAATGGAGCACAATACGCCAAAGATGCAATAAATGAAACCGATTCCGACAAATTTGAAGAGTTGAGAGGGAAGCTTGTGAAATATGAGGAAATTTCCGATCGCATAGAATATGAGATAGCAGCATTCCTTAATGGCGTATCTACCGAAGAAATTAGTGAAAAGACTTCAATAAGGGTAAAGTCGATGTATAAAATTATCGGAGAGTTGGAGTCATTGGGAGATTCGGGAGAGACAATCAGTCGCATATTGTCGAGAAGAAATATTAATAAAAAGACTTTTGATGCAACAATTGTCAAGAACCTTAATATTATGGCCGATGCTGTCGCAATGGCCTACGATGTGATGATTCACAATCTGACGGCTGCTCATAATGGCGAGTTGGAAAACATCACAAATGCGTATAATGCAGAGAATAAATTAAACACATTGCGTGATAATTTTAGAGATGCTGTGATTGGGGAAATTGATAATAGTGGAAAGAATTACCAAATAAGCGTTTATTATATGGATATCCTTAATGAATATGAGCGCATGGGTGACTTTATGATAAACATTTCTCAAAATCTGGAGCAAGGATTTATAAATAAATAGTACGATTCTAATATTGATAAAAACATATCGTGTCATTCTTCTATATGTGGAGAATGACACGATACTTTTATATATTCTTAATTATCATATAATTCATTTGAAATATTTTTGAAATTTATTAAAGATACCTTTGCAGTGTAAAATTTATAACCAAAATTAATGAAATGAAAAGAAGAATTTTAACAGCAAGTGTAATTGCTTGTCTTGGGTTAGGAGCAGTGGCTCAAGAACCCGCAAAAGAAACTCCCCAAGGGAAAGCCATTATTCAAGTATTTGGAAATTTACACACCGGTTTTGGTGCCGATAATGATGACCGCGGTTTTGAACTCGACCGCAGTTATCTCGGTTATCAATATTCGTTTGGTAAAGGATTACAAATGAAAGCGGTTATGGATATTGGTAAATCGAGTGATGTGGGCGATTATCAACGTATCGCTTATATAAAGAACGCACAGGTAACCTGGAAACCCGGTCGTTGGACACTCGACGGCGGTCTCATCTCCACCACTCAATTCAAGGTGCAGGAGAAACATTGGGGCTATCGCTATATAATGAAATCGTTTCAAGACGAGTATAAATTTGGTAGCAGTGCCGACCTCGGTATCTCGGCGGCATATAAGTTTAATGATGTGGTAAGTGCCGATGCTATTATTGTTAATGGTGAGGGGTACAAGAAAGTGCAAGTGAAAGATGGTTTGCAATATGGATTGGGAGCCACTGTCACACCGGTTAAGGGGTTGACCTTGCGTGTGTATGGCTCGCTCAACGAGTCGACACAAAAGGGCGCGAAAGACGCCTATAACTGGGCTGCCTTTGCCGGTTATAAAAACGACCGATTCTCGCTCGGAGCCGAGTATAATATTTATCAAAACACAGGTTTTGTTGACGATGCCGACCAATATGGT
>JAZNGZ010000052.1:0-5724 GCA_045576735.1 Muribaculaceae bacterium
TTTTATGAGTAAATGAGCCAGAAGTAGAACCCGATGCGATTGTTGCTGTACCGGCCTCTACCCATGTGCTGTTATCTTCCACACGGTTGCCCGATGCATCACGGCGCATAGTTTGGTAATAAACCTTATATTGTCCGGCATTACCGGTCCATGTAATTTTAGCATCTACACTGCCTTCAGTAGAGTTGCTACCTTCGCCATTGCATTGACGGGTTGCTACAACATTTGTAGGAACTGGATTACCCAAACCGGTAATCGTAGCAGTAGAATTAGTAACCGTAGCACGAGCCGAAGTCTTCACCGCATATTTCAATAGACCTTTTTGAAGAGATACCAGATATAAGTTCCCTGCATGATCAAATGCCATTTGGTCAACTTGTCTTGTCCCACTCAATGGGATTGAATATTGATAAGAGAATGAGGGGGTATTTCCATTCCATGAGACATTATAAACATCAATCTCGAGATCTTTCTCGATAGGATTGCCACTTGCATCTGAATTCCAACCATCGATGATTGCAAATGTTTTATCATCTGAAGTAATCGCCATCGCACCAACTTGAGTTGCCGAAGTATTACTATTTAATGTATGACCTGAAAATAAAATATTTCCATTAATATCTAAGTATCTGAAAATAGGATAACTTTCGTTATTTCCTCCGTTGTATCGTTTTTGAGAGACAAAGACACCATTATCGGTTGTCAAAACATCTCCTTCATTTACTAAATTGTTTCCAGCAGTAAAATTTGTTGCTGTACTTGTACCTGCATCAGAAGCACCTACATTATACCTATGAAGTAACTGATAACTGGTAAGATACATCTTCCTATTTGTTCCTGAGCCAATAAAGTCAACCCCGCGAACCCCGGCAGCAATATCAGAAGCTATTGTCATTTTAGATGGCGTTGTTGAACTACATACCCATAGCCCTTGGTTTCCATCATTGTCGTAACTCGCAATATATAATTTGCCACTATTTGCTTTTAATCGAATTGAATAATTGCTTCTTGTTCCGGCAAATTTATTTACCATATACTTACCTCCATTCTTTGATAAATCGGGATAATATTTCTGAGCACCAATACCTTTTCCTGTTATGGTATAAACCGTACCAAAGTTGGCACTTGTTTGGTCGTTATCAATAGTAAGACCGAGACGCACTCCATTAGAAGCGACACTCGCATCAGACCCAACAAGTGTCACAGTATTATTAGCACTATTGTTGATTTTAACCGCCCAAGTGTAGTCGCCTTTCAAGATGTCGTATGCATTAATGGTTACGGTATTTTGACCTTTTACGATAGGAGTTTTTATTTCGGTTTTCGCACCGGTTGACTTGTTGGTAAGCACGATGCGACCATTCTTTCTTGCACCGGTTGATTTAAACTTAAATGTATATACATCGCCACTCTTTGATGATTGCAAATCATAGGCGAAGTAACCTTCGGTTTGAGCATCTTCAGCCTCATCGGCTTCGGTTGGCTCCGCATCGGGATTAGGCGCATCTTCGGGTTCCGGACCAATGCCGGGGCCTTCATCAGGATTAGGAGTTGAAGTTGTTGCTGTCATTGTAGAGAGGTCACCTGCCACGGTGATATTCCACACGCCAACCCATGGAAGAACGATATTACCACCATCTTTATCAGTAATAAGATTTACAGCACTACCATTTATAATAGTTCCACCCGGAGTGAGATTTCCATTATTGAAAGTATCCCAATCACCTTTATTTGTTGAAATTTTGAACTCTGTTGCAGCTTCATCGAGTGTAATGCTATAGCTTGTGCCATCGTCAGTAAATCTAACTGCATTATTAGGATCCCAAGCTCCAATAGCATCACTGTTACCTACAATATAAAGAGGTGTAAGTGGTTTAGGGGTCGTTGTAGTTGCAGTCAATGTAGAGAGGTCATCGGCAACAGTAATATTCCACACACCTGCCCAAGGAAGCACTATATTATCACCTCTCACCACTGATAATTTTACAGTGCCACCATTTGTGATTGCGGCGTCGGGAGTGAGGGTTCCATTATCGAATGCCGTCCAATCGCCCTTGTTTGTAGAGATCTTGAACTCGGTTACTGATTCATCAAGTGTGATGTTATAGTTAGTGCCATCGTGAGAAAATTTAACCGCATTGTTAGGATCCCAAGCTCCAATAGCATCACCGTTACCTACGATGTAAAGAGGTTTGGGAGTTGTGGTAGTTGCAGTCAATGTAGAGAGGTCATCGGCAATAGTAATATTCCACACACCAGCCCATGGAAGGACGATGTTGCCACCATCTTTATTGACATTAAGATTTACAGTGCCACCATTTGTGATTGCGGCATCGGGAGTGAGGTTTCCGGTGTTGAATGTTGCCCAATCTCCTTTAACTGTTGAAATTTTGAATTCGGTTACAGATTCATCAAGTGTAATGCTGTATTTTTTTCCGTCGTTAGCAATTTCAACTGCATTTTCAGGTGCCCAAGCGCCAATAGCATCGCTGTTTCCTACAATATAAAGAGGAATCGCCGGTTTCGCACCTACAATAGTGCCTTGACCATTAGTAACAGTTTGACGTGCCGGAGTTTTAATTGCATAAACCAAAAGACCTTTTTGACGAGATGCGATATAGAGGTTATCGGCATGGTCAAACGCCATTTGGTCAACTGCGTATGTACCACTTAATGAAATAGTGTAATGATATATAAATGTTGGAGTTGAACCATTCCATATTACTGAATAGATTTTTACAGGAGCTTCATAAGCGGTATTGTTGGTAGCTCCCTCTTGGACAGCAAATATTGATTTATCTTTAGAGAAAGCAAAACCACCACCATTACAACCTTCCAACGAACTCCCGTCGGTTGCTTCAGTATTTAACCATTTTGAGTTAAATTTAACATTCCCTGAGAGGTCAGAAACAGCAAACGATGGCACTTCGAGGGCGTTATTTGGAGCATAGCGAATTTGAGATGCAATAATTGCATTATCGGTAGCATAGATGTCGCCATCACCATTTACCAAAAGTGTTCCTAATGCGCTAAAAGTAGAAGATGCACTGCTCGACCAAGTATCGGCTGTACCTATATTGTAACCATAAGCATATTTTGTTCCACTTATATACATTTTTCTGCTTGACCCTGTACCGGAAAATGCCACACCGGCAGCTTTTGTGGAAATAACTCTTGAGTGTGTCGAAGTTGATGGGTTCCAAACCCACACACCGGCAGAAGAGGCATCATTGTTGGCGATATATACCTTTCCATTACTTGTTTCCAATCTAACAGAGTTAGATGTAGATGATATACCAAAATAACTTGTCAAAAATTTACTGCCGTTTGCCGTAAAGTCAGGGTTGAATTTTTGCATCCCTTTACCATACCCGGTAATAGTGTAAATTGTACCAAAGTTGGAACTTGTTTCATCATTGTCAATTGCAAGACCAACACGATAATTGCTTGTGGCAACAGTAGCATCATTATGAAGAAGTTTATAACCGGCCGACGCAGGGTTGTCTAATGCAACTGACCAAGTATAAGTATTTTCTTCATCAAACTTTGTGGCATCAATTGTAACGGTATTTGAGCCTTTGATTACTGCTCCGGTTTCAATTTCTGTTTTTTCGCCGGTTGATGAGTTGGTTAGGATAATCTTTCCATTACTCATCGCGCCAGTAGATTTGAACGATGCTGTATAGGTTTTTCCGTCATCTGATTTTGTCAAATTCAACCCATAAGCATAATGCCCTTGCACGGCAGTTCCATCTGGAACGGCACGCATATCAATATTAAGGTAGTTGGTTGCATTGGCTGTAACAGTAACCGTTTGTGTCACTTCTTGGTATCCCTCGCGGATATGCTTGATGGTATATGTTCCGGGAGCGACTTTTTTAAACATATATGCCCCGTTCCATTCATCGTCGGTAGTATAAGAGTCAACCAAAGTGCCCGCTGAATTATATAACTGTACTATTACAAAATTAAGAGGCTTTTTATTGTCAATTTGGTTGATAGTTGTATTTGCATCAATTGTATTAGATCTAGTTACTTGATAAAATGGATGATCCATTACAACTGAGTGGTCACGGACGATACCATAGATTTTACCATATGTATCGGTTTTGCCCCAACTGAAATAATCATTAATACCACGAGCATACATTTCACCTTCATGGCGAGCAACATCATCGTTTAATGCTCGGTGAAGACCGGGTTGGTAAGTGTGGTCATATCCTTCAACCAAAAATCCGGGAACATCGTGGCATAGCACTCCATAATAACCATATGTAGAGCCAGATGTATTAAATTCGTACATAAAATCTAAGTCCCCTTTAATCCAATAAGGGTTGCCTTCTGCATCTTCACCATATGGATAATAATTTTGTCCTTGAATAGGGTTATTCGCTTCTGAATTACGAGGCTTTGTGGGTTCGGCAAGCCAGTTGAAGTTCATGTGTTTGTTAGACATTGCATGAGGCCAACTTGCCGTTGCCATTTTATCACTTCCGGTAACATGAGGACGACCATCATAACCACGATATAAGTACAAACAATGATTTAAGTGAGTAGGCACATTGTGGTCGCCGGTTGTGGCATTAGAGTGTATTGAAATGAAATAGTCAAAGTTGTTTGAGTTTGCTTCTGCGGCGATATCAGATAGGTTACGATTATATTCTCCATTTGTATTAGACCCACCGCATTTCACATGGCTCATCACGATATTTTGACTCAAATCAAGAGCGGCTCCCACGCGTGATGCTTTTGAGTTTGTTTGATTCTTTGTGCGATCAAAGGGAACTCCATATTCAATAAGTTTTTCCAACAATCCGAATCCTTTTTGCAAGTTCGTGTTTGATTCAAAGAATCCGGCAGTGTCGGAACCGACATTGGTACTCGTTTGATTCCCATGTTTGATTGTTGACATCGGGCGGTCATCTCCAGTATACGAACCATGCCCGGGGTTGATGTAGATGCGCACTTGATCGACAGTTGCATTAGGATTAGCAGCCGATGCGCTTAGTGAAAGGAGAGCTACTGATGTAGCCAACAAAAGTTTTTTTAGTTTCATAAAAAAGCTATATTATATAGCTCAGCGAAGAATTGTTTCAATCGAGTCAAAACAAACAAACCACAAAAAGATGTTTTCTTTTCATGGTATTATACTAAGCTAGGGTAGTGATTTATAGTTAATATTTTGCAAAAATAGAAATAAAACTCTAAACATTAAAACATATGAATAATATTTAACACGTTTTAAACCACAACTATTTTTATATATAAATAATCCGCATTATTCTAAAAAGAGAGAGCGATGTGTCAGAATCTTGACACATCGCTCTCTCTTTTTAACCAAAAATATTTATGAAACTAATTTATCGTTTAATCAATCGAGTTGTTGAGCCGGCGGCGTGAACGATGTAGACTCCCGTTGGGAGGTCGCTCACATTGATTTTCACTTGAGTGTCGTCGGCATCAAATTCTTTCATCAACTGACCGTCAACGGTGAATATCTTCACATCGGTGATAGTTATAGGAGCTTGAAGAGTCACAACACTATTGGCAGGATTTGGATATAAGCGCAAAGCTCCATTTCCAACACCCACATTCTCAACACCGGTAGTTGGTGTTTCGATGATTCCATCCATTACTAATGTCTTATAATCCTTATTAACAGTGGTAATCATCTGCAATTCATAACCCGATGTGCTTCGAGAAAGAGGATTGACAAGAGCAAAT
>JAZNGZ010000053.1:0-3680 GCA_045576735.1 Muribaculaceae bacterium
AGGTCTTGGTGTATTGAATCACTCAGTATCGGGTTACTTGGTAGAAGGTTACTTCCACACTTACCAACCTGCTCGCCACAAAGCAATGAACTTCGATGTATGTCGCATTGAAGGTATCGACTATGCTCGTGGTGTTGCCGACTACTATGGATGGGAAAAAGAATCTTACGGTGCTATCTATGGTATCGTTCGCGATAAACATACAAAATTCTCTAACGAAGTTTTCACTCCTAAAGCCGGTACAACTGACGTTTACAAACCTATCAATGGCGCTGTTGTTACCCTCAAACAAGGTGAAAATGTTATTGCTACCGATACAACCGACGTGAACTATAATGGTGCGTTCGTGTTCCAAGGCGTTCAACCAGGTGATTACACAGTAGAATTCTCTCACCCCGATTATTTCTCAGATGTTTATACCGACAACGTAATCGGTTCAGAAGCTACAACTCTTAACGTAACTGTTAAAGCTGCTGTTACTGAATATCCCGAAGCATTCCTTATTGACACTGCTTGGGTGGCTCCTACTATCACTTACGTTAACTATCCTGACTCAACTGCAGGTAAAGCAGGTTACAACTTGTTGCCAAGCTACGAAGTTAAAACAAGTGACATTTCACTCCTTGCATCTCAATTAGAAGGCAAAACAGTTCGTCGTCAAATCATTCGCGATGACAAACTTTATGTTCTCGCTCTCGACGATGCAAACGAACCATATATCTACCTAGCTGACCTTGCTAATGACACAGTGATGGCTCTTGATATGGCTGCTGTTACTATGGGTGGACAAGGTAAACTCAAAATCTCTGATATCGCTCTTACTGCCGACCACTATCTTGTGGCAAATGGTATGTCAACTAACAACTATGACACATCTCTTGGTGGTTATGTAAATGTTTACAAGTGGGCAGTTGACTCCGTTTCAGGCTATCCTTCTACTTGTAATCTTTGGTTCTCTACTAAAACATCGTCTAACATGACTGCTGCGATTGTTGGTAGATCTATTGCTTATTCAGGAACAACTACTGAGGGTAACCTCACCATCACTTCTGAACACGGCACAAAAACTGAAAATATCGCAATGCGTATGGAACGCCTGTTGATTGCTGATGATAAATATATCGGAGACGAACGTCTTGATACTTGGGCTAAAGGTTATGATAATATCAGTGCATACTTCTATACTGATAAATTAAGTTCTTCACAAGACTATGAATTGATGGTATCTCCTCGTGGTACTGAAGATTCTGTTATCTACTTTATCGACGGTAACAAGATTGCTCCTATGGAATTCTATTTTGCTGAAATAGGTGCGGCTAAACCTGCTACAGTTGAACGCAATGAAACATATGTTGACGCTGCTGTAAATGGTGCTAACTTCTTCAAATATGCAGGTCGTGACCTCATGGTTGCTCCTAAAGTAAACGAAGAAGGTAAGGTTTATGGTGTTAAATTCTTCGACATCACCGACGGTATCTCTAAAGCAAAAGAAATCGCAGTAGAAGGTGCTGAAATCGAACCTGTAGATTTCAAATATGCTTCGGCTCATGGTGAATTGGCTCTTACATTCGACGGTGTGGGTAACACTACCGGTGCTACTATCGAATTGTTCCTCGTTGTTGATGGTAAAGTAACTAAATTTGTTTGTGGTGACTACTATACAAGCGTTAACCTTGCTAAGAACTCTATCACAGGTACTGCTAACCCATATGCATATGCTCTTAAGAGCGAACTCAACGACAAAACTATCACTCTTAGCTATGCATTGAACGCTGATGCTTCTGACGTGAAAGTTATTGTTAAAGACGCTGAAGGTGCAGTTGTTGAAACTATCGAACAAGGCGCTCAAACTAAGGGTGCTCAAACTATTGAACTCAATGTTGAAGACTTTGCTGAAGGTAAATATTCTTGGGAAGTAGAAGTTGCCGGTGCTGAAAAAACAACAATCGAACGCTTCTCTACTCAAAGCTTCTATCACCCATCGGGTCTTGACATCGACAACAACCCCGAAAATGCTTCATTCGGTACATTGTTTGTTTGTGAAGGTTACAACCGTGGTCAAAAATCAGGTTATGTAAGTGCTCATGCCGATGGTAGCTTCGGTGGTGGTCTTTACATCTTCGACGCTGCAGGTAACCAAGTGCTCAATAAAGATGGCGGTGCTCGCTTCTATCCTTCTTGGTTAACTAACCAAGACCGCAACTTAGGTGTTAGCTCTAAAACTATTGGTGCCGACTTTGGTAAAGTTGCAATCGCTCAAGATGGTCGCATCTTCGTGAATCGTTATAACTTCAATGGCGACTATTACTTAGTTGCTGAAAACCTTGAAACACTCGTTTCTACAGGTGAATTCACTTCTCTTCTTGCCGGCAAAACAATGACCGACGGTATCTACTATGAAGGTGAAGAATATCTTGCAGGTCCTGCTCAATCATTCGACGTATTTGGTGGTGGTGAAGACCTCAAACTTCTTGCTCTTTCTCGTAACGACAACACTGTTGATGCTACATTCGATGAAAACCGTGTAGTAGAATATAGCCTCGGTACAGGTACTGCTCTTGCTGTTCCTACTTCAGTTGCTGCTCTCGACCAAAAATATACAATCTCTTACGACCGCAAAGCAAACGTTCAATACGATAACCGCGGTGGTATCTGGTATATCCAATATCGTGGTACACCTTCTGCTACTCAACCTGCATTGATTTATGTTGATGCTAATGGTGAAATCAAATTCTTCGAAGGTGATGGTGGTAAAGCTCGTTACCAAGGTGCTATCTCAGTATCTCCTGATGGAAATCGTCTTGTTGCTTCAAGCGCAAGTGGTGTAGTTACTGTTTATGGTATTATCTTCACTGAAAACGGTGATGTTGCTTTGAACGAACAATATCGTTTGACTCACAACATGGGTGGTAGCCTCTATTCTGCTGCTTGGGATGCTGCAGGTAACTTCTTCTTGGGTAACGCTTCTAATGAAGTAGTTCAAGGTTATGCTCTTCCACGTGCTGAAGCATTCACAACTCCTGCTGCTGAAAAATATGCGTTCAGCGTAAGCGGTTCAGGTATCAACGGCGTAAGCATCGACAGCGACAGCAACGCTCCTGTTGAATACTACAACCTCCAAGGTGTGAAAGTAACTAATCCTTCAAATGGTGTATACATCAAAGTACAAGGTAAGAAAGCTACTAAAGTATTCGTTAAGTAATTAATAATGCATAGTTCATAATGCATAATTGAAATAACTTAAACTCTATAACAAACGAGCAATCCTTAATAGGGTTGCTCGTTTTTTGTTGAAGGTCTGTGAAATAATGCAAAATGAATTTATTTTTTAAATAATTTTACTACCTTTATCGCATATAAAATTTTTTATTTTACTAACCAAAATTAAATTAACCTCAAATTACCTGTTTATGAAAAAGATTTTCATTTCGGCAATGTTGTTGTGTTCAAGCGTTCTCGGATTCGCTCAATTAGTGGAAATCCAATCAATCGACAAGATTGATCTTCCCGAAGGCGTATCGGTGAACCAAGCAACAATAAGCCCCGATGGTTCATTTGTGGTGTTCTCTCAAAACACAAAGGGAGGATTGCATAAGATGGACCTTGCCACTAAAGAAATCAACATGATTTCGGCAACTGGTAACAGCTTCGATCTCAAGATCGCTGCTGATGGTACAGTG
>JAZNGZ010000054.1:0-10002 GCA_045576735.1 Muribaculaceae bacterium
CTAAAATGTACCTTTGTCATATTTATTTAGGTTTACCTAAAGATACAAAAACTTTAGGACATAGCAAAGCCCTAGCTTGAGAAAGTCAGGGCTTTGTCGTTTTTTTTATGAAACAATGAGGGTGTGACTGATTTTTGACACACCCTCCTTGGATATTATAGCGATTAGAGCTTAATCTTTGATACCTGCGAGTTCTGGGTCAATCATGATGCGACCGCAATACTCACATACGATAATTTTCTTGTGCAATTTAATTTCCATTTGTTTTTGAGGTGGAATGCGATTGAAGCAACCGCCACATGCGTTACGTTGGATATAAACCACACCAAGACCATTACGAGCATTTTTGCGTATACGTTTAAATGCCGCCAATGTACGAGCATCGATTTTGGGTTCGAGCGATTTAGCTTTTTCTCGAATAGCTTCTTCTTCTTGACGTGTTTCCGATACGATTTCATCGAGTTCGGCACGTTTTTCTTCTAGAATATGTTGTTTATCTACCAACGCTTCTTGAGTGAATGCAATCTCGTTGTTTTTAGCATCGATAATGCGAGCAAACTCGTTCAAGTGCTTTTCGCAAAGTTGTATTTCTAGAGTTTGGAACTCAATTTCCTTTGACAACAATTCAAATTCACGATTATTCACAACAATATTGAGTTGCTCTTTATATCGTTCGATTTTAGCATACGACTCGTTGATTTTTTCTTTTTCAACGTTTGTTTTGTGTTGAAGCTCATTAATTTCAGCTTGATATTTGCTTATACGAGTGTTCAACCCTTCGATATCATCCTCAAGGTCTTTTACTTCGAGAGGCAACTCACCGCGAATTGTTTTGATGCGGTCGATTTCTGAGAGTAATGTTTGAAGTTGGTAAAGAGATTTCAAACGTTGCTCTACTGACAATGATTCACTTTTATTCTTATCTGTAGCCATATATTACAAATAATTTATCGGATTTTTTTCTATATCTGAGTAATAAAGTGCAAAGTTAGGAAATTTTTCTTGAATAATACGATAAAAAATATTTTTTGTGCATTGTTCACTCTCAAAATGTCCTATATCTACGATAATTATGTCATTTTTGTAGTCTACAAAGTCATGATAACGGGTATCGGAGGTCAAATACACTTGTGCTCCTGCTCCTATCGCATTTGGAATCAAAAAGCCTCCGGCTCCGCCACACATTGCCACTTTCGACACCTCCACACTATCATCACATGCATTAGTTCGCACTACGGGCGAATGAAATGATTGCTTCACTTTTTCAACAAAACTACGTAGTGTCATCGGTTCTTTCAAATCTCCTACAACCCCCGACCCTGTGAGCTTTGACTCATTCTCTATCGCCACAAACTCATAGGCAGGTTCTTCATATGGATGTGATTCAATCAATGCCTTTTCCACTTTGCCTTTCATCCATCGAGGCAACAACACATCAACACGCGTTTCGGGCTCATAATGGATCTCGCCGAGCTCGCCAACAAACGGATTTGCGCCTTCGAGCGCACGGAACGACCCTTTCCCTTCTACAGAATAACTGCAGCAATCATAATCACCTATCTTTCCGGCTCCGGCTTTAAATAATGCGGTCTTAACCTCATCACAATGCGCAATAGGCACCATTACCGACAATTTAAGCAATTTGCCGACTTGCGGTTCGAGCACTTTCACTCCCTCTACCTCAAGTAAACTTGCCATTTCCCATGACACTCCATATGTGGCATTATCAATAGCTGTGTGGCACGAATAAATAGCCACTCCTTTCTGTAACGCCTTCATCACGGTTCGCTCCACTTGAGTCGACCCCGTGATGCGTTTTAAGCCTTTAAAAATCAATGGATGATGAGAAATTACAAGATTACATCCTCTACTTATTGCTTCTTCAACAATTGCCTCTGTGGCATCAACACACAATAATGCGCCGCTGCACTCTGTCATTCTATTGCCCACTTGTAATCCGCAATTGTCATATCCCTCTTGCAGCGCAAGTGGAGCAAACACCTCTATCGCCGATGTAATCTCTGCTATTGTCATATATTATTCAGCTTATTTTTCTTCTTTAGAGAGCACTACATCAATTGCCAATTCTTGCAATTGCGATGCATCGATAGTTGATGGTGCATCAATCATCATATCGCGACCCGAATTATTTTTAGGGAATGCGATAACGTCGCGAATAGAATCCAATCCGGCAAGGATTGAAACGAATCGGTCAAATCCAAATGCCAAACCGCCATGAGGAGGTGCTCCATATTTAAATGCATTCATCAAGAAGCCAAATTTATATTGCGCATCTTCTTCGCTAAGACCAAGCAAACTAAACATTTTATCTTGAAGTTGAGCATCGTGAATACGAATACTACCACCACCAAGTTCATTACCATTCACAACCATATCGTAGGCTGTAGCTCTCACCTCACCTGTTGCTGAATCGAGTTTGTCGATATCTTCGGCATTAGGCGCAGTGAATGGGTGGTGCATTGCGTAGTAACGTTGTGTTTCTTCGTCCCACTCAAACAATGGGAAGTCAACAACCCATAGGCATGAGAATTTTTGAGGATCGCGCAAGCCGAGTTGGCTACCCATTTCAAGACGCAATTCACAAAGTTGCTTGCGAGTTTTCATTGTTTGTCCGGCAAGAATCAAAATCAAATCACCCAGTTTAGCGTCGCAACGATCGGCCCATGTGCGCAATTCTTCTTCGGTGTAGAATTTCGATACCGAGCTCTTGATTGAGCCATCTTGCTCAACTTTTACCCACATCATGCCTTTTGCTCCGATTTGTGGACGTTTCACAAAGTCGGTCAATTGGTCGAGTTGTTTGCGAGTGTAAGAAGCGCAACCGGGAGCACAAATAGCTCCCACATATTCAGCGTCATCAAGCACAGCAAATCCTTTTCCCACTGTCAAATCTTTGATTTCGACAAACTTCATTCCGAAACGAGTGTCGGGTTTGTCGCTACCATAATATTTCATAGCATCGGCCCAAGTCATGCGTGGGAATGGGTCGGTGAAATCTATATCTTTCACATATTTGAAAATGTGTTTTACCAACCCTTCAAACATTTGAAGCACATCTTCTTGCTCTACAAACGACATTTCGCAGTCGATTTGAGTAAACTCGGGTTGACGGTCGGCACGAAGGTCTTCATCGCGGAAACATTTCACGATTTGGAAATAACGGTCAAAACCACTCACCATCAATAATTGCTTAAATGTTTGTGGCGATTGTGGCAACGCGTAAAATTCACCGGGATTCATGCGTGAAGGCACCACAAAGTCGCGTGCACCTTCGGGGGTTGATTTAATCAACACCGGTGTTTCCACTTCGATAAATCCTTTTTCATCGAGATAGCGACGAATTTCAAATGCCATTTTGTGGCGCAATTCAAGATTGCCACGCACCGATGGACGACGCAAGTCGAGATAGCGATATTTCATTCTCAAATCATCACCACCATCAGTATCATCTTCGATTGTAAACGGAGGCACTTCCGATTTATTAAGCACCTTCAATTCGCTTGCAATTATTTCTATATCGCCGGTAGGCAAGTTAGCATTTTTGCTTGAACGTTCAGCCACCTCACCGGTTACTTGAATCACATATTCACGCCCTAAATGGTTGGCAGCCTCACATAGCGCAGCATCTGATTCGTTATTAAACACTACTTGTGTCACACCATAACGGTCGCGCATATCAACAAAAGTCATACCACCCATTTTGCGTGCACGTTGCACCCATCCGGCAAGCGTCACAACCTTACCGGCATCGCTTAAGCGGAGTTCACCGCAAGTATTACTTCTATACATATCTGAGTATTGAAATGATAAAATGTTTTACCTTACTTATTTTTGTGTAAAGGTACAACATTTCATCGAATAAACACATATTTATCATCATTTTTTGATGACAAATGGTCTATCTACCAAACCACATTTTCACTTTTTGCATAAAAGTTTTAGGTTCGGGTTTTATATGCACATCAACTTTGGGTTCCTTTTTACTCAAAAATATTATCGACGAATGAAGCACTATACCCACTGTTTCTTCAAAGTTCACTATACCATACACCCGTGATAGTGCGATTGTGCGGAAAAGGGACTTTTCATCAACGCTCCTCAACACTATCTTTTCATCTTCGATAGTCAATCCATGCACATCGGCTAATGAATCAAACAAAATAGCCACATTTAGTTCATCTATTCCTTTTGGTTTTTTACGATATCTTCTATAGACCTCTTCAATTGCTTTTTTTGTTATCATAGGCACTAAAATTTAAAATTAGACACGACTATTACCACCGTCTTTACGGCTGTTATACTACATTAACAACAAAGTTATATTTTTTGTTTAAAAATGGACAAAAAAATGTGAAATCTTTTACAATTCCACATTTTCAATAGAGTATTTCTCCTATATGTTTAATGTTATCATATGTCGAATATCAATGTTTCCAGATATATCATTGCCACACCTGCCAAATAACCGATTAACGCCAACAATGACACATTTTTGAGATACCAACCAAAGTTGATTTTTTCCAAACCCATTGCTATCACACCGGCTGCAGAGCCTATAATCAATATACTGCCGCCCACTCCGGCACAATAGGTCAATAGCAACCAGAAAAGTCCATCTTGAGTGAAGGCTTGCATATATGCAGGGTCGGCACACGTTGCCAACACTTCGGGAGTCACTACAGGATACATACCCATGCAACCTGCCACCAATGGAACATTATCTACTATTGACGACAACACCCCAACCGACGTTGCTATGGTAAATACTTCATGGACATTTTCATCGAGATATGTAGCTATAGAGCCTAATATTCCGGCGCTTTGCAATCCGGCTACCGACATCAATATACCTAAGAAAAATAATATTGTGGGCATATCGATATGCTCTATCACTTTCGACACACGATTTTTTGCACTCTCCTCTACTCCGCGTTTGCGCCCATAAAGCACCTCGGTTACCACCCAAAGAATGCCTAGCACAAACATCACACCCACATATGGAGGCAATCCTGTTGTAGCCTTAATCACTGGCACCAACAACAATCCTGACACTCCCATTATAAACACCGCACGACTAAATGCTTCTCCCACTCCTGCCGGCAATTTTAGTTTAGGAGAGTCGGCCATCAACATGCTATCGGGTTGTTTTTGCACCCTAAATGATATTATCAAAAGCGGCACCAATAATGACACTATACAAGGCACAATCAAATACATCACTAAAGGCACAGTAGTAACATTTCCACGCATCCACAACATTATCGTCGTCACATCGCCTATTGGCGACCATGCACCACCACTATTTGCCGCAATAATTATAATTCCTGCAAATATCCATCGTTCCATTGGCTTGGTAATAATGCGACGTAGCATCATCACAATAACAATGGTTGTTGTCATATTATCCAACACTGCCGACATGAAAAAAGCCACTATCGACAATAGCCATAAAAGCCCTATTTTTTTCCGTGTTGTAATACGTCGAGTTATAATAAAGAAGCCTCCATGCCGGTCAATCAGCTCTACAATAGTCATAGCTCCTATTAAGAACACCAATGTCTCACATGTGCCTCCTAAATGCTCCATCAACTCTCCTCCTATATTTGCATCGTTAGCGAATAGAGCATAAGCAACCCATATCAACCCAAACATCACCAAGGCCGAAGCTGCTTTATCAACTTTTATTTTGTGTTCCATTGCTATACACGCATAGCCAAGAACAAATATTACAATTATTACCGGAATCATTGTTGTATTAAATAAGGTATTTTATGTTATTCATGGAATAAAAGAGATATTAAGCAATCACGCTTAATTTACTATTTTTCGATAATTCGACTTTGAAAATTCTACCAATTTTTCAAAAAAGCATCTCTATTGATTTTCCGACTACAAAATTACACTTTTTTTGCAATTTTGGAGCATTTTGTTTACCAAAAAAAGAATGTGAACATAGTTATGTCCACATTCTTTTTTATAGTTATTTCGTTTATAATTATCCTAAGAAAGCAAGGAGAACACCGGCAGCAGTTGCCGAACCGATTACACCTGCCACGTTTGGACCCATAGCATGCATCAACAAATAGTTAGATGGGTCATATTCCAACCCAAGGTTATTTGAGATACGTGCCGACATTGGCACTGCCGATACACCGGCATTACCGATAAGCGGATTGAGTTTTTTGTCTTTTGGCAACACGAGGTTAAACAATTTGACAAACAACACTCCCGATGAAGAGGCAATGATAAATGCCATGAAACCAAGGAAGAAGATTCCGATTGTTTCCAATGTCAAGAATTCTGATGCTTGAGTTGAAGCTCCCACAGTCATACCAAGGAGAATTGTCACGATATCGGTCAACGCGTTGCTTGCTGTTTTTGCAAGACGAGTTGTCACACCACATTCGCGCAACAAGTTTCCGAAGAACAACATTCCGAGCAATGGAAGAGCCGTTGGCACAACGAAACAAGTCAACAATAAACCCACGATTGGGAATATAATTTTTTCGTTTTGCGAAACGGCACGAGCTGGTTTCATCTTTATCAATCGTTCCTTCTTTGTTGTGAACAAGCGCATAATCGGTGGCTGAATCACTGGCACAAGAGCCATATATGAATAAGCCGATACTGCGATTGCTCCCATCAAATTAGGTGCAAGTTTTGACGACACAAAGATTGCAGTTGGACCATCTGCACCACCAATGATAGCGATAGCTCCTGCTTGGTCGGGAGCAAATCCCAATGCCAACGCAACCATATATGCGCCGAAGATGCCAAATTGAGCAGCTGCACCCACAAGCATCAACTTAGGGTTAGCTATCAATGCGGTAAAGTCGGTCATTGCACCGATACCAAGGAATACAAGTGGTGGATACCAACCGGCACTCACACCATTATAAAGAATATTCAACACGGTTCCTTCTTCGTAAATGCCGACTTCCATACCAGCCGAGAAAGGAATGTTTCCAATAAGGATACCAAAACCGATGGGCACGAGCAACATTGGCTCAAAGTTCTTCTTAATTGCGAGATAAAGGAAGAACATACCCACAGCAAGCATCACAAAATGCTGCCATGTGGCATTGGCGAAACCCGTCATAGCCCAGAAGGTCTCAAGGTTTCCCGACATGAATTCACTTAAAGATTGTTCCATAACTGGTTGATTTATTCAAGTGTTATAAGAGCTGCTCCTTCAAGGACAGAGTCTCCGGCATTTACATTTACTGCTGCAACCTTACCATCGCGACCTGCATGAATAGCATTTTCCATTTTCATTGCTTCTAACACTACTACTGTATCTGAAGCTTTTACGGTATCTCCCACCTTTACTGAAACTGACACCACAACACCGGGAAGTGGAGCTTTCACTTGAGCGCCACCTGCTGCAGGTGCCGGTTTTGTTATAACCTTTTCACCTGTTTGAGTGCGAGGTGCTGCCGATGGACGGGGTGCTACTACAGTTTTCACTGTTTCTTTCTTTTCGAATTCCACATTATAAGGTGTGCCATTTACTTCTACTTGTGCAATACCATTTTCGATATCACCTATGGCTACCTTATATGCGTTACCATTGATTTTATATTTATATTCTTTCATTGTTGTATTTTTTTATAAGTTAGCAATAAGTGATTACTTACGAGGCAACTCGCGCAATCCATAAATCTTTGAACTCCATGGAGAATAAGCTTTCTTCACTTTGTTGATTGTGAGAATTGTGTTCTCTTGATCGTGAGCATTTAGATGCTCGTGAAGAGCCATAACGATAGCGGCAATTTCTTCTCCTGAATCTGACGCAGGAGCATCTGCTTTTGCCACTGTCTTAGGTTCAACACCATGAGAGCGCATCTTATTTGCTTTAGATATAGCCGATCCGATTTTGCTTATTGCATAGAAGCAGAGACACAATACCAATAACGCTCCAAACACGATTGACATTGCCATAACTGTGAGAACTACTCCATTGCTATCAAGTGTCCTGAAGTTTTCAACCTTTTCGTTGGTATCAACGATAACATTACTTCCTCCTGGAGTAATATATTTATCGCCACCATCGCGCACTTCCCACACTATTTCACCTTTTTCATTCTCTACACGAGCGAATGATGTATTTGGTTTAAGATCCGAAGGAATTGTCACTTTATCAAGAACAGTTTTCTTATCTGCGTCGATAATATAAATTGTTTCTCCTGGCTTAATTTTGAAACTTGTGTGGAATGTACCCTTGTTGGGTTCTCCATCTGCCCAAAATATTACTTGTTGCAATGGTGGAATATTTGTATTTACATCACCAAGAGGCACTGGATAATATTTCTCAGGAGTTGTGCTGTCATTTGTAAGATAAACACTTGATATTTCCATTGAGGCGTGTGTTGAGTTTGTCAACTCAATCCAACCATGGCGCATGCCATAGTCATCGACCACGCTCGAATCATTTTGCACCATCACCTCTGTTAGGTACAACCCCTTGCGACCTTGAGCATATGCCGCCGTAGAGATTGCCATAAGGGCAACGAGCATTAATAATAATTTCTTTTTCATAAATCTTATAATGTCGTCGATTATAGAGGTATATTACCGTGCTTCTTAGCAGGATTGGTTACTTTCTTAGTTGCAAGTTGTTGCAATGCACGAATCACGCGGAAACGTGTGTTGCGTGGCTCGATAACGTCATCGATGTAGCCATATTTAGCTGCATTGTATGGGTTGCAGAACAACTTGTTGTATTCTTGTTCTTTTTCAGCGAGAACTTGAGCAGGATTTTCCGATGCTTTTGCTTCGCGAGCATAAAGCACTTCAACCGCACCTGCACCACCCATTACAGCGATTTCGGCTGTTGGCCATGCATAGTTCATGTCACCACGGAGTTGTTTACAGCTCATCACGATGTGGCTACCACCGTAGCTCTTACGCAATGTAACTGTCACTTTGGGCACTGTAGCTTCACCATAAGCATAAAGAAGTTTAGCACCGTGGAGGATAACACCGTTATATTCTTGTCCTGTACCTGGAAGGAAGCCGGGAACGTCAACAAGAGTTACCAAAGGAATGTTGAATGCGTCGCAGAAACGTACGAAGCGAGCACCCTTACGTGAAGCGTTGCTATCAAGCACACCTGCCAAGAATTTTGGTTGGTTGGCTACGATACCCACTGCTTGACCATTGAAGCGTGCGAAACCTACTATAAGGTTCTTAGCATAGTCGCGTTGCACTTCAAGGAATTCGCCGTTGTCGATGATAGCACCGATAACTTCATACATATCGTAAGGTTTGTTAGCTGAGTCAGGAATAATTTCATTCAATGAATCTTCAAGACGGTCAATTGGGTCTTCACAAGCTACCAACGGAGCTTCTTCAAGATTGTTTTGTGGAATATAGCTGAAGAGCTTGCGGATAATTCTCAATGCTTCTTCGCCATCTTCGGCTGCAAAGTGAGCCACACCACTCTTTGAAGAGTGTACTTCAGCACCACCAAGAGCATCTTGTGTCACATCTTCGCCGGTTACGGTTTTCACCACTTTAGGGCCGGTGAGGAACATGTAAGAGATACCTTTAGTCATGATTGTGAAGTCAGTCAATGCTGGAGAGTAAACAGCACCACCAGCGCAAGGGCCAAAGATAGCCGAGATCTGGGGGATAACACCCGATGCCATAACGTTACGCTGGAAGATGTTAGCATAACCAGCCAAAGCGTTAACGCCCTCCTGGATACGAGCACCACCCGAGTCGTTCAAGCCGATAACGGGAGCGCCGTTGCGCATAGCCATATCCATAATTTTGCAAATCTTCTCACTCATAGTGAAGTCGGAGGCCAAGCGGTCTTAGGAAGACAATGTCATAAATCAACTTCTTGGCTCACAGAACGACATGGCTACGATGCGACTTTCCTGGATACGAGCACCACCGGAGTCGTTCAAGCCGATAACGGGTGCGCCGTTGCGCATAGCCATATCCATAATTTTGCAAATCTTCTCACTCATAGTG
>JAZNGZ010000055.1:0-117286 GCA_045576735.1 Muribaculaceae bacterium
TCAAGGACTTCTCCGACAAGTACATTAAAAATGTGGCAAAAAAATTAAACAATAGACCTCGTAAAAAATTAAATTTTTCAACCCCTAAAACGGAATTCTTCAAACAAATTGCTATTTTTGCACTTGCTAGTTGAATCTGCCCTTTTACCCAGTCATTGACATTTTAGTAATATTGTTAATCTCTTTTAAGGGAAATAGCTTGATTGGAACGTGTAAATTTTATACCTTTACCTTTTTAAAATGGTTATGATGAAAAATATTGATAAATACGTGTATGAATTACCTATAAAGGTGAGAGATTATGAGGTAGATGCCGAGGGAATTGTAAATAATGCCAACTATCTTCATTATCTTGAGCACACTCGCCATGAGTTTTGTCAATTTGCCGGTTTTACATTTCGCGAAATGCATTCGCAAGGAATTGATCCGGTGTTACGTAAGGTTGAAATTGAATATCTTTCACCATTGGGATTAGGAGAAGAAATGATTAGCAAACTCAACATCCATCGTAAAGGAGCAAGATTTATATTTCAACAAGACATATATAAACCCGATGGAACTCCTGTAGTTAAATCAATCGTAACTGTGGCTTGTCTTGAAAACGGGCGATTAGGCAGAGGTGAATTACTAGCTAAAAAATTTGAGAAATACCTATAATCATGACTGACTCGGAGTTGACATATCGCATTGCGTTCTCGCTTATACGTGGCAATAATCGCATCATTGCCACTGAATTGCTGTCGAGAATAGGCACTGAAGAAGGCTTTTTCAATGCATCATCAAGATTACTTGAAATGCAGATTGGGAAAAAGTCCAAATTTACCGACAACTCTTATCGTAACCAACTTTTAGATAAAGCTCGCAAAGAGGTTGAATTTATCAATAAAAACAACATATCTCCCATTTATTTCAAAGATGAGAATTATCCACAACGGTTATTAGATTGCGATGATGCACCTTTGATGCTTTACACATTAGGCAATTGCGACATAAACAATTCTCATATAATAAGTATTGTAGGAACTCGCCATGCAACTCATTATGGAGTTGATATGACTGAACGAATAATAGAAGGGCTGGCTAAACGCCTTGACAATATTATAATTGTGAGTGGACTCGCTTATGGCATCGATATTGCCGCCCATCGTGCCGCCCTAAAAAATGGGATACCAACTATTGCTGTATTGGCTCATGGATTAAACACTATATACCCAGCAGCACATCGCAATGTCGCAGCCGAAATGATAAAACAAAATGGCATGCTCGTTACCGATTACACATCAACCGATAATATTCACCGCGGGAATTTCTTGGCTCGCAACCGCATTGTGGCAGGATTGTGTGACTGCATCATTGTTGCCGAATCGGCCGAAAAAGGTGGAGCTATTGTCACTGCAGGAATTGCTGACGGCTATAATAGAGATGTATTGGCTCTTCCCGGACGAGCAAATGACCCATATAGCCAAGGCTGCAATAAACTGATTGCTTCGGGGCGCGGAGCGCTTATTTCTTCAGCTCAAGATGTGATTGACACTATGAGGTGGACCGCAAAGCCCCAAGAAGGAGAGCAAAGCGAAATGTTTGCCGATTTAAACGAAGAAGAACAAAAAATTCTCAACTTCATTGGCGACAATCCCTTATCTTCAATCAATGAATTATCTATTGGCATCGACATCCCCATTTCAAAACTCACTTCCACGCTAATCGACATGGAATTTAGAGGTTTGATTGTGAACTATCCCGGAGGGAGATATGACATATCATAAATAATTACACTAAATTAACCAACAAATTATAATACCATGGCAACGAAAATAATTAGTGAATCAGAAATGATTATTAACCCTGATGGGACAATATTTCATCTACACATCCACCCCGACCAATTGACCGATCGCATTATTCTATGTGGCGATCCAGGACGTGTTGATATGATTGCTTCATTTTTCGACACCAAAACATTTGAAGTTTCTTCTCGTGAATTTCATACAATAGGTGGAATATTTAAAGGGAAACCTATTATGGCATTAAGCCACGGCATTGGTCCTGACAATATGGACATCGTGATTAATGAACTTGATGCTCTTGCTAACATCGATTTTAAAACTCGCCAAGTAAAAGATGTGCATCGTTCTCTCACCATGGTGAGAATTGGCACTTCGGGTGCGCTACAGCCCGAATTAAAAGTAGGGACAGCTGTCATTGCGGAGAAGTCGATAGGTTTTGATGGCGTTTTAAATTACTATGCCGGAAGAAATGAGGTTTCCGACCTTGAGTTTGAAAAGGCTTTTTGCGATGCAGTTAATTGGAACCCTTTGTGGGCTAAGCCATATGTAGTAGATGCCGATGAGGAATTAGTTGCTCAAATAGGCGGAGATGATATGGTGAGAGGTAACACTATCTCGGCTGTGGGGTTTTATGGCCCACAAGGGCGTGAACTACGACTACCTCTCGCACATCCCGAATTAAATAGTTTAATCGAAAAATTCCGCTATAACGGCAGAAAAATCACCAATTATGAGATGGAAAGTGCTCCTTTGCAAGGTTTTGCCAAAATGCTCGGCCATAAGGCCATGACAGTGTGCTCGATTATTGCTAATCGCATGAATCATGATGCTACTCCCAACTATAAAACCGCAATACAAGACCTTATTGCAATAGTTATTGAACGCATTTAGATGTTTTTTACACTTATAAACCCATAAAATGGGTGATATATGGATATTTTGCCGTAACTTTGCAGAGATATGGATTTTTTACTACAAGCTACAGCAAATAACAGCGAAGCGCGCGCCGGAATTATCACTACCGACCACGGAAAAATAGAGACTCCTATTTTTATGCCTGTGGGCACTCTTGGCGCAATAAAAGCCGTGCACATGCATGAAATGAAAGAAGATGTGAAAGCTCAAATAATTTTGGGCAACACATATCATTTATACCTTCGTCCCGGAATTGAAATACTCGAACAAGCCGGAGGTCTTCATAAATTTAATGGTTGGGATCGTCCTATACTTACAGATAGTGGTGGATTTCAAGTATTTTCACTTTCAGCTAATAGAAAGTTAAAAGAAGAGGGAGCATATTTCCGCAGTCATATCGATGGTAGTAAACACTTGTTTACTCCGGAGAATGTTGTTGATATTCAACGTTCAATTGGTTCTGACATTATGATGCAACTCGACGAATGCCCTCCTGGCACAGCCGATTATGATTATGCAAAAAAATCGCTCGGACTAACAACCCGATGGTTAATGCGTGGGTGGAAGCACTATAAAGAAACCGAAGGTAAATATGGCTATTCACAAGCCTACTTCCCAATTGTGCAAGGATGCACCTACCCCGACCTTCGCCGCCAATCGGCTCAAACAGTTGCTGAACTCGGGGCTGATGGAAATGCTATTGGAGGTCTTGCTGTTGGAGAACCTGCCGAAGTGATGTATGACATGATTGAGGTAGTAAATGAAATTTTGCCTAAAGACAAGCCGCGTTATCTTATGGGTGTAGGCACACCTGCCAATATCCTAGAAGCTATAGATCGAGGAGTTGACATGATGGACTGCGTGATGCCTACTCGTAATGGTCGCAATGGTATGCTCTTCACTGCTCATGGTATCATGAATATGCGCAACAAGAAATGGGCAAATGATTTCAGTCCTATTCAAGAAGATGGGCCAAGCTATGTTGATCGCATGTATAGCAAAGCATATCTTCGCCATCTATTTATAAGCCAAGAAATTCTAGCCATGCAAATTGCATCAATTCACAATCTTGCATTCTACCTTTGGCTTGTAGGAGAAGCTCGTCGTCATATATTAGAAGGCGATTTTAAATCTTGGAAAACCGAAATGATAGAACGTGTAACTCGCCGACTCTAATCTCAATAATTCTCAGTATGAAATTTTTTGGCAAAATAGATAGGTATATAATCAAAAAATTCCTTGGAACATATGTCTTCGCCATTATTCTTATATTGGCGATTACAGTTATGTTTGATATTAATGAGAAACTCGATGCTTTTATCAAAGCACCACTTAACGAAACCATTTTTGACTATTTTATCAACTTCCTTCCCTACTTTGCCAATCAATTTAGTCCTCTATTCACGTTTATAGCCGTTATTTTCTTCACATCAAAACTTGCTGATAACTCCGAAATTATAGCAATGTTATCAAGTGGGATGAGCTATCGTCGCCTACTTCTACCCTACCTTCTTTCAGCATTGGTTATTGCAATAAGTTCATATGTTTTGAGTGCTTATATCATCCCCCCTGCCAATGTAGAGCGAATAGATTTCACTAATAAATATGTAAAGAATAAGCGTGTAGACTATGGCAACAACATCATGTTGCAAGTTGCTCCCGGAGAAATTGCATATATGAGTAGATATGACAACACAAATAAAACAGGATACAAATTCTCGCTCGAAACATTTGAAAAGAAAAAGCTAAAATCACGTCTAACTGCTCAAATAATCAAATGGGACTCGGCATATAATTGGCAGGTACGCGACTACGAAATTCGTGACTTCCTAGAAACAAAAGAAAAAATAACTACCGGAAAAAAATTAGATACCATAATTCCATTTGAACCTCGTGACTTCCTAATCGCTAAAAACGACCACGAAAAGATGACTTCTCCCGAGTTAAGAGAGTATATTTCTCGACAAAAAGAACGCGGAGTTGCCAATATAAAAACATTTGAGATTGAGAACGAAAAACGTTATGCCATGTGCGCAGCTGCTTTTATTCTCACCATCATAGGCATGTCGCTATCATCTCGCAAAGTAAAAGGTGGCATGGGGCTTAATATTGGAATAGGCTTGGTGTTAAGTTTCAGTTATATTCTTTTTATGACTGTCACCTCTTCATTTGCAGTATCAGGACTTACCTCTCCTATGATAGCTATGTGGATTCCTAATATAGTATTTTCCATAATAGCAATTATTTTATATCGCAGAGCATCAGCATAACACATCATTACATAGTATTTTTTTAAATTAAGGCATTTTAATTTCAACAAATCGCATTTTTAACATGCAAAAATGGCTAATCGCTTGTAGATATTGGCTTTTTTGAGTAATTTTGCAAACATTTTTCAAATATTAAATATTAATCTATAATTTTAATTTATAAATCAACAATGAAATCGACATTAAGTGTTTTATTTTCACTTATTATCATGGTTATGATGATTGCTTGTGGCAATGACTCCAATAATGGCGGGACAAGCGAAAATTCAGACATAAATGGTAACGACACTATTAAAGACTCTCAAAGCAGCGACTCAGTTAAGAAATCAGAGCCGCGCATTGACTCGCTTTCTGGTAATTGTACTGCCGAACAAGCAATGTCCCACATGAAAAACTCGGGTCATTGGGATCAATACTCAACCGGTATAATCCCTAGTATTGTAAATCAACACTTACCCTATGCGAGAAAATTAATCAACAATAAGTACAAGCACTTTATCATTGTTGACAAAGGATCTATGCAAGTTATACTATATGACAAATATGGTAATCTCAAGCTAAACTACAAAATGGCTTGTGGACGCAATTACGGACATAAGCGCAAAAAAGCTGACTGCCGCACCCCTGAAGGAATATTTGAATGTGGCGGATGGTTTGATAGCACAGATTGGCTATACACTAACGACTGGGGATATACCTCTCCGGCAAGAGGTCAATTTGGCCCTCGATTCATACGCGTTTGTCCTCAAATAGGCATCCATGGTACTACTGCACGTTATTCAATTGGTAATAGATGTAGTCATGGTTGTATTCGCATTCAAAATGAAAACGTTCTTGAACTTGTTGAATTTGTAGAAAAAGGAATGCCTATCATCGTGAACCCCGGGCCTCGCGATATTGCAGCCAACAAACAAAATGGTGTTGATATGCCGGCATTAGACCTACCAAATATTCCTGTTGCAAAGAGTCAAGAAGCCAATGCTAGCACAACAACTAAAAAGAAAAATGACAAGAAAAAAGAGACTACTCCTAAAAAGGATAAAAAAGAAAAGTCTAGTAAGCCTGAATCGGCTAAAAAGGAATCTACAAACAATAACATAAATAGTGTAGATAATCCTAAAACAACTAAACAGCAGGAAGCGAAACCTCAAAATAACGAACAAGAACAAAAGGGAGCTCCTAAAACAGAAGCAAAAAAGGAACCAAAGCAAGAATCCAAGCCTAAGGCTCCCGAAAAGAAAACCGAAGCCCCCATAAACGAATAACACTTAAATTCATCACCAACAACGAAGATACTGTGTCATATTAGAAAATACGACACAGTATCTTTGTTTTTATCCCCCCCAAAAAAATCATGGGTGTCCCAATCAAAAGAAAATTTTATTGGCTTCTGATAAGCATACAGGATATTAAAATTGGTCTCAATCTCTAAATTTTAGCAAATGAGACATCTTCTTTGAAATACAAGTCCTATGTAAATTTACTATGGGGGAATTGCCGAGAGTAGTGCTTCATTCGTAGCCGAGGCAATTGTTCCAATATGTAACAAATACACCAAGACTGCTTAATTATTGCCAAATTCAGTCTATTGAAAGCCTCTGATAATTGGTTCGTAGAGTTAATAACCAAGAGGGAATGTTAAAAATTATATCTTAAAGATATGTTATTTGCTTGATTAAAGATTCCTTGAGAATCTATCTATATTTAAAACAACACCCTACTCATCTACCCTATAACCCATGACACTTGTTCTACTGGGTTATTTGTTTTTTTATAATATGAAGGATTATTTCCCATAACTGCTTCCCATAGCTCTTGTGTCACTTCAACTTCACCAATATAATAATCACTTAGAGTTACATTATGAAGAGGGAACTCATCATCATCAGCTTCTTCTATTTGATTTGACGTTGCACCCATTTCAAAACGACCACCATCGACAGCAATCATTTTAAAATCAACTCCATTAACCGTTTCAGTAAAAGTTTTAAAAGGCATCATATCTTTTTTATCTTCGCCACCTTTCATATCAGCAGCATCATTATCTGAATCATTTCCATTGACAATATTTGCAACAGTTACAGAACATTCTTCATCCAAAGCTTGATTATTAGTTCTATTCAAAAATAATACTATGATAACAATTGCCAATACTACCATTCCGGCTACTAATCCCGCTACAACTTTAGGAGCAAATATGGTACTAATATTATTGTTATTCTTTTGGGGATTAGTAACAATAACTTCTTTGGATCTATCTTGAGAAATATGCTTAGCTCCCTTGATTAAGGACGCATTAATTCCCACTTTTATATTATCAAGTGGTATATGCGTTTGACAAGAGTTTTCTCCTTCAACAATATTGCTCGCTGGTTGAGTTATATCAATCCCTGTTATAGCATCTCCTCCGTTTAAAAGGTATAGAAATTCAGCTATCGACTTTATCCTATCTTTCCGCCAAAAAGCCATCGCTTTTCTTATAACATCTTGCATTAGTGGCGACGCATTTGATATTTTAGGGAACCCGTTTTCGCTCAAAATATATGGTGATTCTGGAGTATGGCCAGTATATAAATAAACGTGAGTTCGATATAAGGGAATCAATAGTTATATAAAAACAAAGGGGCCTATGTCAAAATACTATATTTTGACACAGCCCCCAAAATAGCATATTTTATTTATGTTACTTTTTTATACCATCACGAATGAGGAGGGCATCAATTGAAGGGTCCTGACCACGAAATCGACGATATAATTCAGCGGGATTTTCTGTACCACCTTTCATCAACACATTTTCACGGAATGCATCAGCACTCGCTTTATCGAAAATACCATTTTTCAAGAATACCGAAAATGCGTCTGCATCTAGCACTTCACTCCATTTGTAGCTATAATATCCAGCAGCATAACCACCCGAGAATATGTGGCTAAATTGGGGAGACATACTACAACTATCTACTGGAGTAAACATTTCAACCCCTTTCATAGCTTCATTTTCAAAAGCCGCTGCATCATCGATAGCAACTGTCGAAGTGTGCCATGCCATATCGAGATAGCCAAATGACAATTGACGGAGACAAGCATAAGCAGCGCCATATTGCGATGATAAAATGATTTTATCGACTAATTCTTGAGGGATAGGTTCGCCTGTCAGATAATGCTTAGCAAAACCATCGAGGAATTCTTTTTGTGTCAAATAATTTTCATTGAATTGAGAGGGTAATTCTACGAAATCACGATAAACAGAAGTTCCCGACAATGACGCATATTTAGTATTGGCCAACAAACCATGTAACGCATGACCAAACTCGTGAAGGAACGTCTCAACCTCATAAGGAGTCAATAATGAAGGTTTATCTGCTGTTGGCTTAGTAAAATTCATCACAATCGAAACATGAGGACGAGTCATCACACCATTAAGATTTGATTGATCTTTGAATCCTGTCATCCATGCACCGGGACGTTTAGTCTCACGAGGGAAGAAATCAGTGTAAATCAAGCCCACATATTGACCATTTTCATCTGTTACCTCAAATGCAGTTACATCTGGGTGATAAACGTCTACGTTAGTTATCTTTGTAAACTTGAGACCGTAGAGTTTTGTTGCAAGGCCAAATACTCCGTCAATTACATTATTTAATTCAAAATATGGGCGTAATTCCTCTTCATTATAGCTATATTTTGCATTTTTAAGTTTGTTTGAATAATAGCTATAATCCCAAGGTTGCAATTTAATAGTACGTCCTTCTAGTTGAGAAGCATACTCTTCGATTGCCTTAAACTCAGCTTGTTGAGCTGGACGATATGCATCACGTAATTGGTCGAGAAGTCCATAAACATTTTGAGGTGTTTGTGCCATTGTGCGCTCAAGACTGTATTCAGCATATGTTTTATAACCGAGAAGATTTGCAATCTCACGGCGTACCTCAACAATGCGTTTCATCACCTCAACATTTGAAAACTCACCTTTCATATTACGTCCGTTGTAAAGACGATACATTTTTTCTCGCAAGTCTTGACGAGAAGAATATTTCATAAACGCCATGTAGGTGGGCTGTGCAAGAGTGAAAAGATATTCACCTTCACGTCCTTTTTCTTTTGCCGCAAGAGTTGCTGCTTCAATTGAACTTTCTGGTAGGCCGGCTAAGTCTTCTTTTGTTAGCCATATTTCATAAGTGTTAAGTTCTTTCAATACATTTTGCCCAAATTTAGTAGTCAATTCTGATAATTCAGCTGACAACTTGCGATATTTTTCACGATCTTCTCCTTGAAGATTTGCACCTGAACGTGCAAATGAATCATAGGTGCGTTGAAGCAACATCATATCCTCGTTGTCGAGATTGAACATCTGACGATTTTCGTATACTTCTTTAATACGTTGCCACAATCCTTCATTAAGGCTTATATTTGTAGAATATTCACTTAACTTAGCCGAAACGCGGATTGATATTTCCATCATTTCATTATCACAATGAGCCGAAACTAATGGATAAAATACATTCAACACACGATTAAGGTCTTGACCTACATTCTCAAGAGCTACAATAGTATTTTCAAAGTCGGGACGAGAACGTTGTTTTACAATGGCATCAATCTCTTGCTCAGCAAGTTTGATTCCCCGGTCTATAGCCTCTTCATAGTGGCTATTATTTATTTTACTAAATGGAGTGGCTTCTTTATAAGTGCCAAACTCCTGAAAAAAAGGATTTTGAGCTTGAGTCATAATCGCGGTAAATGTTAATAATGACATTAAAAATTTCTTCATATATCTTTATTTATATTGTTATTATTTCTTTTTATTCTATAGCAAAGTTACAAAAAATATTTTTATAGTGTTTAAAGTATAATCTTCCTATTACAATGATGATACTATTTGAGCATACTTTGCAATATTATTTGCCTTTTTTATCATTTTTAGAGCTTTGCGACCTATTAACAATTCACTATAATCCCAAATTGTTTTCATTTTTGTCAATAAATGAGACTCGCCTTGTAATTTAGACTCATAAAATTGAAATAGTTTATTGTGAAGAATTAAAAACCTCTCTATTTTTTCTTCTTCATTTAATGTAATATTATTCACATATTCCCACACTAATGAAGGATTTGATAATAAACCTCTTCCTATCATCACTCCATATAAATATGGGAATCGGTTATTTATTTCAGATAATTGCTCAATGGTAGTTATGTCTCCATTATATACCAATTTATGGCAACAATCATTTTGAAATAAAGAAAAAGTATCCATATCAACTTCTCCTTTATATTGTTGTGTTGCAATACGTGAATGAAGAGTAATCTGATGCAAAGGCGCATTGTTTAATATTGAGAGTATTTCTCGCCATTGGCATTTATCTTTATTTCCCAATCTCATCTTTACCGAGAACTTCACGCTATCAAAACACGCAACCTCTTTCATAATTTCGTTTACAACATGAGGCTGGTCTAATAATGCTGCACCTCTCCCCTTTTTCAACTGCAATGGAAACGGACAACCCATATTGACATCAATCTCTTGATATCCCATTGGTAATATAGCATTTATCAATATGAGAAATTCATCTACATTTTTAACTATAATTTGCGGAACAATCTTTACTCCTTGGTTGTTTTCAGGCAATATGTCACGCAAATCTTTAGCTCGTACATCGCCATGCTCTACTCTTAAAAAGGGTGTATAATAAGAATCGATGCAACCATCGAATGTTTCATAATGAAATCTTCGATAGGCTGCATCGGTATAGCCTTGTAAGGGAGCAAAGAAAAATTTCATTGCTCCTTTGTTTAGAACAATTTAGAAGGATATATGCCTTGTGCGTGTAATTCTGCCAATTTCGCCACTACTCCGGGACGATCTTCAGCATATGTTACACCAAACCATTTGGCATCTGTATCAAGAAGCTTTACTGTTGCTTCACCATTCTTAATTAGAGTGTCAACAACTGTAGGAATAAAATATTCCGATTTTGGCTCATTAATTCTCTCATCGAGGAACTTTATAAATTCACGCTCACTGAAATCAAAATAATCGGGAGTGAAGCCCCAAAAATTCATTGACACCGGGGTCATTGGATCTAGTACATTCTCATTACCTTCTGCATCGGGATAAACAATTTCACCCTTATTATTAGCATGAATTGACCCTCGCTCGGTTACTGAAGCCAAGAAACCTCCGTTATCAGAACACACACCACGAGAAACGGTACCATTCTCGGTTATTGTGTTACCAACTCTAAATCCAACCATACAGTAATCGCCTTTCTTTTCACGAGGTTTACATAATTCCTTCGCTATAACCATATATGCGTCACGACTGTAGAAATCATCAGCATTAATCACTGCAAATGGCTCTTTTATTGCTCCTTTTCCCATTAAAACTGCGTGATTGGTACCCCAAGGCTTCTCTCTTCCTTCAGGACAAGTATATCCTTGAGGCAAAGCATCTATAGATTGGAATACAACATCAATATCGATATGGCCTTTATATTTTGACAATACAGCATCATTAAATTCTTGCTCAAAATCATGTCGAATAACAAACACAACTTTTCCAAAACCGGCCTGGATTGCATCATAAATAGAATAGTCCATAATAGTCTCTCCATTAGGGCCCACTCCATCTAGTTGTTTTAATCCGCCGTAACGGCTGCCCATTCCGGCTGCAAGCACAAATAATGTTGGTTTCATATATATTAATCTATTTATTAGTAAATTTATATATTATTTTTTCTTTATATTCTTCGTTCGGTTCAAGCTCTGTTGATGGGAAATTTCCATGATTAGGAGCATCGGGCATCGCTTGACATTCTATTGCTACAGCATCATAATCATTATATTCAGTTCCACTTTTCCCTAATGGAGAACCGGTCAACCAATTACCGGTATAAACTTGGACAGCAGGTTGAGTCGAATAAACATCGAGAACTCTACCGCTATTATCATCACTCAATTGTGCAACATGCTTTAAATGGCCCTTAGTCCAATTATCAACAACCCAACAATTGTCATATCCTTTTCCATATATTAAAGCCGGATATTCAGCCTTAATATCTGCTCCTAAAGACTTTAATCGAGTAAAGTCCATAGGCGTATCTGTTACAGGAGTATATTCTCCCGTTGGGACAAGAGTTTCATCGGTTGACAAATAATGACAACAACCCAACCATAATTTATGATTCAGCGCATTACCACAATTCTCTCCCGATAAGTTCCAATAACAATGATTTGTAAGATTAACTATTGTTTTCCTATCTGTTGTAGCAGTATATTCTATTTCCAATTCATTGTTTTCACTCCATGTATACGCTACCTCTACTTCAAGGGCTCCAGGATAACCTTCTTCTCCATCAATACTAATTCTAGTGAAAATAACTTTATCACCGGTTGTCTTCGAGTTCCAGATATGATTTTGAAACCCCTCGGGGCCACCATGAAGATGATTAGGCCCACAATTTACGTTTAAATGGTATTCAATCCCATCAAGTGAAAACACGCCCTTTGCTATACGATTTGCATATCTCCCTGCGGTTTTTCCACAACACGGACCATCATAAAAATAATCGTCTATTGATGTATAACCTAGAACGATATCAGCTAATATGCCGTTTCTATCAGGGACAATCACATTTACAACACCTGCCCCAATAGATGATAATGTCACCTTGGCTCCTGATTGATTGGTTATAGTATATAATTTCACCTCACCTTTTGAGGTACTCAATGTCTCTGTTAAAATATCCATTTACAACAATAATCTCATTGTTTCTGCAAATTTACTACATAAATCTCAATTACGGAAATATTTATGTATTTTTATCCACTTATTCAACAGTTAGACACATTTTAATGAAACGTCAATAATAGCTTTGGGAAAATTTATAAATTTTGTTGAACTATTTTTGTCTTATAAATATGGCATGAACGCTATTAAAACAACGGCAAAAATATACCAATAAATACATCTAGTGTACAACAACATTATTCCTTTTGTCTAACATTTAATTAATTCGTAAAGATCATATATATTCGCTTAACCAATTTCGATAATCAGAAATTGTATTTTTTGTATAAATTTATTAACTTTGTGAAGTAATAAATCACAAAAAGCACTTACTTTATGAAAAAAACAGTTATTTCATTGGCTCTCGCTTCTCTATTATTTTATTCATGCTCAACTCTATCCAATCTCGATCAAGCACGTTTATTATCTGCTACCGAGAAGGTTATTTCTGCATATACAATTACTGACGCTCAGATGGCGGCATATGTATCTGATTACATTGCGCAAACCGATGCTGCCAATAATGTATGTAGCGAAAGTAATTCTTATACTAAACGTCTTCGCAAACTCACTGCCGGACTCACCGATGCTAATGGAATACCCTTAAACTTTAAAGTATATTACACTTCCGACGTGAATGCTTTTGCATGTCCCGATGGAAGTATTCGTGTATATTCCGGCTTAATGGATATTATGACCGACGACGAAGTTCTTGGCGTTATTGGTCACGAAATAGGACACATCGCCAACCGCGATTCAAAAGATGCATTTAAAAACTCATTGTTAACATCAGCGCTTAAAGACGGCATAGCATCTACCGGATCTACTGCAGCCAAACTAACCGACTCGGAACTAGGTGCTATAGGAGAGTCTTTTTTAAATGCCAACTATTCTCAAAAACAAGAATATGCCGCTGATGAATATGGATACGAATTTTTGAAAAAACATGGCAAAAACCCATATGCAATGGTATTATCATTCAAAAAGTTACAACAATTACAAGGCTCATCAGCTTCAAGTTCAAACGTAATAAATCAATTGTTCTCTACCCACCCCGAACTTGACAAACGCATTGAGCGAATGATGAAACGCGCACAGAAAGATGGATACATAAAATAATATGAAAAAACTCTTATTAATATTCTTCACATTATTATTCAGCGCTCAAGTCTCATCGGCACAACGGTGGGGTCGCATTATCTCGGGAGCTACAAAAGCATACCAAGCCTATAGCATTTCCGACGAAGATATGGCTGCATATGTAAAAGATTACATAGCCAAACTTGATGCGTCATCTAATGTGTGTAAAAATAGCAGTAAGTATTCCATTCGCATCAAACGACTAACAAAAGGTCTCACGTCAGCAAATGGCATCAAATTAAATTTTAAAGTATATCTAACTGATGATGTTAACGCATTTGCATGTCCCGATGGAAGCATTCGCATCTACTCGGGACTGCTCGACATCATGACCGACGAAGAAGTTTTAGGAGTAATTGGACATGAGATTGGACATATTGCCAATAGGGATTCTAAAGAAGGATTTAAAAACGCCCTTCTCACCTCTGCCTTAATGGACGGAGTATCAGCATTTAGTCGCAAAGCCGACATATTTACAAGTTCTGCGTTAGGTCAACTAAGTGAGGCCTATTTAAATGCAAGCTATTCTAAGCAACAAGAATACGCCGCTGATGATTATGGCTACAATTTCTTGAAACAACATGGAAAAAATCCTCGAGCAATGGCTAAAGCGCTAAAAAAGCTCAAATCGCTGCAAGACAATCCCGGCTCAGCATATTCCGAAGCCCTATTACAACTATTCTCTACACACCCCAATATTGATGACCGCGTAAATAGAATGACTCAAAAAGCCAAAAAAGAAGGTTATCTATAACCCATTTTTACAAAACACTAATTCAAATGCCGGCCAAATACGCAGAAGTAATATTACCATTACCACTTAATGCGACTTTTACCTATCGTATTCCAAACGAATTCTCCCATCAAGCCCGCGTGGGACAACGTGTCATTGTTCAATTTGGGTCAAAAAAATACTATACCGGCATTATTGAAACAATCACCCCTATTGCTCCCGAAGCGTTTGAAACCAAAGATATCGTTTCAATTCTCGAAGAATCGCCCATTTTAAAACACCCCCAACTAAAACTATGGCATTGGCTAAGTGATTACTATCTATGTGCTATTGGCGATGTATACAAAGCCGCTGTTCCCGCCGGGCTTAAAATTGAAAGCGAAACGTTTATAGAACTAAACAGCGACTTTGAGGAAATAGAGCTCAATCGTCTGAACGAGAGGGAAACAATTGTATGCCAACTGCTCGACCACGAAGGCAAATTATCTCCTTCCGAAATTGAAAAAAAAACAGGTTTTAAAAATATCATAAGCATAATAAACAACCTAATTTCCTACAATGCTGTTATAATCTCCGAAAAACTTATTGAGCGATATCGGTCTAAAAAAGAAACATATATCAAGCTTTCGGCTCTACCAGGTGACACCGAAGCAATTCATCGTGCCTTTGATGCGGTAAAAGGAGCAAAGAAACAAGAAACAACCCTTCTTGCACTAATCGAAATGAGTGGTTTTATGCGCAATGCATCTGAGACGCATGAAGTATCTAGAACTCAACTCCTTGAGCGAACCGGAATGACCTCTGCTATAGTATCGGCCATGGCAAAGAAAGGCATAGTAGAGATTTACAAAAAAGAGATAAACCGATTTAAGTTTAGTGGAGTTGTGACTCATAAACTTCCTATTCTTAGCGAAGCTCAAAATATTACACTCAACTCAATCATAAAATCCTTCACAGAACAACCTGTAACACTACTACATGGAGTAACATCAAGTGGTAAAACAGAGATTTACATCCATTTAATTTCCAAAGTATTAAAACAAGGCAACCAAGCGCTTTTTCTAGTTCCCGAAATCGCACTTACCACTCAACTCACCCACCGTCTTCAAAAAGTGTTTGGCGACCGCGTACTAATATATCACTCGCGGTTTTCCGATAACGAAAGAGTTGACATATGGAAGAAATTACTCAACGAAGATGAACCATGTGTAGTTATTGGCGCCCGTTCTTCCTTATTCTTGCCTTTCAGCAAATTAGGAATAGTGATTGTTGACGAAGAACATGAATCAAGTTACAAACAGTACGATCCCGCACCACGCTACAATGCTCGTGACATAGCCATAGTACTCGCATCAATGCATGGAGCCAAGACTCTATTAGGAAGTGCAACACCATCAATCGAAACCTATCACAAGGCAATCAATGGCAAATTTGGATTCGTAGAACTCCTCACTCGCTTTGAAAATGTGACACTTCCCCAAATAGAAACCGTTGATATGACTATAGCTCGAAAAAGGTATCTCACCAAAGGTTCTTTTGCTAAACCAACAATAGATGCAGCCAAAGAAGCCCTACAAAATCATAATCAGATAATTGTATTTCACAATCGTCGTGGATTTGCCCCGATGGCTAGATGTAAACAATGCGCATGGACTCCAAAGTGCGAACATTGCGACGTATCTCTTACCTATCATAGATTCCAGAACCAACTCGTGTGTCACTATTGTGGAGCCTCCTACCCTTTGCCTACAATATGTCCTTCTTGTAAAGAACCTGAAGTTGAAATTCTTGGCTATGGCACCGAGCGCATTGAAGATGAGGTAACAAACTTGTTCCCCGACAACAAGATTCTAAGAATGGACCTCGACACCACTCGCAACAAAGATAATTACGAAAATATAATCGACGACTTTTCTAATCACAAAGCCGACATTTTAGTCGGAACTCAAATGGTTACTAAAGGGTTAGACTTCGGTGGTGTTAGCCTAGTAGCTGTACTAAATGCTGACCGATTAATTAACTTTCCCGATTTCAGATCGGCCGAAAGGGCCTTTAATATGCTAGAGCAAGTGGCAGGCAGAGCCGGACGTCGCAATACGCAAGGCAAAGTAATTGTACAAACATCAAACCCTTCTCACCCCATCATTGATTTCTTGAAAAACCATGATTATAAAGGATTTTTTAATCATGAAATTGAAGAACGAAAACTTTTTAACTACCCCCCATTTACTCGCGTAATATACATATATCTAAAACACCGCAATAACGACACTCTGTCTGAGATATCAACAATCTATGCCTCTCACCTACGACAACTATTTGGCAATAGAGTTTTTGGGCCCGAAGAACCTATGATTTCACGCATACAATCCTTATATATCCGCAAGATAATGCTCAAAATTGAGATTAATGCATCGATGGTTAAAGTGAAACAAATTCTACGTAACACCTACGAACAGATGCATCAACATCCTCGCATGAAAGGCATGATAGTTTATTACGACGTTGACCCCATGTAAAAAAATGTGATCATTTTTGAATAATGACCACATTATCATATTAAGGTATTTATAGACCTTAACTTTTATAATCAAGTTATTTACCTTGGTAACCCGAAGATATAAACGATTGTTGATTCATATAGAAATCGGGACTAAGAAGTTGAGTAAGCGTTGTTTTGGGATTTTTATCGAGGTAGGTTTTTATGATTTTGTAACCGAAGTAACGACCTGCACGTCCTGGAGCATTCGCATTAATTTTTGTAGTGGCAGGACTTGGTGACAATAGATTTTCCACATCGGATGGAGATGTTGAATATATCAATTTTTGCGACACAATTGTTTCCCATGCTTTTTGCTCGTTTTCTTCGAGCCATTTCAATTGTTCGTCGGTATAGCCAAGAGCTAATGCCAAAGAAGCGCCAGGCACCAATCGCATTTTTGCCTCAATCAACGCACCTTGATATAGCATACGATTTAATAATGTTTCGGTTCCGGTAGGTGTAAATTGCAAAGAAGATGTTCCAATAAGCGCCTCTACAATATCATATGGTATATGTTTAGGTGTTTTAACTTGTTTTACATATTCATGAAACCCTTTGTAGGCCTCGTGTTCACTTCCTAGATAATGATTCAACGAGAGAAGCATTGTGGTTGAATCAGGGATATATATTGATGTTTGACGATTGGACGACACAATCGCATATATGTCACACATTTTAATAGACGGCAACTCTTTGCCTAAGTTTTCAGAGATTCCACCAAGTAGATTTTCTAGTTCATCAAAATCAGAGTAAACATCTTGAACCGCCGGAGTAAATTGTTTTACTACATCGGAATTCATATATTTCACAAACGCCGAATCATCGGGATGTCCCATATTAAGCATAGTGTTTACAGCCGAAACACCTCGCGACAAAACAGAATCCTTCATCAGTGATTCATAAGAACCTTTTTGAGAACAGTCATATACATCTTCATAAAAACGACACACCTTAAACGGAGTATAACTACCCACCGATGCACTTGTAGGAGATTTATCTGAAGAACCACATGAAGAAGTAACACACATTGTCACAATCGCAAATATAACCGGAGTAATTATTTTTTTCATATTAATTTGAATATTTCTATAGATTATTTATTTCGCAAAGTTACAAGATTTTCAACAAAAAGCGCAAATTTATTTCCAAATTCGCATATATTTATTAATGTGTGGTTAAAAAAAAGTAAACAACAATGAAAAATCAAACGTTATTTCTTAAATTTGCAGTAATTTTATTAGAATGAGAAAATTTTTCACCCAAATAAACTTCAAAACAATCGTTTTGCTCATATTTTTGCTGTCGACAATAACAATGTCGGCTCGCGATTTTGTGGTTGTAATCGATGCCGGACATGGAGGGCATGATGGTGGAGCCGTTGGAGTCTATGCAAAGGAAAAAGATATCAACTTAGCCGTTGCAAAAGCATTGGGCGAAAAAATTGATTCGGAATGCCCCAACGTAAAAGTAGTCTACACTCGAAGCACCGACAAATTTATCTCGCTCCAGCAACGTGCCAATATCGCAAACAAAGCAGGAGGCGATTTATTTATCTCCATCCATGTCAACTCGGTTGATTATAACACTGCCGGTCGCGAAAAAGTATCGGGGGCATCGGTATTCACCCTCGGGCTTCACAAATCTGACGACAACCTTGCTGTAGCAAAACGCGAAAACTCGGTAATTAAGTTAGAAAAAGATTACTCTACAACATATAGCGGCTTTGACCCTCAATCAACTGAATCATATATCATTTTTGAAATGAACCAAAACAAACACATGCTTCAAAGCATAGAGTTTGCAGGCGCAGTACAAAAAGAATTGGTTAAAACAGCCAAACGATCAGATAAAGGGATACGACAAGCCGGATTTTGGGTTTTGTGGGCTACAAGTATGCCTTCGGTATTAATCGAACTTGATTTCATCTGCAACCCCACACAAGAAGAATTTCTATCTTCAAAAGCCGGCCAAGACAAACTCGCCACATCAATATTCAACGCATTTAAGAAATATCACTCCACTTATGCCAAACTGATAAGTGAAGAAACCGAAGTAACTAAAAAGAGCACTAACAAAACTGTCACAAAAAAACAAACGCCCAAGAGTAAACAAAACAACTCTACAACCTCAACAGAACAGAATCAAAATAAGTCAACAAAAAAGGGCAATAAAAAAGCCGCTGAGCCTAAAACACCTTCGGTTAAAAGTGAAAAAGTGCCTTCAATCAATAATAAAGTGCCTTCAATCAATAATAATGTTGACACAGATAAAATAGTTTATCGCATTCAAATACTTATTAGCGACAAAGACCTTGACAACAATTCAAAATTATTTAAAGGACTCACGCCGATTTGGAAATATCGCGATGGAAAAATATGGAAATATACTTACGAAGAAACCACATCATTTGATGAAGCAAAAAAAATGCTGAAGAAAGCCAAAGATAAATTCCCACAAGCATTTATCGTAAAATTCAAAAATGGCAAACGGATTAAATAAAATATTTACATTTAATAAAGATAAGATAATAAAAGAACATAAGAAATATGAAAAAATTATTTAGAAAAGAAGTAATTATCGGTGTATGCGTGGCAGTTGCCCTCGTCATATTATTTTGTGGCATCGAATTCCTTAAAGGCATAAACGTGTTCAAACCCGAAAACCATTACTACATCTCTTATACAAATGTAGCTGGACTTGACATTGCTTCGCCGGTTACTGTTAATGGATTTAAAGTGGGACAAGTGCTCGACATTAAGTATGAATATGATAATCCCGGACATGTGGCGGTTGAGATAAGCCTTGACAAAGAATTAAAACTTCCCAAAGGAACTAAAGCCATTTTAGCTGCCGACCTACTCGGAACTGCATCTATCGTACTTGACATGGGTACCGACAAAGAATTTTACGCAGTGGGTAGTAAAATCGAAGGAGCAGTTCCTTCGGGATTAATGGACAATGTAACAAAAGAGGTATTGCCTCAAGTCACTGCTATTATCCCTAAAGTTGACACACTTCTAACGTCGGTAAATACAATCGTTACCAATCCCGCAATATACACCTCAATTCAACGACTTGATGAAATAACTGCAAACCTTAGCGCAACTACAGCCAAACTAAATAATTTTGTGGGGTCATTACCTCCTATCGTTGGCAATGTCGAAGGTTTCACAGCTAACCTAAATACCATTTCCAACGACTTGGCATCGGTTTCAAAAGACCTCAAATCACTACCAATCGATTCTACTATGAACAACATTGCCAATACTTCTTACAATCTACAAACATTAACAGGCAATCTTAATTATACCTTAAATGGTGTAAATACCACTCTCGACGGGGTAAACACTACCGTCAATGGACTTAACACCGCTTTAAACAGCAAAGAGTCATCATTAGGATTATTAATGAACGACAATAGCCTATATCACAACCTCAACGGAGCTGTCACTAATCTCGATTCACTTTTTATTGATATAAAGAAAAATCCCAAAAGATATATATCAATAAAAGTGTTTTAAATAGAACAAAAAGTCTATTTAGAATATTTCTAAATAACAAAAATATGAGTCGATAAATCTAAATGCTTATTAAGACTAAGATTTATCGACTTATCATTTAATTTAAACATAAATAAACTGTATACAACAAGGTGCATACATATATTGCAACACTATGTAAATCACCAATATAATCAACTAAAGCTAAAGTCCTTCTTTAACTAAAAAGCTAGTATTTTCATAAATAACTGAAATTCAGTACACTTACAAACTACTTATAAAATCCAAATATTTTCTTAATTGTTTTTATAAAAAAAAAAACTCAACTTTGTATTGAAAAAGTTTGCCTAAACTACATTAAAATCAATGGAAAAGACTCATGAACAATTGTGGGGAAATTGCCTTGAATTTATTAAGGATAATATCCCCGCCGAACAATACGACGCCTGGTTTAAAGACATAACCTCGTTAAGTTTCAAGGATGGAGTACTCGAACTCCTCGTACCATCATCTTATTTTGTAGAGCAACTCGAAAACCGCTACTACAAAATCATTGCCATGGCATTACGCAAATTCTATGGCAACAATGCGCAACTATACTATAGTTTCAACCAGGTACGCAACGAACCTTCTACCGGCGTCAAAATGAAGAGTTCCAACCCTAGCCCTGCAGTCTCAAACCAACCTACAATACCGGCAAACCCTTTTCAACAACAACCAATTGAAGATATCGACTCACAACTAAACCCTCGATACAACTTCGAGAACTATTGTGGTAGCAATAGCAACAAAATTGCCCTCACAATAGGTGAAGCCATTGCAACAAACCCCAAATGCAGGACCTTCAACCCATTATTCATATTTGGACCATCGGGAGTCGGCAAAACTCACCTCATTCAAGCAATTGGCATACGCATAAAAGAGACATGCCCTCAAACAAGAGTATTATACGTAACAGCTCGTTTATTTGAGAGCCAATACACTGCGGCTGTTTCACGAGGTAAAATCAATGAGTTCATCAACTTCTATCAAAGTATCGACACATTAATAATTGACGATATACAAGATTTGATTGGAAAACAGAGAACCCAAAACACCTTCTTCCACATATTCAACCACTTACATCAAAACCAAAAACAATTAATCCTATCAAGCGATTGTTGCCCATCTCAAATGGAAGGAATGGAGGCTCGACTATTGTCTCGCTTCAAATGGGGAATGACTGCCGAGCTCGAACGCCCTGACTTCGAATTGCGCAAAGGCGTACTCACCCAAAAAGCCGAACAAGATGGCCTTGCGATACCCGAAGAAGTACTCGACTTTATCGCCACAAACGTGACTGATAGCATTCGAGAACTCGAAGGTATTGTAGTTTCATTAATGGCACATGCAACTGTTTTGAATCAAGATATTACAATCGACTTGGCCCGCAACGTTCTTGCCAATGCCATCAAAGTAAATAAACGACAAATCAACTTTGAAATGATTACTCAAGAGGTTTGTTCTTACTACCAAATCGACCCTGACCAAATCTTTACAAAGACTCGTAAACGCGAAATTTCCGACGCACGACAAATGATTATGTACTTGTCCAAGAAATTAGCAAAAATGCCATTAACTGCAATAGGCACCCGCTTATCTCGCACCCATGCAACAGTTCTACACGCTTGCAACAACATCGACGAGCGACTTGCTTTCGAAAAACAACTACAAGCCGACGTAAAGAAAATTGAAGAAACTCTAAAATGATTAATAATCAAACGACTAAAAAGGCAACGTTAAACTCATTCTTTAATGTCGCCTTTTTAGTTATGCCCACTATTTGCAACTTAAGTGCTTAGAGATCATCACACCTATTAACCTCTTTTATACACCACAAGATTGCCGATTGATTTATTATTATTAAATTTGCGTAAATGTTCTGAACAACCACGCATGAAAGAAGCATTAAAAACTATAGCAAAAATTTTATTACCTATTGCAATAGGCATAGGGGTATTTGTGTGGTTGTTTAGTGGCGAATTTAGCATCGATATCTTTAAGCAAATCAATTTTGACAGCAGATTAATAATTGCATTAGTATTTGCAATACTTTTTGTTGTGGGACGCGACTGGGGAATGTGCTGGAGATTTGTCACACTTACCGATAGAACACTATCATGGCAACGCTCACTTAAAGTCACCATGTTATGCGAATTCACCTCCACCATCACCCCTACTTCTGTAGGCGGAGGAGCTTTAAGTATGATATTTCTCAATCGTGAAGGCATAAACTGGGGGCGTGCTACAACGATTACAATGATTACTCTATTTCTCGACGAGCTATTCTTTGTGATTACTTGCCCCATTGTAATTTTATTATTCCCCGACGACGCTCTATTTGGGTTTACCACAAGTGAATTTTCACAAGGGCTAAAACTGATATTTTGGATAATATATATCGCCATTACCATATGGACTGCGCTATTATATTTTGGCATAATAGCAAAACCTCATGCCGTAAAAAATATCTTAATGAAGATTTTTTCATGGCGGCCATTAAGCCGATGGCGTAAATCCATGAAAGAAATGAGTGATAATATGTTATCAACATCAATCGAAATTAAAACTCGAAGTAAAAAATGGTGGGGAAAGGCATTTGCTGCTACAGCAATATCATGGCTATCGCGCTATCTTCTTGTCAACGCACTCTTTTGGGGATTATACCCTGCTGCTGATCAATTAATCGTATTGGCTCGACAATTTATTGTGTGGGCGATTTTGATGGTTAGTCCAACCCCCGGAGGCAGTGGCGTGAGCGAATATCTATTCACCGAATATTATGGCGACATGATTACAGGGGGAGTAATGGTGATGATTCTCGCATTATTATGGCGAGTTTTGAGTTATTATATATACCTCCTAATAGGCACATTCATGATGCCATCATTCCTTGCTGCTAAGAAAATCGAAAAACAAACCAAAAACAATAAATTATGAGAAAAAAAATTAGTCTATTACTAAGTCTTATCATAGCAATTGCCATAGGGGCACATGCTACTGACTCTAAAGTATATGTTTTGCCTATAAATGATGAGATAGGCTCTATGACATGGCAACACACAAAAAGAGCTTGCGAAGAGGCAAAATCACTTAATGCCGCTGTGATGCTTGTCCACCTCAACACTTATGGTGGCACATTGCAACATGCCGATTCTATCAGAACAGCTCTCCTCAACTATCCAGGCACAACAATAGCATTTATTGACAACAATGCCGCATCGGCAGGCGCGCTCATAGCCATCGCTTGCGACTCGATATATATGCAAAAAGGTGCAAGTATGGGAGCCGCTACTGTTGTCAACCAAAATGCTGAAGCTATGCCCGATAAATATCAATCGTATATGCGCTCAATTATGCGATCTACAGCCGAAAGCCATGGCAAAAAAATCAACCCAACCGACTCTTCCGAAACATGGCATCGAGATCCTTTGATTGCCGAAGCAATGGTTGATAGCCGCATTGTTGTTCCCGGGCTTATCGATTCAACAAAAGTACTTACATTCACAACATCCGAGGCCATTAAATGGGGTTATTGTGAGGGAGAAGCCTCTTCAATCGATGAGGTGTTGAAACAAGCGAATATAGCGCAACCTACAATCTCTACTTTTGAGCCCAGTTTCACCGATTGGCTTATAGGATTTTTTTCTAACCCTGCCGTTCAGGCTATATTGGTAATGTTTATTGTAGGAGGTATATACTTCGAATTACAGAGTCCCGGGCTCGGATTTCCTACTGTTGCGGCTATAGTTTCGGCAGTGCTTTACTTCTTGCCACTCTACATCACAGGCATAGCAGCAAGCTGGATTATCATCTTATTTGTCATTGGACTTATATTAGTGTTACTTGAAATATTTGTAATTCCCGGCACGGGTATTACCGGCATTTTAGGAGGAGTGGCAATCTTCATTGCCTTGGTGGGAGGTTTAGCCGATAGCTTCTCCGGCCATAGTCTCACAATAGGCGATTTATGGGAAGCAATTCTTATTGTTTCGATTGGATTAGTGTTAGGTATCGTGCTGATATTCTATCTCACCTCTCGACACGGGCCAAAATTCATCACTCGACACTCTGAACTACAACACTCACAACGTGTTGAGGAAGGATATATTGGTGTTGATTCTTCGCTATCAAAACATATAGGAGTTACAGCAATTGCCACTACCGATATGCGTCCAGGCGGCAAAATTGAGATTGATAATGAAACCTACGATGCAGTAGCATTAAAAGGCAACTTCATTGCTGCCGGCACAACTGTTATAGTTGAAAAATTTGAAAACAGCCAATTATACGTAACAATAAAGAAATAATATATAATGGATAAAAAATTGAAATTTATAGGAATAATCCCCGCTCGATATGCCTCTACCCGCTTTCCTGGCAAACCTCTTGCCGATATTTGTGGTAAGTCAATGATTGAACGTGTGTATATCCAAGCCCACAAAGAGCTTGAAAACGTGGCTGTGGCAACCGACGACCAACGTATCGCCGAAGCCGTAAAGGCCTTTGGTGGAAATGTGGTAATGACCTCCACCGAGCATCGTAGCGGCACTGACCGATGTTTTGAGGCATATAACAATCTCAAAAGCGATGCCGATGTAATCATCAACATTCAAGGAGATGAGCCTTTCATTGACCCTTCGCAAATCGCTGCGGTAAAAGAGTGCTTCAACTCAGCCGAAACCCAAATAGCAACATTGGTACGTAAATTCGACCCATCAAAAGGGTTTGAAGCCTTATTTGACAGCAACACGCCCAAGGTAGTGTTTGACAACGATATGAATGCAATATATTTCAGCCGATCAATCATTCCATATGTAAGAAATTACGAATGGAAAGAGTGGATTAACAACGTGGACTTCTTCACACATGTGGGCATGTATGCCTATCGGGCATCAGTTCTCGGAGAGATTACTCAACTCCCGCAATCATCACTTGAATTGGCTGAGTCGCTTGAACAATTACGTTGGGTGCAAAACGGCTATAAGATAAAAGTAGGCATCACCGATTGCCCAACTATAGGCATCGACACTCCCGCTGACCTCGAAGTTGCTCGAACTCTATGTGAATCGCTTAATATCTAAACAAATGAATTTAGACCGCACCATCGCTCCACAAGTCAAAGACTTTGACCGACTTAACATACCTCCTTGTCGCCATCTCTTTTTAGACAACGGCATAAAACTAAACATTGTTGATCACGGAGAATTTGACGTGAACCGACTCTCCATTTCTTGGATTGGAGGAGCTTATGACGTAGATAGCTTTGCTTCTCTCATGCTCGCTTGCGACCTCATGCGCGAAGGCACTAAGTTTCACTTAGGAGCAGAAATTGCAGAGACTTTTGACTATAACGGAGCGTGGCTCAAAAGCAACCACCACACTCACCACACTGCATTAACTCTCCATTCGCTAAATAGCAAATTCTCTGAAGTGTTGCCGATCTTGGTTGAATCAATCACTTCACCATCATTCCCCCAACAAGAATTTGAGATAAACCGCGAAAAAATTGCCCGACGAAAAGAGATTAATCTATCAAAAGTTGCTTACCTCAGTAATCAAAGCAATCAACGCCTTGTTTATGGAATCGACCATCCTTGTGCACAAGATGAGAGTCCACTTGATGTGCGAAATCTATCAATCGACAATATTCGTGCCATTCACCGCGATATTTTTGTTGCCGATGGTTGTGAATTATTTTTAGCCGGTCGCATCACTCCTGCTATTGAGAACGTATTAAACAAGTGGATTGGATCTATCCCTACCAACCAACACCATCACGCTCAACGAGTAATACCTCTATCTCCATCATCTCAAAAAGTCGACATTGTGAATGTTGACGATGCCTTGCAATGTGCAATCACTATGTCAATACCAACAATACCCCGCTCCCACCCCGATTATATCGATTTGAGATACGTTATTATGGCTCTCGGTGGTTATTTCGGTAGCCGACTAATGAACAATATCCGTGAAGATAAAGGATATACCTATGGAATATCGGCTGCGCTTCTTGGCAACTGGGAAGGTGGCGTAGCAACTATTGCCACTCAATGCGACAATGCCTATGCTAAAGCTGTAATTGAGGAAGTAAAAAATGAAATAGAACTTTTGAAACTCGACAACTTCGACAAGGACGAACTAACCCGATTGAAGCGCTATGCAATGACACAAATCGCCGGTACTCTTGACTCGCCGTTCTCTATAATGGATTATTATGAAAACCAACGACATGTGCTCACACCTGATGGTTATTTCCAAGCAATGCAACAGTCATTAAATAATCTCAATTCTCAACGCATCGCATCATTAGCATCCAAATACCTCAACATCGACGAACTACGAATATCCATTTCAGGAAACAAAACCAAAATCAACATCACCCAATAAAAAATATTGCTATTAAATTAAACACCTCCTAACAATCATATTATCCCTCCTCTTGCTCACTCCGATTTGAATACAGCTCCGGAGGGATTCACTCATTGTTATTATGTGCGCGATTACTGGAATAATCTCAATCAATACTGACGCGTTTCATATCGCACTACTGTTGTTCCTAATCACAATTGCAATCATGTCGATTTTCGATTAGTGGACTCAGCCGAAAAAAAACGGTTCTTAACGTAAAGAATGTAAATCTATAATACATTTATGCTATTTTATACAATAAAAGCAGATTTGTATTTCCTCTTATTTGGTGCAGTCATTTCAGATATATCGTATCTATAAAAGTAGAAAGGCGCCTTATAGTGTAATTTTAAAACGAATAATTGTGCCAAAATAAAAAAAATTATATCTATTAACCCGGAGGGTTGTATGTTGTTTTGCATATCCTCTATAATTGTATTATTATAATTATGAAGAAACGATTTTTAAGAAAAGTGTTATTAATTTCGGCAATTAGTGCGGCCTTTGTTTCTTGTTCCGACGATGATGATACCATAGACGTTTCGGGGAACAAAATCCCTACAGGACAAGAATCGGTTGACTTGTTTAATGATTTCAACAATGATGAATTGGTATTTGTTGAAGGAGGTTCATTTCTAATGGGAGCTCAAGCAGAAGACGAAAACTCTCCAAACTACGATTCGCAAGCATGCACTGATGAATCTTCAGTTCATCAAGTTTCGGTTTCATCATTTTACATTATGAAAAACGAAATTTCACAAGCCATATGGGATTATGTGATGTTTGATATCGTTCTCGATTCTATCGAAGCGTCAAAATTTTCATATCCGGTTTGCAATGTTAGTTATGATGATATTGTTAATAAATTCATTCCTCGTTTGAATAAAAAAACCGGCATTGCCTACCGTCTACCTACCGAAGCCGAATGGGAATATGCTGCTCGTGGTGGTCAAAACAACGAATACAACGGTTCTTTAGGGCAAATTGGTGAATACTTCAAGTTTGCAGGCAGCAACAATGCCGACGATGTAGCTTGTTATGGTCTTACTGAAGCATATAAAATAGCCTATAAAACTCCTAACGCTCTAAATATATATGATATGAGTGGCAATATGTGGGAATGGTGTAGCGATTGGTATGATGCTTATCCCTCAAAAAATATCGTAGACCCACAAGGAGCTTCAAGCGGAGAAAAACGTGTTGTTCGTGGTGGAGGATGGAATAATCTCGACCAATATTGCCGTGTTTCATATCGCTCTGCTGTTGCTCCTAATCACAATTGCGATCACATAGGTTTTCGATTAGTTGTTTCTGCTGAATAACAGTCGTTAACGTAAAATGACTTAGCTTTGTATTTGTCAATATGGACATTAGAAAACTTTTATAAAATACTACACTTATTATGAAATCTCTAAGACTCTTATTAATTTTACTTTCGGCCACATTTATGGTTGCTTGTAGTAACGAGGACGAACCGGAACTTGTTGCAAATGTTGAAGATTTAAGTTCAAACGAACTTACAGGGACTCTATGGATTGCGCATCCCGACAATTCCGACTTAATTCCGGGTAGCCATATTTCAACTATTGCTTCATTTGAGTTTTTTGGTAGCAAAAAATGTCTAGCCAACTGCTCTTTAGATTATTGCGCCGATGAACCAACTATATGGTTTTTCGAATCAGAATATAACAAGGAAACAAACACTGGAAGATTGGACTTTTTAAACACTGACTTTACAATAATTGACAACGATTTGTTTATAACATCGACCGATCCCAATGGAGTCCCCCAGATATATAGATTTACAAAAGACCTCAACTATGAAGCTCCTGCCAAAGACTGTCCTTTGATTGGGAATTGGGAGGGTAAATGCAAGGGGTTGCCTGCCGAGTTGAATGCTACCGCTTACATAAAAATAATTGATAATAAGCGATTACTTTATTATAATAACTTTTTATCTGACGCAGGTCACTGCATAATATTAGATTATACATTTGATGGAAAGACTCTATCATTTATCAATACAGCAAATAATCACATTTCTTTTAATCTCAAAGGAAATAAATTAATAGGAGAAAATGTCACATTGACTAAAAAATAATTTATAATATTTTCAATAAGAGATATCTATTAAAATTTTAAAACATGAAGAATTTTTCAGTTTTATTATTCACTTTGGCACACTCTAATTAAAAACTTTAATCTATAAAATCTAATTCTATAAGGTCAAATAAATTGCTATTTCTTATTCTCAGTGGTGCTATGTTAAATAATTTTAGCTCAAAGGGTGGGATAAATGTTGTATAAGTGATATTTTTTTACGAAATTTGCACAAAATATCGCTTGTTTGAAGCTGTCATATATGCGATATTATATACAAAAATGGAATTCATTGAAATTCCTCTAATAAATTGACATATATATTTCTAACTAAATAATTGCATATCTTAATGAAAAAAAGTGCTTTGCAACAAGCTCGTGCGGCTTATCAACCCAAGTTGCCTATCGTGCTTACAGGTGCCGTTAAGGCAGTAGAGGGAGAACCAACTCAATCAGTTGCCGATCAAGAAGACATCAAAAACTTGTTCCCCAACACTTATGGTCTCCCCGAATTGAAATTTGAAAAAAACACTAATCCTGCTGCCGGCAAGCCCATCAATGTGGGTGTAATCCTTTCAGGTGGTCAAGCTCCCGGCGGACACAATGTGATTAGCGGTCTTTTTGACGGTATCAAAAAAATCCACAAAGAAAGCAAACTTTATGGTTTCTTGATGGGTCCCGGCGGTTTTGTTGATCACCAATACATGGAATTGACAAGTTCAATCATCGACGAATATCGCAACACTGGTGGTTTCGACATCATCGGTTCAGGTCGTACAAAACTTGAAACAAAAGAACAATTCGATAAAGGTCTTGAAATCCTCAAAGAACTTAACATCAAGGCTCTCGTTATCATTGGTGGTGACGACTCTAACACTAACGCAGCTATTCTTGCCGAATACTACAAAAGCATTGAAGCAGGCGTTCAAGTTATCGGTTGTCCAAAAACTATTGACGGTGACCTCAAAAACGGCTTGATTGAAACTTCATTTGGTTTCGACACTGCTACAAAAGTATATTCTGAAGTTATCGGTAACATTCAACGCGACTGTAACTCAGCTAAAAAATACTGGCACTTCATCAAATTGATGGGGCGCTCTGCTTCTCACATCGCTCTTGAATGTGCACTTCAAACTCAACCTAACATTTGTATCGTATCAGAAGAAATCGAGCAAAAGAATATGACTCTCGGTGACATAGTTGATTACATCGCAGGAGTTGTGGCTAAACGCGCTGAAAACGGCAATAACTTCGGTACAGTACTTATCCCCGAAGGTCTTATCGAATTCATTCCTGCAATGAAAAAACTCATTGCAGAGTTGAACGATCTTCTTGCTCACAATGCTGAAGAATTTGCTGCAGCTAAAAATCAACGTCAATATATCATCGACCACCTTTCAGCTGAAAATTCTGCTGTATATGCGTCTCTTCCCGAGGGTGTCGCTCGTCAATTGAGCCTCGACCGCGACCCACACGGCAACGTTCAAGTTTCACTCATCGAAACAGAAAAATTGCTTAGCGAAATGGTAGGTCGTCGTCTTGCCGAAATGAAAGAAGATGGCAAATTCGTAGGTAAATTTGCTGCTCTCCACCACTTCTTCGGTTATGAAGGACGTTGTGCCGACCCATCAAACTTCGACGCAGACTACTGCTACGCACTTGGTTTCAATGCAGCTTGCTTGATTAACTCAGGTGTTACAGGTTATATGTCATCAGTTCGCAACTTGACAAAACCTTCAGTTCAATGGATTGCCGGTGGTATACCCATCACTATGATGATGAACATGGAACGTCGTCACGGTGCAATGAAACCTGTTATCCAAAAAGCTCTCGTACGCCTCGACGATGCTCCATTCTTGAAATTTGCATCAAAACGCGACGTTTGGGCTGTTGATACTTGCTACATGTACCCAGGTCCTATCCAATATTTCGGCCCTGCAGAAGTGTGCGATCAACCTTCAATGACTCTTCGCTACGAACATCAAGGCAAATAATTCATATTAAAAAATGTAGGGGTATTCCCTACGCCTAAATCTCAGCTTGCAAAAAATCCTGTTTAGCAATGTCGCTAAACAGGATTTTCATTTTCACTTATATATATATCACATGTTTATTTCTTACGTTTAACTCCCTCTACCCTTCCTGCCGATACAAATGTACGAACATAATAATTTTTATTCAGGTCAGTTATAATTACACCTTTGCTTGATGAGGCATGTATAAACTCTCCATTTCCAATATACAACCCCACATGCGACACTCTTGAAGAAGATTTGCCGGTAGCAAAGAAGACCAAATCACCCACTTTCAAGTCTTTTTTATCAATTTTCTTGCAAAAGGCATGTTGATCCCTTGACGTGCGAGGAAGCTTGAAATCATAAACAGCCTTATACACCTGCATCACAAAGCCAGAGCAATCTGTACCCGAACGAGACTCACCACCATATTTATATTTAGTCCCAATCCACGATTTAGCCTCTTTTATTAACGCTTTTTCATCCTTAGTTAATTTTGCATCTTCTTTTGATACCGATTCGTAGTCAGAGGGGGATGCAATAGGCTGTGTCGCACTACAACTTGAGATTAGCATCACAAATGTTAGCAACAGAAAAAACAAATAAATATTTCTTTTTTTTAAATACATGAGTCAATCATTTATAAAGTTCGTTTACAAAAATAGTGTAAAAAATGATTTAATTCTGTAGGTGTGCTATTAAATTAGTTTAAGAAGTTGCTTTTTTGTTTCTTTATCCACAATAATACATTATATTTGCCGATATAAAGTTAATTTTTAACATAAACGAATTTTTATTTTAACAACTGAACATATGAACGTATTAGGAAAAATCACAATGACATGCTGCGCTCTTTCAATGGTGGCATGCTCGCTTTCAGCTCAACCAACCGACTTTACAAAAGCGGCTGAAAGCACTATTAACGGTGTAGTTAGTGTTAAAAGCTATGCTACTCCACGCGGTTATGGCTATGGCAATGACTTCTTTAATGACCCATTTTTTGAATACTTCTTTGGCCAGCCTCGTCAACAACAACGCCGTCAACAACCCGAACAAGAACAACAACAAACCGGACTCGGCTCGGGTGTTATCATCAGTGAAGATGGTTATATCGTAACTAATAACCACGTTATTGAAGGTGCCGAACGATTAGAAATCGTACTTAACGACAATCGTTCATTTAATGCTACTGTTATTGGCGCCGACCCTAACACCGACCTTGCTTTAATTAAAATCGAAGCCGAGAATCTTCACGTTATCCCGATGGGGAATTCCGACGATTTAAAAGTTGGAGAATGGGTACTTGCTGTGGGTAATCCTCATGCCCTCACATCGACAGTTACTGCCGGCATTGTGAGCGCTAAAGCTCGAAACATTTCACAACTCACTCAAGGACGCTCAATGGGTATTGAATCTTATATTCAAACCGATGCAGCAGTAAATCCAGGAAACTCAGGTGGCGCATTGGTTAACCTTAAAGGAGAATTAGTGGGTATCAACTCAGCAATATACTCTAAAACCGGAAGTTATTCTGGTTATTCTCTTGCAATCCCAACATCTATCGTTGAAAAAGTTATCAGCGACATAAAAGAGTTTGGCACAGTTCAACGCGCTATGCTAGGAATATCATTCGCCGAATTGACATCCAAGCTTGCCAAAGAAAAAGGTATCACAGCTGTAAACTCAGGAATTTATGTAGCAAAAGTTGAAGAACGTAGCGCAGCTATGGAAGGCGGATTGGAAGAGGGTGACGTAATTATCGCGATAAATGGAGCACCAACTCGCAATACTGCCGAAATGCAAGAACAAATGAACAAATTCCGTCCAGGCGACAAAGTTACAGTAAAATTCATTCGCGACAACGAAGAACAAACTGTAACAGTAACTCTCCGCAATAGTGAAGGAAACACAAAACTCACTAAAGCCGGCAGTGTAACTGACCTCGGTTGTGCATTCAAAGAAGTTCCCGCCGAAACACTCCGCCAACTCGAAATTCGCAATGGTGTTCAAGTTGCAGGTATTAAAGATGGCAAGTTTAAAAACGCAGGTATTAAAGAAGGATTTATCATACTCGACATAAATAATTCTCGAGTAAATACTGCTGACGATATCGAAAAGATTTACAAAGAGACTATGAAAAGTAGCGATAAAGTAATGTTTATCACCGGAGTATATCCAACCGGCAAGAAAGTTTACTATGCTGTTGACCTCTCTGACGAATAATCTTTAAATATTAAATCTACATAAAGTGCTTATTTCTGAATTTGCTGAAAATAAGCACTTTTTTTGTTGACATATGCAACTAATTTTTTAATTTTGCGTCTAAATAAGCAAGAAACTAATAATATAACCTACAAGAGAATGGAAATTATAAAAGTAGAGAATGTGACCAAACAATTTGCAAACCACACTGCTCTAAACGACGTATCACTTTCTGTCCCGGAAGGATGTATTTATGGTCTCTTGGGTCCAAATGGAGCCGGGAAGACAACTTTAATACGTATAATCAACCACATAACGGCTCCCGACTCTGGCATCGTATATTTCAATGGTCATCAGCTCACAGCCAATGACGTAGTAAATATTGGATATTTACCCGAAGAACGAGGTCTATACAAGAAAATGAAGGTAGGCGAACAAGCATTGTTTTTTGCACGACTAAAAGGAATGTCTAAAAATGATGCAACTATTCATCTACGAGAATGGTTTGAGCGATTTGATATTAGTGATTGGTGGAACAAAAAGGTGGAAGAGCTATCAAAAGGGATGGCACAAAAAATACAGTTTATCATTACGGTGTTGCATCGGCCCAAACTTCTAATCTTCGACGAACCGTTTTCGGGCTTTGACCCCATCAATGCCAATCTACTCAAAGAAGAAATTTTAAGGCTACGTGATGAAGGAGCCACAATCATCTTCAGCACTCACAATATGTCGAGTGTAGAAGAATTGTGTGACCACATCACACTTATAAACAAGTCCCAAAATATATTATCGGGCAAAACCGACGATATACGTCATCAATACGGCAAAAACCGATATGAATTGATTTTTGATGGAGATGAAAATAAACTTTCTATGTTATTAAATCAGCATTTGACTAAAAGCGTCTCTACACTAATGAGCAATTCTCTTCATAAGCTTTTAATAAACATAAATGACAACTCTACACTAAAAGAAATAATTGCTATAGCCAATGACAATGTGGAGTTAAAGAGCATTGTGCCATCAATGCCAGCAATGGACGAGATATTCATAAATACAGTAGAAAACTTTAACACAAGCATGAAATGAAATCAAAAATAGGTATAATCATACGTCGCGAGTATGCCGAGCGTGTAACTAAAAAAAGTTTTATTTTCTCCACAATCCTCATGCCGTTATTCATGATAGGCTTGATGATTGCCCCTGCCCTATTTACCATATTCAGCACTCCCGAGCTAAAACGAATTGCTGTGATAGATGACTCCGGCATTGTGGCATCATCACTCAAAGATGGCGATGGTGTGGAATTTATTTCTATATCAGACCCACTTGAAGTGGCAAAAGCTAATGACTCTATCGATGGGATTCTCTCTATCAGCAAAAATATAATGACATCTGAAAATAGTGTGTCGTTATATACACACGATGCATCTTCAATGACTATTGAACAAAACATATCTAATCAACTCGAAAAAATCATTGAAGATAACCGATTACGAAATTATGATATTGAAAATCTTGACCAAATAATTAATGAAGTAGAAGCAAATGTATCACTCACCACCTATCGTATAAACGAGGAAGAAGATAGTAGTTCATCATCATTCCTTTCATATGCCATCGGAATGGTTATGTCGCTCCTATTATATATGTTCCTATTACTTTATGGGCAGATGGTGATGACAAGTATCATTGAAGAGAAAAACAATCGCGTACTTGAAATAATGGTGTCGTCGGTAAAACCCGAACAGTTAATGATGGGTAAAATCCTTGGCATAGGACTTGTGGCACTTACACAAGTTTTAATCTGGGCCGTAATAATGGTATCAATGTCAGCATTTATTCTGCCATCGTTACTCCCTGCCGACGTGATGAGCGAAGTGACTGCATTTAATGCCGGCGGACTTAACGCTGCAAATGCTTCAACCGACATTGAATTATTACAAGCATTATCAATAATTGGAAATGTTGGATATATCCTCACGTTATTTGGATACCTCACGTTATTTTTGATTGGTGGATTCTTGTTCTACGCATCAATATATGCCGCAATTGGTTCGGCGGTCGACAATATTCAAGATGCCGGACAATTACAATCAGTTGTTGTTGTACCTATTATATTAGGATTGGTTTTGTCTATGTCGGTCGTTTCCGACCCCAATTGTACACTTGCTACCATATTATCAATGATTCCATTCACCTCACCAATGACAATGATGACTCGCATTCCATTTGGCATTTCCACATGGGAATCAATCGTTTCCATAATAATATTATATGCATCATTTATATTTATGGTGTGGGTATCGGCGAAAATTTATCGAGTTGGTATATTTATGTATGGTAAAAAACCTAACATAAAAGAACTTATAAAATGGATTAAATATAAATAATCCTTAAAGAATAAGGATTATTACCGATTTTTTTGTAACTTTGCGAGTCGAAATTACCGGTAAAATACAATGAGACAATTAAAAATTACCAAATCAATCACCAATCGTGAAAGTGCATCTCTTGATAAATACTTGCAAGAGATTGGGCGTGAAGACCTTATAACCGTAGAAGAAGAGGTAGAGCTCGCTCAACGTATCAAGCAAGGTGACCAAGTAGCACTCGAAAAACTCACTCGTGCAAATCTACGCTTCGTGGTGTCAGTGGCTAAACAGTACCAAAACCAAGGCTTAAGCCTACCTGACTTGATTAACGAAGGAAATCTTGGCTTGATTAAAGCTGCACAAAAGTTTGACGAGACTCGTGGTTTCAAATTTATCTCATATGCAGTGTGGTGGATTCGTCAATCAATCCTTCAAGCACTTGCTGAGCAATCACGTATTGTTCGTTTGCCTCTCAACCAAGTTGGCTCACTCAACAAAATCAGTAAAGCTCTTTCAAAATTCGAGCAAGAAAACGAACGTCGTCCTTCACCCGAAGAACTTGCCGAATCACTTGATGTGCCTGTTGAAAAAATTGCCGACACGTTGAAAGTTTCAGGTCGTCACATTTCTGTTGACGCTCCTTTTGTTGAAGGCGAAGACAATAGTTTGCTCGACGTGTTGACCAACGATGATTCTCCAATGGCCGACCACACATTGACCCAAGAATCTCTTTCTAAAGAAGTTGACCGCGCGCTACATCAATTGCATGAACGCGAACGCGAAATTCTTAAGATGTTCTTTGGCATTGGTTGTCAAGAAATGACACTCGAAGAAATTGGTGCAAAATTTGACCTCACTCGCGAACGTGTGCGTCAAATCAAAGAAAAAGCAATTCGTCGCCTCAAAGGACAAAAGAGCCGACTATTAAAAACCTATTTAGGTAGCTAATCTCAAACCGAGATATAACAGATTTATATGATAAAAACACGGAGGCTGCATCTTAAGATACAGCCTCCGGTTTTATATTCATAACATTAAAATTATAATGGTCTTTGCCAAAACATATCTTCATTTGTTGTAATGATATTATTGGGCGATTTCTCATCTCCACGTCCAATAACATCTTTATCGATATTAAAATCTGATGGAACAAGATAAATCATTTTTCTGTCATCAGACAATTCTTTTCTATATTCAATTCCCGAATAAAAGTCCTTTGACGAATAAATATAATATAAATTCTTCGCCATATAATGATATAAATACTCATTTATATCGGCATCAAATTTCTTTTCACCTTTATTTATTTGTGCTTCATCATTAAGTTTCAATGGTAAATCATTGCGTAAGCGATAACGCACATCTTGCACTGAGAGATAATTACCTGCATCATCCATCACCATCGCATTCCATGTGGGGTCAACCCACAACCATTTATTCAATTGGGTACTCCACACTGCATTTATAACATGACAATCACTAATGTACTTCTTAGGTAAGCAAGTTATAAATCTCGATTTTATTCCCAATGACAAATAACACTCATTAAGCAATTTTGCTAATGAACGGCAACTTGCTCCATGATTTTTTGAAATACACAACTCCACCATCTCAATAACCGAATTAGGGTTCTCATGGAAGTCAGTTTGACCATCATGAGGTATTAGCTTGTTAACAAATGAAAGTACTCGTTTGATTTTACTAAGTTCATCACCATCACCAGCCACACTATCTAAATTGAAATAATTTCTGACACTATCCAAATCGTCATTATCGGGTGATTGATACAAAAACTTATAATCACAATCGTCTACACAATATGAACCACTATTTTTTAATATCGTTAGAAAATCATATTTTTGAAGCAACGGATTATAAATCAACGCAAATTCATTAATATTGCGAATGTTATCAAAAATCTCTGAATTCTTAAGCGAATAATAAAAATTAGGGTCTTCACCCAAGCCATAATCCACCGCTTTATTCAAACACGAAATAGCCTTATCAATCATATTCAAATCGGAATAATAAGCCGCAAGATAAAAATTGCGCCACCCTCCAATATATGAAAACTTTTGTTTTTCATCGGCCGAAAGTTTGTCAAATTCCACTAAGAAATTCTCCAACAGTTCTATCGCATCTTGCTTTTGTCCGCTATTAAAAAGTGTATTTGCCTCTGCAGTAACTTTCTTCGCCTTGGCAATCATTTCCGACTGATTATTTGCTACTACCAACATTATCGACATCGCGATAAATACCAAACTAACTAAAATTCTTTTTCCTTTCATGACCGTTATCTTATTTATTTTATTCTACACTAATTAGACGCTACAAGACTTGATTTGTTACATTTTACATGCAAAAATACATATTAATATCCGCCAATACAACCACATCACACACGGGGGGGGGGGTAAAACCTTGATATTCTGCACCTTAGCACTGTACTAAAAATTACAAAAAGACATTAATAAAAATGGCGATGATATATTTCTACTCATCGCCATAAACATTTAGCTATATTATTTTACTATTTATTTTTGATATAATTGACAATCCACTCTCCTACTTCTTTTGTGCCGTATTTTGCACCTTCGGCTACTTGGATTTCGGGGGTGCGCACATTTGCATCGAGTGAGGCGTTTACTGCTTCACGAATTAATTTACCTTCTTCCTTAAGGTCGAAGTATTCAAACAACATCGCTACCGAAAGGATTTGAGCCAATGGATTAGCAATATTCAACCCTTTTGCTTGTGGCCAAGAACCGTGGATAGGTTCAAATACCGGAGTACTTTCACCTGTAGATGCCGAAGGTAGCAAGCCCATTGAACCACTAATAACACTTCCTTCGTCAGTGAGAATATCGCCAAATGTATTTTCAGTAACCATCACATCGAAGAATGTAGGTTCTTGAATCATGCGCATAGCAGCATTGTCAACATACATATAATCGGTATTCACTTCGGGATAGTTTGGAGCCATTTCTTGAGCGATTTTACGCCATAGACGGCTTGATGCCAACACATTTGCTTTATCTACAACTGTGAGGTGCTTGTTACGCTTCATTGCATATTCAAATGCAACTTTAAGAATACGTTCAATTTCGGGACGAGTATATGCATTTGTATCATATGCTTTATCATTATCTTGATACTTTTCTCCAAAATACATACCACCTGTCAATTCGCGAATACATATAAAATCGGCACCTTCAACCAATTCGGCACGAAGTGGAGATTTATGAATCAAACATTTAAATGTTTCTACCGGACGAATATTAGCAAACAATCCGAGTTGTTTACGCATTGCCAACAAGCCTTGTTCGGGACGAACTTTAGCAGTTGGGTCATTATCAAATTTAGGGTCACCTACAGCCGAGAATAAAACAGCGTCGGCATCGCGACAAATTTCAAATGTTTCTTGTGGAAATGGATCGCCTACTTTATCTATGGCATCTGCTCCACAAAGAGCATATTTGTAAGACACATTATGACCAAACTTCTCACATACAGCGGTCATCACATCTACACCTTGTTTTGAAATTTCGGGACCTATACCGTCACCTGGAAGAACTGCAATTTTAAAATCCATGATTATAAAATGTTTATGTCGTTATTATATATTTTCAATTATATTGAGCATTTTTATTGTCGCTTGAATAGCCGCCTCTGTTTGGTCGGCATCAAGTCCTCGTGTCTTGAACGAATGACCTTTATATTCCCATGAAATTGTGGTGTGAACAAGGGCATCAGTTCGCCCCCCGGGTGGAATACTAACCGAATAGTTAGTAAGTGCAGGAAATTCGCGATTCAAGTCACTGCAATAAATATTTCTTACTGCTTTCACAAAAGCATCGTATTGACCGTCACCAACAGCTGTTTCTTGATACTCCACTCCATCAACATCTAATTTAATCGTTGCCGTGGGGCGCAATCCTTCCGATAAATTAAGGGCATAATTAATTATACGCACTTTATCGGGCAACGTTGCTTGCTTTAACACATCAGCAACAATAAATGGGAGGTCTTCTTGAGTCACAAGTTCTTTTTTATCACCAAGTTCGATGATACGCTGAGTTACTTTTTGAATATCTTCATCGGTCAACTCAATACCAAGGGCTTCAAGATTCTTTTTTATATTAGCTTTTCCCGATGTTTTACCTAAAGCATATTCACGCTCACGACCAAAACGTTCGGGTAGAAGATCATTGAAATATAAATTATTTTTGTTATCGCCATCGGCATGAACACCTGCACATTGAGTGAATACATGTTCACCTACAATGGGTTTATTCTGAGGAATTAAAACGCCCGAAAACGATTCTACGATACGACTAACTTTATTAATTTTAGTCTCATCGACACCTGTATCGCGTTTAAGTTGGTCATGAATTACGGCAACAATGCTTGACAAGCAAGCATTACCGGCACGTTCACCAAGACCATTTACCGTGCAATGTACACCTCTCGCCCCACCAAGCACAGCTGCATAAACATTAGATGTAGCCAAATCGTAATCGTTATGTGCATGAAAATCGAAGTGTAGCTCAGGATAACGCTTAATCATGCGTTGAATATGAGCAAGGGTGTCATATGGGTTAAGAATACCAAGAGTATCGGGCAACATAAAGCGTTTGATTGGCAGATGACGCACTGCATCCATCAAATCATAAACATACTTGTAGGAATTTTTCATTCCATTTGACCAATCCTCAAGATATAGATTTACATTCAAGCCTGCAGCCACTGCACGTTCCACCTCTTCACAAATCGAATCGAAATGTTCCTGTGGTGTCTTTTTCAATTGACACACACAATGCTTTTCTGAGCCCTTCGACAAAAGATTGATAGTCTTGGCTCCGACACTTTTAACCCATTCAATAGATTTGCCGCCATCGATAAATCCAAGAACCTCTAATTTGTCAAGATGCCCCATTCTCTCAGCCCAAGAACACACATTCTTTACCGTTTCGAATTCACCTTCTGAAACACGGGCTGAAGCTATCTCAATGCGAAGGATATGCAACTCCTCAAGCAGAAGTCGCACAATACTCAATTTCTCAGAAGCAGAAAACGACACACCTGATGTTTGTTCTCCATCACGTAATGTCGTATCTAAAATTTCTACGTTCATAATAGATAATCTATTTATGACTATTTCTTAGCTTCGTATGCTTCGATATCATCTTTCTTTGACAACAAATACTCAATATCATCGAGAGCATTTATCAAGCAATGTTTTTTGTAGGGGTTTATATCAAATGATTCTGATTTTCCGGTAGCCTTATTTGTGATTGTTTGAGCAGGCAAATCTACTGTCACCTCAGTTTTGGGGTCAGAATTGATTGAGTCAAACAATTCGGCGAGGAATTCTTCGCTCACTACAACCGGCAACACAAAATTATTTAATTCATTATTTTTATGAATGTCAGCAAAAAAGCTTGATACAACCACACGGAAACCATAATCGGCGATTGCCCATGCTGCGTGTTCGCGGCTTGAACCCGAACCAAAATTTTTACCGGCAACAAGGACACAACCTGAATAAGTGGGATCGTTTAATACAAAATCTTTAATAGGATTACCATCTTTGTCATAACGCCAATCACGAAAAAGATTTTCGCCGAATCCCTCACGCGAAGTAGCTTTAAGGAAGCGAGCAGGAATAATTTGGTCAGTATCAACATTTTCCATTGGCAATGGAACACATGTTGAAGTTATTATGTTGAATTTTTCTTTCATTTGACTTTATTATGAATGGTGAGAGATTAAATTTTACGAGGGTCGGTTAACACTCCTGTTATTGCAGTAGCAGCAGCAACAAGTGGACCGGCAAGAATTGTACGAGAGCCGGGGCCTTGACGACCTTCAAAGTTACGGTTTGATGTAGATACTGCAATTTTTCCTGCAGGCACTTTATCTTCGTTCATTGCCAAACATGCAGAGCAACCGGGTTGACGAAGTTCGAAACCGGCTTCGGCCAAAATCTTGTCAATCCCTTCAGCCTTTATTTGGTCATTTACCATCCATGAGCCTGGAACCAACCAAGCTGTAATATTATCGGCTTTCTTCTTCCCTTTTACTACCGATGCAAATGCACGGAAGTCCTCAATTCGTCCGTTTGTGCAACTTCCTAAGAATACATAATCGATAGGATAACCTTCGAGTTTTTGCCCCACCTCAAAGCCCATATATTCAAGAGATTTATCATATGAAACTTTACCTGCCTCATCTTGTGGGTCGGGAGCAGGGATTGCTTCACTTATGCCAATACCCATACCGGGATTAGTACCAAATGTGATACGAGGCTCGATATCTGAAGCATCAAAGTTTATTTCTTTATCAAATACTGCATCATCATCGCTCTTGAGAGTACGCCAATATGCTACAGCTTTTTCCCATTCTTCACCTTTGGGAGCAAACTCACGACCTTTGCAATATTCAAATGTTGTTTCATCGGGAGCAATCATACCACCACGAGCACCCATTTCGATAGAAAGGTTGCACACGGTCATACGTTCTTCCATTGAAAGATTGCGGATAGTATCACCGGCATATTCAACAAAATAACCGGTTGCACCACCTGTAGTCATTTTAGCAATAATATATAATGCGATATCTTTTGCAGTTACACCTTCGCGCAATTTGCCATTCACATTGATGCGCATTGTTTTGGGCTTAGGCTGAAGAATACATTGCGAAGCAAGCACCATTTCAACCTCACTGGTACCAATTCCAAAAGCAACAGCCCCAAATGCACCATGAGTTGACGTATGGCTATCACCACACACAATAGTATAACCGGGGAGTGTCAAACCATTTTCCGGACCAATTACATGGATAATACCATTTTTCTTATGACCAAGGCCATAAAGAGTCAATCCAAAATCATTTGCATTGCGTGTCAATGTCTCAACCTGATTACGTGAAACAGGATCAGCAATAGGTTTATCTTGGTTTAATGTAGGAATGTTATGGTCGGGAGAGCAATAAGTCTTCTCGGGACGAAATACCTTTAACCCTCGTTTACGAAGTCCGTCAAATGCTTGAGGGCTTGTTACTTCATGACAATAGTGACGGTCAATATAGATTTGAGAGGGGCCGCCTTCAATGAGATTTACTACATGTGAATCCCATATTTTGTCGAACAATGTATTAGCCATTATATATATGTGTAAAATTATTATTCTTGTTATCTAACAAATTTGTTAATTGCGTCAATAAATGCTTCGGCACTTGCTGCTACAATATCAGTGTTGGCCGAGAAGCCATAGTAGCTATTGCCATCATGCTCTACAGTCATGTGAACTTTACCCACATCGTTGCTACCCTTGTTGATTGCTTGAATAAGGAATTCCTTAACAACCATAGTGCGATGAATAATTTGCTTGATTGCACGAATAGCAGCATCAACCGGACCATTACCTGTAGCACATGCTTCAAATTTTTCACCTGCAATATCTAGTCCAACACTAGCTACAGAGTGAATACCTACCCCACTTGTAACTTGTAGATAATCCAACTTGATACGGTGTTTTGCTTGGTGATGTTTACCTGCAAGCATCAATACATCGTCATCATTGATTTCTTTTTTGCGGTCGGCAAGTTTAAGGAATGCTTCATAAGCTTTATCGAGTGCTTCTTTTTCCATATCAATACCCAACACATGTAAGCGATGTTTCAATGCAGCACGACCACTGCGAGCAGTCAATACGATTGAGTTTTCATCAACACCCACATCTTTAGGATCGATAATCTCATAACTTTCGCGATTTTTCAACACACCATCTTGGTGAATACCCGATGAGTGTGCAAAAGCATTGCGACCAACAATTGCCTTATTGGGTTGAACTGGCATGTTCATAAGACTTGACACCATGCGACTAATACCACAAATTTTTGTAGTATTGATATTTGTAACTATATCAAGTTCTTTATGAGATTTACATATCATAGCAACCTCTTCGAGCGAAGTATTACCTGCGCGTTCACCAATACCGTTAATAGTTACCTCGGCTTGACGAGCTCCATTCATAACACCTGAGATAGTATTAGCGGTTGCCATGCCAAGGTCGTTATGGCAGTGAGTTGCAATTGTCACCTTGTGAATCCCATCAACATGTTCCATCAAATACTTGATTTTTTCACCAAATTCAGATGGCAAGCAATAACCTGTTGTATCGGGGATATTGATGACAGTGGCACCTGCTTTAATTACAGCTTCAACCACACGTGCAAGATATTCGTTGTCGGTACGACCGGCATCTTCAGCATAAAACTGCACATCTTCAACAAATTTCTTTGCAAAAGACACACATCCTACTGCACGTTCAAGAATATCTTCACGATTTGAGTTAAATTTATATTTGATATGATAGTCAGAAGTACCAATACCGGTATGAATTCTCTTGCGTTTTGCATATTGCAAAGCTTCTGCTGCGACCTTGATGTCATTTTCTACAGCGCGAGTCAGAGCGCATATTGATGGCCATGTAACAGCCTTAGAAATTTCAACAACTGAATTAAAGTCACCGGGGCTTGATACAGGGAACCCAGCTTCAATTACATCAACGCCTAATTCTTCAAGAGCTTTTGCTACCTCAATTTTCTCAACAGTGTTCAACTGACAACCGGGCACTTGTTCTCCATCACGCAATGTAGTGTCAAAGATAAATAATCTATCACTCATATAATTTCAAAATATAAATTACTATTTTATAAAAAAACCTTCCTTGCGTTAGAAGAAAGGTTAACAATATATCTTAAATTTTAAAATTTATTAATCTAATGCTCAATCACATAATCAAACCGAGCACAATTATAACTACAATCAAAATAAAATTAAGAAAATCATTCATTTTAATCACTTTTATGCTCTTAATATGTACACTGTGTTTATTGACTGCAAAATTAATATGATTATTTGAGAAAATCAAATAATTTTGCACTTATTTTCATTCAATAACCATATAATTTGAAAGCAAAAAAGATAAAAGATTTACAAATTGACACAAAACACACCCTTTTTACATCATTTCCTTAGTTAATTTTAAACAACACCAATTATCTTTAACTTTATGAGAAAGATATTTTAATCCAAGTGGCTTAGCATATTGCATTATAACATCAATATCTGCTTCATAGAAACCACTTAACAACATCGTTGCTCCATTGTTTAATGCGCTATTATACGCCTCTATATCGGATGTAATAATATTTCGATTTATATTAGCAATAAACAAATCCACCTTTGCTATTGATGGCAACAAAGATGCGTCACCAAGAAGCAAATTTACAGACCCCGCTCCATTTTCTTTTAAATTATCAATAGCATTAGCATGAGCCATTGGATCAATCTCTATGGCAGATATAGGCGATGCTCCTAGCATTTTTGACAAAATCGCAAGTATTCCTGTTCCCGTACCCATATCAATGACACTTTTGCCATGCAAGTCCATCTCAAGTAAATGCTCAATAACCAATGACGTTGTAGCATGGTGACCAGTTCCAAATGCCATTTTGGGATCAATGACTATATCATAAGGCAACGTAGGAATATCTTTATGAAAAGAGCTATGAATAACACACTTGTCCCCAACAACAATAGGCTTAAAATAATTCTTTTCCCACTCGCTATTCCAATCTTGCCCTTCTACAATTTCATAACTATACTTTATATGCAAATCCAACGGAAAGTCATCTAGAATTGCATCCAATTCTACTTTATCAAACAATTCCTTTTTTACATATGCAGTCAATCCATTTTCATCGGGCACAAAACTTTCATACCCCACATCACACAACAAAGCCGCCATCACATCGGTGGCGGTTTCGCTACATGGATTTACATCGAATCTCACTTCTATATAATCATTCATATCTTTTATTTTTACGACGTCGGCCAAATATCTTGTATAATTTTCGTCCAATTTTAAATGCCAAGAACGAATAATCAGCAAAATCAAGTGCACCTAGCATTTTATTCAACAATCCATGAGATTTACCCTTAGAGAAAAATGCCAACCCTCCTTGTTTAGCAGCAGTCACAACCGACATCAACTTCTCCTTTTCCATTTCACACTTAATGGTAGTCAATGCTCGCTGATAGCGCAATTCATCAAAAGAATAACCTTTCCAAATAAAATCATTCATAATATTATTCTTTATCTTTTGGTGGGTTCAACATAATTCTTGACAAGAAACGCGCAATGGGGTCCAAGAATAATTTCTTTCTTAATGCCCCAACTATTGCCAACAAAACTAAATATAAAACCGACATGACTAAATATACATAGTGGGCTTCAAGCGATTGAGACAATATCTCACACAAAGCCATTGAGGCAAAAACTAAAGCAACCACTATCAACACAACCGCCACAAAACAAAATGCAATTGCTGCAAATAGCATCGTCAGTTTCTCTGTTGCCGACAATTTTATATTAGTCACATTTAAGCTAACATATTTTTTCAATGCTTGCCACAATGTCTTTATTGACTGCGAATTTTCTGCCATAAACGTACGATTTATTATACCAAACAACATCGACTACAAATAGCCGATGTTGTCATATTTTTATTGCGACTAATCGTCAAATTCTTCGGTTAGCTGTTCTATGAGACGATCTATCTCCGAATCACAGCAACACAAACCTTTCTTTTTCAACAAATCTTTGATGCGATTACGCAAATCTTCACCTTTTTCAGGAGCAAACAATATTGCAACTCCCGCGCCTAATATAGCGCCACCAAGAAAAGCATATAGCCAGTTTAAATTGCTACTCATAATTGTAAATTTTATATGCGTTATCTATTTGCCAATTCATTTTCAACTTGTGAGGCTAGTTCTTCAAATTTATCTTTTTTCAAGACTATACCATGTGCTTTTAGATATTCCTTAATTTTAGTGCGTGTATCACTTCCTTTGTGAGGAGCAAACAACAAACCTACTGCAGCACCGGCAAGTGCTCCGCCCAATACTGCCAAAATAATGTTCATATTCTTCATGTCTTATAAATTTTATGGGTTATTATTACATCTATACAACAACTATGTTAGTTAATTTGTTTGATGCATTAATACATTATTTCACTAAATTATCTGCTAAATTAAGCATTTTAATTTAAAACAACAAATTTATATGCAAATAATCACAAAAAACAAAATAATAATACCTCAACAAGGAAAAAATACAAATAAGTTAATGTAACTTTGCACATTATATGACAAATATGGACAAATCAAATATTTCAATAAAAGGAGCCAAAGTCAATAATTTAAAAAATATTGATATTGAAATTCCTCGTAACAAATTCATTGTTATCACAGGTCTTTCGGGCTCAGGAAAATCTTCATTAGCCTTCGACACTTTATATGCCGAAGGACAACGCCGATATGTCGAAAGCCTTTCTTCATATGCTCGACAGTTTATGGGCAAAATGTCGAAACCCGAATGCGACTACATCAAGGGATTGCCTCCGGCAATAGCTATCGAACAAAAAGTAAACACACGAAATCCGCGTAGTACAGTAGGCACATCTACCGAAATATACGACTACCTACGTCTACTATATGGGCGCATTGGCAAAACGATCTCTCCCATTTCGGGCAAAGAAGTAAAAAAACACAACATTGAAGATGTAATTTCGACGATCTCTAAATACCCCGAAGGCTCACGACTCGTGGTTTCAGCCCCAATCCACCTTCCTGAAAAACGAAAGCTATCCACTCAATTAAATGTGTTATTAAAGGGGGGATACTCTCGACTCTTAAAAGGCACTGAGTTCATTCTCATCGAAGATATTATAAATGACTGCAACTCTCACGTCTCATCGGAATATAAGCTTGTCATAGACCGCCTAGCTCTTGTCCATAGTGGAGACGAGCTAAGCCGACTTGCCGAATCTATTGAAACTGCATTTTTTGAAGGCAACGATGAGTGCTACATATATGTGTGGGATGTGAATGATATCATCTGTCACGAATTTTCAAAAAGATTCGAAGCCGACGGCCTAACATTTGCCGAGCCAAATGACCAAATGTTTAACTTCAACAATCCATATGGCGCATGCCCTCGATGCGAAGGGTTTGGTCGAACAATTGGCATAGACGAAGCTCTCGTCATCCCCAACCCCACTTTATCAATTTACGATGATGCAGTAATGTGTTGGAGAGGAGAGAAGATGAGCGAATGGAAACGTCACCTCATTCATCTTGCCCCTCAACTAGGTTTTCATATACACCGTCCCTATTGCGACTTATCTGACCAAGAAAAAAACCTATTATGGCATGGCAGTGGCGATTTTAAAGGTATCGACGGATTTTTCAAGATGGTTGAAGAAAACCAATACAAAATACAATACCGTGTTATGCTTGCACGATATAGAGGCAAAACAATATGTCCTATTTGCAATGGTGATCGTTTACGCAAAGAAGCCTCTTATGTTAAAATAGGAGGGCTCTCAATATCCGAGATCGTAAAAATGCCCATAACAGAATTAGCAAAGTGGTTTGAAAACTTAAAATTAAATGCACAAGACGCTCAAATTGCAAAAAGATTATTAACAGAAATACGCAACCGATTAGGGTTTCTTATTGACGTGGGACTCGGATACCTCACTCTCGACCGACTATCATCAACCCTCTCGGGGGGTGAAAGCCAACGAATTAATCTCGCGACATCGTTAGGCAGCAGTCTTGTTGGCTCATTATACATACTCGATGAGCCAAGTATTGGATTACATTCACGCGACACCAAGCAACTTATAGGAGTATTGCGCAAGCTACAACAGATAGGCAATACTGTCGTTGTCGTAGAGCATGACGAAGAAATAATGAGAGCTGCAGATTACATTATAGATGTGGGGCCCGAAGCAGGACGCCTTGGCGGTCATATTATATATCAAGGAGATGTCGACAATCTAAAAAAAGCATCTAAAAGCTACACCGTACAATACCTTAATGGAGAAATGACTATCCCACTCCCCCACCATCGTCGTCATTGGAATAGCTACATAGAAGTTCTTGGAGCGCGTCAACACAACCTAAAAAATATTGACATTAAATTCCCCCTTGGTGTTCTAACGGTCGTTACAGGTGTTAGTGGCTCAGGCAAATCCACTCTTGTTCGAGATATTTTATATCGTGCCATGGTGCGACATCTTGGTGATGCCGGTGATGCGCCGGGTGCTTTTCATGGACTAAAAGGAGATATGTCGCGCATTACAGCAGTTGAATTTGTCGATCAAAATCCCATTGGAAAGTCTTCCCGAAGCAATCCTGCCACATACCTAAAAGCATATGATGAGATAAGAAAACTATTTGCCGACCAACAAAGCGCCAAACAAATGGGATTCTCCCCTGCCCATTTCTCATTCAATGCCGATGGCGGAAGATGCGAAGAATGCAAAGGTGATGGAACAATTACTATAGAGATGCAATTCATGGCCGACATCACCATTCCTTGTGAAGCATGTCATGGAGAAAGGTTTAAACGCGATGTACTCGACATTGAATATCGTGGCAAAAACATAAATGATGTTCTAAATATGACCGTAAACCAAGCTATAGAATTCTTTAGTGAAACGACTAGTTCTTCAGAACGAAAAATAGTTAATCGGCTTAGACCTTTACAAGACGTAGGCTTAAGATATATCAAATTGGGGCAATCATCATCGACTCTATCAGGAGGAGAAAATCAACGCGTAAAACTCGCATATTTTCTCGCCAACGAGAAGCCACAATCCACAATGTTTATTTTTGACGAACCAACAACCGGCCTACACTTCCACGACATTAACACACTGATGGACTCCTTTGACCGCCTAATAGCGCAAGGACATACCGTAATAATCATCGAGCACAACATGGATGTAATAAAATGTGCCGATCATATAATTGATATCGGTCCCGAAGGAGGCGAAGCAGGTGGTAACATCGTAATCGCCGGAACTCCCGAAGAGGTTGCCAATTGCGCAAATAGCCACACCGGACAATACCTCAAAGAAAAACTCGTAAAGTGAAATCTTCCTTACAAAACAAAATGAGAGATATGACCAATTTTCATATCTCTCATTAATTATATATACCAATCTATTTATTATCGAATGCGATCAGCAGCCTTTAGCAATTTATCATCATGATTAATTCGGCGAAGAGCGACAATTGTCATCAAGAACGAACAAACCAACAACAATGGACCAGATGTCCACTGAATCTGCATTTGTGGCATATTAACAAAAATCATTATTGCAGCAGTAACAGCCGAGGCTACGATTAAAAATGCATTAACTTTAACTACCATCTTTTGACGAGCTAGATTTTTAAACAAAAATATAGCAACAAAAGAAAATAGCGCGATTAACAAATTTAATACCATATAAACGATATTTTCAGATGGATAAAAATTCACATCCCCATTAGCCGCTAAAGGAAGAAAGGAATAAATACCCATCATTATCGATGCCAAAAGCAAAAAAACTGATTGCCAACGTTGAATTACCATAATATTAATATTTATTGTGTTTATTAAATTTTCTATTGTACAAAGTTAAATATATTTTTTGAATTAATCAATCGAATAGAGCAACGCATCGACTATCAATGGCATCAATGTTATATCAACACCAATTTTAACGAGATAAACTTCGTCAGCCTTCAATGATTCAATTAGATTATCAACATCAAAGCCTTCGCTTCCTAAACTTTTCTTATAAGATTCAATCGCTTTTGATATATCACCTTGAGCCAATGCCAAATGTCCCATATTAATAAAATCTTCCGCATTAGGATTGTCATTCAATACTCGATGATAATACCCACTACTTTGTTCATAATCACCCGATAGCAATAAACACCACGCCAACGGACGCCATGCACGAGTCGACTTTTCATCTAAAAACTCTACTTTATAGTAGTTCTTTATCGCCTCTTTATACTCTCCTAATTCAAGATAACAATGCCCTATATTCATCGTTACCGCAAGATCATCACCTTTTATGCTTGCTACTCTTTCATAATATCTCAATGCCTTTTGTGGATTATTTAGCGACTTATAACATGCTGCAATGCGACGCAAAGTCCACACACTGTCGGCATTCAACAACTCAGCATGTTCATAGTTATTCAACGCGTTTTTAATATCACCTAATTGATGATAACAATAACCTATTTTTTGAAATATCTGAGCTGTAGGTGGTATCTTTTCAGAAACAGACATAAACACATCGAGTGCTTCATTATAATATTTACGTTTAAAATAAAACTCCGCCACAAGCGTCAATGTATCAACATCGTCCAATTCTTCTGTCAACAAATTAACATTCACCAAATTTACCGGCTCTGCAAAGGGGTCATAAAACTCACCTTTGCGACGGAACAATTTAAAAAAACGATATAAATCTTGCAAATATTTATTAATCAAATTTTTACGTTGATTGGGCTGCGTTAATGCCGACATTGCCATACCCGCATCACCCAAGGCTTCTCGTTGTTGTTCAAATTGTGACAACATCAGTTGTCTCTGATGTTGCGGAATTGACCCCAATGATAATAGAAATGAGTACTTATCGCTATTACACAAAAATGGAGCATGGTCAATTATATCTCCAATAACAGACACGTCGCTACCAAGTGTTTGTTTCACCAATGAATGTTCTATTGAAAATGGCAAAAACCAATTGGCAATATCAGAAAAGAATGGAAAAGATTTTAAGTGAGAAAAAGTACTCATAAACACATCACTTCCTTCCTCTTGCAATTGACTCAACTCTTTTATCTTATCAGTAATACCCGAATTTTGAAGCATCTCCTCCCACTCAGGATTTTCTTCAATCGACGACATATCTATCATTGCCGTTGAATCATTGAGTTTCTTATATATATCGGGACGAAGCTTCATCATTTCAGGGATTAATTCATCATGCATTTTGCGGCTTATACGCTCTGTGTCACGAGTTCGAACAAACTCCAAATACGCAGTTTTTACATCACTACTCCAAGTTTTAAGTTCTTTAACCGAAGCTAATTGATTCAACAATTTTACGTCAACAATGCGCTTGTCATACATATACATTGACAATAATATTGCTACAAGAGCCCTTACTGAGACCTCTTGTGAGGGGTTTTGATAGGCCGTCAATAATAAGTTCAATCGTCGAGGATCATAATATTCTAACATTCCTAACAACAATGCCGACACAACTAATTGTTGAAAATGCTGAGAATATTTATCGGAAAGTAATATATCCCTTAGAACTTCTTCATCATTGTTTTTTAAAGGAAAAGTTATCCATATTCTATTAAAAATCCTGCGTTCAAGAGCCTCTCTTTCTTCTAAAGCGGTCTGTGATTGCTGATTTTTTCCTTCCGAAATAATCATATTGTATATCGACAAATCGTCATCAAGTTTAGCATAGTCACTTAGCATAGACTCCAAGGATACACTTTGGCGCATCTTCTCAGTACGCAAAGAATTAAAATACAACGACGACTCTTCTTGAGCCAATCGTTGACGCACTACCCTATCTAATATGAGGTGCATATCATTCACTATATTGTCATATAAAGACGAACGGGATGGATCGTCGGCTCCTTGTTTTGCATATGTAAGCATCAACTTATATGCCTCTTCCAACCTATTAATTTCATCAGTAATCTCCCATGCCATTGCTCCCTCTGACATATGCTTTAATTCTACAAATGCATCACGTAATCTTTTTTGAGAGATAAATTCTTCAATTCTACTCTTTTGATTTAATATTTTGTTATTTTTCATCTTTATCTACGATTTACTTATCATTGTAACACAAAACATGTGCCAAAAATTCATCTTTATTCCCTTTCACCATTTCAAATGGAATCGAGATAAATCTATATCGTCCACCTTTAAGAAAAATCCTTACACTTTTACCCAAATTTTCAGCTCTTTTTACCTCCTCATTATTTATATATAAAGGCTGCGGATATATTACTTTCTCATTATCTTCCTTGTTTAATTTATCTGTAATGGGGGCAAACTCAACCATAATCCCCGACTCATCAAATTTTAACGACTTAGACAGCACTGCAATTCTAGCCTCTTCAGTTGTTATAATGCTAAAATAAGCCAACATCAACACCATGGGAAGAAGGATAAACAACAACATCAATGCTACATATACAAAGGCGAAATTTATAGTCATGGCAAGTATAATACAACTACAAATTAACAATATCGGCATCCAAATAAAGCGCATAAGCATCATCAACATCACCGACCTTGCATATGCATTTGCTTTCACCGAATAAACTTCTGTTTCAAACAAAAATTTTCCCATATCCACAAATATACAACATTATACTATTATTTAATGCACATTTCACATAATTTATACTAAAAAGGTTGTAGGCTAATCCCCACAACCTTCTTAGAATTGATTGATAAACGACTATAATTTGAAATTTTCAGGAACATGAAACATTGGCTTAAACGGCTTGGATTTCACCATTATACTATTCATTTCGCCAACAAGTGTCTTAGTATTATTTATTAAATCTAATTTAAGAACAGATGCGCCCTTTCTCAAATCACATTTCGACAAATCAACCCATATAATAGCCGGGCTAAGGGTTGACTCAAAATAGTACACTTTATCCTTTTGATCCGACACTGAGCGCCATTGAGTCGAAGATATTTCAGGTTGGTCGGGCGTAGATATACCCATCGGAACTGAACAATTATTAATTATTCCAAAGACCCCGGCAAGAGCCATTTGATGTGAAAGTTTTTTTGGCAATGCTTTCACATAAAACGAAGCCCTCACAAACCGATCAGAACTCTTATTTGTCCCCGGAAGCATTTTTAAGCCTCCTATTTCACTCCAATACTCATTTATCGCCAATTGTTTGTCGTAGGTGGGTGCATTTGTCATGACTTGAAATTCCGCTCCTTCATGAATAGAAATTACCCCATTTATATACTCAATTATTGCACTATTTCCTGATGCATCTGAAATTGCCATATGTAACGTCGTTGCATTCCCTCCCGGCATCGATGGCGCATTAATTTGAAATTTATCCTTTGACAACTCCGCTACAGCTTCACTTGTAGTCGCAAAATTATCCAAAACATATTGCGCCCATACCGAAGTTGACATATATGGACGAGTATCATTAGGCAACGAATAAACAGTACCTGGCAAATAAAGCAAATTACACACCAATCCCTTTTCATTCATTCCTTCATTTACTCCAACATCATAACCAACCGACACTACACTTCCATACTTAGAGATCCATTTAATAGTATTACTTTCATCATACCCCTCACGTTCCATTCCTCTAGGCATTACATAAAGGTTTGTACCTATAGGCTCTTTCCAATCAAGTGTACGCCCGGTAACTATTTCATTATTATCACCCACGTACACTACTCGTGTGCATGCTTCTGCATCATCTGATGACAACAACAGCCCCACCGTCATTGCAATAAAAATTTTAGCCACTAATTTCATAATAAATCATTTTTATAGATTAACAAACGTAAAACACGTTAATATCAGAATAAGTTCAAACAAAAAAGGCGGTGAGTCATTTTACTGATTCACCGCCAAATCTCAATCACATCCTTCTATTACACTATAATATCAAGATTTAAAAGATAAGTTCAAACAAAATCACAATTATCTATAATCTTTCAACATTGATTGTAATTTTTTTCTAGCAAAAAATATTCGACTCTTAACCGTGCCTAATGGCAAATTCATTTCCTCGGCTATTTCATTATATTTATAACCTGCCACATGCATGGAAAACGGAATTCGATAATCATCGGGAAACGAATTAATAACATCAGTAATCTCCCTTGCTGCATATGCCCCTTCGGGAGTCTCAAACCCTGAATCTTGCGAAAGATTTAAATGATATAAATCCTCTGTTTGATCAATAATTGTTGATGACCTCACAATTTTACGATAGTTGTTAATAAAGATATTACGCATAATCGTAAAAACCCACCCTTTAAAATTGACATTGTCAACATACTTGTCTTCGTTGTTTAGAGCTTTTAAGGTTGTGTCTTGAAGCAAATCATAAGCATCATCCCTGTTCGATGTCAAGATATAAGCAAAATTCAATAAATTATTTTGCAACGACATCAACTTTGATTGAAATTTTTTTGAACTCATACTTTTTAATTTTAAATATATTTCCCATTGCAAATATACAAAAAATTTTAATTGCAAAATATTTTATGCGTTATTTTTTGTTAAATGACCTTATTTTATTTTTTACAAATTTGTATTATTCTATTTTTCAATATATTACAAAAATAATAAATTATCACATTATTGTTACACGTGTGTGATTTTAATGTTTCATCACAATTATTAAATAGTAATTTTTAACTTAGAATAGATTTTCACACAAATCTTAGCATCTCTACTCCAGTATTTCTATTGCACAATGAACAAAAAGTTAGTATCTTTGCACATTAATATATAAAAATGGAAACTACTGACAAAAACAAACAAGAAATACTTGACAAACGCTATTTAAGAATGGCCTCGATATGGGCTGAAAATTCATATTGCCAACGTCGCAAAGTAGGTGCAATAATAGTCAAAGATCAAATGATTATTTCGGACGGATACAACGGGACCCCATCGGGCTTCGAAAATATATGCGAAGATGAAACGGGAACCACTAAGCCTTACGTTCTTCATGCCGAAGCTAATGCTATTACAAAAGTCGCCCGAAGCAACAATAGCAGCGATAATGCTACACTTTATGTTACAGCTTCTCCATGTGTAGAATGCGCAAAACTCATTATACAAGCCGGAATCAAACGCGTCGTATTCAATGAGCTATATCGCATAACAGATGGTATAGATTTATTAAAGCGAGCAAATATAGAATGTATCCACATTGACACAATTAAATAACCTTTCTCACGGGACCACCACTTTAATTATGCAAAACAAGCCATACTCAAGATTTTATCTTCCATTAATAATTGCATTATCAATAATTCTCGGCATATGGATAGGACATGGCAAGATTCTAACCAATTCATCAGTAAATACTCCGGGGAAGCTAGGGGAGGTACTAAAACTTATCGACAAAGAATATCTCGACACGGTAAATTTCGATAGCATAATCGAAAAATCTCTCCCCGATATACTTGCACAACTCGACCCTCACTCTACATATATTCCAGCAAAAGACCTACAAGCTACAAACGACGAGCTTGAGGGTTCATTCAGTGGAGTAGGTGTATCATTCAACATCATGAATGACACTATCACCATTTTAGAAGTAATTGCAAATGGTCCATGTGAAAAAATGGGCGTTTTAGCCGGCGACCGCATCATATCGGTTGACGGCGAAAAGGTCGCAGGAATATCTATTACCAACGAAAAGGTAATGTCACTACTAAAAGGACCAAAGGGCACAAAAGTAACTCTAGGAATAAAACGTAGCAGTTCAGCCCAACCACTCTCCTTTGAGATTACTCGCGGAGAGATTCCCGTTAATTCAGTTATAGCCTCATACATTATTGCCCCACATATAGGATTTATCAAAGTTGACAAATTTGGAGGGAAAACGTTCGAAGAATTTTCCACTGCACTTAGAGAACTAAAAAACAATGGTGCGACCAAATTCATAATCGACCTTCGAGGAAATGGTGGCGGTTACATGAGCGCTGCAACACTCATGGCAAATGAATTCCTACCCAAAAACTGTACAATTGTCAACACTATAACTCGACAATCAGAAAGACCAACCATAAGCGATGGTCACGGAGTGTTCCAAGACTCAGAAATAGTAGTCTTGATTGACGAATACTCAGCCAGTGCTAGCGAAATCTTTGCAGGTGCCATACAAGACCATGACAGAGGATTAATCATGGGTCGAAGATCATTTGGCAAAGGCCTTATTCAAAATCAATTTGTGCTTAACGACAAAAGTGCGATTAGACTAACTATAGGCCAATACCATACACCCTCGGGGCGTAGCATTCAAAAAGAATATACTGCCGGAGACAAAAAATACCATACTGATATTTATGACCGTTACAATCATGGAGAGCTATATAATGCCGATAGCATAAAAATCAATAAGGACTTAGAATATCACACCACAAATGGACGCATCGTATATGGCGGAGGTGGAATTATTCCCGACATTTTTGTCCCAACTGACTCTTCAAAAATCACCAAATATTACATAAATGTAACCAATGCCGGATTATTCCAAAAATTCGCATTTGACTATAGTGACAAAAACCGAAGCACTCTCAATAGATGCAAAACTGCTACTGACGTAATAAAACAACTTCCTTCCGACGATGAGCTACTAATCCAATTTGTTAACTATGCTCAAAGTCAGAAGATTGCACCAAAACAAATTGAGTACACCACCTCAAAGGATTTAATTCTCACAGCTATTAAAGCATTAATAGCCCGCGACATCATCGGTTCTCAAGCCTATTATGAGATAGCATACAAGAACGACAACGCTGTACAAAAAGCTATTTACCATCTAAATAATGGCGATGCAAAAAATCCTATAACGATTAATTTTAAGAAATGACCTCAAAACAAGCACTCCGAAAGCAAATCAAAGAGCTTAAAACAAATATTAGCTCATCTCAATGCGCAGAAGAAGCTTTAATGGTTAAAAATCTAATCGAAGGATTGCAATGCTTTATCAATGCTCAGAATATTCTCACTTACTATTCTTTACCTGATGAATTAGACACTAAATGCCAATTGAATGATTGGCATCAGAATAAAAATATCTTTCTACCTAAGGTCAACGGCTCAAACCTTGACATTATTCGATACGCTCCTTCACAAATTGAGATTGGTGCATATAATACATTTGAGCCCATTGGACCTACTATTGACCCCGCAAAAATAGACTTAGCGATAATCCCAGGTGTTGCCTTTGACAAAAACGGCAACAGAATGGGAAGAGGGAAAGGATACTATGATCGTTTTTTGCTCAATTGTAATGCAATAAAAATTGGGATTTGCTTTGATTTTCAATTATTCGATACAATTCCTAACGAACCACATGACATAAAAATGGATGCAATCATAACCAACAATCATACACTCATTTTCAACTCTCATTCTTCATGGTTATAATCTCAGAAAAAAAGACATTAAGCGAAATAATTATCGCCCACCCCGAGACAATTGCTTTAATCAACCGATTTGGGATTACTCTTGGCACTGGCGACAAAACCATTGAGACTATCTGCAACGAAAAAAATCTTGATATAGATTTTTTTATCGTAATACTTAACACATACCTCAATGAAGAGTTTTTTCCCGAAAAGATATTGAAATCATTCAACGCTCACACCATCATTAACTATATATCTCAAACATATAGTTATTATACACATTATATGTTACCCAATATTGAACGGCACTTCAACCTCTTGATCTCTCATAGTGGCAACAACAATAACCTTGAATTAATGCACCGCTTTTTCATAGAGTTGAAAGAAGATATTCTAAGAATCATAGAACACGACTCATCATTATGGTTTCCTGCAATAGAATCAATCAACACAAATAATGTACATAGCGACCTAATCACGCAACCATTAGATAGTACTATTATTGAAGATAAGATCAACGATCTCAAAAATATGTTTGTCATTCATCTAACAGGGCAATATGAAGTAAACCTATGCCATGCTGTTATTCTATCAATAATTGCCCTTGAAAAAGACATCAAACAGAACAACCGCATTCGCAACCGCATCCTCTATTTGATTTGTAACAACATCGCAAAACTCAAATGACCATTGAAGCATACATAATAACGCACGACACTGCACAAGCAATAGGTTTACGAGAAATCCTTTTAAATCATTTCAACATACATGCTGAAATAAGTTCAGCCATGGAATTGAACAATGCTAACGAATATCCAAATGCAATATTTCTAACCACACCACAATGCTATATTGAAAACCAAGATTTTTTTATATCTAAACGGAATAAAACTATAATAATACTACAACAAGACTCTGCCGATTTTCTAACAATAAATGTATGCTGCTCCGAAAGTAAAATAACTAGTCAGTTCTCATCAATACTATATTCATTAGAAAACTCAAACGACTTCAACGATTCGATATTAAGTCAACGAGAGATAGAAGTGCTACGCCTTATAGCAATGGGACACATCAATAAAGAAATAGCCGACAAACTATCTATCAGCATTAACACAGTATTAACCCACCGCAAAAACATTTCCACAAAACTAGGCATTAAAAGCGTATCAGGTCTAGGCATATATGCTGTAATGAATGGCTACATCTCAGAAAAAGACCTTATGCGATAGTTTATGAAACCAAGTTTATCTAGATAAGATTGACATCCAATCAACTTTGCTTTATTTCTAACCAAATAACGATTTAACAATCTCATGCAAATAACAATAAAATCAGCCACTTAGTCAATTCTAAATGGCTGATTTTTTTATTATCCTACAAAAATCGACAACAAAACAAATTTAATACATCAATATAATATTAAATTTTATTTTACTCCTAATATTTGGTCTATATTATACTGTATCGACTGTATTTTTTGTCTAGCCTCATAATCTTCTTCATCTGTCAACCCCAATTCGCAAGCCTTATTGAGTTCTGTAGATGCCTCTTTTAAAAGAGGAAGAATAACATTTTGACTAACTGTTGCATAATCCGCATCAGTAGTACTTTCATATATCGCTGATGCCTTCTCATTCAACAGCATACCCAAAGAATAATATGCAAGAGCTAATGATGGGTTTAATTCTTTAGCTTTTTTATACAACTCAGTTGCACCATCAACATTTCCTTCGTTTTTTAATACGTCGCCATGCATAACATAATACAATGCATTGTTTGGTTCTTTTGAGATTAAGCCTTGAATAAAACCTTTAGCATCATCATATTTTTTATTATTAACATAACTAGAAATTATAATTCTAATATAATCAGGATTTTCGGTACCATAACGTTCTACTGCCTTTTGTGCATACCAAAAAGCAACATCATTTTTTTGAGCAATTGTTGCAACTGAGATAGCATAATCAAACAAATCTTTCTTGTCATAACCTTTTGCATATGCATCCTCAAAAGCTTCCAATGCTTTATCCAACTCGTTAATTTGCCATGCGGCTAATGCTTTATTGTATACAATCTGAGACACAATTGTATCGGCAGCATGTTTCAACCCAACACTAGCCATACGTGGATCATCTGGAAGGGTTGTATAAATATCCCATGCACGATATGCTCCAGCATAATCTTTTGCCTCCCATAACATAATCCCCGCGTAATTAAAATATGGATGATTCTCTGCTATTGACTTTAAAATTTTCTTTGATTCTTTGGCTTTTATTTTCCCTTTCTTATCTGTTTCAATCGAATCAAGAGGCAATGCTTTAATCATATAATCGTAACCATCAATCAATGATTGACCAGCCTCTTTACCATCAACATCTTGACCTATTTGCATTTTTGAAAACAATGCATCATAGTTAGCAAAAGCAGCATTCCCTGCAATCATCCAAGCTTTTACATTATTTTTTGTTTCATCATTTTGGGTAATTTGATCTAATTGAGGTTTAATTTCAGAGTAATTAAAATTACCCGATTTAACAGTACGCTCAACATCTTTCATTAAATCCATTTGTGCCGACATTGATAATCCGGCAAAAAGGCATAAACCTAAAATACTAAATTTCTTCATAATTTTAATTATTTAAGTAGTTAATTTATTCTTGATTTTCTTGTTGATTATCCTCTTGAGATTCAACATTTCCTTCTTCGATTGAGTTTTCAATAACTTCGCCATCTATTTGTTCAACATCTTCCTCTGGGTCAGTATCAACACAGCATACCGATGCAATAGAATCATTTCTCTTTTCGAGATTGATAACCCTCACACCTTGCGTAGCACGTCCCATCACGCGGAAGTCTGCTACATGAATACGAAGGGTTATTCCCGACTTATTAATGATCACCAAGTCATTTTCATCGTTAACACTCTTAATCGCAACAAGAGCTCCTGTCTTATCGGTGACATTCATTGTTTTAACACCTTTACCACCACGATTTGTGATACGATAGTCTTCAAGAAGTGAGCGTTTGCCATAGCCGTTTTCAGAAAGAACCATTACATTATTTTCTGAATCGGCATTCATACAAATCATTCCAACAACCTCATCTTCATCTCCATCAAGAGTCATACCTCGAACTCCAGTTGACATACGTCCCATTTCGCGCACTTTGCTTTCATGGAAGCGAATTGCACGGCCATTGCGATTTGCAATAAGTATTTCTGAATTACCATCGGTCAATTCAACTTGCAACAATTGGTCGTCTTCTCGAATGATAATGGCATTTACACCATTAGCACGAGGACGCGAATAAGCTTCTAATCTAGTTTTCTTAATTACACCATTCTTAGTGCAGAAAATGAGGTTATGACTATTAACAAACTCACTATCTCCAAGACCTTTTATGCGAATAAATGCTTTAACAGCATCATCAGGCTCAATATTAAGCAAGTTTTGAATAGCTCGTCCTTTTGAATTTTTGGTTCCTTCAGGAATGTCATACACCTTCAACCAATAGCATCTACCCTTTTGCGTAAAGAACAACATGTAATTATGCATTGATGCCGGATAGATATATTCGATAAAGTCTTCATCGCGAGTATCACTACCTTTAGCACCTACTCCTCCACGATTTTGCGCACGGAATTCGGTTAAAGCAGTGCGTTTAATATATCCTAAGTGAGATATAGTAATAATCATTTCATCGTCGGCATAGAAATCTTCAGCATTGAAGTCTCCTGCAGTATAATCAATTTCAGTACGGCGTTCATCTCCATACTTATCACGAATTTCTATTAATTCCTCTTTGATAAGATTACGACAAACGACGTCATTATTAAGAATTTCTTCTAAATGTGCAATAAGTTGCAACAACTCTTCATATGCTTGAGTAAGTTTGTCTTGTTCAAGACCGGTGAGTTGTTTCAAACGCATTTCCACAATCGCAGTAGTTTGAGCATCGGTCAATTCAAAGCGTTCACTCAATCTTGCTTTTGCTTCTTCAGTGTTGGCTGACGAACGTATGATATGAATTACTTCATCAATATTTTGAGAAGCGATAATCAAACCTTGTAAAATATGAGCTTTTTCTTGCGCTTTGCCCAACTGGAATTTTGTGCGACGAATCACCACTTCATGACGGTGATCAACAAACGATTGCAACAATTCCTTTAAATTCAACAATTTTGGACGACCATTTACCAAGGCCACATTATTCACACTGAATGACGCTTGCATTTGAGTCATCTTATACAACTTATTAAGCACCACATTAGCATTTGCATCACTCTTTAGACGTATAACAATGCGCATACCTTTGTAGTTACTTTCATCGTTCAAGTCAGCAATTCCTTCTATTTTCTTCTCATTGACAAGTTCGGCTATGTACTTAATCAATTCAGCCTTGTTTACATTATAAGGAATCTCTGTAACGATAATATCTTCATGATTGGCATCACTTTCAATTTCAGCTTTTGCTCTAATCAAAATTCGGCCACGGCCTGTTTCAAATGCATCCTTAACCCCATTATATCCATATATAATACCTCCGGTTGGGAAGTCGGGGGCCTTAATATATTGCATTAGCTCCGCAATAGTCAATTCGGGATTATCAACCAACGCAACACAAGCATTAATTGATTCAGTGAGGTTATGAGGAGGCATATTGGTAGCCATCCCCACAGCAATACCCGATGCACCATTTACCAATAAGTTAGGAAAACGTGTTGGCAACACTGTTGGTTCTTTACGAGAGTTATCATAGTTGGGTTGAAAATCCACAGTATCAGCTTCAATATCTTGAAGCATTTCTTCACCTATACGATCAAGGCGCACCTCGGTGTAACGCATTGCCGCTGCACTATCGCCATCGACCGACCCAAAGTTCCCATGACCATCAACTAGTGTATAACGAAGAGCCCATGGCTGAGCCAATCTAACCACTGTCCCATAAATAGATGAGTCTCCATGTGGGTGATATTTACCCATAACCTCTCCCACGCAGTTTGCCGACTTTTTGTGAGGATGGTCTGAGGTATTACCCATTTCATTCATTCCATAAAGCACTCTTCGATGCACTGGCTTCAAACCATCTCTAACATCAGGGAGCGCACGCGACACAATAACCGACATCGAATAGTCGATATATGCCGACTTCATTTCGCTTTCGATATTGATCTTTAATATTCGATCTTGTTCCAACATTTTGTTATAATGATATGTTAATTAGTCAGTTTTTACCTATTAGACCCCAATGAGCCCCATTCGGTTTAATATACATTTAAATAATCATACAAAGATACAAAAAAATCAGCAAAGAAGGAAAATTTATCCCCCCGTTTTGTTTTTTTAATTTAACTTTTAATTCTATTATAATTTCAGTTGTTATCTTTGGCACAATAATTGCACCTAAGCTAACAAGACATAAATAATTTAACCGCGACAAATTTAAATTTATGGACATTCTATTTTCCGATAAATATAAATCAGTGCTTGAAAAAAGCCGGCTCGAAGCAATTAGACACCGAAGTCCCGAAATAAAGCCTGAACACCTTCTTCTAGCACTTACCGAAGAGGTCGATGGAAAACCGTTTCAATTGATGGTCGTAACCACTGATGACACATCGGTGTATCAATTAAGAAATACACTTGACAACAACATTTTCGAAAAAGATACAACCAATTTCAACCCCGACAACATCACTGCCAATTCCCTTACTGAAAGGATAATTAAGCTAAGTGCGCTTGAGGCGCGAATGTTAAAAAGCAACATTGTTGATGTGGAACATCTATTATTGGCCTTATTCCACAATAATGAAGTACAAAACATGGATTTTATGAAAGGATTTTTCAACGCTGGAATTAATTACGAGAGCCTATATGCTCAATTAAAAATAGCTTCTCAATCCCCTTCATTTGGAGCAGGATTTGCCGAAGACGACGAAATTGACGACGATTTATCGTCAAACGATGAATACTCAGAGTCCTCACAAACACAATCTCATTCTAAGCAGGGCAAATCAAACCCTAAAAAAGGCAATGACACCCCTATGCTCGACAAATTTGGCATTGACATGACACGTGCCGCTGAAGAAAGTCGGCTCGACCCTGTTATAGGACGTGAAATTGAAATTGAACGCATTGCTCAAATACTTAGTCGCAGAAAGAAAAACAATCCCGTTTTAATTGGAGAACCCGGAGTGGGCAAATCGGCTATTGTTGAAGGATTGGCATTAAGAATTACACAACGCAAAGTATCTCGATTACTTTTCGACAAGAGGGTTATTGCACTCGACATGGCTTCAATAGTTGCCGGCACTAAATATCGTGGCCAATTTGAAGAACGCATCAAAGCCATTCTTGACGAACTCTCAAAGAACAAAGACATTATATTGTTTATCGACGAGTTACACACCATAGTGGGAGCCGGGAACGCACAAGGCACCATGGATGCCGCAAACATGCTAAAGCCCGCACTCGCGCGTGGCGAGATACAATGCATCGGAGCAACCACCCTTGATGAGTATCGCAAAAACATCGAAAAAGACGGAGCATTAGAACGTCGCTTCCAAAAAGTGATGGTTGAGCCCACATCTCCCGAAGAAACATTACAAATCCTCAACAACATTAAAGACAAATATGAGGATCACCACAATGTCAACTTCACACCCGAAGCCCTTGACGCATGTGTAAAACTCACCCAACGTTATGTGAGCGATCGCAACTTCCCCGACAAGGCTATAGACGCGCTCGATGAAGCCGGCTCAAGAGTTCACATAACAAACATCAATGCTCCTAAAGAGATTGAAGACCTCGAAGAAGCAATAAATGAAGCCGCCCAAAACAAACTTAAAGCTGCTCAAGCTCAAAATTTTGAAAGCGCAGCATCATTCCGCGACAAAGAGCATAAGCTAAGAGATCAACTCGAAGAAGCTAAACGCAAATGGGAAGAGAAACTAAATAGCGAACGAGAAACTGTTGATGAAGACAAGGTAGCAGAAGTTGTTGCCATGATGACCGGCGTACCGGTTCAACGAGTTGCTCAAGCTGAAGGCAAACGACTTCTCGAAATGGCTCCAATCTTAAAAAAAGAAATCATCGGGCAAGACCAGGCTATCGAGAAGATTGTCAAGGCTATACAACGCAATCGCATTGGATTAAAAGACCCGAACAAACCCATTGGGACATTCATGTTTCTTGGTCCGACTGGTGTTGGCAAAACACATTTGGCAAAAAAACTCGCAGAATATTTATTTGACTCAGCCGACACCCTTATTAGAGTGGACATGAGTGAATTCATGGAAAAATTCACTGTATCACGTCTCGTTGGAGCCCCTCCGGGATATGTTGGGTATGAAGAAGGAGGACAGTTGACCGAAAAAGTTCGCCGCCGCCCATATTCAGTTGTACTTCTTGATGAAATTGAAAAAGCTCATCCCGATGTGTTCAACATTTTATTGCAAGTGATGGACGAAGGTAGACTCACCGACAGCCTTGGCCGAAAAGTTGACTTTAAGAACACTATCATTATAATGACTTCAAATATTGGGACTCGTCAGCTAAAAGATTTTGGGTCGGGGGTTGGATTCAAAACACAAACTATCGACAAAGAATACACCCACGGAGTGTTGCAGAAAGCACTCAACAAAGCTTTCTCTCCCGAGTTTTTAAATCGTATTGACGACATCGTAATGTTTGACGCACTTGATAAAGACGCAATATTCAAGATTATTGACATCGAATTAAGCGGATTCCTAAGCCGTGTTGATACATTAGGATTCAAACTTAACATCACAGAAGACGCCAAAACATTTATCGCAGAAAAGGGTTATGACGCACAATATGGCGCTCGTCCTCTTAAACGTGCAATTCAAAAATATCTTGAAGATGAATTGGCTGAATTAATCATTAGCGAATCAATAATACCGGGCGACACCATAAACATCGACTACGACAAAGATAATGACAAAATTTCCACTTCAATCACACATCCAACAAACAACGATGTCCCTATGGAGTAAAAATTGTCAGCATATCTCAGAAAAAATGTCACAATAACCATTGTGGCATTTTTTTTGTTATATATACCAATGTTTCAAATTAGATATTAACTTTATAAATATATTAAACATGAAAAAAGGTAATATAGGTGTAACCACCGAAAACATTTTCCCTGTCATTAAAAAGTTTCTTTATAGCGACCACGAAATATTCCTTCGCGAACTAGTGTCAAATGCTATTGATGCCACACAAAAGCTAAAAACGCTCTCATCATGTGGCGACTACAAAGGTGAACTTGGCGAACTCAACGTAAAAGTTTCGATTGACAAAGACAAAGGCACTCTCACTGTCAGCGACTGCGGTATAGGTATGACTGCCGAAGATATTGATAAATACATTAACCAAATTGCATTCTCAGGAGCCGAAGAATTTCTTGAAAAATATAAAGAGAATGCCAATTCAATCATTGGGCACTTCGGTCTAGGTTTCTACTCTGCTTTTATGGTTGCAAAAAAAGTTGAAATACACTCTTTATCATACAAAGATGGTGCTAAAGCTGTAAAATGGGAATGCGACGGTTCGCCTGAATACTCAATGACCGAAATAGATAAAACCTCACGCGGTACTGACATCATTTTATACATTGACTATGAGAACAAAGATTTCCTCGAACAAGCACGCATCGACACTCTATTAAAAAAATACTGTCGTTTCCTTCCAATCCCTGTAATATCGGGCAAAGAACAAGAATGGAAAGATGGTAAATATGTCGATACCGATAAAGATAAAATAATCAACGAAACAGCGCCCGCTTGGATGAAAAAACCATCGGAACTAAAAGATGAGGACTATCTTAACTTCTATCATGAGCTATACCCAGGGCAAGACGACCCTCTATTCTGGATACACTTAAATGTTGATTATCCTTTCACCCTAACCGGGATTTTATATTTCCCTAAAATAAAAAACAACTTCGATATTAACAAAAATCGCATTCAATTATATTGCAACCAAGTTTTTGTTACCGACTCCGTTGAAGGTGTAGTCCCTGAATTTTTAATGCTACTACAAGGAGTTATCGACTCTCCCGATATACCTCTTAATGTTTCACGTTCATATCTTCAAAGTGATGCTGCTGTTAAAAAAATATCTACATATATCACTAAGAAAGTATCATCACGACTTGAGGAAATCTTTAAATCCGACCGTACCGAATATGAAAAGAAATGGGATGACATCAAGATTTTCATTGAATACGGTATGCTTAGCAATGAAAAATTCCGCGATGCAGGCAAAAAGTTCACATTGTTAAAAGACACCGACGGCAAATATTACACTCTTGAAGAGTATAAACAACTTATCGAAGCATCACAAACCGATAAAGATGGAAATCTCATCCATCTATACACTACCGATGAAGTTGAGCAATACACTTATATCAATGCCGCAACTCAAAAAGGATATAATGTATTGTTAATGGATGGTCAACTCGACAACCATTTTATCGGTTTATTAGAACAACAAATTGAAAAATCTCAATTTGTACGTGTTGACAGCGATGTAATAGACAACCTCATTCGCAAAGAAAACAAAAAAGAGGTATTGCTCACAACTGCACAACGCAACATGTTAACAGGAATGTTTAACTCTCAACTTCCTACAATCGAAAAAGCAAACTTCTTAGTAACATTTGAAGCTATGAGTGAGAATGATGCTCCTATCGTAATAACACAAAACGAGTATATGCGTCGCATGAAAGAAATGGCAGCATTCCAACCCGGGATGGATTTCTATGGCGAAATGCCCGATAGCTACAATATCATCATCAACACTGAGCATCCACTCATCGCCAAAATCCGCAAAAATGCCGATGCAGAAATTGCGTCAAAATTATCGCCTATTACGCAATCAATCGACGAAAACAACGCTAAAATCACAGCAATACGCGATACAAACAAAGACAAATCATTAAGCGATGAAGACAATGCAACCATTTCAGCACTAGAAGATGCCGTAAAAGTTTTACGCGATGATGAAAGCAAAATAACATCGGAATATGCAGCCACTCAACCTGTGGTAAAACAACTTATCGACCTTGCCCTACTCGGCAATGGGTTACTCAAAGGAGAGGCTCTTAATTCATTCATCAGCCGTTCTGTTTCATTGTTATAAAAACGCTAAAATAGACCTATTATAAATGATGGCGGGAAATTTCAACAACTTCCCGCCATCGTTGGCTATATAATAGAGGATTGTGTGTTTACACCGCCATCTGCGCTTGCACATGTGACTGTTTATACTTAACACTATCTTGTTGAATGTAAAATCTAATCACTGAATAGAGCATTGTTTGCAATGGGGTAAGTCCATCCTCCGGATTCACACCCATAATCATTTCGCTGATAAAAGCACTTGCCACTGCCACCCTTTCTTCTTCAGGAAGAGAATTAATGGTGTTAATTACATGAGGAGTAATCACGATAGAGTCATTTAAAGTTTTCATTGCAGTTATATTTTTTGTGGTTAATAATCTATTTGTTTTAATTACACTGCAAATATAGCCACTTGCATGAGCAAACATCTTGCACATGCAAGCAAAAATATCTAAATTCAAGTAAATTTTATTGTTCATTTGTTATTTAAGTCAAACTTACTCGTTAAACACTCTTACATTATCTGTAGATATTTTGTAAATTAGAATTTTAGTATTATTTTTGAAGTATTATTAATTATCGTTGCACTATACTCACAACAAAAAACGTTCAGAACATGATGAATGATATAACCCAAGTTTTTAATTCATTATTAAAGCAATATGGAAGCATTGATATTGCTGAAAATGAATTTAAAAAAATGATAGTCGAAGACGAGACACTTCGAGACGAATACGAAGAATGGTGTCATGTCGTTGGAAGTAGTGAAAAGAAAGGCTTCTTGGACTATTGCGAAGAATATAAACGCAATCAAGACTCAGTGTGGGAATCACTTAACGACTTCGACGAATAAATATGCAACACAGAAATCTTCGATTTCCTGCCGAATGGGAATCAACCGGAGCTATATTGCTTTCATGGCCACATGTTGAAAGCGATTGGAATTACATGCTTGAAGAAGTTACCAATTGCTATATTAACATAGTAAAGGCTATAATTCAAGAGACCAATGTGATTATTGTGGCTCCTGACACATCTATTCCACAGCAATTATTAAAAGAATATGATCAAACTCTCATAACATATGTCGAAATTGATACTAACGATACTTGGGCGAGAGATTTCGGTGTAATCACAACCATCAATTCTGAAGGGAATTTTATACTCAACGATTTTCAATTTAATGGCTGGGGACTAAAGTTTGCGGCATGTAAAGACAATCTCATTACTCGCGAATTAATAAATAAAGGAATCATCAAAGGACTATATAATAATTGTATGGGGTTCACCCTTGAAGGTGGTGCAGTCGAAAGCGATGGAAAAGGTCTATTACTAACAACATCGGAATGCCTTTTATCGCCCAATCGCAATGGTGATTTATCAAAAATTGAAATCGAAAAACAATTATCAGCTACATTTGGACTCAAAAAGATATTATGGCTCGACTATGGGTTTCTTGAAGGTGATGACACCGATAGCCACATCGATACCTTAGCTCGAATTGCTCCAAACAATACTATCGTTTATGTAGGAACATCTAATACTTCCGACATTCATTACGACGCACTTCTATCGATGAAACATCAACTCGAAAACTTCACCTCTATCGACAACGAGCCGTTTAACCTCATAGAATTACCTTTACCCCACCCTATTTATGATGAAGACGGCATGAGGCTACCTGCCACATATGCCAACTTCCTCATAATGAAGAAAAGTGTCATTCTACCTATTTACAATCAACCCGAAAACGATCCGTTAGCGGTCGAATTAATGCAAAAGGCATTTCCAAATCACAAAATAATAACTGTTGATTGCAACGCATTGATAAAGCAACATGGCTCGCTTCACTGCGTTACAATGCAACTACCTAAAGAAATTTTATAACAATATGAGCAATCGCATATTACGCACCGGGATAATCCAGCAACACAACACTGCCGACATCACCGACAATCGCAACCGAATAGCACAAAAAATTAAAGAACTCGCTGCAAATGGCGCAGAACTAATTGTGAACCAAGAGCTTCACGATTCTCTATACTTTTGCCAAGTTGAAGCAACCGATAATTGCGACTTTGCAGTTGCAATACCTTCGGAAACAACCGATTTTTATTCTACCCTCGCCAAAGAACTCAACGTTGTAATTGTAACATCATTATTTGAACGAAGAGCTCCCGGATTATATCATAACACCGCTGTCGTTTTTGAAAAAGATGGTTCTATCGCAGGCAAATACCGCAAAATGCACATTCCCGATGACCCGGCCTATTATGAAAAATTCTATTTCACCCCGGGTGATTTAGGATTTGAACCAATCAACACATCAGTTGGTCGACTTGGTGTTTTGGTATGTTGGGACCAATGGTATCCCGAAGCCGCTCGCTTAATGGCTCTTCGTGGTGCTGAAATTTTGATTTATCCCACAGCAATTGGATGGGAAAGCAGCGACACCCCCGATGAACAATCGCGCCAACGCGAAGCATGGATAACAATTCAACGCGCACATGCTGTAGCAAATGGGCTACCGGTTGTATCGGTTAATCGCGTTGGGCATGAACCCGACCCCTCGGGATGCACAAACGGAATACAATTTTGGGGAAGCAGTTTTGTTGCAGGGCCTCAAGGAGAATTCTTATTTAACTCCCCTACCGACTCTGAAATCACTGCCGTAATAGACATAGACATGACGCGTTCCGAAAACGTGCGTCGTTGGTGGCCATTTCTGCGCGACCGTCGCATAGACGCCTACTCAGGCTTAACCTCTCGATTTCTCGATTAAGGAATCGCGACTTTATAGCACTCATCACCAAGTTTTACAAAATAAAAACCCGATGACAATTCAATGCGATTTGTACCCACGCAAATCGCATTATTTTTTATTAGCGACCCGCTTAAAGTATATATTTCAACAAATACATTTTTATCACTACTTACCACCAAACAATGTCCATTGACATTAACACCTACCGATGACGATATTGAAGATTCAATACCCGCTCCATTTTTGGAATATAATTCCAATTCATCAATATAAATCGCCTCATCAGCGCTATAAGCATCGGACAACGACACTCTAATTCTAGCTTTTTTTGCTCCCTCAAGAACTCCTATTTGAGCCACTTCTCCCATAGTCATAGTTGGCTCATTTAGTTGAGAATCTTCATTTACATAAGAATATATAACATTATCATTCTCATCAACAAGTTCAATTTTAATTGGATGAGTATTTTCTGATGCCACATAATAACGTACACTAAGACCCAAATCACAACCTTCGATATTTATCAGTTCTGATTGCATATAATTCTCTTCGGGTAACATTGTCAATGGATATTGCTTATTTTTCAAGCCCGATTGAGTCACCATTTCTCCCGAAGGCATATACTCCCATTGATGTGTAACTGTACTTGTTGGGCGAAGTATCAACAATCGAGTATTAGCTGCCCTCGACAACTGGGCAAAGACAGCACTCAAAACTACAAGACACAATAAAATTGACAATTTAAACTTCATATTCTTATTTTTTATTTTTCATTTTTCTATTTATCCACCATGATTTTACGCGTTTAACACCATCAGCACCAAGCACCGCAAGTGCGCTATATTGAAATGTTTTTGCCAAACCAAAAAACACAATCCACAACACCCCCTTTGCCGCCACACTTATAGGCAAAAGCATCTGAGCAAATGAAACAATATAGCATATCACACAGGCTATCACCAATATAATCCCAGTGCGAAACGACAAACGCGACAACCATTGTTTCAATTTATTCATATTATAAAATACTTGAAAAGGCTATAACATTGCGAATTTACAACATTTTTATCAATAATAAAATATTATTAATAACATATTACTTGTTTTTCGCTAATAACAAACACCCAAACAATAAACTTGGTTAAAATTTATTAAACATTAGGGGGGGGGTAATTTTAGTGTATCTTTGCAAAAATAAACAATTTATTAAATTTTAACCCCAATTAAATATTATGAACGGAGATTCTTTAGGTTTAGCAGTATTTGCTATTGTTTATCTTGCTTTTATCGTATTTTTCTTTATTTGTTATTGGAAACTCTTCCAGAAAGCCGGGCGTCATGGATGGGAACTCTTAATCCCAATTTGGAATATAATTGTAATGTATAAAATTGCAAAAATGTCTCCTTGGCTCATTCTTTGTAGTTTTATTCCATTAGTCAACATTGTCATTTCAATCTTGTTCTCTATTAATCTTGCTAATGCGTTTGGCAAAGGTGGAGGTTTTGCATGTGGATTAATTTTCCTTCCTTACATATTCATTCCAATCCTTGCTCTTGGTGATGCAGAATATGAATTTGACGAAGATTACTATTAATTACAAGTTCAAAATCAATCTCATATTGAGTGCCGCATTATGTGGCACTCTTTTTTTTATATAATTGCGATGTTTTATGTGAAATTTTGTGCAAAATTGTAAAGTTGATGTTATTGGCTGTGAATTGTGAATTAATTATGCTATCTTTGTAAGATTAAATATTTTGTAGCAATATTCAAAACGCCTACCAATGAGAACTATTATTATCTCAATTATCGCTTTAATGATGTGTGGCACACTCAATGCCGCCGTCTCTTTTTCAGGGGCAAGCCACAAAGCAATTACAGAAAAGCCCGAAGCATCCACTGGTCTTAAAGACATATTTGTTCTCCACAATCTAAATGGAGTGCAAATGACATATACCGCCACAACAACTTCACCCGTAACTTGGTATAAGTACAGCAATCTCGGTGGAGGATATGCCCAAGAAGTCACCGGAGTTAAACAAAACGGGAAGAATTACACCATAAACCTCACCGGAAGTGGCGACATGGGATATATAATTGAAGAAGGGAGCAATCGTTACTACTGCTGGGTTGTTGATTATTCGTTACATCAGCTACAACTATCATCATTAGGATTTACCGCTCAACAAGAGTGCGATATCACAGAATTAATATTCACCGGTAAAGCCGACCGCATTATATACTATACAATCAATGGGCAAGCTAAAGAACTTGACCGAGACATCAAATTGAGCTATTATACATTACAATATAATGAATCTACTGAAAGTTATGACCAGATTGTTGCCGAGAAGTCTTTTCCATACCTTAATAGCACATTACGCACAACTGCTCCGTTTTGCGACACCGAATTCACATTGAGTGGAGACAAATACCTCATACAATGGAATGAGTCTTCATCCATCACAAGCGAACGATTCACAGCCAATGCCGTAGAAGCAAAAACAAGTGCAACACAAACATTGCGAGAAAACGACAATGAGCAGAAAGACGAGACCGCTCTCGGAGGCTCGGCTCCTTGTGAAATCGAGTTCAAAGCAATTTGCACCGATGCCGCAATATTCCAAGAATGGCAAATGTCGGATGATACCGAATTTGAAAATATAACCATGCGAATTAACGATGCAATCACAACATACACATTCCGTGAATATGGTACCACATATGTAAGATTTGTAGCTAGTAACGCATCAGGGTTATGCAACTATTATAGTGACACTTATGAAGTGTTCATTGGTGAATCTCGTCTTGAATGTCCTAATGCTTTTTCTCCCGATGCCACCGAAGGTGTAAACGACGAATGGAAAGTAAGCTATAAATCTCTAATTTCTTTTGAATGCCACATTTTCAATCGTTGGGGCATAAAAGTTGCAGAACTTACCGATCCATCTCAAGGATGGGACGGCAAGCATAACGGCAAGTATGTTCCCGCAGGAGTATACTATTATGTAATAAAAGCCGTTGGGTCCGATGGCAAAAAATATAATCTAAGCGGAGATATAAACATTATTAAATACAAAGGTGTCTCAGGCACTACAACAACACCCACCGAATAATTATATGAAAAAAATTCTTTTAAGCGCAATAGCCTTTTTCGCTATTTTCGCATCATATGCACAAGAATCTAACGATTTCTCAAAAGTTCTTAATCCAGAAGTTCCCAAGTCAGTAACTTTTGCCGATCAAAAGATTGACCTTGACCGCATTGACATGTGGGAACGCCTCGACCGTGAACTAACGTCATTATCATACACCCACGGGAGCACATTATTGACTCTTAAACGCGCCAATAGATTTTTCCCCATATTAGCTCCCATATTAAAGGAAAATGGTTTACCTCTCGACTTTTTATATCTAGCTTGTACTGAAAGCATGCTCGACATACGTGCTTATTCTCCGGCCAAAGCCGCCGGATTATGGCAATTTATCCCTGCAACAGGTCGCGCATATGGGCTTGAGATAAACGACTATGTTGACGAACGATTAAATATTGAGAAATCCACAGTAGCAGCCTGTAAATTCCTTAAAGAATTATACGCAAAATACGGCAAATGGGAGTCGGTAGCATGTGCATACAATGCCGGAGGAGGACGCATCACATCAGAGCTATCAAAACAACAAGTTCAATCAGCATTTGATCTCCATCTAGTATCTGAAACATCTCGTTACATGTTCCGTATACTCGCATATAAAATGATTTTAGAAAATCCTCGCGAATATGGGTTCTTTGTAACAGCCGACCAACTTTACCAGCCGGTGGAATGTGACATTGTGGAGGTAAAAACAGCCGTTACCGATTGGCCAAATTGGGCTAAAAGCCATGGTATCACATACGCACAATTGCGCGAACAAAACCCATGGATTCAAGCAAAATACCTAAAAAACGCATCGGGAAAAGTTTACAAAGTAAAAGTTCCGAAAAAAGAATCTCTTTATCGTTCCTCTCAAAAGAAAAGCGTATATAATCCTGCTTGGATAGGCAAATAATTATCTGCAATAAAACATGTCAAATTCCAACCAACCCACCGATGAGGAATACATCGACAGCCTAACGGTTGTCGGTGCACGCGTGCACAACCTCAAAAACATCGACGTAACAATTCCACACAACAAACTCACTGTAATAACCGGATTAAGTGGAAGTGGGAAATCGTCGCTGGCATTTGACACTATATTTGCCGAAGGACAAAGACGATATATCGAAACTTTTTCAAGCTATGCACGCAATATGTTGGGGGCTCTTGAACGTCCCGATGTCGACTATATTTCAGGATTAAGCCCGGTCATTGCCATTGAGCAAAAGACAGTAAACAAAAATCCACGAAGCACAATAGGCACAACTACCGAAATCTATGATTTCCTTCGCTTACTGTTTGCACGTGTGGGACAAGCTCGTAGCTATATCTCAGGCGAGCCCATGATTAAATATACCGAAGAAAAAATAGTAGATTTAATTCTCGAAAAATTTGAAGGTCGAAAAATTTATATTCTCGCACCCATTGTAAAAAATCGCAAAGGTCATTATAAGGAACTTTTTGAGCAATTACGCAAAAAAGGGTACTTAACCGTGAGGGTTGACGGAGAGTTGAGAGAGATTACTTTCGGCATGAAAGTTGACCGATATAAAAACCATTCAATAGAATTGGTCATCGATAGGCTTAAAGCATCGAGCAAATATGACACACGATTAAGAGGTACCATTTCAACCGCACTCAAACAGGGCGGAAAGCAATTAATGATTTATAATGTTGACGATGATAAAATTTATCATTATAGTCAAATGTTGATGGACCCCGTGAGTGGCATTTCGTATAAAGAACCGGCTCCTCACAACTTCTCGTTCAACTCACCCCAAGGGGCTTGTCAATGTTGTAAAGGATTGGGCTTTGTCAACCTTGTCGATCAAGAAAAAATTATCCCCGACAAATCAATTTCCATTCACGAAGGTGGCATAATTCCATTAGGGAAATATAAAAACTCTATGATTTTTTGGCAAATCGATGCAATTTGTAAAAAATATGGGTTCACAATAAAAACGCCTATCAAAGACCTTCCTCCTGAAGCAATTAACGACATTCTCAACGGCACCCCCGAACGACTCGCGATAAAAAACGACACCATGAGTTTGTCCAATTATTTTCAATCCTATGAAGGATTGATTAAATACATCGAACTTCAACAGAGTGAAGATGCCGGTGCCGCTGCTCAAAAATGGAGTGGACAATTTTTCTCGCGAGCCACATGTCCTGAGTGTAATGGCAACCGCCTTAACCGCGAAGCATTACATTTCTTCATTGGCGATAAAAACATCGCCGACCTTGCTCGTCTCGATATATCGGAGCTACTTGAATGGGTTGAAAAAGCCGATACGCTACTATCTTCACAACAATCGATTATCGCTACTGAAATATTAAAAGAAATTCGCACCCGATTACGGTTTCTTGTCGACGTGGGTCTCGACTATCTCTCTCTCAATCGCAATTCTGCGACACTCTCGGGCGGAGAGAGTCAACGCATTCGTCTAGCAACCCAGCTAGGATCAGAGCTTGTCAATGTTTTATATATTCTTGATGAACCGAGTATCGGGTTGCACCAACGCGACAATCAACGACTGATTAATTCTCTTAAGCGTCTACGCGATGCTTCCAACTCGATAATTGTTGTAGAGCACGACCAAGATATGATGGTTGAAGCCGACTACATTATCGATATTGGCCCATTGGCCGGACGTAAAGGCGGACAAGTGGTTTTTCAAGGCACTCCGTCCGAAATGTTAAAGACCTCAACTTTAACTGCCCAATATTTAACAGGGGAAAAGCAGATAAAAGTCCCTAAAGTGCGACGTACGGGTAACGGTAATACACTCGTCCTCAAAGGATGTAGTGGGCACAACCTTAAAAATGTGTCTTTGACGCTTCCTTTAGGCACATTCACATGTGTAGCCGGAGTTTCGGGTAGCGGCAAATCTAGTCTGATAAATGCCACATTACAGCCAATTCTAAGCCAAAAATTCTATAGGTCAAATCAAGCACCTCTACCCTACAAAGAAATTGCAGGTCTCGAACATATCGACAAAGTTGTCACTGTCGACCAATCCCCTTTGGGAAAATCGCCACGTTCTAATCCGGCAACTTACACCGGAGTATTCTCCGATATTCGTTCTTTATTTGTAAATCTACCCGAAGCAAAAATCAGAGGATACAAACCGGGACGTTTCTCTTTTAACGTATCGGGGGGTAGATGTGATGCATGTAGTGGAAATGGATACCGTACAATCGAGATGAATTTCCTTCCCGATGTACTCGTTCCATGCGAAGTGTGTGGCGGTCGTAGATACAATCGCGAAACTCTTGAAGTGAGATTTAAAGGCAAATCAATAGCCGATGTCCTTGACATGACAATCAATCAAGCTGTTGAGTTTTTCTCGGGAATTCCTACAATTCTTAATAAAATAAAAGTGCTTCAAGATATTGGACTTGGATATATAAAATTAGGGCAACCGTCATCGACACTTTCAGGCGGGGAAAATCAACGAGTTAAACTAGCTACCGAATTATCAAAACGAGATACCGGCAAAACATTGTTTATTCTTGACGAGCCTACTACAGGACTACACTTTGAAGACATCAATACCTTGTTAGGAGTATTGAACCGACTTGTCGACAAGGGAAATACCGTGTTAGTTATAGAACATAATCTCGATGTGCTCAAATGTGCCGACTACATTGTCGACATGGGGCCAGGCGGAGGTAAAAACGGCGGAGCAATAATTGCAACAGGAACGCCTGAAGAAATTGCGAAGGGTGATTCTCCTTCGGCTAAATATATTAAACAAGTTCTTTAACCCCCTTTAATGGCTTACATATTTTTCAATTCGGCTGCAGCCATTTTATGGCCTTGTGCTGCAGCTTTTTTAAGCCACTCTTTTGCTAATTCTTGATATTGTTTAGTGTTGCGACATTTTTTATAATACATTCCCAATGAGAATTGGGCATGAATAAACCCTTGATTTGCCGATTTTTTAAACCACATCTCAGCCTTGGTCACATCTTTGGCAACACCTTCACCTCTATAATAACACTCTCCAAGAAACCATTGAGCCAACATATAATCTTGTTTAGCTGATTTCTCACAATATTGGAATGCTTTTTTGTCATCTTTATACGTACCTCTACCGTCTTTAAAACAACGAGCTAGCATAAATTGCGACTCGGGACATCCTTTTTTTGCCGCTTCACGAAAATATTTAAACGCCTCTTTATCATTTTGCGCCACGCCCTTTCCACTAAAATAGAAATATCCCATTTGTGTCAATGCATTTTTATGACCTTGCTCTGCGGCCTTTTTACACCATTCAAATGCTTTTTCATAATCACACTCCACGCCTAATCCTTCAATATAGCAGTGACAAACAATATATTGGGAATTTGCATCGCCCGAATTAGCCTTTGCTTCTAACTCTTTTGACAACGTCAATGCTGCACTCATGCTAATCCATGATAACAACACCAAACATATTATAGTTAAAAATAAACGTTTCATTGTTAAAGGTCAATAATTTATAAATACATTAAAGAATACGGAGTTTTCTATATTCTTATTATACTAACCTTGCTTTTTTATTATTATTTTACACTTCTACATTTTTTTGAACCATCTTGAAATATTATGTGCATGTAGCACACTAAGATTGTTTTAGTATCTCGATTATATTTTGTAACTTTGTGGAAAATATAATTAACAATGGCTGATTCATCATTATTATCTCGACTTGATGGCATTGAGGCTCGCTTTGATGAAGTGAGTACACTTATAACAGACCCTTCTGTCATTGCCGACATGAAACGTTATGTGCGACTCACTAAAGAATACAAAGACCTTGAAAAACTAACCGGAGCTACTCGCCGTTATAGAACTTTACTTGGAAATATTCAAGAGGCTCGCGAAATTCTTGACACTGAAAACGATGAAGAAATGCGCGCGATGGCTAAAGAGGAACTCGATAGTGCCAATGCCGAAATTCCTGTCCTAGAAGAAGAAATTAAACTTCTTCTCATCCCGGCCGACCCCGAAGACGGCAAAAATGCTATTCTTGAAATTCGTGGAGGAACCGGAGGTGACGAAGCCGCTATTTTTGCCGGAGACCTATTCAAAATGTATAGCAAATATTGCGAATCAAAAGGTTGGAATGTCGCCATAACAAGTTTCAGCGAAGGCGCAGCCGGTGGCTTTAAAGAAATCGTAATGGCAGTGAGTGGAGAAGGCGTATATGGCACACTAAAATATGAAAGTGGTGTTCACCGCGTGCAACGTGTTCCGGCTACTGAGACTCAAGGACGTGTTCATACTTCAGCAGCAACTGTTGCCGTACTGCCCGAAGCAGAGGCCTTTGATGTAGAAATCAACGAAGGCGAAATAAAATGGGACACATTCCGAAGCGGTGGGGCCGGTGGACAAAATGTAAACAAGGTGGAATCGGGTGTACGCCTCCGCTATCTTTGGAAAAACCCAAATACCGGTGAAACCGAAGAAATATTAATTGAATGTACCGAAACTCGCGACCAACCCAAAAATAAGGAGCGTGCATTAAGTCGTCTTCGCACATTCATCTATGACAAAGAGCATCAAAAATATATCGATGACATAGCTTCTCGACGCAAAACAATGGTATCAACAGGTGACCGTTCTGCAAAAATACGCACCTATAATTATCCTCAAGGACGTATTACTGACCACCGCATCAATTACACCATTTACAACTTACAAGCATTTGTCGACGGAGACATACAAGATTGTATTGATCAACTCATCATTGCTGAGAATGCCGAAAAATTGAAAGAAAGCGAACTTTAAAACCATATTACAATGAAAAGAAGTGAATTAGTTGAAAATATCCGCCGCAAAGGTTCATTCCTATGCGTAGGCCTCGACCCCGACATCAAAAAAATCCCTCAACATCTTCTAAGTGAAGAAAATCCATTATTAGCTTTTAACAAAGCCATTATCGATGCAACAGCTCAATATGCAGTTGCCTACAAACCAAATCTCGCTTTTTACGAAAGCCTTGGTGTTGAAGGTTGGATTGCTCTTGAAGAAACAGTAAAATATATAAAGGAAAAATATCCCGATCAATTTATCATTGCCGATGCTAAACGTGGCGATATTGGCAACACTTCACAACTATATGCACGCAGTTTCTTTGAGCATCTCGATGTTGATGCTATCACAGTAGCTCCTTATATGGGCGAAGACAGCGTCACTCCATTCCTCGGATATGAGGGCAAATGGGTTATTCTCCTCGCTTTGACTTCTAACAAAGGTAGCCATGACTTCCAATTAATCGAAGACAAAGAAGGCAAACGCCTATTTGAGCATGTATTAGAAACATCTGCTCGTTGGGCATCAAGCGACGAAATGATGTATGTGGTAGGAGCTACTCAAGGAGCTATGTTCCAAGACATCCGCAAAGTATCGCCTAATAGCTTCCTTCTTGTTCCCGGTGTTGGCGCACAAGGTGGCAGCCTTGAAGAGGTTGCTAAATATGGCATGATTGAAGATTGCGGATTACTTGTAAACTCTTCACGCGGCATAATCTATGCATCTAATGGCGAAGATTTTGCCGAAGCGGCGGCTAAAGAGTCAGCTAAACTTGTATCACAAATGAGCGAGTTGCTTAAAGTTCATAACATCATTTAGAGCATAAACCTGCTCTATTTAAAAAAAATAATGTAAATTTGCATTCTAAATTATTGAAACTTATTATAACGTTATAATTAATTAAATTTTCAAACGAAAATGACTATCGACAATTACAAATTTGCCGGCAAAAAGGCAATCGTGAGAGTGGACTTCAATGTACCCCTCGATGAAAATGGCAACATTACTGATGACACTCGTATTCGTGGAGCACTTCCTACCCTCAAAAAAATCCTCGAGGAAGGTGGTAGCTTAATCATCATGTCACACATGGGCAAACCAAAAGGAAAAGTTAATCCTAAATTCTCTCTTGCTCAAATCAAAGAAGCTGTTGGTGCAGCACTTGGTCGTGAAGTGAAATTTGCTGAAGATTGCGCTAAAGCCGCTGACGCAGCTGCTGCGTTACAACCTGGCGAAGTGCTTTTGCTTGAAAACCTTCGTTTCTATCCCGAAGAAGAAGGCAAACCAGTAGGAATCGACAAAGAAGATCCAGCATATGAAACAGCTAAGAAAGAGATGAAAGAAAGTCAAAAAGCTTTCGCAAAAACTCTTGCAAGCTATGCTGATTGCTACGTAAACGATGCATTTGGTACAGCTCACCGCAAACACGCTTCTACTGCTGTTGTTGCCGACTACTTTGATGCTGACAATAAAATGCTCGGTTATTTGATGGAAAAAGAAGTTAAGGCTGTTGACAACATCCTTAGCGACATCAAACGTCCATTCACAGCTATTATGGGTGGTTCTAAAGTTTCAACTAAAATAGGCATCATCGAAAACCTCATGGATAAAGTTGACAACTTGATTCTTTGTGGAGGTATGACATATACATTTGCTAAAGCACAAGGTGGTAAAATCGGTCTTTCTATCTGTGAAGACGACAAACTCGACTTGGCTCTCGACATCATGAAGAAAGCTCAAGAAAAAGGTGTAAACCTCGTTCTTGGTACTGATTGCATCGCCGGAGATAAATTTAGCAACGACGCCAATACACAAGTTGTATCTGCAATGGATATCCCTGAAGGTTGGGAAGGTATGGATGCCGGTCCTGCAACTCGCGAATCTTTCGCTAACGTTATCCGCACTGCAAAAACTATTCTTTGGAACGGTCCTGCAGGTGTATTCGAATTTGACAACTTTGCAGGTGGTTCTAAAGCAATTGCTGAAGCAATCGTTGAAGCAACTGAAAACGGTGCATTCTCACTCGTTGGTGGTGGTGACTCTGTAGCTTGTGTCAACAAATTTGGCCTTGCCGACAAAGTTTCTTATGTATCAACCGGTGGTGGCGCACTCCTTGAAGCCATCGAAGGCAAAGTTCTTCCCGGTGTAGCTGCTATCAAAGGCTAATATTTAAATACTACATAATAAAAGTGGCAATTTCCAACAAATGGAAATTGCCACTTTTATTTTTTTTACTGAAAACAACTCAATATGTTTTAATGTTATATAAATAAAACATCTAAACTTACTGAGTTATGAAACGTATCATTTACATCTTTGTGGCTATAGCTATATGTTTTGGGATTGGCTATTCGGCCCAAATATTCCAAGCTCATTCATTAGCAACTTGGTATCCCACCCTTGAAAAATCGGCACTAACTCCTCCCAATGAAGCATTTCCTATTGCGTGGGGAATTATTTATCTTTGTAGTGGCATATCGATAGGCTTAGTGTGGAACAAGCAGACAATGCTCGACACCGGACTAGGATGGCTATTCTTCCTTCAGTTGATTTTCAACTTTGCATGGAGCATACTATTCTTCTATCTCCAAGACCCTTTAAGCGGATTGATTGACATTGCATTATTAGACCTGACGGTTATATTCTACACCTTAACCTGCTACCGCATAAACCGCTTCGCCTCTCTATTATTTATCCCTTACTTAATATGGCTTGCACTAGCCACATACCTCAATCTTTACATAGTGATAAACAATCCTATATAAAAACTCGCTTATATCCCGAATAATGATTGAGCATTATTCGAGGTCGACTGAGCCACTTGCTCTACTGAGAGCGAAAGGTGTTGCGCAATGTGAGCAGCTGTATGAATAATATAAGCACTCTCGTTGCGCTTGCCTCTATGTGGCACCGGAGCAAGATATGGAGCATCTGTTTCGAGTAATATGCGTTCAACTCCAATCGTAGGGAGAACTTCGCGCAATTTCGAATTTTTAAACGTAACTATTCCGTTTATTCCAAAATAAAAATCACCCCTACGACGTATTCGTTCTACATCCTCAACCGTTCCACCAAAACTGTGAAATACCCCTCTAGGCATTTGGCTCATAGAATCCAACACTTCAAGAATTTCATCAAGTCCTTCTCGACAATGAATAATAACTGGCAGATTACTGCTTACTGCCCACTCAAATTGGCGTTGCAACACAATCATCTGTTCATGGCGATAAGTTTTGTCCCAATACAAATCTATACCTATCTCGCCAATTGCAATATACTTATCGTTATTCGCTTCAAACTCATCATACACTTTTCTCAAATCAGCTTCCCACGTTTCTTTCACCTCTGTTGGATGCAAACCCATAGCCATGAATGTATTATGCTGAAACATCCCATGCAACTCTTTCATTGGGTTTATTGTGGTCAAATCCACATTTGGGAAAATCATCTTTTCCACCCCTGCCTCTATGGCACGAACCACCGCCTCTTGAGGCGATGGTTGAAATTCATCTAAATATAGATGTGTATGAGTATCTATAAGCATATATAAACCATCTTAGTGTGTTCGCGCAATGGCATCTTGAGCCATTTGACGGAAAAAGTCTAAATCCTTATCACTAAGGCCAACCGTAGTTAGCGCATCAACTGCCTCTTTAGCATATTTTTCCATCAAAGCCTGACAACGGTTACCCAAGTCTAACCTATCATACACTGCCTTAATCTCAGCAATCTTAACTTCGGGCTCAACCTGCGCACCAATGAGAGTTTTCACCGTTTCAGTATCATCCTCAGCCAATGCCGATATAAGCAACCATGTCTTTTTGTCATTTAAAATGTCTCCACCAATATTTTTGCCAAAGACTTCAGGGTCACCATATGTATCAAGATAATCATCTTTCAACTGAAAAGCCAAACCTAATTTTACGCCATACTTATAAAACGCATTTCGTTCCGAGTCATATGCTCCGGCCATAATTGCCCCCAACTTACAAGCGCAACCAAGCAACACCGCTGTCTTGAGACGAATCATTTCTATATATTCCTCTACACTCACGTCATAACGATGTTCAAAATCCATATCATATTGTTGACCTTGATACACCTCCATCGCAGTTTGGTTAAATAGCGACAATACATCCCACGTTTTTGTACCATCACCCATAGCCATAAATTGCGATGCGAGAGTTAGCATTGCGTCTCCCGAAAGTATTGCTGTCGACTCGTTCCATTGACGATGCACCGTAGCTTTACCTCTTCGCATGTCGGCATTATCCATCACATCATCATGCAAAAGAGTGAAATTATGAAACATTTCAACACCAATAGCCTGATTTTTTGCCGCATCAATATCTCCGCCAAGAGCATCACATGTGGCCAAAGTCAATAACGGACGTAAACGTTTACCCGACCCTTCGAGTGTATACTTTATTGGTTCATACAACCCCTTAGGTTCCTCGGGATATGCAATCTTACTGATTGCTGTATTGATATACTTTACTAAATAATCCGAAGCAAACATTCTTATAATTATTTAAGTGCGTTGCGGAACTGTGTTAATTCGGCTTCATTATCTGAATAGGCCTTCTCAATGGCCTTAATTAACTCCTCTTTATTTTCGCCACCCTCAGCCTTGACCATGCCGGCCAAAAACGCAGGAGATGTAGCAACCATCACATAGCATTGTGCTTGTTTATCAATATCGAGGCTCAACGCCAATGAGTCAAGAGTCTCTCTAAACTTCTTTGACTTATCATCTTGCTTCATATCGCTATACCAGTTAAGCAATGACTTAACACGAGCGCGCAAAATTGGCTTATCCTCTTTTTTCATCGACTTAACATATTCAAAAATGATGTTAGCCGCTTTTTCGGGAGAAACCGACACTGCCAATGCAGCCGATGAAATCTCAGCCGTAGTATCATTTAGTTGTTTTACGACATCTTCACCTAAAGTCTCATCAGCAATAATCGTATCGCCCAATGATTGCAACGATTTAAGGTCCTTTGCTCCAGCATATTTTGCTATTTTAGTTGAATAAGAGCTTACATCTTTTCCATTTCCGGCTCCTCCGCCACATGACACCAACGACACCACTACCGCAAGAGCAAACAAATAAGAAACAATCTTTAACATAGATTTTCAGTATTTTTTATGATATGAGCCACAAAGTTACAAAATTTAATGCAACATAACAAAATTATTTTCACCACACCCCAACAAAACCACCCCCTCTACAAAACACAATCCACCCTTCACTTCATCTATAGAATTGAATCAATTTATTGAATTGAGGCTGCCAATCTAAAGCCTAAACCACTTGCATCTGTTTCAGGGCTATTTGCACCTACATATGAAACCATGCATTCTTTAGCATCTCCATAACAATTGCCTCCACGAATAACTCGATCAGACCCCTTATCCGGACCTTGGGGATTCTTTTGTGGTTGAGAAGAATAACGTCCAAGCCAATTACTACACCACTCACTTATATTTCCTGACATATCATAAATTCCCAATTCATTAGGTATTTTCGAACCCACAGGCAAGGCTTTACAATCATTATTATTTGTTCTTGTATTATCTTTATAAGGATTATAATAATTCGCCACCTCCGCGACATTATTACTACCACTATATACATAACCTTTGCTTTGAGCTCCACCTCTTGCAGCATATTCCCACTCCGCTTCAGTTGGCAATCTATATGACTTTCCAGTTATATTATTTAATCGAGGAATAAAAACTGAAACAATTTCATTATAAGTTACTCCATAAATTGGATAGCTTTCTCCTTCACCACTTCCAAAATCAAATGACGGCTTAGGTCCCAACCATACATCTGGATGCGCACTTATTATTGAACCATCAGATACTGGACCGGAATAGCTCATTACATATTCCCATAAACCTTGTGTCACTTCATATTTGCCGATATAAAAATCATCTAATGTAACTTCTATACCATCTCTTTGGTTAGGGACTTCTCCCATCTTATAAGTTCCTCCTTTAACATATACCATTTCGTCATTGTTCACATCATGGAAAATTTCATAATCTGAACCAGATGCACCATTACTTTCTTTTTCATTTACTCCACTATTTCCACATGACGAAACAATGATAGTCGCAATAACTGACAATATTAGTTTCTTTTTTCCTTTCATAAACTTAAAACATTTAGATACTACAAATATATAAAACATCTCTTAATTAAACCATTATTTAATAATAAAAATCACTATTGACATGAATGCCAATAGTGATTTTATAATTTTATTTGAGTTTTATTAATATTCGCTCCAGGGGGCAATGTTGATGTCTTCGATTGGTTTGTTGATGAAGGCACGGATATATGCGGCGGCAAGGCGGGCGTTGGTCAACAATGGAATGTTGTGGTCGATTGCCGAGCGACGAATGCGATAGCCGTTGGTCAACTCACGTTTGCTATGGTTCTTAGGAATGTTAATTACCATATCAATGTGGTGGTTGGCAATGAGGTCGAGGATATTTTCACCCTCTTCATCGGGCCAACAAACAGGAGAAACTTTCACGCCGTTTGATTCGAGGAATTTGGCTGTTCCTTCGGTTGCATAAAGTTTGTAGCCTGCTTCGTCGAGCATTTGACAGCAGTCGAGCATATCCACTTTACCACGCACGTCGCCCGATGACACGAGCACCGCTTTATCTTTGCTTGGCACACGATGACCAACCGAAATCATTGCGTTCAACAATGCTTCGTCGAAGTCAGCGCCCAAGCAACCTACTTCACCTGTCGACGACATATCTACGCCAAGCACAGGGTCGGCTTTGTGGAGACGAGCAAACGAGAATTGCGATGCCTTGATGCCGATGTAGTCGATATCGAATGTTGAAGTATCGGCTTTTTCTACAGGTTCATTAAGCATGATGCGAGTTGCAGTCTCGATAAAGTTGCGTTTGAGGATTTTTGAAACAAATGGGAAACTACGTGATGCACGCAAGTTACATTCGATAACTTTCACATCATTGTTTTTAGCAAGGTATTGGATATTGAAAGGACCTGAGATGTTGAGTTCTTTCGCAATCTTCTTACTGATGCGTTTGATGCGACGTGCTGTTTCCATATATATCTTTTGAGCAGGGAACACGAGAGTGGCGTCGCCTGAGTGAACGCCGGCAAACTCGATGTGCTCAGAGATTGCATATTCGATAACTTCGCCATTGCGTGCCACTGCGTCAAATTCGATTTCTTTGGCGTTTTGAAGGAATTCGGTCACCACAACAGGGAATTCTTTCGACACTTTAGCTGCAGCTCCGAGGAATTGGTGCATTGACTCATAGTCGTAGCACACGTTCATTGCCGCACCCGAAAGCACATAACTTGGGCGAATCAATACTGGGAAGCCCACTTCGGCTACAAATTGGTCGATTTCATCGAAGCTGGTCAACTCTTTCCAACGTGGTTGGTCGATGCCGAGGTTATCGAGCATAGCCGAGAATTTGTGACGGTTTTCGGCACGGTCGATGCAGATGGGCGATGTGCCAAGCACAGGCACATGGCGACGATAAAGTTTCATCGCAAGGTTGTTAGGAATTTGACCACCTACCGACACGATAACGCCGCGTGGTGTTTCGAGGTCGATAACGTCGAGCACACGTTCGAAGCTCAACTCGTCGAAGTAGAGACGGTCGCACATGTCATAGTCGGTCGAAACGGTTTCGGGGTTATAGTTAATCATGATTGATTTATAACCGAGTTTACGACAAGTGTTCACAGCGTTAACCGAACACCAGTCAAACTCTACCGAGCTACCGATGCGATAAGCACCCGAGCCGAGTACCACTATATTTTTGCCTGAGTTATAATCGTAAGGAATTTGGTGAGCATCGGCACCGTATGTTACATATAGGTAGTTAGTCAATTCGGGATATTCCGAAGCGACAGTGTTGATGCGACACACTTTAGGAGTTACATTGAGGTTTTTACGATGTTCACGCACGCGCAACACATCGGCTTCGTAGGTAGAGTTTGGATTTTCTACATAACGAGCGATTTGAAAGTCGCTAAATCCGAGGCGTTTTGCTTCTGCAAGCACTTCGGCTGGAAGCTCCTCAATCTTTTCATAAGTGCCAAGTACCTTAGTGTAGTCGACGATATTTTTGAGGCGTGACAAGAACCATGGGTCGATTTTTGTCAATTCTTCAATACGTTCTACAGTATATCCTTGTTCAAGGGCTTGAGCTATTGCAAAAATACGCAAGTCGGTTGGGTGCGACAAAGCATGGTCGAGGTCGTCAAATTCGATGTCGCGGTTTCCTACAAAACCGTGCATGCCTTGACCTATCATGCGAAGACCTTTTTGAATGATTTCTTCGAATGACTTACCTATCGACATGATTTCGCCTACCGACTTCATTGAAGAACCGATTTCGCGATCCACACCTGCAAATTTGGTGAGGTCCCAACGAGGAATCTTCACAATCATATAATCAACCGACGGAGCAACGTAAGCCGAGTTTGGTGTACCCATCTCTCCGATTTGGTCGAGAGAGTAACCAAGAGCGAGCTTAGCAGCCACAAATGCCAAAGGATAACCCGACGCCTTAGAAGCCAAAGCCGAGCTACGGCTCAAGCGGGCATTAATTTCGATGATACGATAATCGTTTGTTTCGGCATTGAAAGCATATTGAATGTTACATTCACCCACGATACCAATGTGGCGCACCACTTTGATGGCGATTTCTTGCAACATACTTATTTGCTCTTGTGTCAACGACACGATGGGAGCCACCACGATTGATTCACCGGTGTGAATGCCAAGTGGGTCGAAGTTTTCCATTGGCACCACAGTGAAGCAGTGGTCGTTTTTATCACGTATTACTTCAAATTCGATTTCTTTCCAACCTTTCAACGACTCTTCAACAAGAATTTGTTTTGAGTGAGCGAGAGCGCTTTCGCAAAGAGTGTTAAACTCTTCATCGTTGGCACAGATACCCGAACCAAGACCACCGAGAGCATAAGCCGAGCGCACCATCACAGGGAAACCGATGCGATGAGCCACCGCCTTAGCGTCGTCCATTGTCTCTACCGCTTGCGAGATAGGAGTCTTAGCCTCAATCTCATCAAGTTTTTTCACGAAGAGGTCGCGGTCCTCTGTTATCATAATAGCCTCAACCGATGTGCCGAGCACTTTCACTCCATGGCGTTCGAGAGTGCCATTGAGATAAAGTTCGGTACCGCAGTTCAAAGCTGTTTGACCACCAAATGCCAAAAGAATGCCATCAGGTTTTTCCTTTTTAATCACTTCCTCAACGAAATAAGGAGTAATTGGGAGGAAATAAACTTGATCGGCAACACCTTCCGATGTTTGAATCGTAGCAATATTAGGGTTGATAAGCACTGTAGCAATGCCCTCTTCGCGGAGAGCCTTTAATGCTTGAGAACCAGAGTAGTCAAATTCGCCGGCTTGGCCAATTTTCAATGCGCCTGAGCCGAGTAGTAATACTTTTTTAATTCCGTCGATCATATTTTTGCAAAATTTCTTGCAAAGGTAATAAATCTCAAGCGAAAAACATACAGCAAACTGCAGTTTTTTGCGCTCAAAATTTCCCTCCCCCTGATTAGCACAAAATTACGGCCGCAAAATGAGGCATTTCATATAGCACCACTCACCTCCCCCAGCCCCTTAATTTAAGGCTGATGAACAGACTTAAATTAATGCATAGTTCATAATGCATAATTAGCTGACGCGTGAAACTTTATTTCAACACGTGAACCGCTCCAAATTAATGCATAATTAACTCTGTCAAGCCTCATTGAGCCCTTCGAGATTCATAATGCATAGTTCATAATTAGCTGATGCGTGAAACTTTATTTCAACAAAGGGAACTATGTTTAAAAACAAGTCTTTTTTTTGAAAAACATTCATCATAGGAGCAATTATTCTTACGATAGCAAAATTAAAATCTCATTTGTCCTTATGTTCTTATGTCTAAAAAATCAAGACAGAAAGACAGAAAGACAGAAAGACATAAATTATCCAACCACAAAAACAAACCACTCAGCTCGCTCCTTGTAAAAGCCTTGCCAAGTGGTTATATATGAGAATTAAACGATGTTTTCCGCAATCGGTTGCAACCGACAAAACAACCAACACCCATAATCAACAGCACATCAAAGTATGTGCTATTAAAAGATAGTTATTTCAATAATTTTGTCATCTTGTCAATACAACGCTTTTTTTGTTCAAGGTTTGGGTGAACATATAAATTTAGGGTTGTGCTTATATTAGCGTGTCCCAAAATTACGCTTACCGTTTTATAGTCGCATTGGCTTTCAATGCAGCGAGTGGCAAAACTATGTCGCAAACCATGAAATTTCAAGAGAGGAATTTTGAGGTTTTGTAAAATCGATTTATAATAATTGCGATATGTTCTTGGTTCGGTAGGCTTGCTTTCGTTAGTAAGCACAAAGAAGGTGTCATTAACAACTTTCTTCAACGGCTTTATCACTTTTATGAGTTCCTTTGAAAGTGGTATTTCTCTAATTGAATTTTGCGTTTTAGGTGTTGAAATGATTAGTTCTGTTCGTCGTTCTCCATTTTCAATAATGTAAATGCGTTCAATGGTTCGTTTTACATTGATTATGCCTTGTGCTATATCAATATCTTCCCATTTCAAAGCACAAACTTCGCCGATACGCATTCCTGTATGTAGGCAAAGCAAAATTCCGAGATTGCGAAATGTAAAATTTTCAGCAACATAGGTTACTAATTTACGGTGATTGGCAACGCTTAACACCTCAATACCTGTCCGTTCTTGCGTGACTGGATATTTTATATCCCATTCACGATGTTCCATTGCTCCAATTTTCACGCCAAAACGATAGACCATTTTCAGCACAATCATAAAATCTTTTACTGTTTTTTGACTTAGACCTGCATTCAGTTTGTCAAAAACAAACTCTTGCACATCATTTTCTTCTATAACTTTTGTCTTATCGCCAAAAGCCGGTAAAAGATGATTTTCAAGGATAATTGCATAGGCTGAAATGGTTGAAAGTTTTACATACTTTCTTTTTTCCTCTTTCCAAAGAGAGGAAATTTCTCTAAATGATTTTATTTCCGTCATATTGTAAATGTTTATAGTACATTTATAATTTACGGATTTATAGTCCTTAATTTTTCGAGTAAGCGAGGCAAAACGAAATCCATTCCGATTTTGCCGAGCGTAAGAAAATTTAAGATTGAAAAACCTTAATGTACCCAATTCAGGAAATGTTCCTCGTTTGAGATTTCCAGAGTATTCTGATGAATGGAATTTGACAGAATTGCAAAAAGTAGCAACTATTTCTAAAGGTTCGGGTATATCAAAAGACCAACTTTCAGAAAATGGCACTTATTGTATTTTGTATGGTGAATTATATACGAAATATAATTCGGAAATTATTTCAGAGATTTATAGTAAAACAGAATTAGATGCATCTAATTTGGTTAAAAGTAAAGAAAACGATGTAATAATTCCATGCTCAGGTGAAACTGCTATTGATATTTCTACCGCTCGATGTGTACCATTTAATGGCATTTTATTAGGTGGAGACTTAAATATAATTAGGCTTAAAAATCAGAATGGAGGTTTTTTCGCATATCAATTAAATGGCAAAAGGAAAATTGACATTGCAAAGGTTGCTCAAGGAGTCTCGATTGTGCATTTATATGGAGAACATCTTAAACGAGTAAAGATAGCATATCCTACATATTCTGAGCAAAAGAAAATTGCGGACTTCTTGTCTTTAATTGATTCTCGCATTGTAACTCAAAACAAGATAATACAGCAACTACAATCCTTAATTAAAGGGATTGTGGTTTCAGTAACAGCAGAAACACCGAACACTTGCATTGATAAATGCCTTGTTTGTCATTCATCAACATTGCAAGAGAATCAAATTGATGAGTTTGGAGGTTTTCCTGTTTATGGAGCAAATGGAATATGTGGATATACAGACAATGCTGATTTTAATGAGCCAGCAATCTTAATTGTCAAAGACGGTTCAGGTGTTGGGAATGTCCGTTATGTGAATGGCAAATATTCAGTCATCGGAACACAAAATATTTTAACCCCACAAAATGGATATTGCTTAAAGTATATTTTTTACAGTCTACAAGCCTTTAATTTTATACCGTATAAAATAGGAATGGCAATACCTCACATTTACTTTAAGGATTATGGTAAAGCAAAAATTTATTGTCCTAATTACTCAAAGCAAATTGAGATAGCAAAGCAAATTGAAAATATCGAAAAGAAAATAGAATTAGAAAAAGATATGCTTTTAGCCTACCAAAAGCAGAAAGCATATCTCTTAATGAACTTGTTTATATAAACATATTGGAGAGCAGGAATTTTTTCTGCTCTTCGTATTTATTGAGCAATGAAGTTTCTCTATCAAGTTTATCATATATATGCTCAAATAATTTAGAATAGCATTGTTGCTTTTCCAAATCCAAGATTGGCAAGTAATACATTGCCTCTATTACGCTTGGGTGTGCTTTTGTTTGATAATCAAAAAACATTCTTGAATGTTGGTAGATTAATAATTCTGATATGAAGCGATAATCAAATTTACTTTCATCTGCTTCTAAGTATCCACAAACATTAGTTACATTAAACTTATGCTTATCGCGATAAAAGAAATTTCCTCCACCATCAATAGACCATGAAATTAGAGATTTATCAAACATATAAGTATTGAAATAGCCCATTAACCCACCATTTTGAGTTGATGAAGAGTAAACGGGATAACAATACTCATCAGAGTATTCGTATTTTGGAATTACATTACCTCTTTTTAATGTAATCAAACCTTTGACGACAAGATTACTTAGCTGAACCCATTCACAATCCAATTGGGTATAAATAATATATCTAATCCCTTTAATTAAGGATTTAATTTCTTTCTTGTTCCTTCACTTCCATAGTAATCTAATACATAAAGAGGAAATGCACTAAGGACTGCAACTTCAGGACATTTTTTATTGATATGTTTTTCTAATTGTTTTGAGAAAATTGAATTTTGGTCAATAGTTGAAAGAGGCAACGAAAATACATCATTTACAAGATAATTTGCTTTTGATAAGTGTGCAGTAATTAATTCTTTCCATATGGAAGTTGTATAAGAATTTAAATTAGAAAGTTGTGGTTTGCTATCATTTGCAACAGATTGCTTATAATGAGGCTCGTTCTGACATTCATTTTGTTCGGCACAATTATTAATGTAAGGACAATTATTTCGTTTACATTTGACTGTTAATGCCTTAAAACTTTCCATATCCTTAAAGTGTCGAATTGCTTCAACCATCGGATAACTTATATAAAGCATGCCATTCCCTGTTTCGTCATTAAAGAATGATAGCATGTCAATTATTTTATTGTCATCGGCTAAAGTAGAATGAGCATCATAGTCAAAAAATAGATAAATATATGCAAAACTATCTCTATTATAATTTTTTAGAACTTCTACATTCTCAGCACTTCGTTCTTTGAGTAAATCAACTATATCAAAAAAGAATTTACCTTCCGATTTTATTGCTCGATAAAGTTGGTAAATTTCGGCATCGTAAACACACTTTATAGCATGTTTCTCTCCCAAGAAATTAGATTCTAATTTCTCAACAAATTTGTGTTCTGTTCTTGCTCCCTCAAAGATGAACAATGTTTTCTCCTTATTCATCATAGAATGCACCTGCTCTATATATTTTTTCTATGTTATGTCCTGAACGGAGTTCTTTATCGGTACATTCATTGAGTGGTTTAATTCGGTTGTTATTGAGAATAAAGTTACAATCGGGACGCAACAAATCATTAGTCATCAAATATGTATTATGCGAAGATAAAAATAATTGACAATTTTTGGCAAATAACTGTTTGCATACTTCATACGATAATCTAAAATGATAAAATGCATCAAATTCATCAATAAACACAAATTTAGCATCATTCATATGTTTCATCCAAAAAAATAGCGTTGTTAATGTTTTGGTGCCAGTAGAGATAGTTGTATTGAATAATATAGCCGATTTTTCCACTCTGTACCATAATTGTTTATCTCCTTTTTTAGATGATATAAAATCAAATTTTTGTCCACTAACATTAGCTAAAAATAATGAAAACTCATCAACCAAACCATTTTCAATGATAAATTCTTCAGTATCCCATGATTCATTTGTCGCCATTCCTATGAATTCAACTTTTTCAAGGCATTTAAACCAAAGCATTTTATTTGCGAATTCATATAGTTTGACTAAATAACTATTTTCTTTCAATGGATAATACATTATAAGAAAATTCACAACGGAAAGATTATTCGCACTATTTTTAAGATTTTCTATAATAAATTCATCTTTAGGAAAATCTGTTGAGTTTAGTGTTAGCAAATTATTTTCTCTATTGAAAATAAATTTACCATCAACCACAAGTTTTTCTCTTACAAATACACCTTTTTCTTTTTTTGAATATGTGTATTCTACTATTTGTGAACCAAATTTGAATGTGTATTCAAAGGTTACTGGCTCATTAATTGCTCCTGCGTATATGAAATTATCATAGTAATCTCTTTTTTTTGCTTTCAATGGAGCTAAATGGTATTCAATATCAAATATTGCTAATCCAATATTTGTTTTTCCTGAACCATTAGGTCCATAGATAATACCATTTTTCACTATGCCGTCTTTTATGACGTACTTATTAAACTCGTAATTGCTAGGATTTGACAGATCTAATTCTATACGATTAGCAAAGCCTCGATAGTTAGTTACTGCGAATTTAGTTAACATAGTTTTCTCCTTTTTAGTTAGTTTTCCGGTACAAAGGTAATAATATTTTCTTATCCGTAAAAAAATTACGGTAATAAAGTGTAAAAATTTTACGGCACAATAATAAAACGAACCACGCAGTCATAATGTTCAAATCTTTTATTTTGAATCGAAGATAAGCAATCCTTAATGGTCGCAATTATAGAAAATGCTTTTTGTGGGAAGCATTATAACTATAAAATTGGCGATATAATTACCCAAATTTCAAATCGTAATAAATCAAACAAAGAGACTAATGTTCTTTCTGTTAGTAACAAATTGGGATTCGTTGATCAATCAGAACAATTTGAAGATAGAACAGTTGCAAGTGAAGATGTCACAAACTATAAGATTGTTCGAACTAATGATTTTGCTTATAATCCAGCTCGTATAAATGTCGGTTCAATAGCTCGACTAAAACAATATGAATCGGGGATTGTAAGCCCAATGTACATTTGCTTTCATGCGAAGAAAAATGTATTGCCTGAATATTTAGAAATGTTCTTTCTTACTCAATATTTTAAGCACGAAATGTATAAAAGATTAGAGGGAAGTGTTCGTTTGTGTCTATCATTTGAGGGATTAACAAATATTCCAATCTCTATTCCCGAAATACCTTTGCAAAAAGAAATATCAGAAAAGGTATTAGCATTTGAAACAAAGATTGGAATTGAAGAACATTACCTAAATGCGTTGGAAAAACAAAAGCAATATCTACTTCAGCAAATGTTTATATAAACATATTACTGAGTAGATAGACTTTCTGAAATAATAGAGATTGGAGATATTTATTTTCAATCTCTATTCTATATTCAAACGTATCAATTACTTCAATAATCTTATTTTGGTGTTCCAATTTAGGTATAGGAATTTTTAGTTTTGCCAACGGTTGTCTTACAATCTGAGGTTGACCTGACCCCGATATTAGTGGAGTAAAATTAATTGTGGATAAATAGTGATATAAATATCGTTTATTTACGATATGGGTATATTCATCAGTATTAACAACCATTGCGTTACCTGTTATCCAAGACTTTGGAACACTGAAATTTATATTCCCACAGGTATTCCCTCTACAAGTAATACATATCTGTGAAAGTTCATGATTGTATTTATTGTATTTGCCAATAATACCATTAGCTCCGTATACAAAATAATCAACCTCATCATTAAGTGCTGACGTTGGTATTGTTTGCGGTTGATATATATCAGCTATTTTTTCAAGATATTTAATTTCAGAACAATCGGGAATAGATTTAATTAACCAATTTGTAATTGCGACCTTTAGTTTTTTCAAATCCTCAATTATCTTGTTTTGGGTTTCAATTCTTTCATCAATATAGTTAATAAATTGACTTATTTTCTCTTGTTCTTGTATAGAAGGTACATTTAATAAAACCTTACTTAAGCCATCTTGACTAATATTGAAATGCTGTGCTCCAGCTCCCTTAACAATTATACTCTTTCTTGCATTTGGACTAGATAATAAGTAACGAAAGAATAGTGGATTATAATTTCCAATCTTCTTTCCTCTAATTACAAATCCTCCAAATACAGCTGTTGTATTATCTAGGTATACATTCGCTCTTCCGACATCTTCCAACGTTTCAGAACTTCGTTGAAAGAGTATATCTCCATAATTAACACCAAACTCTTTTAGTTCATTTCCCTTTAGTTGGACTGAGGAAATCACCTTATCGTAAGTTATATAGCGATTATTCAGAATGTCCATGACAGAAATAAACTTGGTTCCATGCCCAAAACGTTTTGCTTCAGGATTGAGTCCATTTTTAAACTCAAAATAATCAGTTGTCCTATGAAGTTTCCACTCTTCCGTAAATTCAGGGAATCTCACGCTGGGAACATTTCCTGAATTGGGTACCTTAAGGATTTTATTATTGTTATCTGTTGCCATAGTGTCCTATTTTATTTGTTGTCGTTGTCAGAAAGTGTAGCCTCAATATCTTCAATGGTAGGCAACTGACTTTTTACATTATCCGGCATAAGTTGAGATAATTGATATTCTGAAATACCTATCGGTTGACTTGTCGCTTCAAGAGCATATTGTGCCATTACATTGTTTTTGGTTTTGCATATCAGCAATCCAATAGTAGGATTGTCGGTAGGCTTTTTCTTCAGATGATTGACTGCACTCACATACAATCCTAATTGGCCTAAATGCTCACCTTTGAACTTATCTACTTTCAGTTCAATCACGATGTAGCATTTTAGTTCCAAATGGTAGAACAGCAAATCGGGATATACGGTATCTTCACCAATTACCAAGGGTACTTGACGACCTACAAATGCAAAACCGGTCCCGAGTTCCAACAAAAAACGAGTGATATTTTGTGTCAAGCCATTCTCTAATTCTCGTTCACGATAGTCGCTATCAAGAGTAAGAAAATCAAAGTTATAAGGATCTTTTAATGTTTGCTTTGCCAAGTCGCTTTGAGGGTTGGCTAAAAGTCTGTCAAAATTTGTAACAGACTTCCCTTGTCGTTCATATAGGTCAGTATCGAGGAAATTAAGTAATACTGCACGACTCCACCCAAGTTCTATGGTCTTATTGAGATAGAAAACAGCCTTATCAACATCTTTACATTGAGTTAGAATGTAAAGGTGATGTCCCCAAGGAACAGAGAAAAAAGTTTCTTCGTCTATTGGGGCAACAGGTTGCTGCCCATTTTCATCTCCTAAATTGGCAACAAGTTGTTGCCAATTTGTAAAGTATTGATTATAAAACCCATACCATTGCCTAATATATCTCAGGTTGCGATATGAAAAACCTTTCATACCTGGAAATTCCATAATCAACTCACGACTTAATTCTTTGAGCCAACCATCACCCCATGATGCCGATTCTTGTTTTTCACAAATATCTGCACCCATACGCCAATATAGACGCAACAACTCCGAATTAACTTTTATCGCTGCTTTTATTTGCGTCGTTCGTATATCTTTTTTTAACTGTGATACCCAACTATTGAAATCTCTATTGCTTGCCAATGTCATATTTTTCGCCATATTCCTTTTGCGTAAATTAGTCAACTAATCCAAGTTCCTTTAAGTAAACTTCGATTTGAACGTCAAGTTCTGCACGCTGTGCTTCAAGCGACTTAATGTCAGCCATTACAGCCTTGATGTCGATTTCTTCCTCTTCCTCAAAGGTATCAACATATCGAGGGATATTCAAGTTATAGTCATTCTCTTTGATTTCATCAAGAGAGGCACAATGGCTATACTTCTCTATCTCCTTGCGTTCACGATAAGTGGTAACGATTTTTTCGATATGTTCGGGGCGAAGTTTGTTTTGAGTTTTGACCTTTTCAAACTCTTTGCTTGCGTCAATGAAAAGGATATTGTCATCGGCTTGACGGCACTTCTTAAAAACGAGAATACAAGTCGGGATTGATGTACCGTAGAAAATGTTTGCAGGCAATCCGATGATTGCGTCAATATAGTTTTTCTTTTCGATAAGAAATTGACGGATAGTTCCCTCTGCCGAGCCACGGAACAATACACCGTGAGGAGCAACACATACCATTGTACCACCTTCATTGAGGTGATGAATCATGTGAAGAATAAACGCATAGTCGGCTCTGCTCTTTGGAGCAAGTTTACCCGGTTTGCTGAAACGATCATCATTATTGAATTTAGCGTCGGCACTCCATTCTGCCGAGAATGGTGGGTTTGCTACTACTGCGTCAAATTGCATATCTCCAAATTCATCATGTTCAAGAGTATCGTTGTTCTCGATACGGAAGTTGTGGAATTTGATGCCGTGAAGCAACATATTCATACGGCAGAGGTTGAATGTTGTCGGGTTCTTCTCTTGTCCGTAAATATCTTCAGCCTTACCATTACGAGCTGCACGAATAAGCAAAGAGCCACTACCACAAGTAGGGTCATAAACATTGCGTAGGCGTGTCTTGCCTGTGGTTACAATGTCAGCAAGAATTTGGCTCACTTCCTGAGGCGTGTAAAACTCACCGGCTTTCTTTCCTGCACCGGCTGCAAATTGACTAATCATATATTCGTATGCGTCGCCAAGAATATCAATCTCTTCAGCTGCATCAATACCAAAATCTATTTCATCAAGAGCAAGAAGCACATTGCTGATAAGAGTATTTTTGTCATCGGTAGTTTTGCCAAGTTTGGGCGAAGCAAGGTCGATATCGGAGAAAAGTCCGCCGAAATCTTCTTCGCTGTCTTGACCGAGAGTGCTATCCTCAATGCGTTTTAATGAGCGTTCAAGAATAGGAAGAATGGTTTCTTTCTTCTTGATTAAAGCGATAACCGATGAGAAAAGAAATTCGGGTTCGATAAAATAACCAATAGATTCAAGACATTGGGTTTTCACTGCTTCTTGAAGTTCAAGATAATCTTCATCTTCGGTAATCTTCCAAAGTTCTTTGAAAGAAATTTCATCATCAACAAGAGCATTATCGGCAAAATGTTCGATTTTTTCCGATAGATATTTATAGAATATAAAGCCGAGTGAGAAATACATAAACTCACTAGCCGACATATTTCCTCTTAATGTATTAGCAACAGTCCAAAGTTGGTTGCGTAATTTTTGTTGAAGTTCTTCGCTCATATTGTAATTGTTTTATTATTCCCAAGAGAATGTGTTAATAATTGACATTAATTGTTCGGTAACTCGTTTGATAGCCTTTCTCGTTTTGATAAGACCAAGATGTTGCTCAGCAACTGCCTCCTGAATAATTTCAGGTTTATGCTTTTGCAAATAGTCGTATTCAGCTAAGTAGCGTGCGAGTACATCGACAGGAATATTTTCGGTTTCAGAAAGTTCTTTAATTGCTCTTTCTCGCTTTTCTTTAACATAAGCATTAAGTTTCGCTTCCAAGTCCATTGAACCGTCAGCTTTAGCACGCTCAAAGTTTTCTCGGTCATCGTCCACATTTTGTTGAATGAAGCCGTCGATGAGTTTTGCTTTGTTACGCATTTCTGCGTCGTTAATCATTGTATCAATGATGTTTTGGCGTTTAACTTGATAATCATCGCTTGACGGATTAAGGTCAGCAATAAGAGCAAGAATATAAGCCACATTGATAACATCACTATGGAGTAATTCCAAGCAGAAGTCGATATCTTCAAGAGTTTTAGGTTCTCCGTATGGTTCTTGTGGTTCAGCAGCAACTCCTGTTGGCTGTTCAGGAGTAACAACGCCCAATGCGATATCAAGATATTTACTCTTGAAATCATTAAATTCCTGTTCGGTCATATATAGGCTTGAATCTTCGGGATTATATTCCTCGTAGATCTGAATCTCAGCCTGTTTCTTGATAATTTCACGGAACGCTATAACGAAATCACGCTTGTCATATTCGCTTTGCAAAGTATCAACAAATTGAGGTTTTGGGTATTTCTTCAAAAACTCAATAGTCAAATCATTTAGTTCCTTTTTGATCTTGTCAAATTCAGGACGCACAATATCCTCAATAGGACAATTATTACTGAAAAGTTTTATTGCAGCATCAACATTATCTTTAAGATTACGGAAGCAAACGATCTTACCAAAGCGTTTCTTCTCGTTAAGCACGCGATTTGTACGACTGAATGCTTGTAACAATCCGTGATATTCAAGTTTCTTATCGACATATAGAGTGTTCAACTTTTTAGAGTCGAAACCTGTTAGGAACATACCCACCACAAGGCAAAGGTCAAGAGTTTGCATATCAGGCTTTTTCTTTTTCATACGAAGATTTATATCATCGTAGTAAGCACTGAAATTTTCAGTGGTGAAAGCTGTGCCATACATTTTATTGTAATCATCCATTATGGCTTGCAACTCATCGGCTTGAACTTTTTCGTTTTCAAAGCCTTTATTCATACCTGTGTATGCATCATCTTGATTAGTGTTTTGTCCGTAAGTAAATACAGCACTAATCTTTATTTGAGGGTTAAGGCTCTTGAAAATCTTGTAATATTTAATCAACATAGGAACAGATTGCACTGCAAATAGTGCGTCATATTCTCCGTCAAATGTTGATTTGTTGAAATTGTTAAGAATAAACTGAGCAATTTCTGTCATTCGTCCCTCGTCATCATATTCGGCAGACACATTGCCGGTATAATATTCAACCAAAAAACCGAGTACATTTTCATCAGCAATAGCATCTTTTATAAGATACTTATGCAAACAATCACCAAATATTTCTTTGGTTGTATGTCCGTCAACAGAGTTCTCTACAAATATAGGAGTGCCTGTAAAACCGAATATTTGAGTATTGGTAAAGAATTTCATAATATTCTTATGGCTATCTCCGAAATGGCTACGGTGGCACTCGTCAAAAATCATAACAATGCGTTTATCTTTGACCAAAAGCAGTTTATTGCTGTAATAGTCTTTAGATACGGCAGTATTAAGTTTTTGAATTGTAGTAATAATGATTTTGCTATTTCCATTGAGGCGTTTGATAAGTTCCGAAGTGTTGTCGGTATTATCTACAGCTCCCGGTTCAAATGCTTCGTATTCTGATTGTGTTTGCGTGTCAAGGTCATGACGGTCAACAACAAACATTACTTTGTCAATTCCGTCTATTTCAGAGACTAATTGAGCTGCCTTAAATGATGTAAGGGTTTTACCTGCTCCTGTTGTGTGCCAAATATATCCGTCTTTATTGGAATTTTGCACACGGTCAAGAATCTTTTCAACGGCATAGAATTGATAAGGTCGCAATACCATTAGGCATTTATCGCCCTCGTGCATTACTATATACTTGCTTATTAATTTGCCGAGGGTACATTTGTCAAAGAACTCATTGGCAAAAAGGTTTAAGTCATTGAATGGAGTATTTGCGGAGTCAGTCCAATTAAAAGTAAATTTGTAACCCTGATTTGGATTGTTAGCAAAATAGCGAGTATTCACACCATTTGAAACCACAAATATTTGAATGTAATCAAATAAGCCATGGTAAGAAGTTTTATGATATCGCTGTATTTGTTGGTATGCTTGTTTTAGTTCAATACCTCTTTTTTTCAATTCAATTTGCACAAGGGGCAAACCATTAATAAGTAAGGTTACATCATAACGACATTTCTTGCGACCTTCAACTGTTATTTGATTGGTAACTTGAAATTCATTTTTACACCATTGATTACGATTTAGAAACTCAACCCAAATGCGTTCTCCGTCCTCAGTTTCGAGAGGATAAAGGTCACGGAGTTTCTTTGCTTTATCAAAACGAGTTCCACCCTCTAAATGAATGAGGATTTTTTCAAATTCCTTATCCGTGAACTGAGTGCGATTGTATTTCGCAAGTTCTTTTTGGTTATGCTTTTCAAGTTGAGACTTGAAGTTAGCAAGCATATTGCTTTCTTCACGAATCTCAACGAACTCATAACTCATATTTTGCAAGGTCTTGATCAGACCATTTTCTAATGCAGCTTCGCTTTGTGTTGTCATATCTGCTAAAAGCAAAGAACCCCTCGATAGTTACCGCGAGGACCAATGCTCATAAATCTATCAAGGTGTTCTAATTTCGTTATTTGCCTTTGTGGCGTTTTGTTTTCTATGGTCTTTGCGGTTAGTGATAGATTAAGTAGCAAAGGTAATAAAAAATGGTTATAATATCAATCTTCGCAAAGATAATATTTAGCATGGGCGGGATTTTGATGCATTATGCGTTAGGAATTGGGGATTCTATGAGAAAAATATCATTGGGATTGTTTGGGTTGATGCTGTGTTGACCACCTCGGCTCGTTGAGCCACTCCTCCTATTTTTCAGCAAAAACATGAGGAGAGTTATTCTGCTCTCTCCTATTTGCAAGGTGCAAGAGTCGCAATTATATAAAAAAGAGTGACTGTTTGGATTGGGCAGCGTTGACCACCTTGGCTCGTTGAGCTACTCCTCCTATTTTTCAGCAAAAACAAGAGGAGAGTTGCATACTCTCTAAATTGTGGTGTTATAGGCTTTTTGACGCACATTTTATTATAAGACAATTTGTTACATATTGCTATAGAGATTGTCTATTGGGTTATAAAAACTATCAATTGGAAAAATTGTTATGATGTGGGAGGGGGTGTATATCTTTGCATCAGAAACGAGGAACATTCCTCAACAGAATACAATTTTTGAAATTAAAAACATTAAAACGAATACAAATTTATTAACCATTTAAACAATAAAAATTATGACTCCAATTATCAATTCTCAATTACCCGAATTTAAAGTACAAGCGTATCACAATGGCGAGTTCAAAACTGTGTCACACGAAGATGTTTTAGGCAAATGGGCTATCTTCTTTTTCTATCCTGCCGATTTCACTTTTGTATGCCCTACCGAGCTCGTTGACCTCGCTGAAAAATATGACCATCTTAAGTCGCTCGGCGTGGAGGTGTACTCTGTAAGTACCGATTCACACTTCGTTCACAAAGCTTGGCACGATGCTTCGGAATCAATCCGCAAAATCGGTTACCCAATGCTTGCCGACCCAACAGGTGTGCTCTCTCGCGGTTTTGGTGTGATGATTGAAGAGGACGGAATGGCTTATCGCGGCACTTTCGTGGTGAACCCAGACGGCAAAATCAAGATTGCCGAAATTCAAGACAACAGCATCGGTCGCAATGCCGACGAACTTGTTCGCAAGGTTGAAGCTGCTCAATTTGTAGCTACTCACGACGGCGAAGTTTGCCCTGCCAAGTGGAAACAAGGTGCTGAAACGCTCAAACCAAGCATCGACCTCGTAGGAAAAATCTAAGGGAATGCGGAATGAGGGGTGCGGAATGATGAATTAACCAACTAAAATATAGATTTCGCACCCTCTTCTTCAAATTTTCATCTCGGACACGGCTTGCCAAGTCCCTACAAAATTCTCAATTTTCAACTCTCAATTCTCAATTTAGCTCATGTTGGACCAAGGTATAAAAGATCAAGTAAAAGGTGTGTTTCAACTTCTTGACGGAGGTTACACTTTCGAGGTAAGATATAATCCCAATCGCAGTGATGCACAGGAGTTAATCGGCTTCATCAACGATGTGGCAGATTGTTCTCCCCTACTCTCGGCGACGTTCACAGAGGTTGCCGACCGCGACGTTCTTGAATTCTCTTTATTGAAAGAGGGAGTCGACACCGGTGTGAAGTTCCGTGGCATTCCGGGCGGGCATGAGTTTACATCGCTATTGCTCGCGGTGCTCAATGCCGACGGCAAAGGGAAGAATTTGCCCGACAGAACGATAGTGCGACGCATCAAGGGTATTCAAGGGAAGGTGACTCTGCAATCGTTTGTGTCGTTGAGTTGCACCAACTGCCCCGATGTGGTGCAAACACTTAATATCTTTGCAATGCTCAACCCCAATATCACTCACGAAATGGTTGACGGTGCAAGATTTGAAGATGAGGTAAACTCGCTCCACATTCAAGCTGTGCCAACGGTTTATGCCAACGGCAAAGTGTTTCACACCGGACGTGGCGATATGGCGACATTGCTTCGCAAAATGGAGGACACATTCGAATGCCTCTATGACGACAGTTGCGAGCCTACGGTGAGAGAATTTGATGTTGTGGTAGTGGGCGGTGGCCCTGCCGGCAGTTCGGCAGCCATCTATTCGGCTCGCAAGGGATTAAAAGTGGCGATTGTGGCCGAGCGTATGGGAGGACAGGTGAAAGAGACCGTTGGGATTGAAAACCTCATATCGGTGCCTTACACTACCGGCGAAAAACTTGCTGCTGACCTTCAGAAGCATATCGGCGAGTATGCAATCGAAGTGTTTGACCAACGCACTATCGACCGAGTGGACTTACAGGGCGATATTAAGAAAGTGTATGCCATAGGTGGCGAGGTGTTTGAAAGTCCGGCACTCATCATTGCCACAGGTGCAAGTTGGCGTAAGTTAAATGTTCCCGGCGAAGCGGAATACATGGGACGTGGAGTGGCATTCTGCCCCCACTGCGACGGGCCGTTCTATAAGGGTAAAGATGTGGCAGTGATAGGCGGAGGAAACTCAGGCATCGAAGCGGCTATCGACCTTGCAGGAATATGCCGAAAAGTTACGGTGGTGGAGTTTGCTGACACGCTTAAGGCCGACGAGGTGTTACAAAAGAAAGTTGCGAGCCTTGCAAACGTAGAGGTATTCACATCGTCACAAACTACCGAAGTAATAGGTAATGGTTCAAAGATGACCGCTTTGCGAGTGAAAGACCGCACAACGGGCGAAGAACGAGAAATAGCCCTCGACGGAGTATTTGTACAGATTGGGTTGGCAGCCAATAGTGCTTCGTTTGCCGAGCACCTCGACACCAACGCGATGGGCGAAATAAAGATTGACGAGCGTTGCCGCACATCAGTTGCCGGAGTGTATGCAGCCGGCGATGTGTCGACCGTTCCTTACAAACAAATCGTCGTGGCAATGGGCGAAGGTGCCAAAGCCGCCCTCACAGCCTTCGACGACCGTATAAGAAATAACGCATAATCTATAGGAACATAAAAATAGGTATTAGTTAGATTTCATTCTATTGACAACACGATAATCCATAAACAAAATCTGACTTTTGAGTAGCCACAAATATCTGCAATGGGGATTTGCACAAATAAAAAATGCAAATCCCCATTTTTTTTAAATCTATATGTAATTATTTAATTAATTTATCTATATATTTGCAATTATAACTCAATATGATTCAATATGAACAAAATAGTATTCTTAATCATTGCAACCATAAGCATATTTCTCATTGCTTGTGACGATGAAATTTTTTACGCAAAACAAGAGTTTCCTCATGATGAATTTATTGGGGATTTTAAAATTCTGGAATTAAAAGAGGAAACCGAAAATCTACATATCAACGACACCGTAATGTGTTATATGCTTGCACCTGACAATAGTCAAATCTCACGAAAATGTCATGTATCAAAAACAAATGGCAAAACAATAGTAAACTTTGAGCAAGGCCTTGCCGATGGCATTTATCGTTTACTTTATTTTGAATACAAAATTGAATCAAATGATAGTACAATCACAATGCAATATGGTCTTGGTTGTCGTATTGAAATCTTCAAACAACAAGTCAGGCTATTAGATTCTTTTGACAAAACACTGCAAATGACAGGTAGTGGCACTGAGGACGACCCATATATAGTAACCTGTGGTCCTCATCTATATAATCTGACGTTGGGAGTAAAAGACTTTTATGAATATGACAAATTCAATGGAGCCTATTTCAAACAAGTAGCCGACATCTCACTTCATGATGCATCATATTATTGCAAACACGAAAATGGCTGGACTCCTATTGGCGATGTTGCATATCCATTTATAGGAACCTACGATGGTGGTGGACATAAAATTTCAAATATATATAGCCACCACGACGAACTTTGTGGGGTTGGTCTATTTGGACATATAACTAATTCATCTATTCAAAATCTCACAATCGTGAATGCTGATATCTCGGGACCGGTTGGAGTTGGGGGAATCGCCGGTTGTCTAATGACATTAAGTGGGGAACGCACTACATCTTCAATTATTAATTGCAAAGTAAAAAACAGCAAAATTAAAGCAAGCGGCGATGGTGTTGCTACCGGTGGCTTAGTGGGAATGATCGACATGCATACAGTGGGAATGATTGAGCAATGCCAGTCGGAAGGAAATACAATCACGGCCGACTATAACGCCGGAGGCATTGTTGGCAGTAGCAGTGCATATTCATTGACCTCAATCGACTTGTGCAAAAACACAAGTACCGTTACAACCAACTATGCCGGAGCCGGTGGCATTATAGGTGTTGCTGATACGCTGTCGATAACAACAAGTAGCAACTCTGGAGCTATATCCGGAGCTATAAAATATACGAGTGACAACGAAAACTCAATGAGTCGAGGCACCGGTGGCATTTGTGGCGGTTCGGGTGTGTCTTGGATTTCAGGATGCGAAAATAACGGGACAATTACGGGGTATGACGGCGTAGGTGGAATTATAGGCACTACACGTCTTGCCTACACCGAGAGTAACGGTGCTTTATATAACAGCACTTATTTGCGTTATTGCAAAAATACAGGAAACATATCGGCTCGCAATTCACATGCGGGGGGACTTTGTGGCGAGGCACAATTGGGTTGCGTAGCATCAATAAACAATGGCACGGTTTCTGCGATGGATCATGTTGGAGGAATTGCCGGACACACTTCGTTGTCGGTTATTCACAACTCAATAAGCACCGGAGCGATAAATGGCCGCAATTATGTGGCAGGCATATCGGCTCTTTCCAATTCGGGAGTATATACCAATTGCCAGAACTATGGAATGATAAATGCAACCGGGTCTCACGCTGCCGGGATAGTCTCTCTATCGGGCAACAACACAATTATTCACTATTGTGGCAATCACAACAAGGTATCGGGTGCAAATTCTCCGGTTGGAGGTATAGTAGGTGAATTTGGCGACCCACGAGAATGGTCTCCGATAAACATTGCCGAGGTGGTATTTGGCAGTGCCGAAATTGCTCTTGCATTTCTTGGACCCACATTTGCTGTAATAGAACATGTAAAAAATGTAACCGGAACAGCAAAATACATAATGAAAGGGGCTGAATTGGGTATAGAAATGGTAATGAAAGTGCCATCAACCACATTATGGGGCTACGGTGTAGATCATTTGGCCAACCCTCATCATATTGAAACGATAGAGACTGATATTAAGGCTGATTTAAACAATCGAGTAAATAATATCCTCTCTGAAATAAATGATGTTAGAGGTGAAAAGCATTTTCAACTTGCCGACACTTTTTCTTCTGATGCATTTATAAATTATTCAAACAACACAGTGTCATTGTCAAATTATTTGATGCCGTTGTCGGGCAATGACGAGACAAATAATGACAATTTCTTTGAAAAAATAAATGACAAGATGAGTGAGCGAGCCGAGGAAATACACGAAAACAATACGAATAAGGAAATTGTATATACTGTTTTTGGTGCGGCAAGCATTATTGCGACAACCGTATGTGCTATTGGTGCAACTGTCGCATCTGGAGGTTTAGCAGCCGGATTTATAGTGACCGGCACTGTAGCAGGAGTTGTGGGCGGCATCAACTCAATTTCAAAAGGAGCAGCCGACTACACTGACAACGTAGTGATTATTTCCCAATGTGTTAATGCTCATGAAATTTCTTGCAATGATATATCGTCTAATGAGGTAGGTGGTATAGTTGGACATATCTACGATCGTGGTGTGATTAGTGATTGCTTAAATACAGGAAATTTTCCTAATGATGGTGGACATTTAGCGGGAAAAGCCGACAATGAGGTTCAGATATTAAACTCATTATCCTTGGTTGATAATTTCGACGCGAGTCTTATTGGGAAATCAGGCACTAATTGCAAAGTAGATTATTTATATTTTTATGACGCAAAAACCAACACATTAGATCCTTGTGGAACAGCATTGTCGGCTGATGAGATTTCTGACCCTAATAGTTATGACGGCTGGGACATAGGCACTTCAAATAATCTATGGACTATACCCACTATCAGTTCGGGCAATTCATTCCCTGTTCCGTTTACATCAGAAATGACAAAATAATTAACTAAAACCATACTTAAATATGACTAAGACTTTAAAACTATTACTATTGTCAATATTCGTTTTTAGTATTAGCTCTTGTGATGATGAGTTTGATAATATTTTCAAACACTCACGAGTGGAAAAATTCGATTCTCACCATTTGAGTATATTTCGCATACCGCATATATGCTCAACATCTGTCGTTGACAGCGATGTTGACATTATACAAATAAATGGCTCATACGTTGGCAGGCTCCATGCCAATATTACACCGGTTAACGACGCAGAGTCGGAAATAGGATTGACAATTCCTATTGAAGCAACTATCCCCGATGGCGCTTATGTAATCAAGGTTGATTCAATCTCCAACCGTTTCATTGCCCAAATTGAGGATCAATTAATTGTTATCAAAGAGATTAACAACGGTGTTTATTCTGAATATATCGGTTCTCGCTTTACAGATGGCTCCAAGGATAATCCATTCATGATTAATAGCAACGACAAATTCAATAAATTTATTTTTGCCCTTAGTAAAGACGAATATCATGGTGCCGGTTTTTATTTCAAGCAAACTGCTTCTTTTCAATGGTCAAACGATGAACAAAATGATGGAGAAGGATTAGCGTCACAATATTTTGCCGGCAATTACAATGGCGATAATTTCTACTTAAGTGATGTTGTAGTTAATGGTAAAAATGAAGCAGGAATTTTCAAGCAATTAATAAATGGAGCAACAATTTCAAATCTGAAAATAAACAACATTAGCATTAGCAATGGAGAGAATTTAGGTGCAATAGCCGGCTTTGCTAAAAACACTGTCAAATTAAGCCACATCAATATCTCAGGGAATATCTCAGGGAGTAATAACATTGGTGGGCTTATCGGTAGTTGTGCATATGGCTATATTTATATGGATAATATAACTATGGGTGCATCTATTTCCGGAGCCAAAAACATTGGAGGAGCCATTGGTTATCTAGATTGCTATTGTTCTGTAGATAAATTTACGACAACAAGCAGTTTTAGGGTAGGAAGTGTAAATGTTTCAGTTTCAAATAATGCCGAAAATGTAGGTGGAGTTATTGGGTTAATTGACAACCATGAATTTAATATTACAAACACCGAAGTTCTGCACACTTCATCAATCGATGACAATGCTCAGGTAATTACCGGGGATTGCAACGTGGGCGGATTGATCGGAAAAATATTGTATTTATTGGAACCTCAAAGCTCTATTGATAATTGTCGAGTAATATCACCTCTAAATGCCAATAATTATGGAGGTGGATTTATAGGTTATGCCGATATTGCACATAAACTTTCAATCACTAACAGCCAGTCATGTATAATTACTAAACAAGGAAACTATATAGGTGGATTTATTGGCTACCTCAAATATAATAACGATGACTTGCTGACATTCAGCAACAACAAAGTTGCAGCAAGCGATAACAGTGAAATTCAAATTAAAGGGAGAGATTATGTAGGTGGGCTTTTTGGCTATATAAATGCGAAATCGATATCATTAAAAGGCGAAAATTATATTATGACACCAATATCAGGGAACTCCCACGTTGGTGGCTTAGCCGGAAAATTCGAAAAAACAACATTTAATATCGGCACACCTCGATATGGCAAATCGGGAACTCAAATCTCAGGCTTGCCTATCGAAGCAAACTCCATTGTTGGTGGAATTGTGGGACGTATGGATTCATCAATCATAAAAGGTCCACAATCATTATACCCCACTTCGGGAATAAATCATTTTGATGATAACAAGGCATCTATTATTTGCACTGTTAAAGGCAAAGGGGACAAAGTAGGTGGAGCAGTTGGCTACGCCTATAAATCGGAAATTGAAGGCATCGCAGTGAAAGCAACGGTTTCTAACACAGGAGGAATATACACAGGAGGAGTTGTAGGGTATTTCGACGATGGAGATCTCGCCGTAAAGTCATGCTCTTTTTCGGGCATCATAACCGGTAACGATTATACCGGAGGCATTGTCGGAGAAATCAACAAACTCGGACAAATCACCCAATGTGTTAACTATGGTGAAATTACCGGTGGACAAAAGACCGGTGGCATCTGTGGAAAAATCAACAATTCAGAAGATGAGCCATGGATTAACGAATGTGCCAATGTAGGGCCCGTTTCAGGCAAGCATTTTGTAGGGGGTATTGTTGGATACATCTCTGCCGATGGTGAAGGCAAAGACTGGACTAAAATTGCCCGAAGCGGAAATTACGGCAACATCACAGCTTCAAGTAGTGATTGGGGGTGTGTCGGTGGTATTGTTGGCAAATGCGATTCCGATAAAATCAGAGTAAACCATTGCGCAAACCATGGAACAATTACCGGGAATGGTTATTTCAAAGGAATTGGTGGCATTGCAGGCTCTCTTGGGCAAGATGCCGACGGATTAGAAGAATATGACAATGTCCATGTATATAATTGTGCTAATACAGGGACTATTGTTTCAGACCGTTCTTCGAGTGCTCACATGGGGGGGATCGTTGGATATATGGAAGAAGGGAAATGCCTTGCCGAAGACTCTCACGTTGAATCATGCTATAATTGTGGCAGTGTTGGTCCTGCAAAAGATGCCACGCATGGTGGCATAATCGGTCATTGCGACTATTATGTTGCATTGGAATATTGCATAAATTATGGCAATACTCATGACGCCGGAGAATCAATGATAGGAACAGTTGTGACAGGAGGCGTTGTTTATAACAACAACCTATATCATCTTAGTGGAACCGGAGACCACTCCGGTCATAGTTGGAGTTCTACATCTTTTTTCGAATACCAGATGAACTCACTATCCACATTTGAAGGTTATAGCAGTAATGATTGGAAGGTTGACAAACAACTAAATATGCAAGGCAGTGGCGAAAGTTCTAAATCAAGAGTTATCCTCAAAGATTGCCCGTTCCAAAACATTGTTTACAAATAATGCACTCATACGCATTTATTGAGCGGTAACGAAATATTCGTTGCCGCTTTTTTGTTTTATTAGCAATAATTTCTAATTTTGTGATAGAAAAAGCTACATATATCATTCTATTTAAATTATAAGCAATAATAATTCTTAAAAAAAATAGATGATAAACACCTCAATATTTTGAAATTATGAGTCAAGATTACAACGCTATTATCGACCAAAAAGTCGCAGATATGATGGACGCGATTAAACGTCGCACCGAGCCCGAGGATATGCAACGCATAAAAGATGCGTTTGAATTAGCACGTGAAGCCCATAAAAAACAATTCCGCAAATCGGGCGAACCATATATCCTCCACCCCATTGCTGTAGCTCGCATTGTGGCCGAGGAATTAGAGCTTGGTGCCAACCCCATCATCGCAGCATTTCTTCATGATGTGGTTGAAGACACCGACTACACTCTCGAGGACATTCGCAAACGTTTTGGCGACGATGTAGCTTTTCTTGTAGGGGTTGTCACTAAAAAGAAAAAAGACCGCTACGAGCGCTCGAAACAAGTCGACAACTATCAGCAAATTCTTGAATCGGTGCAATTTGATGTGAGAGCATTGCTCATTAAGCTTGCCGACCGCTTACATAATATGCGCACACTCGACAGCATGCGCCCCGACAAGCAGATGAAGATTGCCGGAGAAACCGACTATTTCTATGCCCCGCTTGCCAATCGCTTAGGGTTGTATCATGTGAAGAGTGAATTGGAAAACCTATCGTTCCGTTATCGCTGTCCGCAAGAATATGCCGAAATTGAGACCCTACTTGCCGAGGAAAAGGAGAACATCAAGGAGATGACCAAGACATTTCTATCGCGTATTTCCGAGGTATTCACCCGCGAAGGGATAAAGGCCCGCACCGAAATGCGTTTCCGCCCACCTTTCAGCATTTGGCGCAAGATGAAAAACAAAGGGTGCGATTTCTCTCATGTAACAGGAAAACATTATATCCGTATCATATATCCCAATATGACTCAACTATCTGAAAAAGACATGAGTCTTCGCATATATTCAGTGCTTACCGATGTATTTAAAGAGCGTCCCGGTAGTGTTGCCAATTATATAAATGCTCCAAAAGAAAACGGATATCAAAGTTTTCATGTAAAGTTACTCTCTCCAAGAGGAAAATGGGAAGAAATTCACATTTCATCAGAACGCATGGTGCGCAATTCCAGACTAGGATGTACTGCCGAACGCTCTGAAAAAAATATAAAAGCATGGCTCGACAAATTCCGTGAAATTCTAAAAGATATTGCACACCATAGCAATGAAATAGACTTTATGGAAGGTGTCACCTCTTCATTCTATAATGATGATATCATGGTATTTACCCCTAAAGGGAAAGCCATTATTCTCCCCAAAAATGCCACTGCCCTTGACTTTGCCTACGAAATTCATAGCCAAGTGGGTCAACATGCCAAATATGCCCGCATAAACGGAAGATTGTCGTCGGTAAAAACCGTGCTACAACGAGGCGACTGCATCGAAATAGGCACTGACGAAAAGGTCAATCCAAAACCTGATTGGATTGATCATGTTCTCACATATAAAGCTAAAAAACAAATCCGCACATTCCTATCGCATCAAAAACGCGTAAAATATATTCTTTGCCCTAATTGCCACCCCATTCCGGGCGAAGAGGTTATTGGGTTTAAGAGTTCACGAGGGGAAGTTACACTCCACAAGCGCAACTGCAAAAGTGCCATCAGCATGGCTTCACAACAAGGAGATTCTATTGTGGCAGTAAACTTTGAGGAAGATCCCGAATTCCTTTATCCGGTAAGATTGATGATACGTGGCATCGACCGCTATCACTTGCTCAGCGACTTGGTTGATTGCATCACCGAACGTCAACGTCTATCGATGACCGAACTCACAACCAACACAATCGACAACATAGCCGAATGTACCATCGATTTCGCAATCCACTCGGTAAAAGAGCTTAACGAAACTATCGAAAGCATCAATGCGATTGACGGAATCGACGAGGTTTACCGCGTAGAAATCAATTAAGCAACACTAAGACGGCAATAACCATACTTGATTGCTCAATTTGATTGATTGGGCAAAATGTAGTATCTTTGTGGTGTAATTCAAAAAATATATTTTTATGCCAGTTAGAGTTCCGGTATCACTTCCGGCTGTTGAAGCGTTAAGATCAGAAAATATTTTTGTTATTGATGAGCAACGAGCATCGTCGCAAGACATTCGTCCCTTGCGCATTGCTATTCTCAATCTTATGCCGTTGAAAATCATGACAGAAACCGACCTTCTGCGTCTCATCTCTAACACTCCTCTACAAATAGAGCTCGACTTTATCGACACCGATAGCCACGTGTCGAAAAACACTCCTCGCGAGCATATCGAAACATTTTACAAAAAGTTCGACGACATTAAACACAACAATTACGACGGATTGATTATCACCGGAGCTCCTGTTGAAAAAGTGGCATTTGAAGATGTGGATTATTGGCAAGAATTAACCGAGATTTTTGATTGGGCAAAGAAACACGTCACCTCTACCCTATATATTTGTTGGGCGGCACTTGCCGGGCTATATCATCATTATGGCGTGCCCAAATATGTGCTCGACCGCAAAATATCGGGAGTTTTCAAGCATCGCATTGACGACGAGCTAAACCCCATATTCCGTGGTTTTGACGATGTGTTTTATGTGCCACACAGCCGATATAGCGAAGTGCGACGCGAAGATATTGAAAAGGTTTCCGAGCTCAAAATCATTGCTGAAAGTGACGAGAGTGGCATATATATGGTAATGGCTCGTGGTGGGCGCGAATTTTTTATCACCGGACACTCGGAATATTCACCGGGCACTCTCGACTTTGAATATCATCGCGACCTCGAAAAAGGGATAAATCCTGCAATTCCCGCCAACTACTATCTCAATGACGACCCCACACAGCAACCCATTGTGCGATGGCGTTCACACGCCAATTTATTATTTTCAAATTGGCTCAACTATTTCGTTTACCAAGAAACCCCTTACGATATTCGCGACATCAAATAAAAATTCAATAATTTAACTATTGATACGAAATGAGGGAAGAAAACCTACCAATCACAAAGCAACGAATCGGTTACATCGACTCGATGCGAGGGATAACTATGATATTAGTGGTAGGCTTACATGTTGCGATGTATTCGAATTGCTATATTTTCCCCTATTTAGATTTCTTTGGATTATTTCGATTACCCTTATTCTTTTTTATTAGTGGGTTTATTTTTTATAAGCAAGAACAGATTTGGGATTTTTCTAATTGCATCAAATTTTTATCTAAAAAATTTTTAGTACAAATTATCCCTACAGCGTTTTTCCTATCCCTTTACATGTTAATTTTTTCAATTAGCACTATAAATGCTAAATATAATGGATATTGGTTTACGATCGCTTTATTTGAGTATTTTTTTGTATATGTGCTATTCAACTTCATAATAAAGAAGCGAACTATATGTGATATCGTTCTCTTAATCATTGCATTAATTCTCTATATACTCTCTAACGATGTTAGTGTTTATGAGAAGTTTCCTTTTATTTATAATGCGATAATATGGAATTCTGAGTTTTTTATATTCTTCCTATTAGGCACTCTCACAAAAAAATATTTTGATAAAGTCAAAATCATTTTTAACAAAGATATTATAATGACTATTATAATTATATCTGTGTTTATAGGTGCTTGTTTGTTCCTCAAAAAATATGTTTTTAAATTAGAACTAAAATTAGCGATTTCTATACTCGGATTATTCTCGATATTCTACTTCTTTATGAAAAATAGTAATTATATAGATAATTCACGTATAGGACGAGTTTTACAATATATAGGACGTCGCACTCTTGACATTTATCTTTTACACATTTTCTTTATAACCGACTCTATTTCTTGGGTTAAAGACAATGGGATAGACTCTCCAACTATCATATTTATAATATCAATCGCAACAAGCTTTGTAATTACCGGGATATGCTTGTTAATTAGTAATATTTTGCGAACAAACCCTCTTTTAGGCAAAATATTATTTGGTGCAAAAACACCCACTAAAACCGCAAACGATTAAGTGGGTGTATTAAATTACTATCCTTAAGAAAACATTAATTACATTATATTCCGAGTTTGCGACGTATTGACTTGGGGATAGAGTTTTTGTTTACTACGATTGATATCGTTTTTCCTTTTACATATTCCTCTGAGAGGTAATGATAACCGGTGCCATTACGCTCTGTTCCAAATGAGTTTTTAGTTTTATAATATTTCACTCCATCCTGGTCGTGAGCTATGCCTGTGATATGTTCGAGGTGGTCATCTACGGTTTGGAATGTTTCGAAATACACCTGACGACTTTCTTGTGTCACGGGAATTTCAACGGCCTTTGCCGATAATTGCTTTTGTTTGCGAATATCTTCCTTGGTATTTACAGCCACATAGTGTTGAAACGCATATCCCGGTTCACTTAAATCGCCGTCCCACACCACCGTATAACCGGTGTTGATTGCATGGTCAATTATCTGCATAAACTCATCAAGAGGCACATTATACATCTTTTCATAGTCCCAATTATCGGGCACCTCAACCATCACTTTTTCATAAAACGGGTGATGTGTAAAGCTTGTAATTTCCACATAGTCATCGGCATTCAACCCCAAACTTTTACCAAAACTTTCGGCCGTGTATTCCTTGCCTTGATAAACAAATTTTTCAGGCACTTTGCCTAAATAAGCATCGAGCACCCCTTCCACAATCTCTATTGGCAACGGCTTCTTCATTTCCACTGCTTTAGCATTTATCGCTTTCACCCATTGGTTCAATTCGTCATGATTATGTTTCTCTGAATCATAGGCTATGCCTCGATAAGCCTCTTCGGGCATGAGTCCAACGTTTTTCATAACCCATGTGTGCATATGTCCAATGCTGCCCGGAGACACATTACCGCGACCACGGCGAAGCACATTATCTTTTATGCGACGGATATAATTATGTCGCACCACAAACATTTCCGACAAATCATGCTCACCCTTACCGGTGCGTATTAACTCTGATTCAATAAACGAAGTCATCGCATAACACCAACATGTTCCTGTCTTGGCTTGATCCTTCACCGGTGTTGCCGCTAGTTCTTTTTCTATCGTGAATTCATACACATAAGGTTGCTCCGCCTCATTAGTTTGTGCAAATGCTGCTGTCGATGCCAAAAGGGCTGCAATGGTCCATTTTTTCATTTCGTATAGCTATTTAATTGTTTATTATTTTAGGGAACTTCTATAAACTTACTTCTTCATCCGTGTCAATTCTTGATAGGCCTTGAGATATTTGCGTAGACGATTAACTACATAATCATTTATTTCAGTTTCCCTACGCACATCCATATTATCAGTTAGGTCATTAATTTTTACTGCCACAGCCAAGGGATTGGTTTTCACTCGCTCAATGAATTCATCGTAAGGCTCATCATCAGAGATTTTTGTAACACAACGCAATGCATCAACAATTTCGGTTGGGAACCCTTCATTAAGTAAAGCCTCAAAAGTCCAATCAGTATCCTCTACCACATCATGCAAAACACCAACAATTTTCTCCGCTTCGGTTCGCCCGGCATGCATCACATTCATCACATGAACAATATAAGGCATTCCCGAATAATCAGTCTGCCCTTTGTGTGCCTCAAGTGCGATATTTATCGCCTTTGCCAATAACTCATTCATAGTTTTTTATATTTTTATCGTTTGGGAATACAAATTTAATACTTTGCATTGATATTTGCAAAAAACGTGACGGGAGAATACCTTATTTATTGGAAGCGGTGGCATCGCATAACTTGCCATTCCTCCATTGGGTGGCTCCGCTCACCCTTTTACGGAATTGCAGTTATGCTCTGATTGTTTTTAGCTTAAACGAGATGGATAAACCGAATACCTATGGGCGGAGAGCCAAACGGAAGCTGCGGCCGTCGCCGCGGCCGCGGCCGCCCGGGCCGTTGTTGCCACGATCCGACACACGGCAGTGCTGCGCGATGTTGAACCAGCTACCACCGCGAAGCACGCGGGAAGAGTATTTACTCGATGTGGGGCCCGTGGGATTGGTCTGCGAAGATGACGAATATTTTCCATACCAATCACTACACCATTCCCATACATTTCCACTCAT
>JAZNGZ010000056.1:0-109360 GCA_045576735.1 Muribaculaceae bacterium
TATCCCGGTGCGTTCTACTTCTTGTACCACTGCCAATTTAAAAGGCATTGAATAATCTCGTTGGGTTCGCTTAACATACTTGTGTTTAGTCTCTTCCATTTCTTGTTGCTTTTTTGTGTAACGCTATTTCAGGACTAGACAGAATTATAATATAAGAGGGTGAGTCGAAATTTTGGCTCACCCTCTGTTATATTATAATAGAATCTTGAGTGATTATCCCTTTTTGTACTCCTTTTAATTGCTTTGCTATCAGATGGAAAGCTGATAACTCGCTTGTCAGGCTCTTAACTCGCTTTTTGTTGAATTTCTTTTAGATAGGATATTGCTTCACTCCTATTTGCGTTGATGAGGTGGGGGTAGTGGGCGTCGGAGTTGATGATGATAGGCACTTGGGCGTTGATGAGGCGTTTCCAGTAGCGGGAGTGAGGGAAGAAACGGTTGTGCTTATCCCATGCTTTGGTGTTGATTTCTATTGTGAGTTTTTTTGCGATTATAGCGTTGATTAGTTCGGTGACGAGTTGTTGAAACCACGGTTCATCTTCGATGCCGGGGCAATAGTGCGATGCGTTGTTGCCTATCTTGTCGAAGTGGCCAATGAGGTCGAATCCTCCGGCATTGACCATCTCGATTGATTGAGCATAGAATGTTTCAACAACATAACGAATGTCGCCGGCGAAGTATCGACTCATTTTGCGGTCGAAATTTTCGTGGCTTCCATCAATGTCAATCATCTCGCCTTTTTGTGAAGGAATGAAATGCACCGAACCTATGCGATAGTCGAGTGGTAGGGATTGGAAATATTCGTGCGAGGGACCCCAATCTTTGCCAAGGTAGTCAATTTCCATTGAGGCATAGAAAATCGTTTTGTCGCCATATTCATCTTTGATGCGGTTGACCTCTTCAAGATAAACCGGCACATCAACTTTGAGCATATTGCACGACGACTCAATGGGAATGGGAGAGTGGGGAGAGAATCCGTAATGGGAGAATCCTTGCGCCACAACCTCGCGTGCAAACATCTCCATTGATGCTCGTCCATCGCAAAATTGAGTGTGCGAGTGGAAATTATAAAGCTCGCTATAGGCTATTGTAGCAAGGAAATCCATTAATATTCAAATTCGCGAGAGAGTTTGCCGTTATTGATGCGCTTCATATAGAAGCAGAATAGACCAAGGAATATTATTGCCATTGCCACACCTGCACCCACTGCAATGGGATAACTCAAACCGAACCCTTCGGGAGTTGGCGCATATAGAATATACGACACACTCACGGCTGTCATAAACATGGCAGGAATGAGGGTGATGAGATATAATTTCTTGTGTCGGGCAAGGTAAACAGTAATAGCCCAAAGTGTAAAGACAGCAAGAGTTTGGTTACACCATGCAAAATAACGCCATAAAATAGAGAAATCAATCATCATAATGCCAAAAGCGGCGGCAAAGATGGGCACTGAAATTATAAGTCGTTTGGCAACGCTTGATTGGTCATAATGAAGGAAGTCGGCAGCGATTAGTCGAGCACTACGCAATGCGGTATCGCCCGAAGTGATAGGCGCAGCAACAACTCCGAGGAGAGCCAAGATGCCACCAAATGTTCCGAGCCAAGATATTGAAATGTCATTTACGAGAGCTCCGGCACTATTGTTATGCTCAGCCATATATGTAGCTAATTGGTCATAACCACCTGTAAATGCAATTGCAGCTGCAGCCCAAATTAAGGCAACAATACCTTCGGCAACCATAGCTCCATAGAAGACGGGACGTGCAAGTTTCTCGTTTTTAAGGCAACGAGCCATCAATGGAGATTGAGTGGCATGGAAGCCCGATATAGCACCACAAGCAATCGAAACAAACATCATTGGGAAGATAGGCAATTCCTTGGGGTGTTGACTTTGTAGACCTTGTGTAAAATCAAGATTTAAAGTTGCATCTCCAATGATGAGAACACCTAAAATACCTACCGCCATGAACAAAAGCGCGAAGCCAAATACCGGATATAGGTTTCCGATAAGTTTGTCGATAGGCAATACCGTGGCAAGCATGTAATATATAAATATAACAATAACCCAAAATACACGATCGAGCGATTCGGGTGTCATGCCGGCAATGATGTCGGCCGGTTGACTCACGAAAACAGCTCCCACTAATATCATTAACACGAGCGAGAACACTCGCATCACTTGTTTAATTCCGGAGCCCAATTCGTTGCCCACAATTTCGGGCAACGACATTCCACGGGCACGGATAGATATTGCACCTGAAATGAAATCATGAACCGCTCCGGCAAAGATTGTCCCGACAACAATCCAAATGAATGCAGCCGGGCCAAACATAACACCCATAATGGCACCAAAGATAGGCCCCAATCCGGCAATGTTGAGAAACTGAATTAGAAACACTTTCCATGTGGGCAGTGGCATATAGTCAACATTGTCGCGCATAGTGTAGGCGGGCGTTTTGCGTTTGGGGTCAATGCCGAATATTTTTTCGACAAAGAGACCATAAATAAAATACCCACCAATCAATACTGCAAGAGCGATTAAAAAAGAAGTCATTTCAGAGAAAATTTAGGTCAGATTATTTACTTTCTTTAGGGGTTATTGAAGCACCGGCAACAGGACGACCGATTGACTCACGCATATTGGTGTCGGCTTCCATATTCTTCATACGGTAGTAGTCCATAATGCCAAGGTTGCCATTGATGAACGCTTCGGCCATAGCGCGGGGCAATTCGGCTTCGGCTTCGATAACGCGAGCACGAGCTTCTTGAGCTTTAGCAATCATTTCTTGTTCGAGAGCGATAGCCATTGCACGACGTTCTTCGGCCTTAGCTTGAGCGATATTCTTATCGGCTTGAGCTTGGTCGATTTGAAGAGTTGCACCGATGTTTTTACCTATATCGATGTCGGCGATATCGATTGACAAGATTTCAAACGCAGTGCCTGAGTCGAGACCTTTGCTCAATACCACTTTAGAGATTGAGTCGGGGTTTTCGAGCACTTCTTTGTGGCTTTCAGAAGAACCGATTGACGATACGATACCTTCACCTACGCGAGCAAGGACAGTGTCTTCGCCGGCACCACCCACGAGTTGACGAATGTTGGCGCGAACAGTAACACGAGCTTTAGTGATGAGCTGGATACCATCTTTTGCAACAGCAGTAACGGGAGGAGTGTCGATAACTTTGGGGTTAACCGACATTTGTACGGCTTGGAACACATCGCGACCGGCAAGGTCGATAGCAGTAGCCATCTTAAAGCCTAATTCGATATTAGCTTTAGAAGCCGATACGAGCGCATGAACCACCATTTCCACATTACCTCCGGCAAGGAAGTGTGCTTCAAGGTCATCGCGTGTCACATCTTCCAACCCGGCTTTGTGAGCCTCGATCATGGCGCGGACAATCACGTTGGCAGGCACTTGACGAATTCTCATCAAGAATAATTGTATTAAAGAGATGCGAACACCACTTACACGTGCCGAAATCCATAAGAAGAAAGGCACATAATGAAAGAATATGCAAATGAGGATAAAACCTACAATGCCAATAATGCTAATTGTTAGAGCATTAAATTCAATAAATCCATCCATAAATAATAATTAATTTGAGTTAGTTATAATTGTTATTTTATTTCTAAACTTATCGCAATATTGCGTAAACGCACCAATTGGGCTTTTTCGTTGAGAATTTGTTTCTCAAGCAAAAGAATTCTGTCGTTCACGCTTTTGTCTCCGGTGGAGTATTTTTTTCGCAATTCGTTAAGTTCGCTTTGTTTTTGCTCAATCTCTGCTACAGCATTAAGATATTCGTTCATCGCTATAGCAGCTTCAGAATTTTTAAAGTCATTGATTGAAGTGTAAATTTTACCATTGGGTAATGATAGGGTGAACTCATATTGCTCTAGAGCAACCGAACCGGTGGTAAGATCGTCAAATTGGGCTAAAATGTTGCTGTAATTGTTGTTGGCAATCCATGTATCTTTGATAGAATTGATTTTAGCCAAATTTACAAGATTTTTCGTGTCGGTAGGGTAGTTGATGCGAGTAGCGTTGGGAATGTACATATATATGGTTACTTTTCCGTTTATATGGTTGCGATCACTCGCCCACCAGCCAATGCCAGTAATCTCGTCAATGACAAGCATATAGTCGTTGAACGGCGAGTTGTAAGGCATACCCATGTTTTGAGGATTGAGAAATCCGTCTTCATCTTTTCGTGTAATATATAGGTCATATCCGCCGATTGAGTTTGCACCATCATTGGCAAAATACATTGTGTACCCATCGGGCATAATGAACGGATAATTGGCATTACCTCCATCATTTAGCACATCACTTAATTTATGTGGGTGCTCCCAAGTGCCATCGGAAAGCATGGATGAGGATACGAGATTAGAAATGCCTAAAGAGTCGGTCATTGCCCATATCATTTGTGTTTGGCTTTCGGGCTGAAATACTACCGTAGGGGTTGTCGCCGAAAAATTATTGGGCAATATCGATGTGGCATTTAGAGTACCTATGTCTTTAGATAGCCTATAAAATTTAAAGAATGTAGCTGAGTCAACGTTGATACTATCGATGATTTGAATATTCTCAACTCTTCCAAGCATATTTTTTGCGTTCATGATTTGCGAAGATAATGTTGCAATGTCGGAAGAAATGGAGTCGTTGTTTTTTTGTAACGCATTTTTATATGTAGACAAATAATTGCCGGCGTTATCAAAATCATATTCGTTCAGGGCAATAATTGACAGATATTTAGCCGCGTCGGCTTTGCCATTGTCGTTAGCTGCCGACAACAATTGTTTCGCGTTAGAGATGCTATCGAGTTTAAAATATGACACTCCGGTTAAGAAGTTGAGATTAGCATCTTTGGGCGATTCTTTTAGCAATTCTTTAAAAATGGGTAGAGCTTCGCGAAACTTTCCTTCGTTATATAGCGTTTGAGCCGAGTCAATAGGAGTTGCACTAGCCAAGATTGCAGTTATTAATGAAATTATAGTAGTATATATTTTTTTCATAAAATCATCAACTAATTATATCTTTCAAAATTACAAATATTTTATTTTACAACCAAAGAAAAATGTAAAAACGTAAAATGAAACGACATAAATTTAAATATAAAGGTCTTTATTTGCATTATGAATAAAAAAGGCATAAAAAATATATATAGAAATAAGTATTTAGGTGCAATAATTTGTACACTTCTATGTGTGGCTTTTCATCTCGAATAGATAGCTCATTGCATTGGCGGTCGATAAAGTCGTATATATTGTATATGTGTGGATATAATTTACCATCATTAATCTTTATATTGCTGGTGATTTATGCTTTAATACGAGGTTATTACCGAAAAATGCTTGAACATAATATCCCAATTTATTTTGTGGCTGCAATAGTGGGGTGTGGCATATTTATGATAAGTCCGGTTATAAGAGCATCTTGGTTCTCCACACTTTTTTCAATAATTGGCTTTGTGGTGTTGCTAAAAGATGTTTTTGCGGTAAGGGTTAAATATAAAAATACATTGACTATAGCAATGTATTCTATTGTTTTTTGCCATTTAGGCGCAAGTTGTTACTATTCGAAAATCATATATTCAGAGTGGGAATGACGAAATTTGATTGGAGCCAAATAGGGTTGAGGTTCATTACATTATCAATCCCATAAAACAAAAGTGGAAGATGAGTTGCAACAAATGATAAAAATAATGTTACTCCCCATGTTAAAACATTAGAAATATTATTATTCTTAATCGCATATATGCCAAATGCAATGATAGGAATAGCAAAAATGCTTCGTGTAGATAAAACTATGCCTCCTATAATCGCTGATATGATTGACGATTTAGTAGAGAATGAATTGAAATTCATTAGGTGCCTATACCACAAAATAAAAATAAGGGCATTGAAGATAATTGTGCTTCTACAAACGATTTCCCAATAACACGCAGGAGAGGTGATAATTAATAAAAATAAAAGTGATGTATTATCTTTATTTGTGCGATAAGTGTAATATACCCATCCCACAAGAGATAAGATAGGAATAAGGGCATATTGTTTTATTAAATAAAAAGGATAGCACAATATAAAATATATAGGCATCGGCCCGGGGTGATTACCGTTGAATGAGCCTCTTGGATTATATGGATATTCGCCTTCACTTGTCGCATTCCAAAATAATTGAATCATTTCAACTCTATCAACTCTAATGGTTTCTAAAGGAATTAGATGTAACAAAACGATACAACCACTAATCCAAAGTGTACCTAATGAGAAAATCCATTTGAGCGACAATGATTTTTTGTGCTATATATTATTATACCACAAGATATAAGAATGTAAATTAATGTCGCAACAATGGCTAAACTATATGATACTCTAATAGCATACCTTATACAAAATGCTACATTGATGAAGATAAATATTAGTAATGATATGTTTCGAGTATTAAATAGTTTGAGCATATGCTACGCAAATATCTTGTTTATTGAGGAGTTAGCCCCATTTCTTCGGCACATTTAAGCATATAATTATAGGCCGCTTCGCGTTCGTTGGGGATTATTCCGTCGAGAATGGCGTCTTTGATTTTAGCTTTTAAAATACCAACTTCGCGAGAGGGAGTGAGATTGAATGCTTTTATTATTTCATCTCCGCTTACCGGGGGTTGGAAATTACGAATGCGGTCACGTTCTTCCAACTCAGTCATTTTATTGCGAACAAGAACATAGTTTTCGAGAAAACGTTTCACTTTTGCTTCTTGCTTTGATGTGATGTCGGCTTCACATAGGGTCATTAGGTCGTCAATGTCATCGCCTGCATCAAAGAGTAGGCGACGAACGGCCGAGTCGGTCACGATGTCCTCAACGAGTGCGATGGGGCGCATGTGTAATTCCACCATCTTTTGCACATATTTCATCTTTTCGTTGAGAGGTAGTTTGAGGTTGCGGAAGATGTTTGGAATCATTTTTGCCCCCACGAAATCGTGGTTGTGGAATGTCCATCCAATTTTGTCGTCCCATGCTTTTGCTCGTGGTTTTCCTATGTCGTGTAACAAGGCAGCCCAACGCAACCACACATTGTCGCTTTTTGATGATACATTGTCGAGCACCTCCATTGTGTGATAGAAGTTATCTTTATGCCCACGACCATTTTTCACTTCTATACCAGCCATTGCGGCAAATTGTGGGAAGATGAGTTTGAGCAATCCCGATTTTAAAAGGAGTTCCCACCCGATTGAAGGACGTGGCGACTTCATGATTTTCATCAACTCATCGGCAACACGCTCTTTAGATATGATTTTGATTCGTTCAGCATTGTCCGAGATAGCCTTGAAAGTCTCGGGATATATGGTGAAGTTGAGTTGAGTGGCAAATCTCACAGCTCGCATCATGCGAAGTGGGTCATCGCTAAATGTTATGTTGGGGTCGAGAGGCGTGCGAATGAGCTTTCGCTCCAAGTCTCCTACTCCGTCATAGAAGTCGATTAATTCGCCAAAACGTGATTTGTTTACACATATAGCCATTGCATTGATAGTGAAGTCGCGACGAGATATGTCGTCTTCGAGTGTTCCGTCTTCAACAATAGGTTTGCGAGAGTTACGTTGGTATGATTCGCGGCGAGCTCCCACAAATTCTAATTCAAAATTGCCACTCTTTACTTGTGCAGTGCCAAAGTTTTGATACACGGCTAAACTAGCATTCTTGCCAAGTGCTTTGGCTGTGCCTTGAGCTAACTCGATGCCACTTCCTATGGTGACGAAGTCGAGGTCTTTTGATGGACGGTTTAGAAATAGGTCGCGAACAAATCCACCTACGGCATAACATTCGCGTGACAAGCTATCAGCTACGTCGCCTACAAGATGAAATATTGGCTTGTCAATTTTTTCAGCTAGAGATTTCATGATTGTTAAGTGTGTGTTATATGAGGTTAATAATTTCCTCGGGAGCATGTGTTATACATTCCATACCCAAGGAGGTTACGATATAAGTGTTTTCAACTCCAACAGCGCCTATTGTCGGGATTACAAATTTGGGCTCGAGGGCAATGACGTTTCCTATAGTCAAAATATCACGGCTCCGAGGAGCAATGACGGGCAACTCATTGATTTCGATTCCAACTCCATGCCCTATAAATCCGGCTTTTTGTCGGTGTCCCATGAATAAATGCTCAAGTCCTTCCTCTGTGACAATCTCGATTGCGCGGTTGTATAAAGCTTTTGCTTCAATGCCGGGTTTGCCCATTTGGGATAGTTCTCGGCATATGCGTTGAGAGCATGCGTGTGCTTTTAATGATAATTCATCTAAGTTGCCTACGCAAAACACACGAGTCATGTCGGTCATATATCCGGTGTAGTTTCCGTTTACGTCAACCATTATCGCCATGCCTTGTTCTATTTTAGTGCCGTTGCATCCCACCGGAAGCGATGGGTTTATGCCTCCGCCCCCCATGGCAAAGTCGTAGGGAGAGGGTGTGTCGGCATTCTCGCCACATATTACATTCCCCATGTATATTTCCATTGAGTCTCCACTTATGCGAAATTCTCCAAGGCATCCTTCTAATCGAGATATGCGTTCGATTTCTACTTGAAATTCTAAGTCGGTCATTCCTGGCTTGTAGATATTTGCAATAGCAGCATAGGCTTTGGTGTGCATCTCTCCCGAACGTTTTAATGCATCGATTTCGTAATCGGTTTTTACCGAGCGTGCATTTCTCAATATGCTTGACGCATTGGCAATTTTAGCCTCGGGAAAAACGTTTGACAATCGCATGATTGAAGAGTAGGGGGTCACATCAAGTTCAAGGGCAATTGTAGAGGGTGTCGCTATCCCTTTTTGCAATAAAATTTCAGAGATGTTTTCGGGTTTGTGGATATATATCACATTGTCGCCCGATAGTTCTACCGGACGGCGAATGAAGTGTATAGTTTTTCCTTCGGCAGTGATGAAGGTATATCCGTTGTATACTCTACCCGAGAGATAGTACTTGTTGGCATTGTCGCTTATGAGCATAGCTTCAACGCCTTGCTCGGTCATGAGTGATTGTATTTTTTTAATCCTTTTGATTGATTCGTCAACAGGGATTAATAATAAAGGTTCCATATTGTAATTTATTAAATGAATAAATCCTTATATAATAAGTCGAGTAGACGAGGGAATGATTCTATTGTATATTCGGCATCCTCGCATTCTCCAAACCCATATTTAGCATATATCATGGGGATTTGGTCGGCATGTGCAGCATTGCAATCACCTTGAGTGTCTCCCACATACGCGGGGCATTGGAGATTGTGACGCTCAATGAGAAGCTTAATGTTGTCGGCTTTCGATAATGAGGTTTCTCCATGAGTGAGAGTGTCGCTGAAATAAGGCGTCAACTTGGTGAAAGTTAAGAAATTGTTTAGTCCGTCGGCACCGCAATTGCTCACCATGAATAGCTTGTAGTGTCTTGAGAGAAATTGAATACCTTCGTAAACACCGGGGTATATGCGACCTCCGAGCTCGGGCATCATATTGCGCTCATTTTCATCGAGCAGTTTTAAGAACTCTGCTTCATCTACGTCGACTTTGACTACTGTTCGAAAGATTTCATTGATGGGCATTCCCATGCAGTTGAGAAGTTCTTCGCGTCCTACTGTTTGACTCTTTCCCATTTGCTTGAATGTAACATCCCAAATGCGACAATAAGAGTCGACAGCGTCCCACAAAGTGCCATCCATATCAAATATTATGCTGTCAAATTTGGGGCTCATTTTATTTCGTTGCTATCAATTTCAATTCCGTCAAAAAGTAGGCCTACTTGCTCAATCTCAGGGAGATAATTTACTCTCATTATGTGAGTAATCATGATGGGCTTGCCTCGGTATAATGATATTTTTTTTGATACAGGAAGCGCATATTGGAAACTCGGGCCAACGCCGTCGCCATACCATCTTCCATATTTGTCGGCCATCTCAATGTTGACTGTATCAATACGGGTGGAATCTCCGTTGAAGTGGCGAATTTCCAACCACAAGTTGCTATAGGCATATGCATTTGAGTGGCGAAGTGCTATAGTCAATTCCCCGGTGGCGATGGAGTCATGGGTTTCGGGGTAGAATTTCAAGGTGTCGCCATACTTCCATCCTTCGGAGGGAATGTCGATGAATTGACTATAATCATTGTGCCCGGGGGCACAAGCTCCCAAGCACAATAATATAAATGATATGAAAAAAAGATTAATTTTCATTTGTGTCGTTATTCTGTCGACTTTTTCCTTTGTTGTTTTTATCTCCGTTAGGGTTCTTGTTTCCGCCTTCTTTTTTGGGGCGACGTTCGTTGTTCCCTTTTTTGGGACGCGATTCGTTTTGAGCATTATTGCGGTCGCCATTGTACCCCTTATTGCCTCCTTTGCGTTTCTTTTTCTTTTTGTTGTCAAAACGAGTGAGGCTATCTTGTCCAACAATGTCGCCAAATTCTTTTAATTGAGCCTTTTCCACATCTTCACCCTCGCGTTGCAATTTGAGTGGCTTTTCACCTTCTTTGTTCATTGCGATGATTTCAAATGCTCTTTGCACATCGATTGTGACAAGATTGGCCGGTACCGATTTGTCGGTCGAATAAGTGATTTCGCGTTTGAATATATCGGTTTTGAAGTGGTAGTATGTGGCATCGGCAGTTTCGAGGCGAATGTCTTTAGAAGGCATACGTTTTACAGCTTCGGCATAGGTGTCGACTTCGAAATTGAGGCAACACTTTAGCTTGGCACATTGTCCGGCTAATTTCTGAGGATTCATTGAAATATCTTGGAAACGTGCAGCGCTAGTGGCCACTGAAACGAAGTTAGTCATCCAACTTGCGCAGCATAATGGACGTCCACAAGGGCCTATACCTCCTATACGTCCTGCCTCTTGGCGAGCGCCTATCTGCTTCATTTCGATTCTCACTCTGAACACTTCGGCAAGCACTTTAATAAGTTGACGGAAGTCGACGCGTTCGTCAGCGATATAATAGAAAATTGCTTTGTTGCCATCGCCTTGATATTCAACATCGCCAATCTTCATGTCGAGGTTGAGACTTGCGGCAATTTTGCGAGAACGTATCATTGTGTCATTTTCCTTTGCTTTGGCTTCCTCGTATTTTTCGAGGTCGGAGGGCTTAGCTTTGCGGAAAATTCGTCTTATTTCGGCATCGGGCTTGATGTTGGCTTTCCTCATTTGGAGACGTACTAATGCGCCGGTTAGCGACACTTGACCTATGTCGTGTCCGGGTGATGCTTCAACGGCAACCATGTCGCCAATCTCGAGCGGAATGTTTGTGCTATTCTTATAGTAACCCTTTCGGGTGTTTTTGAATTGCACTTCCACCATGTCGCAGTCGGCATATCCTCCGGGGATATCTTCGAGCCAATTGTAGCAGTGAAGTTTGCCGCGTGGACATTCCTTGCGCTGTGGATGATTGCTCTTTTCCTCGGCGGGGTTAGTTGCGTTGTTTTCGTTATTTAGGTCGTTTGACATGAGGTATTGACGTTTTATTTAGCAAAACTTACCGAGCGAGTTTCACGTATAACTGTGATTTTAACTTGTCCGGGATATGTCATTTCATCTTGAATGCGCTTAGCGATTTCAGCCGATAGTTGTTCGGTTTCGAGGTCGTCAATCTTGTCGGCACCAACGATTACGCGCAATTCGCGTCCTGCTTGAATAGCATATGTTTTAATAACACCTGGATATGAAAGGGCAAGTTGCTCAAGATCGTTAAGACGTTTGATATATGCTTCAACAATTTCGCGACGAGCACCAGGACGAGCACCGGAAATGGCGTCACACACTTGCACTATAGGAGCCAATAATGTTGTTTGCTCGATTTCATCGTGGTGAGCACCAATAGCATTACATATTTCGGGTTTTTCTTTATATTTTTCAGCTAATTTCATACCCAATATTGCGTGTGGCAATTCGGGGTCTTCATCGGGCACTTTGCCTATATCGTGGAGCAATCCTGCACGACGAGCTTTTTTAGGATTGAGTCCTAGTTCAGACGCCATAATAGCACACAAATTGGCTGTTTCGCGAGCATGTTGCAATAGGTTTTGTCCGTAGCTTGAGCGATATTTCATTTTACCTACAAGACGAATTAAATCGGGGTGTAAGCCATGTATACCAAGGTCGATTGCAGTGCGTTTACCGGTTTCAATGATTTCTTCTTCGAGTTGTTTGCGCACTTTTGCCACAACTTCTTCAATGCGTGCCGGGTGGATACGACCATCAGCAACAAGTTGGTGAAGGGCCAATCGTGCAGTTTCGCGACGCACAGGGTCAAATCCTGAAAGTACGATAGCTTCGGGGGTGTCATCAACGATGATTTCAATACCTGTTGCAGCTTCGAGGGCGCGGATGTTGCGTCCTTCTCGACCAATGATGCGTCCTTTTATTTCATCAGAGTCGATGTGGAACACTGTAACCGAGTTTTCGATTGCTGTTTCAGTGGCAACACGTTGTATTGATTGCACCACGATGCGTTTAGCTTCTTTGTTTGCTGTCATTTTGGCTTCGTCCATGATGTCGTTGATATATGAAGCTGCAGCGGTTTTGGCTTCGTCTTTGAGCGACTCAATAAGCTTTTCTTTTGCTTCTTCACACGATAGACCTGAAATGTGTTCAAGTTCTTCTTGTGCTGAAAGTTTTAAACGGTCGAGTTCGGCTTTTTTGTTTTCAACGATGCTAAATTGATTTTCAAGATTTGCTTTAGTTGCTTCAATATCATTGCGTTGACGTTGGTTCTCACTTTGTTGTTGGTTGAGTTGAAGTTCACGTTGCTTTAATCTTGATTCGTGTTGCTGAATTTTAGCCATACGACTATTAGCTTGCTTTTCAGCTTCAGATTTTATTTTCAACTCTTCTTCGCGAGCTTCCAAAATTTTTGTTTTCTTGAGGTTTTCAGCCTCGGCAGTGGCTTCGTCGATGATTGTTTTAGCTTTGCTTGTTGCTAGCTTTTTTTGCACCATAATAGTGCCTGCAATACCTATAACAAGCGCTACGATGCCAATGATTAAAGGAATTATGATTTGTTCCATTTCTTGATTGTTTTAAATTAGTTAATATAAAAAGCACTCATTAATTGCGATTTCTCACAACTAAGAGTGCGGTTATTTCTTAATGTTTAATATCCTTAATGTCAACCTTATAAAACGATATAAAGGGAATGAGCCTTTGTCGGTTTATTCGGTCTTCAATAATATTGAGTCGAGGTCTTCCTCGAAACGTTTTAATAGTTCGCTAGCTTCGGCTTTCAATGATTGGTCGGCATAATACAACTTTGCAAATTGAAATGCGACCATAGCCATAGTCTCAAGTGGCGACTTCTCGTTGCTATAACGCTTTTTCCACACGTTCCAAAGGTGTGTAACGTTTTCTTCGGCTTTGCGCACCGAGTTTATTTCCTCAATTCCTACTCTTAGGGGTATGGGGGCTAAGTCGGCTATGCGAATGTCTATTTGTTTTCTATTATCCATTTGCATCATTCTTTAAGTTCGGTGATGCATTTATCAATATCCCGCACTAATTTAGAAAGGAATGCGTGGCTCTTTTCCACATCTTCTCGTTTGGGAGTGAGCGTAGTGACAACTTTGAGGTGTTCAACCTCTTGTTGGAGTCGACTAATCTCGTTTTGTTGCTTTTGTGATTCTATTTTGAGTTGTTCAATAGTCACATCGGCTTGTTGCTTTTCTTGAAGCAATTTTTGGTAGCGTTCGGTCAAAATTTCCGCTTTGCTCCTGATACGTTCAAGTGTTTGCTCGAGATTGCCGGTCATTCAATTCCAAATTTCTACAAATATAGTGTTTTTTTTTGAATTAAATGAGCTTTTTAAGAAATTTAATTTTATACAATCGTGTGGTTTTTCTGTCTTAGGTTAGGACTCTTTGTTGTAATATGCTGATATTATGTTTATAAGATGGGGCTAAGTAGGCGTGTTATTGATTCCATAAATTTTTGAGTGATTGGTCGTTTGCTCCATGTTTTGCGGTCGATGGGGGTGCAATGCTTTAAGTCTTCGGCAAAAATTTCGCGCATTTGCATGTTGACTTGTTGTGAGTATATTAATAGATTACATTCGAAGTTGTGCTCGAAACTTCTGAAGTCGAAGTTTGTAGAGCCTATTGTGGAAAATTCGTTGTCGATGATGATTGTTTTGCAATGTAGCATTCCGGCATCGTATAGGTAGAATTTAATGCCCGATTTCATACATTCGTTAATGTATGAATATGATGCGTATCGAAGTATATTTGAGTCGCTGTGGCGTGGAAGCATAATTCTTACTTTCACATTGGCAAGTGCTGCGCTTTGTAGGGCCTTGAGTAGGCTCTCGGTGGGAAGAAAGTAGGGGGTTTGTATCAATATGCTACGTTTTGCATTTGAGATGGCTTTTAAAAATACGAGTGCGATATTACTCCATTGGTCGGTGGGGCCGCTAGTGATGAATTGCATGCCAATGTTGTTGCCGCTCTCAGTGGGTTTTATTGAGGAACTTTCTTCTTCAAGAAGTGATTGCCCCATGAAGTTCCAGTCAATAGCATAGGAGTATTGTAGGGCTGCAAGAATTGACCCGGTTACGCGTACATGGGTGTCGCGCCAGGTGTCAAATTTGCCGCCATCGAGATAGCGGTCGGCTATGTTCATACCTCCAAGGTATCCTATTTGTCCGTCGATGACGCATAGTTTGCGGTGATTGCGCCAGTTAATGCGAGTGCCAAATGGTGGGAATGATACTTTGAAGAATGGGTGGACCATTATTCCCGATTTTTTCATTTCGTTGAAGAAACGATTTTTGGTTCCAATGGAGCCTACGTGGTCGTAAATTACTCTTACTTTTACCCCTTCTTGGGCTTTTTTTATGAGTATGTCTTTTATTTCGGTGCCAATTTTGTCATCTTCAAAGATATAGTATTGCACGTTTATATATTCTTGTGCTTGCAGTAGGTCATTTTTGAGATCATCAAATTTTTCTTTGCCGTTGGTGTATATTTTAATGTTGTTATTGCTGTGGTATCTTGACCCGTTTAAGCTGCGTGTGAGTTTTATTTGTTGAGCGCTTTCGGGTGAAAGGTGTATGGGCACGATGTCGGAGCTCTTTATTTTGTTGCTACGTTTTAGTCGTCGCCGGTTGCGACGTGAAATCATGTGGGTATTCTTGATGCTTCGTCCAAAGAAAATATATAGCACTAGTCCTACCGCTGGTAGTAGTAAAAGGACGGTTACCCACGCGAGCGACTTTACCGGATTGCGATTTTCCGATAACACGATGGCTATAACGCTTAGAATTGTAATGGCATAGATTGTTACCATTATCCAGTATAGCCACGATAGGTTTATATAGTCAGCAATGGAGTATTCCACTAGTGTTTAGGTCAAATGGTATGAAAAAATGGTTGTTTACTCGGCTAAGTTACGAATAATTTTACAATTTAACTAAATAAAGATTTTAAAAAGTGTGTTAATGCTAAAAATGGAGTTTTTTTGTGGGTGGTGTGATAAAAAAACACCCCGACAATAATGTGTCGAGGTGTTTTTGAGTGTATTGTGTCGAAATATTATTCGGCTACAACTTCAAATGGGATTTCAACAGAAACTTCTTTGTGGAGTTTCAATGTTGCAGTGTAGTTGCCCACTTCTTTGATAGTTTGATTGAGTGAGATGAGCTTGCGGTCGATGTTGTGACCGAGTTTTTCAAGAGCTTCAGCTACTTGGATAGTATTTACAGAGCCAAAGATAGTGCCGGTAGCGCTAACTTTAGTAGCAATAGTAAATGTTACACCTTCCAATGAAGCAGCAAGAGCTTCAGCATCAGCTTTGATTTTAGCGAGCTTGTGTGCACGTTGACGTTGGTTTTCTGCAAGAACTTTAAGAGCTGAAGGAGTAGCAATTACAGCCTTGCCTTGGGGGATGAGGTAGTTACGACCATAGCCGTTTTTTACTTCTACAACATCATCTTTATAACCAAGATTGGTAATGTCTTCTTTAAGAATGATCTTCATAATTCCTTAGCTTTTAAAGTTATTTCATCAAGTCAGTTACATAGGGGAGAAGAGCCAAGTGGCGAGCACGCTTAACAGCTTGAGCTACGCGACGTTGGAACTTGAGAGAAGTGCCGGTGATACGACGAGGAAGGATTTTGCCTTGCTCGTTGAGGAACTTCTTGAGGAATTCGGGATCTTTATAATCTACATACTTGATTCCGCTTCTTTTGAAACGGCAATATTTTTTCTTCTTAACGTCCACTGATAGTGGAGTGAGATAACGAATTTCTGATTGTTGTGCCATGTCTTAGTCCTCCTTTACATCTTCTTTAGGTGCATTTGCTTTGTTTGCTTTCAAGCTGCGACGTTTAGCTGCATATTCAGCTGCATACTTGTCGAGACGGAATGTCAAGAAACGGAGCACGCGCTCATCGCGACGATATGCTGTTTCGAGTTTTTTGAGGGCTTTAGGCTCAGCATCAAACTCAACTAGAGTGTAAAATCCGGTAGATTTCTTTTGGATTGGGTAAGCGAGTTTACGCAAGCCCCAATTTTCTTCGTTCACAATAGTTGCGCCATTGTCGGTCAACACTTTAGTGAACTTTTCTACCGCTTCCTTCATCTGTACATCAGACAAAACGGGAGTCAAAATGAAAACGGTTTCGTAATGATTCATAAAAGTAAATTATTAATATTGGTTGTTAAAACGGGTGCAAAGATAGTGATTTTTTTTTAATCTTGCAATAGTGAGGGCTTTTGTTGATGATTGGTGGGGTGGAATTTGCACAAAAAAACAAGGAGATTAAGCTCTTTTTGAGATTCGTCTCCTTGCGATACGTTGAAGTTAGTTGGCAATAAAACCGCCTAATGAGGACTGAAGCTTTGTGTTGTAACTATAGCTACGAGCAAATTGCTTGATGAAATCAATCGTAGATTTGCGTGGCGTTAAATTTTTGTTGTCCTCTTGTTTTGCGTTAATTATTGCCATTGATTGAGTAGAGGTTCTCTTCATAGGCAAAAATGTTTGTTTGTTAATACAATTAATAAACGTGAACCGATGATTATTTATTATATATATGTGTGTTTATTTTTATAGAAATTTTCCTTTGTTTCTAGAAGATGAGGGTGAGGATATGATAAAGTGGTTATTGTTACTGATATTTCGTGTTTTTATTGTGCAGAAAGTGTGAATTAATCTAAAAAAATGGCACTTTTATTTGGTCGTTTCAATTCAGTTTGCTAGTTTTGTAGCCGTAAACCAATTAAAAATTTATTATTTAACCATTAAAACATTTCTGCCTATAGCACAACATTACTCTAAATCAGAAAAATAAATAGTAATGCAAACATTAAAAGTGCTCACCGATGATCAATTGGTGGCAAATTATGCTAAAGGTAACAATCAAGCGTTTGATGAATTATTGATTCGTCATCAATCGCGTGTATTTTCGTATATACTTCACATTGTTAAAAATCGAGACTTGGCCGAGGACGTTTTTCAAGAAACGTTTGTCAAAGCTATCATGACCATTAAACAAGGACGTTATAGTGAAAATGGTAAATTTGTGGCTTGGATAACCCGCATAGCACATAATTTGATTATTGACCATTATCGTCAAGAAAAGTCGGAAAATACAGTGTCGACCGACGAGGACGATACAAATCTGCTCAATCGCAAAGATTTGTGTGAAGACAATATTGAAGATGCAATGGTGGTGGAACAAATTCATAAAGACGTGAAGCGTATCATCGAGGCATTGCCCGAGAGTCAACGCGAAGTGTTGGTGATGAGATATTATCGCAATATGAGTTTTAAAGAGATTGCCGACACTACCAACGTGAGTATCAACACGGCATTAGGACGCATGCGTTACGCTATAATGAATATGCGTCGCATTGCTGAGGAAAACAATATCGTGCTCACATTTTAATAATCAATAGGCTATTTTTTACAAAATAGATAAAGTTTCATAGTTGTTTAAGTTTTAGTGAAAAGGGCTGATCCATTGACTAATGGTCGGCCCTTTGTTATATGAAAACTTGCCGTTCTCAATCCTCAGTTTTGATTCTTAGACCTCAATTTTCAACTCTCTATTAATTCTGATTAGAAGATGTTTCGCAGTTGTGGTGAGAATATTGATATTATTATTGAGAGTAGTGCCACGTTGAGTGACACAATCCACACAATATCGTTAAGCGTGAGTGTGCCGGTAGTTGTTACATTATATATAATATAACCTTCGATGGCGATTATAGCTAGTATTGCGATTATGTAGCCAGTTATTTCGATGATTGAAATTGAGGACCCTTGTTTTTGAGGTAATCGGTTGAGAGTTTTTTTGACAAACCATCCGTTATTTGGGGCTTGAGGTAAAGACTTGTCAAGCAATTCGCGTATCTGTATGTCGTCGAAGTCGTTTCGTTTCATATTTAGAGGATTTATATTGTTTTATCATTTTCAAGAAACTGTCGCATTCGTGATTTAGCACGATGCAGATGTGATTTAATTGAACCATTGGGCATTCCTGTGATATCCTTAATCCTTTTTATGGGCATATCTTCGAGATAAAAGAGCATTATCACCGTTCGTTCTGCCTCGGATAATTGTGAGAGGCATTGCTTTACGGTCAGTCGGGCATCAGTGGCAGAGGTGGGATTTATTGAGTCGATGTCGGGCGGTATATCCTCGGTAGTTATGTGCGAACTGCGTCGATGCGATAGAAACTCGTTGTACCCAATGCGATAGAGCCATGTTTTAAACCGGCTAATGCCTTGGAATGAGCGAATGGCCAGATATGCTTTCAAAAAAGTGTCTTGAGCCAAGTCATCGGTCAACGCTTCGTCGCCACATAAATTAAATAGAAACCGCCTTAATCCTTGTTCATAAGCACTAACCAATTGCCCAAATGCATTGCGGTCATCACCGGCGATGCATAGGGCTATTAGTTTGAGTTCTTCAAATCGAGTAAGCATTAAGTGTAGCGTTATGATATTTAATAGATTATTCTTCGCGCTCTTTTTTGCGATCCTCTAAAAAATAGGTTATGAGTTTCGCAATTCCCACTAATAGCGGAATTAATCCAATAGCATAAACAGTTTCGGTGGGAGCTACTATGTAGAAAAATCCCATAATTCCAATGCCCCAGGCGAGCCATACAAGTGCCGATTGCAATCGTGTGCGCGGACTTTTTTGAGAAGCAAAAAAGTCTTCAGATAGGGGATAATTATTTTCAATAGCCTTTTCGATGAGTTTATTATGTTCGCGTTGACGGTTTGTAATGCCTCGAATTATGAAAAATACAATTAAAACTGCGCATGCAAAAGGTGTGATAATTGCTATAAATACAATGATTACAGTTTCTATGCTTTCTCCAAAATTGGTATTATCTCTTTGAATAATTGTGATTTTGGTATTTTGTTTTGTTTGAGGTGTGTTTGTGTCTATTTTTACGGTAGTATCCGTTCCTGTTGAATCGATTGTGATTACTGAATCATTGTTCTTGTTATTATTGTTAATTTCCTCTAAACGCTCATTGATTTGACGACTAAATTCATCAATTTCCTCTTGTGATATCGCTTTGCGTTGGCAACTTGAAAATGAAATGTTGGTGATTAAAGCAATTGTTAAGATGTAAAATATACGTTTCATATTTAAATGTTTTATTGTTATTTTGTTTATTAGATGTAATGTGACGTCGAAAGGTTGCAAAGAAAGGAAAAAATATGAAAGTAATCAATGATGTATGATAAAAGTTTTATTGGGAGATAAAAGCAAGGTGCTGTGTGATTGGAGTCGACACAGCACCTTGGTGTTATTGTTGATAGAGGGTTTATTATATGCCTAGGTCTTTCTTCACAAGTGCGATTTTTGCATCGGCATCAGCGATAGCTTTGTCATATTCGGCACCGCTTGCCATGTGACCTTTTACTTCGATGTAGAATTTAATTTTAGGTTCAGTTCCTGATGGGCGTACTGAAATCTTAGTGCCATCTTCGGTGAAGAATTGAAGCACATTAGAGGTAGTAGGCATTTCCAATTTTTCTACCTTGCCGGCTTTAACGTCGGTGAGTTCAAGCGAGTCATAATCTTTGATTGTAACGATGTCGCTACCGCCAAGAGATTTTGGAGGATTGCTGCGGAAGTTTTTCATCATGGCAACAATTTCTTCGGCTCCGCTCTTGCCTTGACGCACTACCGATACACCTTCTTCGCGTGAGAAACCATATTTGATGTAGATGTCTTGTAGCATTTGGAGGAAGTCCATACCTTTATCTTTAGCCCATGCTGCGGCTTCGGCCATAAGCGACACGGCCGACACAGCATCTTTGTCGCGAGCGAAGTCTTCGGCGAGGAAACCATAGCTTTCTTCAGCACCACCGAGGTAACGGCATGTAGCTTCGTTTTCGCGAATTACCGATGCAATCCATTTGAAGCCTGTGTAGCAGTCATACATTTTGATGTTGTTAGCATCAGCGATAGATTTGATCGTTTCGGTGGTAACAATTGTTTTAACGATGTATTCTTTGCCGGTGAGTTTGCCTAGTTCAGCGTTGCGAGTCATCAAGTAGTAAAGAAGAATCATTGCGATTTGGTTACCATTGATGAGTACATATTCACCTCTATTGTCGCGAATAACACATCCCACGCGGTCGGCATCGGGGTCAGAAGCCATTACCAAGTCGGCGCCCACTTCTTTAGCTTTTGCGATTGCCATGGCCATAGCCGATGGGTTTTCGGGATTTGGTGAGTCAACTGTTGGGAAGTCTCCACTAGGCACGTCTTGTTCAGGCACGTGAATAATGTTAGTGAAACCATAGTTAACCAACGATGCAGGAATCAATTCTACTCCTGTACCATGAATAGGTGTATATACTATTTTGAGATTGCTATTATTTTTGATAGCTTCGGGGCTCAACGAAAGTTCTTTGATTGCTGCGAGGAATGCGTCATCGATTTCTTTTCCTACGATTTCGATAAGTTCGGGATTGCCTTCAAATTTGATGCTTTCGGCACCTTTTATTTGGTTGACGTGGTTAATAATGTTCACATCGTGTGGAGCGATGATTTGAGCACCATCGGCCCAATATGCTTTATATCCGTTATATTCTTTTGGGTTGTGAGATGCTGTGATGTTTACACCGCTTTGGCAACCGAGGTGACGTATCGCGAATGAAAGCTCGGGAGTGGGGCGGAAGTTGTCGAAAAGATAAGCTTTGATGCCGTTGGCCGACAATACGTTTGCTACCACTTCGGCAAATTTGCGAGAGTTGTTTCTCACGTCGTGAGCTACAGCCACTTTTATTTGATCGAGGTCGGCAAATGCTTCTTTAAGATAATTAGCTAATCCTTGAGTTGCAGCACCTACAGTATATATGTTCATGCGATTGCAGCCGGCTCCCATAATGCCACGCAAACCACCTGTTCCAAATTCAAGGTCACGATAGAACGATTCAATAAGTTCGGTTTTATCTTCAGCATCGAGCATACGTTTGACTTCGGCGCGAGTTTCGTCATCGTAAGCATCGCCAAGCCACACTTGAGCTTTCTCGGTAACTGATTTCAACAATTCTTCATTTTCCATAATTATGAGTTTTATTTAATGTTATTGATTTTCATGTTGGATGATTTGACATCATACATAGCCAAATCTACACAAAGATAATTGATTGACTTGTTATTTACAAATTTATCAAATTATTTTCTGAAAAAAATGTATTGAGCCATGTTTTACCACACAAACTTGTGAGTTTTAGTATTGGTATTCCCGCAATTGTCGGTTACGGTGAGGGTCACTTCGTGGTTGCCGCCTTTTTCAACTTTGTCGGGAGTGAGTTTAAACGCAACGAGTGAATTCTTGTTGTCGGCCTCAAACATCACCCATTTGCCGTCGATAGTGCCACGATAGCTTTTGATTCCACTTAGATTGTCGGATATGCTAAACGTGATAACACCATATGAACCCCATGAGTGTACATTAATGGCATTTATAGTTGGCGCTTGAAGGTCGGTAGTGACGGCGTAGTCGCCCATTCGACTCGCATAACCCACCATTTCGCCATTATTGTAGCGTGAAGTTATGGCTCCAAGATACGAGCCATTGACGCGAACAATGCAGTATTTAGACTTGTCGGAGAGTGTGTCGTTAGTGAGTTTGATAGCCATGCGATAGGAACGAGCCATGGGTATGGCAGGGTTGCCGATGCTATATAATGGAGTGTTGAACCATTTTGATTCTTGTTGCTTCACTTCGACGTGTGTGTCGTCGTAGAAACTGCCTTCATAGAATTTTAGTGTCAACCCACCCGATGAGATGGTGTCGATGCTGTTGTGTTTAATGAGCTTGCCTAGAGCTGTGGCAGCTGGTTCTATGTTTGTTTTGATGCCGTTGATGATGAATGGCACTGTTGATGAGTTGCCATATTCGTCGGTCATTATAAATTCACATTTATAAGCCCTTTGTTCGTTGATGTTAACGGCTCCACCTTCGAGTGATGATTCAATCATGCATCCCAATGGTTTGGATTGTGGAATGTGGGTATACATGTTCCAATTATCGGTGGTGTTGAGGTCTTTATAGTCTACTAGGGTGTTAATGGCACGAGTGCTTGCGATGTGAAAACGGTCGATAGTGCGACGATAAACTTCATTGCCGTCAACCTTAAGCACAAGATGTTTCACTCCATATATGTTGTGAGAATCGGTCATATAGTCGTTGGCTCTAATGGCAGGGTATACCTTTCCCCAAGCATAGAAGTTGGGTGTAAAGCCGGGTGAGGTGTTTACATAAACCGCATTTTTTGTTCCGTTAACTCGTCCTTCATCTTTGTGAGGGTATAAAATGAGCGCTTGAGAAGAGGGTGCTACGTTGTCAGAGATGTGTTCCTTAAAGTAGGGTAGAGGGTCGAGGGCATCGCCGCTGGCAGTGTGACGCACTTCCATGTGTAGATGAGGGCCAAACGAATATCCCGAATTGCCGCTGAATGCGATTATGTCACCCTTTTTTACGGGAATTTTGTCGGCGGGGAATCGCATTGTGATTGCAAATGTCTCCAATTCGTATTGACGTGCGGTGACAATTGATTTAATGTCGGGAGCAAAGTCGTCAAGGTGTCCATATACAGTGGTTAAGCCTGTGGCAGGATGGGTGACGTAAATAGCGCGACCAAATCCACCTCCCGATACGCTAATCTGCGACACATATCCATCGTCGGCACAATGAATGGGATGTCCTACAGTACCTTGCGTTTTGAAATCAATACCCCCGTGGAAGTGGTTGGCACGAAGTTCTCCGAAGTTACCACTAAGAAGTAATGGAAAGTCAAATGGGCGATGTAGACTTATGGGCTGAGGAGCCCGTTCACTGAGAGGTGCCATATTGTAGGGCTTGAGCTTGATGCTTTCATCTTGTGATGAAGAGGAGCAAGCCGTAGTGAATAGCACTACGAGTGTAGAGATTATTGATATGTTGAGATATTTCATTGTCGTTAGTACTTTATTTGTTAGCTTCAGTAGCTAAAATTCCAAGAAATATTGTTGTGGAAGCAGTGCCGTCCATTGTCGGTTCATTGGTTGAATAGTCACTATAATCGTCGTGATACACCACGGTGTTGTTTTGAAATTGAGCATATTTATCCTCATTGCGAAGATGTACGCCTTTGAGCGACTTGAATATATTGCAGTAAACCGGACCATCAACCAATCCGCCGGTAACTTGAATTTGGTTGAGGTTGGTAAGGGCCGAGTGGGGGTCGCGTGGATAATCGCCATCAACTGGCAGTCCCACAATCATGCATTTACCCCATGGGTTAACTCCAAAAAGCCAATCGCGCATAGATGTTTCCATTTCGCGAAATTGATTGTCATTGGTTATTTTTCGATATAACATGGCTTGTGTTACCATTGCTACGGTGAGGTTGTTGGAGCACCATATAAACGGTATGCCGTTGTAGAATGCGTTGTTCTCACCTCGTTCGGCTACGCGTTGCAAACCGCTACGCACATTGCGGGTGAATTCTTTACGTACTTTATCGTTATCGCTATCGGCAAGTAATAAATGCCCTAAGTTGTAAAAAGGATACCATTGATAGTGGTGAGCCGAGTCGGCTCCCATCCAAGGCGTAACCGGCTCTTGACGTCCATATTCAACGGCATCATTCATGTATTTATTCTTGGAATTGATGATGTATTGCATCACAGCTGCCAATTCCATGTCATCAACCCAATTGTCCTCTTCGTAATAGTAGGGGGAGGTACATGGTGCCGTTTGGCAAGCCCCGGGATTGGCTTTTGCTAAGTCGTAGGCAACAAGCGAGCGACGTTCTAGTTCGTCTGCAAAGTCGATGTCGATGTCGCCGAAAACAATGGAGCCAAGAGCAAATGTGGAACTGAATTTTCCTACCGACGAGGCCAACCCTTTGCTGTCGTTGAGATTGCCCATCAATCCATAGGGATAACCGGCGCAAGGATATACCGGGCGTTGTTTCCCTTCGCCCCAACCATAATCGACCTTGTCATCGGCTGGCAACACTGCCATGCGGTGATCGCGGTCATCGGCTATTTGATTGAGAAATAGTGTGTCGTTAGGATTCATTTTTATCATCCATTCAAGTCCCCAACGGGCTTCATCAAGAATATCGGCAATTCCATTGCCTCCTTCTTGCCCATTAGCATCAAATTTATCTTCCCATATGTCGGGATTTAATTGGTATGCCATGAGCATTTGGGTAGTGGCATTAGCACTTGTGGTGAGATATTGTAGATAGTCTGAAGCATCGTGCCACCCACCGGTAACATCAATATAGGTGCCGTCATTTTCTCCACTCAATACCAATATGCCATCATGACGGTGGCATGAGTCACCGAGCGAAGGATTGTAGCCACAACGTTGTTGGCGCATATAATATAATGGAACTTCTTGTGCACCATGATACACATTATTGCCAATACGAATAGTTGACGACTCATCGCCATATCCCACTAACTTATATTCACCGGGAGTAGTGATTGATGAGAAATATATGCGAGCACACATTTCCATAGGCTCCCATGCTTGTGTTATTTTGATAGAGTCAACTTTGTGCTTTTTGCCATTGCTTTTGTCTACGATGTTAAATTCTTTTGCTGATATATTGTCAATGGCTTTGGGTATCATTACTACGGCTACTTTGATGTCATTTTCAAGATAGCCTAATTGATTTATTCTATAGTATACATTTGTGGCGTTAGCGCATATTACAGCACTAATGACAAATAGAAATAATGTCTTTATGCGTGATGTCATACTTAATTATTAAAAAATTGACATTCTTGACCAAGATTTTACAAAGATAAGCAATATAAACGAAAAAGGTTGTTAATGTAAGATAAATAAATTGGATAATTTAAACTATTCTGTCATTTTGCTATCAAATGAAGTACAAACCGGTTTAAATGAAAGCAATTTTTTAAATTAAAAACACATTGAGTTATGAAACGTAATTTATTAAGCATAGCATTTATTGCAATTTCAGCATTAATGATAACAGCAGTTGCAAACGATAAGAAAGATCACAAAAATGGTGAACACAAAGAATCGTGCAAGCATCATAAGATGGATAAAGGTCAACGTCACGCTCGTCCCCTTTTTAACCCATTTGAAGGAATTAACCTAAGCGATAAGCAAAAAGAGCAAATAAATAAGCTTAATGCCGATCGTAAAAAAGATTTTGCAAAGAAGAAAAAAGAACGCAAAGAAAAAGCTGAGGCTTATTACAAAAAAGGTCGCGATGCACGTAAGAAACACCTCAATGACATGAAAAAAATACTTACTCCCGACCAATATGTGAAATACCTAGAAAATATCGCGATGAGCGGACCAATGCACAAAAAGGGTTTTGCCCCAAAAGGACGTCACGGAAAGCGTCATAATCATCCCGGCTTCCGCCCTGAAGGTAAATTGACTCCCGATGCGAAGCCTCAGGCAAAACTACAATAACACCAATATACATAAACAAGAGGTTGCATTTTATTGATGCAACCTCTTTAGTTATAAATTAGTTATAAAGAATTATTTTCCTTTTTCGGCAGATGTTTCTTTGATGATAAACACTGAGAGCGCACCGAGGATAAGTAGTATGCCGGCAAGAACAAGCATGCTATCTTGCGCTGCAATTTCGCCATTAGGAGTGAGTAGTGACACACACACGCCACCTAATGAAGCTGCCACGATTTGAGGTAGGCAGATTGTGCCATTAAACAAGCCTAAATATGTGCCCATATTTTTGCCTGATAAAGAGTTGGTGAGAATGGTGAATGGTAATGCTAACATTGCAGCCCATGCGCAACCAATAAGAGCATATGATACAAACAACATGTATTGATCGGTGATAAAATATGTTGAGATGAAACCGATAGCGCCTAATATAAGACTTAATGAATAAGCAAACTTGCGATTCTTAATCATAGGAATAACAATAGCCCAAAGAACTGAACCGATTGCTTGTACAGCGAATAATACACCAACCCAGTCGCCGGCGGCTTGATATTGTTTTGACGCCACATCGAGCATTAATACACCATCTTTCATTACAGTAGGAGTGTTGAAAGTGCTTTCAGCTATAGCTCCATTGGTATAAGTCCACATATACATAAATGCTGCCCAACAGAAGAATTGTACTAAACCAACAGTCCAAAATGTTTTAGGTGCTTTGATGAGCAATTGAATCATGTTTGTTTTTTCATCTTTGTTGTCTTCTGAAATGCCATGATATTCGGCATATTGTTTCGGAGGCATTTCTTTTACGGTTATAGTGGTATATATGACACACAAAATAAGAATGATAGCACCTATGTAGAATGACCATTTTACAGAGTCGGGAATTTCGCCTGAAGCGGCAACGCTGGCAATCCCAATTGCAGTAAAAATATAGGGGAACAAATATCCTACGAGACTACCTGCATTGCAAAGGAAACTTTGAATAGAGTAGGCAAGGCCTTTTTGTTTTTCATTAACCATGTCGCCCACCATCATTTTAAATGGTTGCATAGCCATGTTGATAGAAGTGTCAAGGAACATTAGAGATACAAGTCCGAATATCATTGCAGCGCCAACGCCAAAACCGAAACTTCCGGCATTAGGGAGTATGCACATGACTAATACAGATACAAGAGCTCCAATGAATAGGTAAGGTATGCGACGACCGAAACGAGTCCAAGTGTTGTCGCTCCATTTTCCAACAAGTGGTTGAACTATAATGCCCATTAAAGGGGGTAAGATCCAGAAGAAACTTAAGTCATGAGGGTCAGCTCCTAATGTAGCGAATATTCGCGAGATGTTTGCACTTTGGAGTGCGTAGGCAATTTGGACGCCAAAGAAACCGAAACTAAGGTTCCATAGCTTCCAAAAACTTAAATCGGGTTTTGTTTTCATGTTTTAAAATGTAAGTTGATATAATTATTAATTTTATTTTATAAGCGATTTGAGCCAATTGATTTCTTGTGCCCAAATTGATTCATCGGGAGTTTCAAGAATTAGAGGAATATTATCCATGCGAGGGTCGTTCATCAAGAAAGAGAAGAAATCGGCACCAAGTACTCCATTTCCAAGTGTTTCATGGCGGTCAACCTTTGATGCAAGGCCTTTTTTAGTGTCGTTGAGGTGCATGCCGCTAAGATATTGGAATCCAATAATCTCATCAAATCTGCGCCAAGTATCGGCATATCCGTCAATTGTGGATAGGTCATATCCGGCAGCAAACGCATGGCAAGAATCAATACATACACCCACACGCGTTTTATCTTCAACTTTGTCTATTATATGAGCAATTTGTTCAAAAGAATAGCCGAGGTTTGAGCCTTGACCGGCAGTGTTTTCAATCACAGCTTTTACACCCGATGTTTTTTCGAGTGTGATATTGATTGAAGCCGCAATGAGGTCGAGGCAATCATCTACGGGCATCATCTTTAAATGGCTGCCCGGGTGAAAGTTGAGTAGTGTCAATCCTAATTGCTCGCAACGTTGCATCTCGTCGAGAAATGCTTCGCGCGACTTCTCGAGTTTCTCAGCTTCGGGAGCTCCAAGATTGATTAAATAACTATCGTGGGGCAATATTTGAGATGGGGTGTAGCCATATTTGGCGCAATTCTCTTTAAATGCCTCTGCTTCTTTGTCGCTGATAGGTTTTGAGGTCCATCGTGATGGGTTGCGAGTAAATAATGCAAACGCATTGGCACCAATTGCATGGGCGTTGATTGGCGCTTGACTCACTCCGTTTCCAGCCGAAACGTGTGCACCTATATATTTCATGAAATTTTACGCATTTAAATTTATAATCTACAAATATACTAAACACTTTTGATTTGCAACAATAAACATGTTGTAAAACATTGAAAAAACGATACTGAGAAATAAAAAGTTGTAACAAGAAGTGTAAAATGGTGTAGTTTTGCCAAGAATGTTGTATCTTTGTTTTTATGATGACCGAATTGACGAATAATTTGCGAAAAATTGTGGCTTCGCTTGGAAACGCTCGAAATCGTCGTGAAGAGGGTTGTTTCGTTGCCGAGGGCACAAAGTGTGTCATTGATACATGGCATTCATTTAAGTGTAAATATCTTTTTGCGACAGCGGCATGGATTGAACAGTATGGGAAAGAATTGCCGGGTGCACATCCTATAGTAGTTAAACGTGCCGATATGGAGCGCATGAGCCAGTTGTCGACTCCCACGCAAGTGTTGGCGGTGTATGAATTGCCTCAAACGATATTTGAAGAAAAGGTGTTAGCATCTAATCTTGTCATAGCTCTTGATCGTGTTCAAGACCCGGGGAATTTAGGCACAATTATTCGTATTGCTGATTGGTTTGGTATAACCGACATTGTATGTTCGCCCGAAACGGTTGATGTTTATAATCCTAAAGTGGTGCAAGCTACAATGGGGGCAATTTCGCGGGTTAGAGTGCATTATCTTGATTTGGCTGATTTGATAAAGGCCAACCCCAACATCCCTGTTTATGGCACATTCCTTGACGGGCGCAATATCTATGAAACATCGCTCACCCCTCATGGAATTGTTGTGATGGGTAATGAAGGACAAGGTATATCAGATGAAATAGGACGACTGATTAAACGCCGATTGTTTATTCCGTCATATCCACAAGAACGTCCCACATCGGAGTCGCTTAACGTGGGAATGGCTACGGCTATCACAGTAGCAGAATTTCGTAGAAGAATATAATTCAACTTATATAGCACATATAATCTATGGCAAAAGTAAAATCAATGTGGTTTTGTAGCGCATGTGGAGCTGATTCGCCCAAGTGGGAGGGTCGATGTCCATCGTGCGGAGAGTGGGGTACAATGGTAGAGGAAAAGGTGTCGCCCAAACAAGGACGAAGCACAAAATCTACTCGAGTGGCAAAAAGTACTCCGCAAAAGGTTTCTGAAATAAAAGCAATGACAGAACCACGCATTCATATGCCAAGCGAGGAACTTAATCGAGTGCTAGGTGGCGGACTGGTAGCCGGTTCGTTGGTGCTAATAGGTGGCGAGCCGGGCATTGGTAAGTCAACATTGGTTTTACAAAATATTCTATCGATAAAGTCAAAAACTATACTATATGTGTCGGGTGAAGAGAGTGCAACACAATTAAAATTGCGAGCCGACCGCATAGGACGTCAAAGTGATAATTGCTATATTGTATGTGAAACATCGCTCGAGAATATCTTTGACCACATCGAGGAGGTGCAGCCACAGATACTTATTGTGGATTCGATTCAAACAATTGCCACAGATGCTATTGAATCATCGGCAGGAAGTGTGAGCCAAGTGCGAGAATGTTCGGCACAACTACTAAAATATGCCAAGGAGAGTGGGGTGCCCGTGTTGCTTATCGGACACATTAATAAAGAGGGTAGTATTGCCGGTCCCAAAGTGCTTGAGCATATTGTTGATGCAGTGTTGCAATTTGAGGGTGATCGTCAGTATATGTATCGTATACTTCGCTCAATCAAAAATCGTTTTGGTAGCACATCTGAATTAGGTATATATGAAATGTGTCAACGAGGTTTGCGAGAAGTGACAAATCCTTCCGAAATGTTGTTGTCGCACACCGATGAGGATTTGTCGGGAGTGGCTATAGGCGTTACGCTCGAAGGAATTCGCCCATTTCTAATAGAAGCGCAAGCGTTGGTGAGTACAGCTGCATATGGCACACCTCAGCGCTCGGTTACGGGTTTTGACTCAAAACGTATGAATATGCTTCTTGCTGTACTTGAAAAGCGTGTAGGCTTTAAACTTGTGCAAAAAGATGTGTTCCTAAATATAGCCGGAGGATTGAAGGTGAACGATCCAGCCCTCGATTTAGCGGTGATTTGTGCTATATTAGCATCAAATGTGGATATGGCTATCCCTAAAGGAATATGTATGTCGGGCGAAGTTGGCTTGTCGGGTGAAATACGTCCTATTACACGCATTGAACAACGCATCATGGAAGCAGAAAAACTCGGAATGAAAACAATTATTATTCCGCGAAACAACCTTAAAGGAATTGATACCTCACGATTGAATATTAAAATCGGGGAAGTCTCAAAAGTAGAGGAAGCATTCCGCCTCCTTTTCTCATAAAAATAATTACAACGAAAATGTAAGTCCCGACTTAATCCTATAATAATAGGTTAAATCGGGACTTGGACTTATTGAGCTATACAAATTGTACTTTCGTATACAAGGGGATTAGCCATGAGCTTAGTTGAAAATAATGTTATTACAGCGACTCTACATGTTAAACACCTAACGGATGAAGTATCTAAATATAGCCGTAAAAAGTTTATTTGTGATTATAGCCAAATGACGATTTGCTTTTTAGTAGGCTAAATCCGTCAACGATTTGTTTGTTAAGCACCTTTGCGTAGTTTATGGTCATTTCAATGTTTGAATGAGCAAGCATGTCCTTAACCGTAGCAATATCTACACCATTAGACAAGGCCCATGTGGCAAAGGTGTGACGGCCGACATGGAATGTTAGGTTCATATGAATATCTGCTAGCTGAGCGATAATCTTAAGATATTCGTTACACTTTTGGTTTGACATGAGATTTAAATCAAAGTTGTATTTGAGCAAAATATTATACGCGGGAGGTAGAAGCATAATAGTATACTCGTTGTTTGTCTTCAATCGCCTATCTCTGATGAAATACTCGCCATTTTCTTCGTAGATACATTCGCGACAAACACGGATGAGGTCGGAGTATGCGAGTCCGGTGTAACAAGAGAAAATAAACATGTCACGCACTTTTTCGATCGGTCCGTATGTTTCAAGTTGTTCGATGCGATTGCGTTCTTCCTCGGTGAGATATTTAATTCCCTTAGATTTGCCACGAGATATTTTTATCCCATTATATGGATTCTTATTGATGAGGTCGAGCTGTATAGCTTCAAGAATGTAGGGTTTAAGCCTCTTGTGGTAACCATGAACCGATGATTGAGAACCAAGACGCTTACGCAACGCATCGTCCCACAGCTTGATGTTGCGGGTGGTTAAGTCTCGGAAGTTTTTAATTATGTTGAATTTGCGTAGTTCGTTAAGCATCACTAAATGCTGTCGACGGGTTGATTCCTTAACATCTCGCATATAGATGCGTTCTTCGAGCCAATCAAGGAAATTCGCTGATTTGCATATTTCTTCAGCCTTCACTTTTTTAAGACGGGTTAGGTCAATTCGGCCACGACGACGCATGGTTGACAAGCGTTCGCTAAGCGAATCGTAAAGATTGATGATTTGCTCGTTCATCTTAATGTCTTCCGAATGATTTACCACTTGACCATTTTTCCATTGTTGTTTAAGTATATTTACGCCTGTAGAGAAACGTACACGTTGACGATTATAATATACCTCGATTTCAACGCACCCTTTTACTGTTGCCGACGCTTTCTTACGACGGTCAAAGATTATTCTGATACTTGCTTCTAGAGCCATAGTATTTTTAATTTAATGTTTAACAAATGATTTATAGCACACAAAAATGTGTACCACACATGATGAAAAATGTATCACATTCTGCTAAAATGTGCACCACAACCTCGAAAAAGGTGTCAAAAATCGAGGTTTTCTTGACCCCCTTTTGTGGTACAATTTTGGTACATTTCTGTGTTTAGTGGGCCAAAGTTACAACACTATTTCAATACTGCCAAATGCAAAAATGTCTCAGGGGAATTTTGTGTAATGAAAGCTAAACGGTTATATTACTGCTTGTTGAGAGTGTTTGTGTGCTGAGTATCAGATGTATTAAAATGAAAATAGCCACCTAGATAGGTGGCTACGTTCTGATTTTTCAGTGATCCGCCTGGGGCTTGGATTTTAATTGAGAGTCGTTGATTGATAGTGATTTGGGATTTAGGTGTACATAAAATTGTATAGAAGTGAAGGGTTAAAGATGGGCAAAAGTGAGCCAAGGTAACACTGTGCCAACGATAAACCACAATATGCCGATTATTAGCAGAAATGCGGCAAATCCATTGTTGAATTTTTGAGGGGCTGAATCTCCTTCGTCGTCGGTCTCGGTCTCGTTTTCTGTTTCGAGCTCTTCATAGTCGTCTTCGTCGCAAGTGCGAGCATATACATAGGGACGCATGAGGAGAGCTGCTCCGATAGCAATAAACCATAATGGAGGTGTGCCAATAGCTGAGCCGAGCGCATAAGAATAACTGCCATAAAACATTCCACAAGCAATGGCTAATGAGGAAAGAATAAAATGCGTAAGTAAGGCAATTACGAATAAAAAGATGTAATATTTTGTTTTCATGATGGTATATAATTTGGGGGGTTAGTAGCAGATTTTGCAAGGGGTTTTGCCTTGGGCTTCGGCTTTGGATTTGCTGACGCTGATAACTTCGCCTGAGCAACGATTTAGTCCGCGGCAACGACTTGTTTTGTGATAGCGTTTAGATGATGGACCGGTGCAGATATACACTGTTTCACTTTTATAACTTTGTTTCTCGTTTTGCGATGCGATTGTTTCAATCGCCGGGGTGAGCAATAATGCTAAACCCAAAATTGATTTGATAATTGTTGATTTCATGAGTTCTGGTTTTTAAATGTATTTATACTTGCTGCTATGCAGCCTATTGCGGTAGCTATGATGCTTATCCAAAAAGCAATAGTGTTATCCATGTGTACCAAGGTTGATAAGTATGCGGAAAAGAACATTATGCATACTCCGATAGTGGCTAATATCACAGATGTAATCTTTTTATTAGCTGGAGCAGTATAAGTTCCGGCAGATACAAATGCATATCCTCCAATGCCGTCTCTGAGAAATAGAGATATTGTGTATATTATATTATTCCAATTGAAGCCTAAAGCGTCGGTAATGCTAAAGCCACCAGTGTGTGTATTGGCGCCAATGCCGTTAATATAGCAGATGAGCCATATAAGATAATAAGCGGCCAAATATCCAAGAACCGCAACGAATGGGACGGCTATCCATCGGAGTATTGTTTTCGTTTTTGAAGTTTCTTCCATGATGATTTATTTTTATTGTTATGTCTAATGGGTCTAATGGGTCGGCATAAGGGAGTTAGTCTATGCGGAATTCTTGTTTGAAAAAGGACATCATTTTTTGTTTTGCATATTCCTCATATGGGATGCCTAATTCATGTGCTTTTTGTATTGGGGATAGTGGGTTGGTGAGCAAGTCGTATAACTCTTTGATTTTATCATTGTCGGGGCGTTCATAGGCGAATGTAATGTACAAATAGTACATAGGCATATAGCCGGGGTCGATTACGATTCTCAATCCACTGTCTTCGTAGTTGTTAATATGCCAACCTCTCAAGGAGTTGATGTAGTCGCATATGGATCGGTCTTTGTTTAGAAGGGTTTGTATTTTCCGGATTCGGGTTGTAGTGGGGTTGAAAATGATAAATCCCAATATCAGCAGAATGAATAGTGCGAACAGAATTAAAATTGTAGTCATAAAAGTGTGATTTGATGTTAGAAGCGTTTTATGCAGCCGAGGACTTTGTAGACGTGGAGGATCATGTCGATGGGTATGTCTTGGGCTGGGAAGTTGTTGTTTGTAGGGATTAGTTTGTAGGTGTCGGGGGTGTCACCACGACCGATGCGTTTGATTGTTCGCATGTCGTTGGTGGTGATGATTGCATATATTTCTCCGAATGGGAGGAATCGAATGTCTTCGATTTTTTGTAGTGCTACGATGTCGCCGTTGTTAATCTCGGGCTCCATAGAATGACCGGAGGCGTTGCACCACAGCGTCGCTTTGTTGTAGCGAGGGATGTTGATGAGGTATTCGGGGGATTCGGAGGTGGGGGCACATAGATGGTCGAAGCCGAGCATAAAGTCAACATCGTAATAAGGAGTACCGACCGAGTAGTTGATAATCGGTAAATCTTCCTTTAGCATAGAGCCTTCGCCATAGAGGAGCCAATCGACGTTGAGATGTGGATATGTTAGAGAAATCTTATGTAATTTGTCTGCACCTATCCCTTTGGATATGTTGCCAACAAACCCGTTGCTTACGCCAATAGAATTCTCGAATTTCTTATTAGTCATATTTTGTGACTTTATAAATTTTATAAGTCTTTCTTTTACAGTCTTTTCCATAATGTTGTTATTTAGAATAATTCTAAATTTTATTTATCAATTAAGATTTCTCTATTATTTTTTTGGTATATATTTGAGAAATCTCTAACTTTGCATCGGTGATTGAGATTAGCAATAACCCAATGCAACAAAAAAGAGGGTAATTGCAAATGTAGGAAAAAAAATCGAAATCACCAAAAAAAGGACATTGACATTTTGGAATTAAGAATATCCCGGCGAGGGTGGTGAGCGGAAGCAGGAATGCAGAGCGAACCAGTTGGCTTGTTGGGAGCAGGAGAGAGGTTACGCCTGTTGCGAGAAAAGGATAGCCGATGAGCCACACCATCAGAGCGGTGGCGGAGTTTTTTAATAATTAATAAGGTCGTTAAAGTCTCTAAAGTCTTTAGGGTCTTTAAGGCTTCCCTTGATAAAGTCAACCCCCTCGGCACGAAGTGCCACTCCCCCTAAATGGGATTCAGAGGGAGAGTTGTTGAAAAGATGTGTAAGATGACTACGTGTGTCATAGTTATATATCAAAGAGCATCGTAGCATAATGGTAATGCAGCATTGCGTGATTCTTGATAATGGCAATGCCGATGGCAGTTCGAGTCTGCCCGATGCTCCAATAATAATTAATTCATAATTAGGAATATGATAATAACAAAAAGGGTAGTAAAGAAAAGGGTATATGAAATCCTTGCCGGCACTTCGATTGACAATGCAGAAGTAGTGTCGTGGGTATTAGGAAGCTCAATCTTTGAGCGAGGATTGAGGCTGTGGTGTGTTCGTTATGCCATTTATAATGGCGGTGATTACAAGGGGTTATTTAGGTATATCAAGGAATAGTTTGCGAATTTCTTGATAGGACATATAGGTATCAACATATTGATACGCAAAATGATTAAACCCTTTGACTGCGATACAAATGCGAGTCCCTTTTTCTGCTGGCTCGACTTTGAACACTTGCATTTTGTTAATTAACACAGAGGTATTTTCTGTATTAAGCACTTCTATAAAATTACTCATAATATTCAAAAAAAAATTAGTACAACGCAAATATACGGAAAAAGCCTGAGAGAGGGGATAGGTCGGAAACGATTTATCCCTTTTATGTAGATAAATAAAAAACGATATATATGAAGAAGTTGATAAGACCGAATGTGATAGATTTGGGGAAGGCTCTAAGGGATATGCCGATAGGTGATGAGTTGGAGATTCCTCACAATGTGGCTCGCGAGTCGCAAGTGCGACAGCGATGCACACGCTTGAAGGCGAAAGGGTATTTGTTTAGCGCCCGGGTGAAGGGTGCTGATATGATGGTGGTAACAAGATTAAGATAAGGGAATATGACACCGGCTGAATTGCGAATGCAGATTGCCAACTTGAAGGAGGCGAAGGCGGGTATTGACCGAAGCATCGCCCAGTTGGAGAAGATATTGAAGGGTATGGTTGCGACGTGCACCATATCGGAAGCGAGCAGGTTATATGGCTTCAATGTTCAGACGCTCCATGCGTGGAAGAACAAGGGTAAGATAACATACGTGAAAGACCCGGTAAAGGGGTATTTGTTAAATATGAATGAATTGGAAACAATAAAATCGAGTATAAGATGAAAAAGGTAGGTGCAATATTTTATTTCATTGCCGGGTTGATCGGCGTTGGCTGTTGGGGTTTCAATATGTTGAGAGCTTTGGGTCGTGTTGATATGTTCTTGGTGGTGATGTTTGGCTTTCTCACGTTGTTGAGTGTGATGCTATGTGGGTGGGCTGTTAAGGAGTTTAAGGAAGATAATACATAATTGATAGTTTCATGGAAGATATAATGAAAGAGATGAAGGCTCTTGTAGATGGACTTGATAAGGATTTTCAAGAGTTGAAGAAGAAGATTAAGGTTAGTTAACCCCCTCCCTTAACCCCTCAGTCGCGTAGCGACAGCTCCCCTAAGACAGGGGAGCACTGGGGAGAATGGGAGTTTGTATTAATGCTCCGGAGGTGTAAAGGTAGCACGCATTGTTCCCTCCCAATCCCGATACCCCAATGAGGAGCGAGTTCGATTCTCGCCCGGAGCGCGAAGAATAATTCATAAAGCATAATTCATAAAGCATAATTGACCACACTACATAAAAAAGCCTGATGACAGCGGGGAAAGACCTGCAAATTACCCCCCCATTTTTGTAAATGGCTCGTAGTGAGATAGTTGTAAATTAACAATAAAGCGGGGTGGTATTTTTTTTAATGCATAATTCATAGTTCATAATGCATAATGAGACGGCTGGGTCTAATAGGTCTTATGAGTCTAATGGGTCTTATAAGTCAATTAAACCACCTCCATCAACCCCTCCGGCACGATGTGCCACCTCCCCTATCAAAGCAGGGGGGGCAATAACTCCTCCTAAACAGGGTTCAAGAGGAGAGTTGGTGGCGAGGGGAGATAAGATAAACGGTACGCAAGAGTGCGACCGATGTCGCTGTGAAGCGATGATGTTTTTAACCATATTTTAATACTTTAATCGCCCCACTGAATTTTTCCACATAGACAGCAGTGGGGCAAACGGAGAGGTAGCTCAATTGGTAGAGCAACGTAATTGGACGTTAGGTTTCGGGTTCGAGTCCCGCCCTCTCCACTACTTAGTTTTCATTGTTATTTAAGGTTATTAGATTCAATGTGTATTTTTCATGGTATTAGATGTTACCCACTCGGTTCGGGAGAATAGGGTGGGATTTTAATTAATTCATAATTGATAATGCATAATTAACCACCTCCCCCCTCCGGGGTACTCCTCCTAAACGAGGTTCAGGAGGAGAGTTACAGGCGCTATGGCAACAATGGGAGTTATAGGAGAAATAGGAGATATATAACAATTAAAAATATATGATTATGGGACAAATGATTTATGAGTCTATCGCGAATGTGATGAAGAAGGTTAAGGCGATAGACAAGACTCGCAAGAATCAGCAACAAGGGTTCATGTTCCGAGGTATTGATGATGTGATGAATGAGTTGCATACATTGTTTGCCGAGGAGGGTGTATTTATTTTGCCGAAGGTGCAGAGCTTTGATGTGAGTGAAAAAGTGACCGAAAAGTTTGACACTTACACCAAGCAAATGAAGAAGTCGATACTCTACTACACGAGAGCGACTATCGAGTTCCATTTTACTGCAAAAGATGGTAGCGAGGTTGTAACTATCAATGTTGGCGAGGCGATGGATAGTGGAGACAAAGGCATGAATAAGGCGATGAGTGTCGCATTGAAGTATGCCTTGATGCAGATGTTGTTGATCCCAACGGCAGAGGATAAAGACCCGGACGGAACAACGCCACCACCAACGGTACCCAAGACGATAAAGGATTTTATCAATGGGTTGAATCCGAATGTGGATTTTGAGTTGATAGATGTGTTGGATAAGATAGACAATGCCAAGACGAAGGATGAAGTAAATGCCTTGTGGCACGCAAATAAGACTATCGATAAAGCGAGTGTGTTGCGAGAGTGGGCAGTGTGGAAAGGGAAACAACTTTAGTGATTGATAATTGATAATTCATAATTCATAATTCATAATGCATAATGCATAATTAACCCCCTCCCCCTTAACCCCTCAGTCCTGCGGACAGCCCCCCTATCAAAGCAGGGGGGCAATAACTCCTCCTAAACGAGGTTCAGGAGGAGAGTTGGTGGGAGAGATAAGCGAAATAGGAGAAATAAGAGATATATGAGTTATATAGAATTGATAAATAGGTTTTGGCGGATTAGAGGTTGGGTGGGAATGTCATCGTATGAGGCAGACCTCTATATGTATCTACTGCATCGGTGCAACCAAGGCAGATGGGTAAATCCCTTTGAGGTATCGACCCGGGAGATAGAGCGTGACTTGATGATATCGAGGCCTACGATTATCAAGGCTCGTGCGACACTTCAATCTCATGGATTGATAGACTATCGAGAGGGTAAAACGAAGGGAAAATCTCCGGCATATTCGATAGCATATTCGATAAAAAAATCGGGTGATTGTGTAAAGGAGATTAACACAATAGGCAGTGATTGTGTAAACGTGGCTAACACAATCGGGGTTGATTGTGTAAACGATTGTGTAAAGGAGATTAACACAATCGCAGAAAAAAAAGAAAGTTTCCCCCCACACCCCCCTTATAAAGAAAAAAAAGAAATAAATAAAGAAAAAAGAATCTCGCTTCGCTCGATACGCACGACGCGCGCGAGAGAGAGAGTTTTGATTTTGGGGGAAGGAAATCTTAAGGCGATAGAGCAGTTGAGAGTTTCATTTTCTTCTCGCATGGCTCGAGAAACATTGATGCGCCAGAATGGAATTTCTTCGGTGGAAGAATACCGAAGAATATGCGATGAGATTCTTGGCGAGTGGGCTATCACAAAAGGAGAGGATTTTGAAATCACCGAGGACGTGAGGAAGCATTTCATAAATTTGGTAAGAGTAAAAAGCGAAAAAAGAAAAAGCAAGGGGGGCGGCCGGGAACCGACAATGGCTGAAAGAGATGCCGAGCGTGAGCGAAAGAAAGCGGAGCGTGAGGCGCATGACGCAACAGCAATCACCTTTGTGGAGTATATGAGGAGGGTGAATAATGCATAGTTCATAATTGACCCCTCAGTCGCGGAGCGACGGCTCCCCTAAAACAGGGGAGCACTGAGAGAAATAGGAGTAATAAGAGTTATAGAAGAAATTATGAAATACAAGATTAAGAAAGGGCAATATTTTTACGGCTACTTAAGGGGTGCGTATCGCATCTATAAGGCCGATGCAGATAGTGAAGATATACGCAAGAGTGGCAGTGGTTCGACAGTGTGGAATGAGCCGAATTATGCGACGCAAGCGGAGGCGAGACAACGAGTTAAAGAGTTGAATGGATGGGCGTAGATTGGGAGAAGGTATTCAGAGAAGCGAAAGAGACGAAACACCGGAAGAAGCCGAGTGATGAGGAGCATCGGTTACAAGTGGCTTGCGTGAGGTGGTTTCGGTTGCAATACCCTCAGTGGTCGCATGCTTTATTCGCGGTTCCGAATGGTGGTAGGCGAGATGCTACTACCGGTGCGAAGTTAAAGGCAGAGGGAGCACTTGCCGGGGTGAGTGATTTGATTCTGCTCAAGAGTAATGCCGACTATGGTGCTTTGTTGATAGAGATGAAGACGCAGAAAGGGCGGCAGAGTGAACAGCAGAAATGGTGGGAGGAGTTGATAACTCAAGACTGCTACAAGTATGTGGTGTGTAGGAGTGTTGATGACTTTGTGCGAGAGGTGGAGGGGTATTTGGATAATTCATAATTGACCACCTCCCCAACTATGGGAGAGATGGGAGATATAAGAGAAATAAGAGGGATATGAGTAATATAGAATTGATAAATAGTGAGGTGGTGTTTCTCAAGGAGGGGCACACCTATTGGAAAGGGGAGCAGCAGTTGAGTGGGATAACATCTTTACTTGACAGGCAGTTGTTTCCGGATAAGTATATTGGGGTGTCAAGTGCGACTCTTGATAGGGCAAAAGACCGAGGCACAAAGGTGCATGAAGGAATAGAATGGTATGACGCCTTAGGGGAGATAGACCCTGAAGTGAGCCGAGAGATAGAGGCGTATCAACGCATAAAGGTAAGCCATAGATTGTTGACTATCGCAAATGAGTATCTTGTTAGTGATAATGACTATGTGGCCTCGAGCATTGATGTGGTGTTTGAGGATTATAGTCTTGCCGACATCAAGACAACATCGTCGTTGAACGAAGAGTATGTTAGTTGGCAGTTGAGTATCTACGCTTACCTATTTGAGTTGCAGAATCCCGGGAAGAAGGTGCCAAGGTTGTTGGCGATATGGTTGCCTAAAGCGGAGTATGGGAAACCGAAGATGGTAGAGGTGTCGAGGAAGCCGAGTGAGTGGTGTGCTGAATTGATAGCATGCGACAAGCGAGGCGAGCAGTATGTTCCACCGGTAATGGCCGAGAGTGAGGCGAGATTAGTGCTGCCCGGCAGTGTGGTGCAGACGGTAATCGACATTGAGCGAGAGTTGAAGCGATTGCAAGGGTTGAAGAAAGAGTTGCAAACGGGTTTGCTTGAGGAGATGAAGAAGGCGAAAGTGAAGACGTTTAAGGGCGGAGGCTTGCAGCTGATCTACAAAGAGGCGACTACTCGACAAAGCATTGACACGAAGTTATTGCAAGAGAAGTACCCCGAAATATATGATGAATGTTTGAAAGAAAGTGAAGTAAAAGAATCAATAACAATAAAAATTTAGAGACATATGGCAAATAGTATGACAGGGCGAGTGCATTTTATCTCGCCAACAGAGACGATCGCATCAAAGAATGATGCTAATAAAACATTTCAAAAAAGAATAATCGTGCTTGACTGCACACGCTATGACCAATATACCGGAGAGCGAGGATTTGAGAATTACCCGTCGTTTGAGTTTGGTGGAGATAAGTGCCGAATGCTTGACGGATATAAAGAGGGCGATGTTGCAACGGTGTGGTTTGACTTGCAGGGGCGAAAGTTTACCGGAGAAGATGGCAAAGAGCGATGGTTTACCACGATAAAGGGGTATAAAGTGGAGTTGGTGCGAGGGAGAAACGGCGCGACCGGCACAACTCAAGCCGTTGCAGAGAGTGTAAGCGGTGAATTGCCGGAGAATGATGAGTTGCTGTTTTAGTAATTCATAATTCATAATTCATAATGCATAATGCATAATTAACCCCCTCCCTTAACCCCTCAGTCCTACGGACAGCTCCCCTGCCCTTAGGGGAGCACTATCTTAGGGGATAGGAGAAATAAGGCTACTAAGTCCACTAAGTCCACTATGGGAGGTATAAGAGAAATAGGAGGAATAGAATGTTGTATGATATGACGAGGGAGCTTGATGTTAAGAAGCTCGAGTCGCGGATAGAGAAGGCGAAGGAAAGGGGTGGGTTGGTGGAGTTTACCGAGAAGCGTCAGCGGTCGGTAGATCAGAATAGTTATTACCAGGTTATCACGGCATATTTTGGAGCGATGACCGGAAGGACTAAGGAGTATGTGCAGCGTTGCTATTTTAAGGGTTTGGTTAATAGAGACCTCTTTGTGAAGGAGGTTTATGATGAGTTGACGAAGCAGAAGATGGCGATGTATCGCAGTACGACGACGATGAGTGAGGAGGAGATGGCGTTGGCCATAGACCGCTTCAGGAATTGGGCGTCAATGGAAGCAAATATATATATCCCTTCGGGTGAGGAATATAGAGAAAGTCAAGCGTTACAACGAGAGATGACAATGGAGATAGAGTATGCGAGAAGATTTATATAAGGCTGTTGAATTGGTAATTGAGCGGAGGGTGGTTGAAGGTAAGATGTCAATCACCCTCATTCAATTACAAGGGTTGATGCCGGGCGAGGATAAAGAGGAGTTGAAGGAATGTATGCGAGAGTTGGCACGGAGAGGCAGATATAAGGCTGGGCTGACAGTCAATAAGATTCCGATGATAAAATTGAGAGTAAAAGATTGGGTTATCCCGGTAGTTTCAAAAAAGGGAATATGATAGGAGCCGAGTATAGATTTAAGAAGAAAGGAGAAGAATGAAAAAAGCAATAATACAAAGGGTGGCGAAGGAGTTTCGCGTTGGGGTGAAGTCGCTACGAATAGGAGAGAAACAAACTCGTGATGTGATCGAGGCACGATATGCCTATGCCGTTGTGTTGATGGTTATGGGTGAGGATGTGCGGAGTGAATTGATGCGAGAGTTGGAGATGCGAGAGCCGGTGGCAGTTGATTATGAGTTGCGGTCGGAGGAGTTTTTCCGGTTGTCGAAGCAGTTTAGGCGACAGGTAGAAGAAATAACAAAAAAATTAGGTGTAGATGGTAGATTTGACAAATATGCAAGCGCGCACCCTGCAAAGATTGATAAGTGGCTACAAGTCCTTGCTGAGTCGGAAACCACGAAGCGAGCAGAGTTGCCGAGAAGCAAACGAGGTAAGACATTGCACTCGTTTGATTTCACAGTTGGAGAAGAAGCTGCAATGCAACGGGCATGTGAGGAAGCGGAGGAGTATATGAATGGGTATGGGAAAGGTGTGGAATATATGCCTATTGTGGATAGGAAACACTATTGTAATTCATAATGCGGAGTAAAGAATGCGGAATTGAGCCCTTGGCAGTATGGAGCTTGGGCGGAAAGGAGGAGGAATGAATAATATAGAATTATATAACGACCATTTTCAAAATTACAAGACCTATCAAATTCCAAAGGCTCAACTTGTAATCAATTGTTTAAGATTTGGAAAGGAATGAAGGAAGGAGAACGGCTGACATCTTTTGTTGAGCCGAGGTATAGTAATGGTAAATGTGAAAATTTGATAGAGTTATGACAATCGAAACAAAGTACAACATAGGCGATGAGGTGTGGTACAAAGGTTTTAAAGAAATCTTTCATGATAGAATATCCGATATTCGTATCAAAGTAGATTGCCTTGGGGAAATACATATTGACTACGAATTATGGAACGATGTAATTAAAGAAGAGTGCAAACTTTTCCCAACCAAAGAAGAACTATTAAAGAGGTTGTAGTATGAACGAATTTGATTGTAAACGAATATTGGTGTCATGTCAACCAAGATATTGGAACGATAGCGAAGTAAATGGTCTTGACGATATAGACTTTTACGAAAGCAAAGGTCAAGGAACACCTGTAATACCTTGTGCAGAACAAATTAAAGATGAACCTACAAATGTAGTCCATTCAGACCATTGGGTATGGCGACCTATTATTGACGTAGAAACAGGTCAGATTATAAATTGGGATAAACAAGTAGATGCCTACATTCATTATAAGGTTTGTGACGCATTTGAGTGTATTTTTCAAGATAACAATGGGCTGACAATAACAATGTATGATGGTTATGTTCCTCCTTTTATGTACCCTAAAAGAGAGGGTTATGGGGACTACATAATCTTAGATGTTGATGAATGTGGATATATCCAACATTGGGATAAAGAACAAGTTTATAGATTCTTAAAGGATCTACTACTAAAAAGTTTGTAGTATGAAAGCAATTATAAACGAAATAGTAATTCACGGCATTAAATATCAAGCAGTAGATGAGCGATTAGGTGATTGTAATTTTACTTGTAAGGATTGCGACATCTACAAAAATAGTTGGCAATTACCCTTATGCTGTGAAGATAAGTATAAAAAAGTAATTCATTCTTGTTGCGAACAATTTAAAAATGGAATAAAGAGAATATGGAAAAAAGTTTTAACGAAGTAAGCATAATAATCAACGGAGTAAGATATGATGCAGTGGATTTCCCATACAAGTCAGCACCTAACAAGTGTGAGAGTTGTGAAATCTTTGACCATTGTTTCCAACAAGGGAAAGAGGAGATGAAGGACATATGCAGCTTGGCAGAAGAACGGGGTTCAAAGCGAGTTGTCTTTAAATATTCAACTATAAAGTTTGAGAAATGAAAACAAAAATAGAAATTAAATCAATATGGGGTAGCGTGTTGTTCAGCTACGAAAAAGAAGATAACACAATTAAAGATACATTGGAAGAAGCCGTAAGGAGTGGCGCAGATCTCGGTGATGCCAATCTCTGTGGTGCCAATCTCCGTGGTGCCAATCTCGGTGGTGCCTATCTCGGTGATGCCAATCTCGGTGATGCCAATCTCTGTGGTGCCAATCTCCGTGGTGCCAATCTCCGTGGTGCCAATCTCGGTGGTGCCAATCTCGGTGATGCCAATCTCCGTGGTGCCAATCTCTGTGGTGCCAATCTCGGTGATGCCAATCTCTGTGGTGCCAATCTCGGTGATGAATGGGGTGAGTTGCAAAGTTCAAGCGATGTATTAATAGTCGGTCCAATCGGTTCTCGCAATGACTATACGACCATATACCATACCGACAAAGGAATATTTGTGCGATGTGGGTGCTTCAGAGGCTCGTTAAATGAGTTTAGTGAGAAAGTGAAAGAAATACATGGAGAGAGCAACCACGCCAAGGATTACTTGGCATTGATTGATTTTGTAAAAGCGAAGTATGATGAACGAGAAGATTAAGGCGAAAGCAGAGCAACTCTATCCACCTGAAGAAAAGGCGAGCGAGTATGTGGCTTTTTTGAGAGGGGTAAGAATGGTTGTAGAGCAGTTGATGAAGTTACCAATAGATAAAGCATTATTGCGAATTGTCGAACTAAATGAGGAATTGAACAATGAGAGAAATAAAATTTAGAGGTAAGGACATCGAAACAGGCGAATGGATATATGGACACTTCTTTCAGAGATTGGGACATTATCCTGCAATCGTTGAGCCAAGACCTCGTGACGGAAAGGTTGTGTACTACGAAATAGCCGTAGAAGATACTACCGTAGGTCAGTTCACTGGATTAACCGACAAGAACGGCAAGGAGATATATGAGGGAGATATTGTTAAGAATAAAGAAATTGGTGGCTACGGAATGGAGTACATCGGAGTTGTAAAGTATTACAACAAAGATTGTCGTTTCGGGATTGACACTACGATTACAAATAAATTCACTGAGCGGGTATTATTCACCGACGGTGAATGCAGTTTAAATGATGGTTATTGCACCATAACATATATCAATGAGTATGAAGTGTTAGGCAATATTCACGACAATCCCGAATTGATAAAACAAAATAAGGAGGAATGATTATGAAACTTTGGATAGCAAGAGATAAAGATGGTGAATTGAGTTTATTTGTTTGTAAACCTATTGAGATTGGTGGAAATTTTTATGTACATGATGGTTGTTGCAGAATTAATTATGATACAAGCTACGTTAAAGGTTGGTATATAGATGGTATTGATCAAAATTTATTCCCCGAAGTAACCTTTGAAAACTCTCCACAAGAAGTTGAACTTAAATTAGTAGAGATATGAATATACCCGAATATATGAAACAAATAACAGATTTTGCAAGTCTGTTAATAAAAGGAGAATCAAGTGCAGTAAATCCTATTTTACCTCAAGACAATCTATTTGTAAATAAAGGTTGGCAATGTCCTATCTGTGGTAGGGTTTATTCTCCTTCTACCCCTATGTGTTTTTATTGTAGAAATAAAGAAATAGCAAATCAACAAATAAGTAAATAACCATGGAAGATTTTGTAACATTTGAAATAGCCCTTAAGCTTAGAGAAAAAGGGTTTAGAGAAGAATGTATAGCATATTACCACACTGATGGTGAATTGCTTTATAATAGAGACCAATATAGAGGCGGAAATTATAAAAGTCTATTGAGGTCTTATAATAGTTTGCCTAAAAATCCCATTGGGTGTGAGCAAATAGATGCCCCCACAATCTCACAAGTCTTGAAGTGGTTGAGAGAGGAAAAGAATTTTCATTTAATGGTATATATATTGAATGATTCATCTGAAGATGCAGATGGCAGAATTATTCAAGATTGGTTCTTTTGGACTTTCTGTGTTCAAAATTGCAATTCTGGTGATTATGCTTATGAAGGAGATGATGTGGAATATGAATCATACGAGCAAGCAGCCCTTGCTGGGATTGAATATGTTTTAGATAATTTGATATAAAATTATGAAGACTTATTTATACACAGATATAATTAGAATGAGTAATGATTTGGTGGAGTATGCTTATAAGAATATTAAAGATATTCGCAAAGTTACTAAATTGTACCAATTCCCTATTTTCTTTATGAATGAGGATTTAGTTAAAGCCTATAAACATGATAAGACCTCTAATAGTAATAATTGGACTTATAAAATTATATCTTATAAATTATGTCCTTTTATATTAGAATTTCAAAATAAAGACAAAATTTGTGTTACAGGATATAATCAATTAAAAGAAATATTCAAAAATCATATTAATTATAAGACTGTTAAATTTACTATTTATAGTGGTTCTACTAACTGCGAACAATGCCCATTTTATAATTGCAAAATAAACTGTTCAGAGGCTGTAGCCAAATTATTTGGTATCGATTGTAAAAAACATAATTTAATAACATCAATAATTAATAAGTCATGAATATAGCAATCAAAGGACACCCTACGAGGGGCAGAGGGGTAATCCAACTACTTGAAATATTGGGAGGAAGAAGAACGGAAGTAATTAACGCAAATGATGAAGATTTTTATTATTACATAGACAAATTTGCTGATAATGGCATTTATTGTACTGCATTAAATGGAGATTATGCACCTTTCACCCTTGAAGAATTTGAAGAAAAGTTTCCTTATAAGGTTGGGGATGTAGTGGTCAATCATAAGTATGGTAAAGGGGATATAACTCAAATGCGTTGGATTGACGATGAAATAGTTTACGAAATATACTTTGAAGATTACATGGCATATTGTAAAGCAAATGAATTGTGTAAATATGATGCTTTCAAAGGTTTGCTATTGCAAGAATTGACCGAATATTTAAGTCATGCTACAAGAGAGGAACTTGACAAAACTATGGAAGAAATAGAAATCACATTAGCACCCTTTAAAGTGGGTGATAAAGTTATCGTGAAAGGTTGGGGGAAAATGGGTGAAGATGAGGTTATACGCGTGTTTAAAACCTATTTTGGTGACATTAAATACAAAACCAAAAATCATCTTGATACTCATTATTTTATGGAAGATAGTTTAACGAGAGTGGAAAAATCAAATAAAGAAGAAAATATGGAAAAACGATTAGAGCCTGTTTACGAACTTGGCACAGGTAAAATACTTTATTATGAAGAAAAAGGGTCAGGCGAAAAATATATTCCTATTGGCGAAACAACGCTCTATATTCAAGAGGGTTATGAATTTAGGGATGAAACTAATAATGTAATTAATGCTAAAAAAATTACATTGGCGAGAAAGCAATCACAATACCCAAAGACTTATAGAGAATGTTGTGAAGTGTTAGCTTATGAAGGCGGTGCAACTGTTATAGGCTATGATGCAGTACTGTTGAACAGTTTTCAAAAGTTAAAACTTTGTCGTGATGCCTATTGGAAGATAGCAGGAGATTTTGAAGAAAAACGAAAAGAGAAAGCAATACACTATGTGATATACTCTACTTTGTTAGGTGAAGTAGGAAAAGATACAATGCCAAATTGTATTGCTAATTATTTGTTAGATTTCCCAACCAGAGAAATGCGAGATGCTTTTTATGTAAACTTTAAGGATTTGATTGAACAATGTAAAGAACTATTGTAATATGAAGAACTTATATTTGGTAACATTAAATAATGACACTCGCATACTAATAGTAGCGTCAGAGGAAAATGTAGCTGGTGATTATTGTTTACCTATTATGCACTTGGGTGAATGGATTGAAAGCATAGAATTTATCGCTGTTGTAGGTGGTGATTACCAAGAAGGTGAAATACTTAAAAAATTTTGATTATGGAAAAGAAAATTAATATAGCAGAATTATTAAAAGATTGTCCAAAGAATATGGAGTTGGACTGTACAATATGTAATGGCGTAAAATTTATAGAACTTGATAGAAATCCTAATTTTCCAATAGTGGTTAGGGCAAATAATGGTTATGAATTTTCTCTTACAAAATATGGGCAAGTACACAATATAGATGATGCTAAATGTGTAATTTTCCCAAAAGGTAAAACTACTTGGGAGGGATTTGTACCACCTTGTCAGTTTAAGGATGGCGATGTGTGTTGTGTAAAAACAGATGAATTTGAACATATCTTTATATTTAAAGTTAGCGATTATAATTATGTCCGAAAATACGCAAATTTATCTGAAAATAATTTATATACAGATGAAAGCCCAGTGTGTACTACTGATTGGGTGAAGGAAATACGTTTTGCCACGAAAGAAGAAAAACAGAAGCTATTTGACGCTATTAAAGCAAAAGGTTATAAGTGGAACGCTGAAACAAAGACTTTGGAGAAGGTACCGAAGTTTAAGGTGGGAGATAGGATTAAACATAAAGAAAACACAAGATGGGTTTGTACAATAACAAGAGTTACAGATAGATATTATGTAGATGGACACCCAACATGTTTCACCATTTTATTTGATAAACAGAATGAATACGAATTAGCTCCCGACAAATTCAACATCAATACTTTGAAGCCGTTTGATAAGGTGTTGGTGAGGGGCTCTGATAATGGTATGTGGTGTGCATCAATATTCTCGCATACTTGGATAGATAGATACTTTTGTGTTGGTACATGGCATAACCAATGTATTCCTTACGAAGGTAATGAACACCTTTTGGGAACTACCAAGAATTGTGATGAATACTTTAAAACTTGGGAATAATGAAAGAGCAGATATATAACTTTCTCTTAGAGTCGTTATATCCAACACCCTCTTGTAGCCATTGCCAATATTTCGATATTGATGCAAAGAGAGTCCCCTGTAATAAATGTGATGGGGCATACAACAAGTACAAGTTACATAAAGGTGATAAAGCAGACCTTGAAGAAATGGCACGAGGAATAATAAAGATTGTAAAAAGAAATAAAGATAAGATATGAAAGTAAAGATTAAAAAGCATGAGTAATAATACCCGATTTGATAGCAAAGACTATTATCCACCTTACTACAAGGAGGTGTTTATTGAATATTGCCCGGCTGATGGTGATAGATGTGTTATTGCAAAGGCATGGTTGGCAGTTGATGACAATGATAATTTGGTGTGGACTTTGGTGGATAGCGATGAGGTGATAGCAGATAAACAAGTAGTTAATTGGACTGATTTTGGAATATGAAATTCAATATGGAAAAATTCAAAGAAATAGTAAAAGATGAACCGATAGGGTTAATGAAGCCTATGAGGTTAGAGTTTTCGTATGGCTGTCTTGCGAACTCATTATCGGTTAATGATATTGAGGAGGCAGACCTTACCGATGCACAACGTAGGATTGTGACACATCGGATATTTTCGTGGTATCGCAAACACCCTGAGCATCTTAATCCTTTATTGCAATACTTTGTGGAAACACATTGTGATGACTACGAACAAAGTGAACCTTGTGAGTGCTGTGGTGATATAGTAACAACTTATAAATTGGAGATATGAAAGAATTTAAGGAGAAGATACCAAAAAGATATAAGGTAGGAGGGCAAGATATAGAGGTTTGCCAAGTGGAGTATTGCAAGAGCGACTCTTTGGGTGATTGTTTCGTGGCTCAAGGATTGATAAATATCGCTAAATACGCATCAAGAGGGGTGGAGCAATCGGAGACGAGTAAGTTTAATTCGTTTTGGCACGAGTTGACTCATTCCATATTGGTGACGATGGGCGAGTATGAATTAAACAAAAACGAAACATTTGTGTGTTCGTTTAGTGGATTTCTGACCGAGGCGATAAGGAGTTTGGAATATGAGGAGGAGAGTACTTAATGCATAATTCATAGTTTACCACCTCCCCCCTCCGGGGTACTCCCCCTAAACAGGGTTCAGGGGGAGAGTTAGGGGCACTATGGGAGAGATGGGAGATATAAGAGTGATAAGAGATATAGGAAAATTTAAAATAAATAGAGATGAAGAATGAAAAAGATAATCAACAAACTATTTGAATGGCTCGGATATGTGCCGAGACTTACATGTAGATATGAAGTTATCCGAGAAGTTAGACGATACATTAATAGTATCGTCTGCGACAATAAAGTTGAATATAAAATAGAATTTACGGAAACATCTTGCAAGGTCGTTTTAGTGGATGTTTATGATTGGCGTATTACAATTAAGGAATTTCCTTTCAACGATGACAAGGAATACGCCAAACTATGTGCCGAGGAATTATGTGAGAAGTTGAATGAGATAATTGATTAAAAAGTAAAACGCAGATGAAGAAAAGTGTTATTGAATTGATTGGAGAGTACTTGTTGGGGAAGAGGTATTATGCTTGCGTAGTTAATACCCGGGGTACGAGTAAGTGTGAGATGGCGAGTTATATCTTTGATAATCGGGAGGCGGTGGAGAGGTATAAGCGTGGGTTGATGGGTAACCGCAGCTATCAGTGGGTGGAGACGATCTCGTTTAGGTCGAGGAAGGAGTATAAGGTAATTCATAATTTATAATTCATAATTCATAATCTACCACCTCCCCCAACTATGGGAGAGATAAGCGAAATAGGAGATATAAGAGAGATAAGGTAATTCATAATTTATAATGCATAATTAATGATGAGAAAGGTTTTTGAAAGGATTAAAAGATGGTGGCTGTTGCGTAAGGGTTATTATGTGACGCTTGATATGAGGGATTCGTCGGTGAGTTTCTCAAAGGGGTTGTATGCGAGGCTTGAGCCGGAGATAATGGTTAGTGCGGAGTTGACCACCTCCCCGCCATCAACCCCTCAGTCGCATGAGACCACTTCCCCCCTCCGGGGTACTCCTCCTAAACGAGGTTCAGGAGGAGAGTTAGGGAATTCGTCGCCTATAAAGAGCAAGAGTTGGAACTATGTTGATGCTCGGGGGAAGGTGATGATGTTTTGGGAGCCGGAGAGTGAGTGTTATGGTTTTGTCGTGTCGCCGAAGTTGAGCAAGGAGACGCAGTTGGCAGATGTGCAGTTTAACACGAAATATGGCACGGTGGGCTTTGAGTCGCTTGTGCCGACGGTGGCACGTGTGCTGTATGACTATGGGATAGATGCTGACCGTGTGAAGTTGAGCGTGACGGAGCAGATGTGTGGCGAAATGAAATGGTATAGGATAGAGCGAGGGAGATGAATCAGTTGATAGGGCAAAAGCGGAAGCATGATGTGGTGTGGCATCGTAGCGGTAAGATAGAGTTGAGTGCTTATGTTGTCAAGGAGTTGGGGATTGCTCGTGGAGACTCTATCGGTGTGGTTGGAGACAAAGGGGAGTATTACCTATATGTGTCGAGCAAGGGGGATAGGGGGATAAGATGTAAGGCTACTTGTTATCCATCGCACAAAGGAGGTCGGAACATGAAGACTCATTGTAAGGAGTTGACCGATGCGATATATCGGCTTGTGGGTGATGAGACGGAGGAGAAGATAAAGATGGCCGTCGGGGAAGTCCGGGAGATCGATGGGAAGAAGGGAATAATATTATTATATATGCTTAAGATTTAGATCGCTTATTCTTGATTTCATAATGGAGAAGGGGAGTCGCTTTAGTGGTGGCTCCCCTTTTTTTTGTGCACACTAAAGTAGTGTGGAGTAGTGAAAGGGGTAATGCGGAATTCATAATGCATAATTCATAATGCGTAATGCATAATGCGTAATTAACTCGGTCAAGCCTCGTTGAGCCCTTCGGGGTTCATAATGCGGAATGGGGTGGCTGGGGCTTTTGATATCTTTGATTCTTCGATGGTGTGTTATTGCTCTTGGGATAGGGCGATGAGGGTGTCTTCGATGGTTTTGTCTTTGGTTGTTGCGATGTCGATAGATGTGGCTTGCATCTTGGGTAGGGAGTATTGCATGAATCGCTCGGCAATGATGAGTCGGTCTTTGGGATCGAGCGCGGCAAAGTCGGAGGCCATGAGGTCGGAGTTGATATAGTCGGACAGAAACCGGTTAATGAAGTCACGCCCCAACGCAGTGGATTTGTTGGGTGTGTTTTTTTTTCTTCCGCCTACTTTTTTGTGACCTTTCTTAAATGATGCCATAGATATAGATATAAACTTAAAAATGTGGGTTAAAGATAAGGGATTATATTAGTGTCATAATTTTAAGTTTAACCAAATAACATAGACAAAAGTATGATAGGAAGTATCGTAGGCGGAGCATTGAAGATAGGTAGTTCTATCTTCGGAGGAATCTCTGCAAGCAAGGCGGCGAAGAGGGCTCGAGAGCGAGTAGAGCAACAAAAGCGAGAGAATGAGGATTGGTATAATCGCAGATATAATGAGGATGCGACACAACGAGCCGATGCACAAAGATTGTTGACACGCACGGCAGAGGCTATCAAGGAGCGCAACAAGGCGGCAGCCGGAAGGAGTGCGGTGATGGGTGGCGATGATGCGAGTGTGGCAATGGAAAAAGAGCGTAACGCACAAGCATTGGCAGATGCGACAAGCAATATTGTGGCTATGGGCGAGGCTCGCAAGGATAATGTGGAGGCTCAGTATCTCAGTCGCAAGGATAACTTGGATAATCAATTGGTAAATATCGAAAACCAAAAGGCGCAAGCGATAGCGAGTGCGGTGGGCGGAGCTGCGAATGCCGCCGGAGATATAGCCGGAGGGTTGAGTGATTTGGACGAGGAAGAAACTAAAAAATAGAGATATGCCGACAAAAGAAGAGAAGAAAAGAAAAGGGTTGGTGGAAGAGATGTCAGAAGTAGAGTTAAATGAATACTCGTCGGCAGATGATAAGTTAAATGCCGGGGTTACTACTTCTCCATCCCCTAAGCCTACGAATATACAAGTTAGCAAAGAGCCGGCAAAGGCAGCGGATGAAGGTTGGCAGACTATGATTCCACGCAATGGAGAGCCGGCACCAACATGGTGGGACACCGGCAAACATGGGGTGTGGGATCCAGACCCGAGGACGCTTGATGAGAATGTTACCGGGCGATACAAACTGATAAGAGATAATTGGCAGCAATCGCATAATAGTGCACCTTCGGGAGGCGCAGTGAAAGCTACAACAGTAGACTTGTCAAACGACCCGATAGCTCAACGCATATCCAATAGACAAGCCCAGAGCGAGGTTTCGCAGTTGGGCACCTCGGGGGCTCCGGAGATGCCCGATTATGATGCGATAACCAAAAGCTACGAAGCCAAGGCTGAGGCAGAGCGCAAGGCTGACGCCAAGAGGCAAAAGCGCAGAGCCTTATTTTCGGCGATTGGAGATGGGGTGTCGTCGCTTGCCAACATATATTATGCGACTAAGGGCGCTCCCGATATGCTTAAGGGGACAACCTCGTTGAGTGCGAAGAATCAAGAGCGCTGGGATAAGTATGTCAAGGGGAGAGATGCAAGGCTTGCAGAATATAAAAAAGCGGCCTTAGATAAAGCCGGCAAAGATTACGAGCATCAATACACAAGATGGCGAGATGAGGTTAAGGATATTCAGGAAGCGCAAAAGCAAGAGCTTGATAGGATTGAGTCCGAGCATAAGATGAATATTGCCGACATAAAGGCGAGACGAGATAATGCGTTGGCCGATGTCAAAATCAAATTAATGACCGAAAAAGCCGAAAACGCAAAGTGGGACGCCGAGATAGCTGAGGTCGAAGCTAAATATGCGGAAGAATTAAAACAAGAGCAGATTGCCAACTTGAAAAAGAGGACATCGGTATTGGGGCAACCGAAGACAGTTATCCGCAAAGGTGGAAGCGGTGGTAAAAAAGGAGGCAGTGGTAAGAGTACTAATCAGGGATACACTACGACAGAATATGATGAGAATGGCAATGTCGTCAAAACGACAGTTCGCACGCCCGGGAATACAATAAAAAAGAAAAAAAAGAACCCAATGGATTAATAAGACATGAGCGACAACAAAAGAAAATTATATAATGCATTATCTCAAGACTACGATTTGGGTAGTTATGAGAAATTCGTCAATGATATTGCCGATGAGGGCAAGCGTAAAAAACTATATGAGGCAACGAAAGAAGAATATGACTATGGGGATTATGATAAATTCTCATCGCAGTTAGGTTATCCGAATTCGGCATCACCTCAAGTTGCCACCACACCGACGAACAAGTCGGAAACACCGACAACTTCGGTAGCGTCAACGGTGCAAGAGGCATCGCCAAGCGCAGAGGCGACAACGCAGCCGACGAATGTGGTAGAGGCGGCAAAAGTATCTAATGCCACTAATACGCAGCCGACGAAAGTGTATAAGCCGGTGGATTATCCATGGGATGATGAGCAACCAACGAATGATGGAGTATTTTATCGTGCGTCACCACAAGTACAAGCGCAAGTGCAGTCGCAACAGTCGCAACAAACGCAATCAAAAGTCGCACCACCGCCCCAAGGAACTACTCCGGTAGCTCAAGCGCCAACTACAGGGGAAAAATCCTCAGAGGGGGAAACGCAAAACGATGAGTTTGAGAAATCATTGGAGCAACTAAGGTCGCAGTTTGGTGAGAGTAGTTCGGACGGCTCTTGGGAATATCACAAAAGTTGGGATGAGATACGCAGGGGAGCATATGTAAAGAAAGTGGACGAGATGCTCCAAAGTATATTCGACAGTGACATGCCGATAGATGACGCTGACCTTGTTTCGTTGGTCTCAATGCGTAATGGGGAAAATTCTAGTCAGTCGATAGCTGCATTTAACAAGTATGCAACCCCAGAGCAAAAGGAGCGATTCCAAGCGTTGGAGAAGTGGCGAGAGCAAGATGCATTGACAGAGAAAAAGATAAACGCAGTAATCGACCAAAACCCAAAACTATTTCTATTATTAAAACCTAAAGGGTGGGATATAGATGCGGTAAAAAGATATATCGCAGACCAGTTTGTATATGGGGAATATAATAACGAATTATTGTGGTATGCCGGCGAGGGGAGTGAGATTCCTAATCAAGAGCAGTTGGCCAAATATATAATCTCTCAAGAATTAGAAATAGCGAGCCGTTATGGTAAGGCGGCACATAAGGCATTTATGGATAATAGCTTTGACTCGGAGGCGACTCAACAATTATTTAATGCAGCCTTGTGGGCGGAGAAGAATTGGGGTTATGCGACAAAGGTCAACTTCCCGGAGCCATTCAGACGAATGTATGAGACGTATGTGGGCGATGCAGCCGAAAGAGGGGAGCTTGGCACGGAAGAGTTCGAGGCGCGAGTTAATGATGCTTTTGCCAAGTTGAATACATATATGGGCATCATGGAGGCGATGTCGGCAGAGGAGCGGGAAAAATATCTCCCCGAAAATTGGGTTGAAGAAATATTCACGCCATATAGCGCTTATCGTCCATCGGAGATAAAGGCTGTAGAATATGTAACGAATAGAGATTTATTGTCACATCTTGATGAATCCTTGCGAGAGGCAAATGGGGTATATAATGATTATGTCTCAGATTTTGTTAACCAAAAGACGGGAGATAGGTCGTTCGGAGAGCGGCTTATTGATGCGGCAACAAGTTCTGCCGGAGCTGTGAGTCCTACGGATATACAAGCGAGCATAAAGGGCGCTAACTCTGCGTATGGTCAAGTTCCATTGCAACAATTGGTCGTTAATGTTGATGAACTCGACCATCGAGGGCAAAATGCTTACTACGCCAAAAAGATGTTAGAAGAGGTTGAAGAACTAAGGAATAATGGCAATCCAAGTAGTGTAATCGAGGGACTTTATAATGGCTTTAAAGCAGGCTTCTTCAATGAGTCGACATGGGATTTTGGTGGCGATGATTTAGCTCGAGCTCGAGCAATCAAACGAACCGTTGAAAAGGTTGATAGAGGAGAAGAATTGACCAGAGAGGAAGATATGCTTATGGAGGCATTGGCAATGTCGATGGCCGCAAGGATGTTGTTAGATACAAGCATATCATACGACGTGGGTAATGGAGTAGGGATTAGTATTCCCTATCTGATAGAGATGGCTTTCCCGATTAAAGGTGGACGAGCTGTAGCAAGAGGGTTTTACAAATGGGCGATTAAAAGATATGGCAAGGGCGTGCTTAGAAGTATTCCCGGGAAGATGGTTGGGGGCGCTGTACACTTATTAGGCACTGGGGTTGATGCTGCCGCAAGGACAGCATTGGTAGGTACTTCTAAGGTTGCCGCCGGGGCAACGGAGCGAATGACCAAAGACTATGAGTTGGGGGAAGGCGAGAATGGTGAGCCTACTGTAGAGATAACCGGGCCCGGATTGGGTGCCGGACAAGCAATTGGAGAGGCATTCTATGACCAAGCCAAAACCTATTGGGTGGAAGGAGCCGGAGGAGAGTTAATAAGCAGGATATTTAATCCGGTGGCAAGAGGGACGAAAGCTCTTGGCAAAAAAATGGGGATAGATTTTGGGAGTGCTAATACAGCCTGGAGCACATTTGTTAAGCGGACCGGGTGGCATGGGACACCGGTGGAGTATGCTGAAGAGGTGTTGGATCAAATATTATCGACACCGGTAACAGAGCTAACCCTTGATAGCAATGAGCAGACCGGCATCTTTACGGTAAAGAATCAAGTGACAACCGCATTGACATGCATGGTGCTTGGGTCGGTATTGAATGCTCCTAACGCAGTAGCGTATAAGAGTGAGTCTAAGCGCACGGAGTTGATGCGAGAGAATTGGAGCAAGCAAGGCGAGGTGCTATTTGGCAATAATTGGGGCGATATACGAGCCAAGATTGATGGAGCGACCATGAATGACTTATCTACCATCGTGACAGAGATAATTGCCGATCCCAAATATTCAGCCAATCAGAAGAAGGTAGTGTTGCGTTATGCCGGAGCGATGGCTCAAGACCAAGCATTGTTGAGTGCCGAGGAGCAACGAGAGATGGATTACCAAGGTGAGCGAGTGATAGATGCACAAGGGTGGGTTGACGAAGGTTATAACGAAGGTTATGATGCGACAAGCGCCGAGAGCCGTAGGGCAGTAGCCGAGCAAGACCAAGATGCACGCAAAGCGGTGATTGACTTGTTGGGGTTGCCCGAAGATGCAAAAGTAGCGGAGGTGATTCAACAACGATATGACAGCAAGAATTTACGCACAATCAGCACTAAGATTATAGATGACTCCGATTTAAATAGAGAGCAAAAGGATATAATGCTCGATTATGTTGCATCGCAAAAGCGCATACAAGGAATGCAAAAGCGTCACGCCGATGAGGTGGAGATGGCTGTAGATTATTTTGGTGCGGTGGTAGACGGTAATAGCAACAAGCAGACCAGTCAGTTGGTTATAGGCACGCTTAAGGACGGTGAGCGAGAGGTGTATATAGTCGATGGCGAGGTGATGTTGCTCGAAGATGGTACGATAGATGTGGCAAATTCGACTGAGAGTTTGTTTGTCAGAGATGTAGACACCGGAGAGACAGAATCTATCTCGGCAGGGGAATTGATGGGTATTGAGGTACAAGACCCGGCAGAGGTCAAGGCACAAATAGCCGAGGATATTAAGACCCGAATGCAACAAGAGTATGATGCATCGTTTGACACTGAAAGCACAGGAGGAGTTGGAGCACAAGCACCGGTAGGAACCGGGTTTGAATCTTCCCCAATGGAAGGAGAAGATAATGCGGATGATGGGAAAGGCGAAGCAATAGATGAGACAGCAGATGCAGCAGAAACACCTATGTATAGACAAGGTGATGAGGTGCGCGTTGTAGATAGTGCAGGGAATGAGTTGACCGGGGTTGTACTAGAGGAGGAGAATGTTGATGGAGAAGTTCTTATCGAGGTGGGGGGCAGAGTTCTACCTATACGAAGAGATGCTCTTGATGCGATGAATTCTCAGCCAGAAGCGGGCTCGTCGGCAGAGGTTGACAGTCAAGAGGGCGATGGCGATACAGAAGCAGAGACCGAGAGCCAAGAGATTGACGACATTGAGGAAGGAGAGACTTTAGGTGATGTCTTTAAAACATTCACTACCAAAAAAGGAGAAGTTGTAGAGCAACGCACAAAAACCAAAGTGCGAGGTGGAATAAGGTACACAACCATACATAGCACAAGAAATGGGAATGAGGTAACGGTAGGAAATAGTTATTTCCCTATGCCTGATGGGTTAGAAGCAATATATATACCGGAGGGAGTAGAGGTCCTTGGGGTTAAAGAGTTGCGAGAAGATGTAAACAGTGGAGCCAAGAGTGGGACAATTGTTGTTAGGTTAGAGGATGGTGGATTGGAAACAATGGAGTCGCCCCTTATAATGAAGCAACAAGAGGAAGGAGAAGAAGCTACCGATGAGACGGATAATATTGGTGGAGTAGATGCAGAATATAGTCAAAACGAAGAAGATGAGACCAGCGATGGCGAAAGTGTATTGGACGGCGAGACCGGAGAAGATAGCCAAGAGGACGATGATAATTCACAACAGGAGGGAGATTCCGAGGGGGCGAAAGACACCGGCACCGAAGATATATTAGGAGGAGAGGGAGATGTGGAAGGGAATTTAAGCGAAGACGAAGCGTCTATTCCGGTAGATGAGAAAGGTGAGCCGATGTATGAGAGTGCACCGGTGGAGGCTACTATTGCGGATATATATAATGACCCCGACCTCGATGAGGAGGAGGCTGATGCTTTTGTGCAGGCTAAGATAGATGGGGCGACCAAGCGTATTGCCGACCTTGAGGGACGCAAACCACAAATGGGTGAGAGTAAGGTTGCATTCAAGGAGGAAAAGGCGAAGTGGCGTGAGCAGTTGGAAGCAGAACAAGCGTCGTTGGCATATTGGCAAGGAGTGCAAGAGGCGCGAGCGAAAGAATCTACCACCTCCCCCTTACAGGGTACTCCTTCTATTTCGCAGAGCGAAACAAGAGGAGAGTTAGATACCAATGGTGAAATGGGAGAGATAGGAGAAATGTCTGCTGAGGCTGAAGGTGATGATGTGAGTGAACGAGACTCTAAGGTCGATAAGGACACTAATGTCACTGAGGAGGGCAGTGTCACAGAAGGGACAGTTGAGGAGGAAACTCCTATTGTAGAGGAACAAACACAAGAGGAGACAGGGGAACTGACCACCTCTCCCTTACAGGATTCTGCTCAGTCGCAAGCGAGTGGAGGGTTAAGTGAGGACTTAACTGAAATAGTCGGTGAAACTGACCAGTTGCTTGCAGAGCGTAAGCGAGTGATGGAGGCGTGGATCCAGGCCGAGGAGGGCGCTGATAAAGATGCGAAGTGGGGCGATTATTCACAAGCCATTGACGCATTGGAATCCTATGCGATGGGGTTGAGTGATGAGCAGTTGGCGGCATTGCAAACGCATTATGGCAAAGGAGAAGTGAGGGAAATAGACGATGAGATTAGTCGTCGAGATGAAATCAAAGTAAAGAATGCCCAATATGACGAGTTGTTGTCGAAACAATATCCGATAGAGCGTAAGGGGAGAAAGGGGACAGGGAAACTCGAAGATGCGTTGAGTAAAGATGTGACACGACCGGTGATGACGGGAGTGTATCATGATGAAGATGGTTATGCTGTGGCTACTGATGCGAAGGTGTTGGTTGCAGATAAAAGGGAGTATAACGGACGCAAGAAGGGCAAGATAATAGGCAAAGATGGTAAGGAGATACCGGGCAATTATCCAAAATGGAAACTTGCAATCCCGGTAGAAACGGAAGCGTTGCCAATAGATTTGCAAGATTTGTCGGGCTTTATCGGAGGAGTAAAGGCTAAGTTAAAGGAGAACGGCATCAAGCCAAAGGACTATGGCAAGGCAGTGGTAATGATAAAGACCGGAAGCGGAACGATAGTCTATTATCCTGTTGATGCATTAGAAACATGGCTCAATGGCGCTATGCGATTGGGTGCAACCGGAAGTGATGTCGGAGTATCTGAAAGGAATGGATTTATTGTAGCCAAGACCAAGAATGGAGTTGCCATGTTGGCATCGAAAGGGGGATTGGCATATAATGATACCGGCATTGTCTATGAGGTGAATCCTTCACCATCGACCCCTCAGTCGCGGAGCGACAGCTCCCCTAATGGCAGGGGAGCACTTGAGAAGCAAGTGGGTGGTGGCGTAATGGAAAATGCGACCGAAGCACAGCGATTGGCTACTGAAGCGGTGATAACTTCTCTTGAGGCGAGTGGCATTGAGGTTGTTGAAGCGAGTGATGCCATGGCGGAGGCTGTGATGGGAATGGGAGGAGTGGAGATGAGTGCGAAGAAAAAAAGAGCACTCGAGACCGCGTCCGTTCAAGAAGAACATCAACCAACTGTCGTCTCAAGTGCTGATGGTGCAAAGGTACTAAATAATCTTGATAATGTTGCAACCGAATACGAAGAAAAATCGAATCAATCTAAAACATTCCTTGGCGATGTAGCCAAAGCACTTGGAGCAGAACGCAAGGGAAGTGGAAGCCAATATGTAACTTTTGAGACAAAGAATGGCAAGGTTGTTACAATCCGATTAAGCAATCATAATGCAACTGTTTCCAATTTTGACAATAATGGAGAAGCCGATGGGATAAGTATTGTTGTTTCGGCAAAGGGCAACAACGGCATGACAAACGATGGTGATGCTCATGTAGTGGAGCATTACTATGATGCCATCAAATTGCGTAGAGCAGAGGGCAAGCCATTGGCTGATATTGTGCGCTCGATAAAGCAAGCGTTGTATAGTGGTGAGTTTACCGACACTACCGGTCTTGCAGAGCGTCAAGAAGTGAATTTGAATGAAATAGAACCACAAATTGTTTACCATGGCAGTGGTGCGAAGTTTGATGCATTTGACCACAGCCACATGAGCGAGGGTGAAGGAGCGCAAGCCTATGGCTGGGGAACTTATGTGACCGAGGTAGAAGGTATCGGTAAACAGTATGCAAACACAATGCGAGATAAAGCAATAACGGATAAGCACAGGGAAAATGCAATTATAAATAATCTTGCTCGGCAAGTATTAGTTTCAAATAATGGCAATAAGGCAGAAACTCTTGATTATCTTCGAGGTTTGCTTAACGAATCCTGGAGTGATAAAAAACGTGTTAGAGCACAAATAAAGATAATCGAAACAGGAAAATTCTTGCCCGAAACTAAAGTTAAGGCACAGCTTTACACTGTAGAAATCCCTGAGGACAATGGGAGCAATTATCTGTATCATGATAAGGTGACGGCAAATAATGTCATTGCCGACGTGAAACGACGATTGTATGATATACTTTCACAAGGTCAATACAAGGGTGCAGAACGAGAGTTGCGCGAAGAACTCGATGAAGTGTTTGTTTCAGGATTAGAGGGAGATGTGTTGTATAACAATGTATCGGCTTATCTTGGTGGTGATAAGCAAGCGAGTCAGCTCTTTAACGAAATGGGCTTTGTGGGAATTAAATACCCGGCACAATACACTACAGGTGGCAGAGCGGATGGGGCAAGCAATTATGTAATCTTCAATGAGGCTGATGCCAAGATTACCAGCAGGGTGGAATTTTTGAAGACTCCGCAGGGAGTGGTATATGGATGGACTGATGGGAAGAAGGTTTACTTGACTAAGGAGGGGATGAATCCTGAGACTCCTATCCATGAATATACTCACCTATGGGCGAGAGCGATGATGCAGGGTAATGCCGAGGGTTGGCAGAGTGTTAAGGATTTGCTTCGTGGCACGCCTATATGGAATGAGGTGATGAGTGATGCCAACTATGCGGATATTCATGGCGATGAAGATGCAGTTGCGAGTGAGTGTTTGGCTCGCTTGAGTGGCAAGGAGAATGCCAAGCGCATGGAGGCAGAGGCTCGCAAGATGATTGATGAGGCAAAAGGAGTGTTTGCCAAGGCTGATGCCGTGACGCTTGTGGAGCGCATGAAAAAGGCTTTGCAAGAGTTTTGGAATTGGGTAGGGAAGAACCTATTTGACATCAAGAGCTTCGGCAGTATCGAGGAGGTGACGGATAGAGTGCTCTATGATTTAATTCATAATTCACAATTCATAATTCATAATTCGGAGTTGCCGGGGATTGATAAGCAGATTATCGGAGAGAGGGGAGCGAGTGCTCTTGATAAAGCAGATGAAGCGACCCATAGAATGGATAATCTTGGGGTGGCACGAGAAATGGAGGACGATGGCTTGTTGTTTAGAGATGGCGATGTGACCACCTCCCCACTTGGTTCAGGAGGAGAGTTGGGGACTACTGCCGAGGCATCTACAGTAGGCTATAGTGATGCTGAGGTGAGTATGGCTAATGACCCTATAGCGAAGGTGATGGGCAAGAGTCAACGCAGCAAGAAGCAACAGGCGAAGTTTGCCGAGCGTGTACGCAAGGCGATGCGAAACCGAGTTGCGGAGCTTGCGGAGAAGATGCATCTTGATAATGTGGAGGTAGTGGAGAGTTCACAATCTACCCCCTCCCCGCAGGGCGGTACTCCCCCTAAACAGGGTTCAGGGGGAGAGTTGAACGCCTCTAATGGTGGTGTGATGAGTGCGCGAAAGGCGAGGGCAAAGGGTTGGTTTGATATGAAGACCGGACGTATTGTTATCAATATATCGAATCATTTGTCGGTTGCAGATGTTGAACGTACGCTATTGCATGAGGCTGTGGCTCACTATGGGTTAAGACAGTTGTTTGGGAAGCAGTTTGACACGTTTTTGGATAATGTTTATCGGTCTGCCGAAGCGGATATTAGAGCGCAGATAGTTGAGCTTGCGAAGAAACATGGTTGGGACTTTAGGACGGCGACCGAGGAGTATTTGGCAGGATTGGCAGAGGACACCAATTTTGAGGCATTGGAGCATAATTGGAGTTGGTGGCAACAAATCAAGCAATTCTTTATGGATATGCTTGAGAGTATCGGTTGGAGGTATCAAGGCCCCGAGTTGAGTGATAATGAGTTGCGTTATTTGTTGTGGCGCAGTTATGAGAATATGGTGAACCCGGGACGTCATCGCAGTATCTTGGGTAAGGCTGAAGATGTAGCGAAACAGTATGCGTTGGGCGTAGGTAATTATAGTGCAGATGCCGAGACTATGAGCCAAGTTGCAGAGCCCAAATTAACAATAGGCGGCATCGATTTGGGGAAAATCAAAGCCACAAGCAATGGACGAAAGGTGATAGCGACAACCCGAAGCGGACATAACCAGATATTCAAGTCGGTTCATAAGTATGCCATAGAGAAATTCGGGGCAGAAAATGTTGAATATGAGAAAGCGAAATCGGGATCAATCTATATGACAGTTGATTTGCCGAATGGTCACTATGTGGAAATACGATTTGCGAGTCATACTCCATCGGGATATTCAGCCGGTGAGATCGAAACTAAAGCCGAAACAAAAGGGATTGGTTGGAGTGCGATAAATGGCAGTGTTGGAGCAAAGGTTGATATTTCATTTAATACAATGACGAGTGATGATTTACAAGCGTTTCTTGATTTGATGAATGAATATGCAGAGAATGGTTTCCCACAGGAAGTGGTAGATGAGCTTCAATCGTATCGAGCAAAACCCAATGAAGTGTCGGAAGCGTTGGGGATTTCGGTTGATACGTTGGCTGAAGGTGGAGAGTTGTATAGTGATGGAGATGGTATTGAGGCGGTGAATGAGCGATTTAATACAGAACTCCAACAGCAAATAGATGGAACATTACCAAAAGGTCATATCTATCAATTGGGAATGCCAAGTGAAGTGTTGTTGGCCACAGGCATAGCAAAAGCTCCCATTCAATTAAATTCACAACGATTAATGGAAAAATCTTCTAACTTTGGGCATGATTATGAGTTGTCGGAACTAAAGGATTTAGTAAAAGCGATAAACAACCCAATAGCGATATTTGCGTATGGAGATAAAAATAAAGCACAAAATATCGTTGTGGAGATTCAGCATGAAGGTAAAAACTTTATTATTGGGCTTTCTATTCGACCAACGGTTGGTGGTCAAGTGTTGGATATAAATAGTATTCGCAATGTATTCCCAAAAGATAATGCAGAATGGTTAAATTGGATTACTCAAGGGAAAGCATTGTATATAGACAAAGAAAGAGTTCAAGACTTGATAAACCAACAGCGAACCAATCTCGCTGACGTGGAATATCTTGACTTGAACTCCATTGCAAATATAATACAAAATTTTGAGAATCCAATAATTTCACGTGAAGAAAATAATGAGTCTAATGGGTCTAATGGGTTATCAAATGGGTCTAATGGGTTGTCAAATGGGTTATCAAATGGGGAGCGTGATAGCGACGAGGGTGTTTTGTTCCGCGATGGGGATGTTACGGTAGATGATTTAGGAGAGCGCGACCGAGTTATAGCGAGAGATGCGTATGAGCGAATGATGTCGCAAGGGCGTTATCAGTTTACCGAGGCGATGCAGGACTCGATGATGGGGTTGAAACTTTTGTATAAGGCAATCCTTGGGAAGAAGATGCGAGTGGAGGATATACCTGACTTCGAGAATGCTTATGTGGCGGAGAACTTGATGAGTAGTCAGAATGCCGCCGAGCAACATGTGTATTTTGTCAAGTTTGTGAAGCCATTGTTGGATGCGGTGTATAAGTTGGCCGGAAGCAATGCAGAGAGCAGACAGCAGTTGACCGATTATATGATGGCAAAGCATGGGCTTGAGCGCAATCAGGTGATGGCAGGGCGCGACGCCAAACGAGTTGCTGATGAGGCGGTGAAGGATATTGTCGAAGAAGACAAGAAAAATGTGAAATGGCAGGAGGTTTACAATGAGGCGTTGAAAGAGAATCGAAGACGTGATTATTCGGGTTTGACTACATTGACCGGAAAGGAGAATGTGGCGGAAGCTGAATATGAAGCGCAAAAGATGGTCGAGGAATACGAAAAGGCTCATGGGGAAGACCAGATAACCGAATTGTGGGAGCGAGTAAATGCCGCCACAAAGAACACACTTGAGAAATTGTATCGCAGTGGGTTGATGGGCAAAGAGCAATATGAGCAAACCGATGCGATGTATCAATACTATATTCCGTTGCGAGGATGGGAGCAGACAACGAGTGATGAGGTGTATGGTTATCTGACTTCTAAGAATGGCCCGATGGGGAGTCCGATCAAGCACGCAAAAGGGCGTACGAGCAAGGCAGATGACCCAATCGCCACCATAGGGTTAATGGCCGATGACGCTATACGCCATGGCAATCGCAACAATATGAAGCAAAGATTTTTGAACTTTGTATTGAACCACCCAAGTGATGCGGTGAGTGTGAGTGAATTGTGGTTGGAATATAACGAAGCGCTCGATGAATGGGTGCCGGTATTTCCCAATATAGATAAAGATGATAGTGCTGAAGAAATAGAGCGCAAGACTCAAGAGTTTGAGGCACGAATGGAAGCCCTTGCAAATGAGAACCCCGACAAGTATAAACGAGGGAAAGATGCGGCGAACATACCTTATAAGGTTGTTCCGGGTAATGAGAGAGAGCATCAAGTGTTGGTTAAGCGAGGAGGTCGCACCTTCGTGTTGACAATCAATGGCAATCCGAGAGCCGCACAAGCGTTGAATGGGTTGACTAATCCCGATGTGAAAGCAGATAGCGTTGTTGGCCCGATGTTGGATTGGTTGCAAGCAGGCACAAGGCAATTGAGTGCCTTGTACACAACACGCAACCCCGACTTCGTGGTTAGTAACTTTTTACGAGATATGATTTATTCAAACTCTATGGTTTGGATAAAAGAGTCACCTAAGTATGCAGCCAAGTTTCACAAGAATTGTGTCGTAGCCGGGACAATGTTGCCTATTCTATTGACAAAATGGGAAAGGGGCACGTTGGATATGAGAAAAGAGCTTGAGCATAACTTCTTCTTATTTATGATAAACGGAGGCGAAACCGGTTATACTGAAATTCGAGACTTGGAAAAGCATAAGCGTACTGTTGTAGCCGAGTTAAAGAAAAAAGGGAATATAGGGAGAAAGGCATGGAGAGCTCTTGGGATTGTGGCCGATGATGCGAATAGGTCGATTGAAAACACAGCACGTTTTGCCGCTTTCTTAACGTCAAGGTCGGAAGGACGAAGTGTACAACGCAGTGCATATGATGCCAAGGAGATAAGTGTAAACTTTAACAAGAAAGGCGCCGGAGGCAAATTTGTAAAGGCAAATGGTCAAACATTCTTAGGGAAAGCCGGAGGATATATGAGTGGTTATGGAAGATTGTTTTACGCATTCTGGAATGCCGGAATGCAAGGTATGACCAATTTTGGGAAAGCTGCTAAGCGCCATCCATTCAAAGCAACATTTGCAATGGCGTTGATGTATGCATTAGGGGCATGGATTGCATCGCTCAATGACGACGATGATGATGACAAAGATAAATATTATCTATTGCCGGAGTATGTGAGACGCAGTAATATATGTTTCAGATTTGGAGATGGTTGGGTAACAATTCCGTTGCCAATTGAATTCAGGGCGATGTATGGGCTCGGAGAATTATTTACGGCAGTGGCAAGTGGTAATGAGAAATATACAAACGAAGAGTTGGCAATGGCTATTGCCGGACAATTCAGTCAATTATTGCCATTGGATATGCTTGAAGGGGGTGGAGGTCTTAACGCATTTACTCCAACCATAATCAAGCCTGTGGTTGAGGCGTATAGGAATGTAGGTTGGCATGGCAACCCTATTCATAGAGAATTTTATGGCGATGCAGAAAAGTATGACCCACAATGGACATTGGCCTATTCAAGCACCAGTACATTTTTGATGGATTTGACCAAAGCACTTAATGAGGTCGGAGGAGGAGACAATGAGCTTCCGACGAGGGGCAATTGGTGGACAGATTGGAATCCGGCAAGGATGGAGTATATGTTGAAAGGATATGGTGGTGGAGTCTATTCGATAGTAGATAAGCTCATCAAAAGCGGAGAAACTGTATTCGGGGATAGGCCATACGAGGCAAAAAATACGCCGATGGTGAATCGCATCTACAAAGAAGATGACCCCGAAGCCAAACAGCGGAAGATTAACGGCATATTCTACAAAGCGTTGGAAGAAGCGAAAGAGACCGAGGATGATGTTAACAAGATGGAGAAGAAAGCGGAATCCGACTCGAAATATAAAGCCAAGCTCGAAGCGTTTAAAAAGAGCGATGAGTATAAGAAGTATGTGTTTGTTATTGGCTACAAAGATGCGATAGATGAGATAAACAAACGACTCAAATATAAAGATATTGATGTGCCAGCCGAAGAACTTGATGCCCAAATCTTGATGCTAAAACAAGAATTGGCAGAGGGTATATGGTCGTTTGAGACTCAGACAACCTCGGCTATAGAGCGTCAGAACGAGCTCCGAGAGTTGCAGATACAAGAGAAATATATAGACTTGGATAAGAAGCAACAAGCGGCAAAAGATTCAATAAAGATTGAGGAGAAGAAAGCCAGCGGAGCGAGTGCCAAAGAGATTCACAAAACGAAGAGCCGAGCCAAAGGAAATCTTAAGAGGAAAGACACCGACCTCAAGAAAGCGAAAAAGGCATTTGAGGGAAAATACGGTGAGGAGTAAAAAGATAATGAAGAAGAAAGGCATGCCGTTGCTATATTTGTGGCAACGGCAAAGCCATATCCATAAAACAAAAAGATAAACATGTCAAAAGAAGAGAGAATATTACGCAAGAGCAAGGTTCTGCCCAAGGAGGTCGAGGATATAGACAGTGTGCGATACTCGACCCGAGAGGAGAGCCGACGCGCCTTCCATTTATTGATGCAGGCTCAGCATTATTGGAATAATATGAGTGACTTCCGTAAGGATAGAGAGCGCAATAAGCGTTATACCTACGGCGAGCAATGGAAGGACTATATCGAGGTTGATGGTTGTACGATGACCGAGGAGGAGTATATCGGCACGCAAGGAAATGTGCCGTTGAAGAATAACCTTATACGGAGATTGGTGAGGAATGTGTTGGGTGTGTATCGGAGTCAGGCTAAAGAGCCTACATGTACGGCACGCGACCGAGATGAGCAGAAATTGGGCGAAACGATGAGTACCATTTTGCAATGCAATATGCAGCTCAATAGAATGGACGAGGTGTATGCCCGGACAATGGAGGAGTTTCTAATTGGAGGTTTGATAGTGCATCGCAAGTCATTTAGTTGGAGGAACGACAAACTTGATTGTTGGACGGACTATGTAAATCCGAACAATTTCTTTATAGACAACAATATGCGAGACTTTCGCGGTTGGGACGTGTCGATGCTTGGAGAAGTGCATGATGTGGACTTTAATAAATTGATACATCAGTTTGCCGAGTCACCTCGAGATTACAAGCGGCTAAAAGATATATACACATTCGCACAAGACCGGCAGTATGTCGCCAACTTTGGATCTCGATTTGGTTATAGTAGGAGCGAGAGCAACGATTTTCTTTTCACTGAAGACCCTACTCTATGCCGAGTAATAGAGGTGTGGAGAAAGGAGAGCAAACCACGTTATCGATGTCACGACTATAATAATGGTGATGTGTATAAAATAGAGATAGAGGATTATACCGAGTTGGTAGAAAAGATAAACCAATCACGTATCGCACGAGGGGTTGCAGCCGGTATGAGCGAAGATGATATTCCATTGATAGAGGCGACATGGTTTGTGGATTCATATTGGTATTACTACTATCTAACTCCGTTTGGCGATGTGTTGCGAGAAGGGGAAACACCATACGAGCATAAGAGCCATCCATACGTATTCAAGGCGTATCCATATATTGATGGTGAGATACATTCGTTTGTGGCAGATGTTATCGACCAACAGCGCTATACTAACCGACTCATCACATTGTATGACTTTATCATGCGTGCGAGTGCCAAGGGTGCGCTATTATTCCCTGAAGGTAGTTTGCCCGATGGAATGACAATGGACGATGTGGCAGAGGAGTGGAGTCGATTTGATGGCATAATAGTATATAAGCCGAAATCGGGCGTGCCGATACCGCAACAGATACATGCCAACTCGACCAATATAGGTATTAATGAGTTGCTGAATCTACAGTTGAAATTCTTCGAGGATATAAGTGGTGTGAATGGGGCATTGCAAGGGAAACCGGGTTATAGTGGAATGAGTGCGTCGTTGTATCAACAACAAACACAAAACTCTACGACCTCGCTACTTGATTTGCTTGACTCATTCTCAATGTTTGTGGTAGATGCAGCATATAAAGATGTGAAGAATATGCAACAATTCTACGATAGCAAACGAGTGTTCAACATTACCGGGAAGGCCGGGGCTCAGATTGTGTATGACCCACGGAAGATTAGAGATGTTGAGTTTGACTTGTCTATTGTAGAAAGTACAGCCACACCGGCATATCGCCAATTAGCAAACGATATATTGTTGCAGTTGTGGGACAAAAATGCTATCAGTGTAGAGCTATTGCTTGAACATGGTAATTTCCCATTTGCAGATGGATTGTTGCAGTCGCTTAAATCTCAACGAGAGCAGATGCAACAAGGGCAAATGCCCGAGGGAGTCTCTCCCGAGATAATGCAACAAGCACAACAAGGGGCAAATATGCAGGCGGTGAATTAAGCCCAAGCGATGATGCAGGGATAATTCATAATGCATAATTCATAATGCATAATGCATAATGAGGCAACTGAACCCCCTCGGCACGAAGTGCCACTCCCCCTAAAAGGGTTTCAGGGGGAGAGTTTATAAGAGTAATAATAGATATGGGAGTAATGATTTTTTCATAATTGGTATTATTAGTTAGTTAAGAAGAAAGGCTTGCACGTCGAGATGATGAGCAAGCCTTTGTTAATGCATAATGCGTAATGCATAATTTATAATTCACAATTTTGCTTTGGTCTTTTTGTTTTTCTTGAGGTGTTTTTTCTTTTGTCGGATGGCGTCTTTCCAATTAAGGAATGATTTCGCTTTCACCATAGCACCATATTCGGGAAGGGCGTCAGAGCCACCGGCATTGGGGGTGTAGTAGAAACATTCATTAATGAGGTCTTGCACATAGGTTTTCGGACTGATATATCCTTTGCGTTTTAGAATACGGAAATTGTTGCGATCGATGACCACAAGTTTGCCGGAGAGGTCGGCAGTAGGCATCACATAGTAGCGATGATTGTTGGTTTGGTAGGCTTGGTTAGCTTTTTTTACGGCTTCACGAAGTTGAAGCATTGCGAAAAATTTACGGAAAATGTTCATGATGATAAATATTAAAATGTTAGAATGTAGCAGCCGATACCGGTTTGGTGTGGCTACGGTTATTAATCTCTTTAATGTTGATAATCTTGGGTAAATCCATCTCGAAGAAGCAGATGTGCAGACCTATGGCACGAGTCATAAGAAGGTCGTCGTGGTGTCCTATGGTAGCACCAAAGGCTCCGTTAGGTTTCTTCTCGTAGGTGAGATATTCGTCGAGGCACCGCTTGTCGCGCTCGATGTAAAGAGCCTCACGAATAACCTTGACGAGAGTGGATATAATCATCGGTTTGGTTGATATGTTGGTGTGAAACCCATATTTGAGTGGCGCACCTTCGGCTATCTGCTCGGCAGATTGTCGGCGAGCATAAAGGTTGGGATATACATCTTTGATTTGATTGAGTATAAAATGCGATTGGTCTCCATCGACATTCCGCTCCCGGTCGTGAGTTTCAAGCGTGTTGGACTCGATAACGAGAAGCGAATTGTCATAATATGCCGCTACTTGTGCTGCCTTCCAAGCGAGGAGGTCGATATCGATGTGACCATACCATTGAGCCACCACGACAGGTTTGCCCCCTTCGGCCATAAACAACCGGTCGAACACACATATCACCGAGTAGTCGGCTTTGTTGGAGCGACCACCGACATCGACAACGGTGAGGTATCGGTTGGTGACCTTTTCCTCCGGGTCAATCTCGGGAGGCGACCATATCCATAGGACGCCTTGATTGTCTTCGGAGAACCGGAGGTTTTTAAGAGCCTCCTTGCCGGTGTCGGCATCGGCATAAATATCACCGATATATAAGGGTGGTCGGCATGAAGGAGAGAGGGCATCGACCTTGTATTCGTCAAACACACGCTCACCCGAATGGACGAATGCCTCCACATCGTCGGAGGGATATTCAGACGCCATGATAGCATGTTCGCTTTTCCCCTTGCGCTCTTGTACATACCAATTAATCGCTTCGAGAGTGGCACCATAGTTCCATAGTCGCCAGAGGTATTTGCCCGGCTCTTCACGATTGGTCATGACATTGGCATTGTCGCGATTGAGCCAAAGAGATGTAGCGAAGTCGGTGCGTTGTTGCTCCGATTCAAACGGCAGAGAGTAATCATCAATATCGAACCATGAAATAAACATAGCCTCGAATTGAGATTTGCCTCGTCGGGCGGTGTCGTATTCCACTTGGAAGAAATTGCCGGTACCGTTGGCTGTTGACTCATAAACAATCATAGTGTAGGGCTTGAGGAGAATCCCTGAGCAAGCCGAGCGTACAATATCCTCGGGACTCATCTTTTCGGTGGCTTTCCACAATCCCACTTCGGAAAGGTGCACGAGGTTGTAGTCACCACCACGGCAACCATTAGGGCGCTCGGCGGTGCCAATCTTTATTTTGCAGTTGCGTTGTGGCACACGATGGATAGACCCGGAGCGACCTACGCCAACGAGTTTGGGTTCATTCTCGCTATATTCCTCGTTGATGTTATATAATAGCTCAATAGGATATTCCTTAATCATGCGGTCGAACATATCTTTAATCTCATCGGAGCCACTCCCTTGGTGAGCGATAATGAGCGAGTTGAGCCCCACCTTATGCACAAGTTGTAGCCAAGCCATGTATAACTGCGAAGTGGTAGAGCCACCCCATTGTCGAGCCTTGAGCAGAATGAGTCGGATAGGTTTGTTTGCAGTGCGCAGTTGTTCCAATCGAGTAACGAATTTGCGCTGTGGTCGGGTGAGGCGAAACAAGCAATCGTCGCCACCACCCTTGCGTTTGATCCACACGAAAGAGGCCGCCCAAAATGGGAAGTCATAACGCATGCGAATACGCACGAATTGGTTGATAACCTTCAGCCGGTTTTCGTTATCATATTCGGCTTTTAGTGTTGAAGTGATAAACTTCTCAATCGAGCCGGCAGAGATAAGTTTTTTGACAAAAGGAATCTTTTTCATTGCGATGGGTAGCCATTGCCGAGCGATGGGGTAGTCATCGATAGTGGCAAGGAACCTATCACCGATAGAACCTTCACCGGAGATGGGATTGAATAGAGCATTGATGTTCTTAATGCGCCTATCATTTTCGGCTAATATGTTTTTTATCTCATCTTGCATATAGGGGAAAACAATAGGCTATATATGAAACCTACGGAATAGGCATAAAGGTGGATCATCGCATTGACACCCGGGAGAAAGAACCCGATGCCGAGATATATCGTCATCCATGATAGGTAGTATAATTTGCGTTGCACCTCGAAAGTGTAAGAGCCAAGCAGAGCATAACACACACACGACAACCCGACTGTTGGAGTGGTGCTTAATGCCCAATCGGGAACGAGGACAGCCACGGCGAAAGCGAAAAGCAATCGCATCAATGATGCCTTATATACAAACATAATAGAGAGGAAGCACCAAAGATTTATGAGGGCATGGAAAATGTTGGCATGGAAAAAGGAGTATAGCAGGCGAGCCATCAATGGGGATTGACGGCTTGCCCCCACCTCCGTATAGTTGATATCGCAGAAGCATAGGCATAAAACAATTACAGCCATTACCACCGATATAGTTTTTTCTTTTTTTCTTCGTGCCATTTTTTCTTAGCGTTAGTTATCATTACCTTGGCAGAACCGGGAGCGAGATAGAATTTGGGAGCCGGCTGCTCGATAACTATCCCTACTAATTGAGAGATAGGAGTATCGGGGTTTTCCTTATATAGAGGGAGGAACCGGCGATAAATTTCAAAGAACATCTCACGTTTGGTAGGTCGCATATCGTGAAGGTCATCGCCATGCATAATCTTAGAGATGACGACGGATGCCCGAGGCTCGCTCACCCAAAAACGAGATGCCGGCATATTGACCACATGTTCAAACACGTCGGGCATAGATATGTGTGAACAAGTGGAGAGGTAAGAAAAATAAGCCTTCATAAGGTCGTCGATACGCTCTTGAGCATATTCGATGGTGCTACCAAAGTTTTTCATTTATAGATAAATGGATTGTCTATATACAAAATTACCAAACAAAAAGTAAAAGATAAAGAAAGGAGGCAGAGTGGAGGGTGTATATTTGTGAATAAATAATCCATAAATACATAAACAAAAGTGCTATATGGCTGAAAAAGAAAAAGATAAAACAAAACGAGATGTGACGTTGGAGCGCCTTCAGGTGAAATATCCTGATGCGAACTTTGAAGACGACGAAGCATTGTTTGGTCAAATCAATGACGATTACGACAGTTATGACAATGAGATTTCGGAGCTGAAAGAGCGAGAAGAATCCTTCTCGAATATGCTCAGCAGTGACCCGAGAAGTGCGGCATTCTTGATGGACTGGAAGAATGGCGAAGACCCGGCAGTGGGTTTGGTGCGCAAATTCGGTATCGAGATTAAAGACGTGCTTGATGACCCCGAGATGCAAGAGCAAATCGCGGAAGCGAACAAAGAGTATCTTGACCGAGTAGCTAAAGAGCAAGAACTCGAGGAGATGTATCAAGCCAATCTGAATGAATCGTTGGCATCAATCAGTGCTATCCAAGAGGAAAAAGGCTATACCGATGAACAAGTGGATAAAGCCTTTGATTGGTTGAGGAATATTATCCAAGAGGGGGTTGTGGGTAAATTTACTCCCGAAGTGATTGAGATGGCGATGAAGGCTCAGAACTACGATAACGATGTGGCGCAAGCCGAAGCCGAAGGCGAAGTGAAAGGTCGCAACACACGCATAGAGGAACGACTCCGTACACGCAAGCAAGGTGATGGCACAGCGGTGCTCGATGGCAAGAATGGCGGTGGCAGTGTTCCACCTACGCCCGAGTTGGGAGCAATCGGACGCTATGGTGATGGTACACAAAATATATGGGAGCGAGGCGGCGAGCGTCGAACCACTTACAAATAGCGAGAATCCAAATTAAATATTAATTATTAAACAAAAGAAGAACAGATTATGAAACTTAAAACAATTTTGAGCTTTATGCTTTCTCTTGTGGCTATTGTCGCAGGAGCGTCTTCGGGAGTGATTATGGCGGTAGCCACAGACTTACCCGATGCCGGCAAGACTAATGCCGGAGCAGATTCAACCGGTGGCGCCGATGGTATCGCTACCGAGACTCAAGGCCGTGCCGATGGTGCCGATGGCTTTTACTTGGAAGATGTTGACAAACGAATCGTAAAGATTCGTCCGATGGCAACACCAATCGACCAAATCAGCCGTTATGCAAAATCAACATCATGTAACAGTTTTGAGGTTAAGTATTATTCAGTAGGCACACGTCCTATCAGTTGCAAGACAAGTGAGGAGGTGTCGGAACAATCAACCGGAGCGTCAATCTCATTGCCGGTAGATGATGCCAACATGTTTACACTTGATGACACTATCCGTGTGGTAGGTGTGAAAGGTCAATACAATGACAAAGGTGTAGCCTACGACCAAGACAGCGACAATGTTCCCGATTTGGTGCTTTGTGTGTGCGGTAAAGATGCATCAACAAACCTCCCAACAGTGTATGCCGTTAATGGGAAACTCGATGCCAATGGTTATGCGACACTTGTACCTGCTATCCCAGCCGGCACAACACTCGTGCGAATGGGTAAGGCTTGTGGCGAACTCGATGTGCAAACCGGTCGATTCAATAATATCCCGATGCCCGAGACACAATATTGCCAAAACTTTATGATTCAAGTAGAGCAATCAACCTTTGACAAAATCGCAGCCAAAGAGGTTAATTGGTCATTCTCGGATATTGAAGAAGATGGTATCTATGACATGCGTCTATCACAAGAAAACACATTCCTCTTCGGTGTTAAGAATGTTATCAAGCACGTAGCCAAAGATGGTATGAACACATGGTTTACCGGTGGTATTTGGTATATGGCAGGTAAGGATATTGAAGTGGGTGAATGGGACGCTGAGAAACAATGTGCCGTTATCACTGATAATAACTTGGTTGACATCACCAAAGACTTATTTGTGGGTACCGGAATCGGCAACAAACGCAAAATCCTATTCTGTGGTAGTGATATGCTCTCAGCATTCTCTAAGATTGAATCGGATAAATTCCGCTTGAAAGATACCGTTGAAGTGTGGAACCTCAAATTCAAATCATGGGATACTGACTTCGGTGAAGTATTGACAATCCACCATGAATTGTTTGATGCAAATGGCATGAGCGATTGTGGTTTCGCGATGGACCCCGAATACTTATCAAAACGAGTACATGTGTCATGGAGTCGCAATGTGCTTGATTTGAAGAAAGCCGGTGTTCGCAACACAGATGCAGTGGTAATTCAAGAGGTAGCATGCTTGTACTTGCGTTATGCTAAGGCTCACGCACGTATGCGTCTTGCACAAAACCCAGCACAAGGATAGAGATAACGAATTAAAAACATAACCACGGGGTGGGCAAGGAAATAACCGCCCACCCCTATTTTTTTGAATAAAGACAATGGCGAAAAAGAAATATATAGCAAAGACCGATGTGAGTGTGAGTGTGTTGTTGCCAAGTGGCAAATCATTGCATGTGTCATTTGCATCGTTGAGCAATGGTGGCAGTGTGTATTATACTACATCGGAGGAGGTGCAGACTGCGTTGGAGAACCATTATAGATATGGCAAACTTTTCAAAGAGGATAAGAGTTTTGATGAGAATGCCGTGCCCAAAGGGAAAACTGTGATGCCTATAGCCGGAGCGAGTGAAGGCCCGAAGAAGATTAAGGTGAATGATCCCGACGAGGCGAAAGGTTATTTGAGTGAGAAATTCGGGGTGTCTCGCACCAAGATGAAATCTATCAAAGCCATCAAAGAAGAGGCGATGGCACATAACATAGAATTTGAAGGGTTATGATATATCAGTTGGCCGAGATAGTAAAAGATGTAAAGGTCGCTCTTGATGAGAACATGACAAGCGAAGGGTTGCTTGCGCTCGAAGATGTTGAGACCCTTTCGATGGAGGAGATTATCGAGTCGAAGGTGGTAGAGGCTGTGCGACGAGTGGAATCATCGGCACCGGTGAATATGCTTGAGAGCGGGCAGAACCTCGTCGATGCCATCTTTTGGAAAGAGAAAGGGAGTGGTTTTGTGGTGTTGCCCGGCGACTTTATGCGCTTGATGGTGTTCAAGATGAGTGATTGGGAGCGAGTGGTAACGGATGCTATCACGGTTGATGACCCGATGTATGCAAAACAATCATCGAGATACAAAGGCATTCGAGGCAACAAGCAGAAACCGGTGTGTGCGATAGTGAATCGCCCCGAGGGGAGAGTGTTGGAGTTTTACTCGTGCGACAACGAGAGTGCGACAATGGAGATGGGAGTCTATCGCCCATATCCAAAAATAGATGAGTACAAAGGAGTGGAGATAAGCAAGCGATGCTATATGGCTGTAATCTATACCTTAGGGGCATTGGTGTTGATGACCTATGGGGAGAGCGAAAAGGCATCGGTATTATTGGAACTATCTAAAAGTGTAATAGAACAATGAGCAAGATAATATCAGGAGATGTGGCGATAGGACGCCATGTATATACCGGAGGCGATGCCAATATAGCCGGGAGTGCCACCATCAAAGGGAATGTGAAAGTAGATGGTTGGTTTGATGCGAAAAATATAAAGTATGCAAACAAGGGATTATTCCCGACCCCGGATAAACTGAAAGAGGCTTATCCCGAGCCCAAGAGAGGGTGGTATGCCTTGGTGGGAGAAACCATACCGGCGCCAATCTATATTGTGGTAGATGATGAGTGGGTCAACTCCGGCAATATAAGCAATGACTTGAATGTGGATTTGACCGATTATGTCACTACCGGTAAATTGTCGGCAGAGCTGCAAGGGTATGCAACGAAAGATAATGTGGAGGCGGTGAGTGATGAGCTTAACGCTCATAAGGCATCGATGGCAAGCGAAGTGAGTCGTATCAATGCAGAGTTGGCAGAACAACGTACCGATATCAATGGGGCGATAGCTTTAAGCAACAACGCATTGGAGGTGGCAAACCAAGCATCGGCACAAGTGGGTGAGATAAGTGGCAAGGTTGAAGAGAATCAATCGGCGATAGAGGCATTGCGATTGGCTAATGCCAACAATGCAGAAAATATCGCCTCGCAAGGGGTGTCGATAGGTGAGCATGCTCTCACATTGGAGACTCACACCTCGTTGATAGCAGAGAACACAAGCGCTCTTGAGTCGATTAGCACCAAGAATATAGAGCAAGACAAGAAGATAGATAATGCCGTTGCGATGGGTTCAAATAACTCCGAAGTATTTGCTCGATTGGAGAATCAATTAATGAACTTCAAAGACGAGGTAGGTGAGAGAGATACCCAAGTAGACAATAAGTTCTCAAACATCGAAACCACAAATGCGAAGCAGACATTGTGGCATAAGGCTCATAGCATCGTAAACATACACCTATTTATCTCTCAATCCGTGATAGAAGAGTCATTGCTCCCCGAATATGTTGGATTGATTCCGACTCAATTTCACCGTAATGGATTGATTGTTATGGCAAATAGTTCATCGGGTTGGGGCGCATGGCAATTGGTTGATGCCGAGATGTATTTGGACTCAACAGGTTATGTTAAACTCGATTGGGATAACTCGCTATTGATAACTGAGGTCAATGCGCTTAAGAAAAAGATAAATTCGGAGGTAGCAAATTTGACGCTTGAGGACGAGGCAATCAAAGGTAAGATAGAGGAGATGGATATTGCTCTTACGGCGGAGACAGATTTGCGTAAGGCGAAGGATAAGGAGCAAGATGAGACATTAAGCTCTCTTATGTTGCGTGTGTCGGAGGCGGAGCAAAGACTTAAAGCGTTGGAAAATTTATAGCCCATGAAGAAAATAAACTACAAAAGCGACTTTGATTTTATTGCAAAGTTGACGGCAACGAATGCCAATGGGGAGTCGGTGGCGGTCGGCTTTCCCGATTATGACTTTGAACTAATAATAACAAGTGGGTGCAACGGCTATTCTACTCGCTCATTTGTGGCATCATCTATTGGCGGAGTAACTAAGAATTGTTTCAATGACAACGGGCAACTCCACATCGTTTGTGATAACCACAAACTCAATGTAGGTGAGTTGTTTGGCGAGTTCAAGGCTTACCTGCCCAATAACATCTATCCTGACGGCACACAATTAAATGTAGAGCCACAGTCATTGGGTATTGAGTTGGTTGTTGGTGCATCAGACACACCCACAACGGCAGAGATAGAGTTTGTTTTACCTTATGCTAAAGGAGAGAAAGGCGATAAAGGAGACCCATTCACTTATGCCGATTTCACACCTGAACAACTTGCATCACTCAAAGGTGAAAAGGGTGATAGGGGTGAAAAGGGAGAACGTGGAGAGCAAGGTACTAAAGGGGACAAAGGCGAGCAAGGAATACAGGGTGAACAAGGTGAACGAGGATTGCAAGGTATTCAAGGAGTTCAAGGCGAAAAAGGGGATAAAGGTGATAAGGGTGATAAAGGTGATGCACTTACTTATGCTGACCTAACCGAAAGCCAAAAGCAAGAACTTGTTGCACCAATCAAGACCGACATCGAAACATATGTTGACAATGCTATTGCTGATGCTATTACTAAGACTTTAAATACTGCGGTGTGATATGGCAAAGAACGATAATTTAAAGGATTTTTTGACCGATGTAGCCGATGCTATTCGTGAGAAGAAAGGCTCAACTGATTTGATTAATCCACAAGATTTTTCAGGTGAGATTGCAAGCATTCAGAGTGGTGGTGACATTTTTGGATTCGATACAATTGGATATACAATTGATAACAATGGCATCAAAGATGATATTGCATATTCACAAGAATTATTACGACAACTTGAAAATGGCGAAATCACCACCTTTCAAAATAAAACTAAAATGGTGTATTGCCCTAAATTTGATTCAACAAAGTATTCAAAGTTTCCATCTTTTTTCACTGGTTGTACCTCAATGAGGTACTTCCCAAGTGACATTCCCACATTACACATTACCACATTTGAGGCTTGTTGGCAAAATTGCTCAACCCTTGTTGAATTAAATGTTGATACATCTAATGCAACTACGATTAGGGCAATGGTAGCTCTTTGTTCTAAGCTCAAATATGTTTCGTCTATCAATTGTGCAAAATGTAGTGGTGGTAGTGCCACATCGCAAGTTTTCTATAATTGTTCATCATTGCTACAAATAGAAATTTTCAACACTGGCAACTGCGTAAATTTCTCAAATCTATGTTACGGGTGTAACTCTTTAAACAAGTTGACTACTTTAGATTTGTCATCTGCAACAAGTGTGACGTCAATATTTGCTTACTGCACCAGATTGGCATTTATTGCTATCACCAACCTCGGCAAATCCACCCTTACTACCTATGACTTTAGTGGTGCAGCAGTTTGGGGCGAAAATAGTGATGAAATACCTGATGCAAGACAATCCCTAATTGACAGCCTTATTACATATTCTTACGATAGAGCAAGCAATGGTCTGGCTACTGCGACAATCAAGTTGAGTGCTAACACAAAGGCACTATTGACCGAGGAGGAAATCGCACAAATAACTGCAAAAGGTTTTACGATTAGTTGATAAAATTAAAAACAATAAGATATGATACAAGAAGAAATCAAAGTAAGAGTACTTATCCCAAGTGATGGATATATGCTCACACAAGCATTTGAGGTTGAAATTCAAAACCGAGTAGTAAGTGACAAAGTCTATCTTGCCGTGACTGATGAACCGAGCAATTGGAAGGAAATCACGCAAGAAGAAGCCGATGCAATCAAGGCAGAGCAAGAGAGATTAGTGAATGAACAATTAAAAAACGAAGAATAAGATGAAACTGAAAATCAAATTTGAAGATGTACTGCACTTTGTGGCGTGCCTACTTTGTGCATTCGTGGTGAGTGCTATTATCGCTCACACAACAACCGAGCCAACACCAGCAATCGTCGGAGGTTGGCTTGCTGCAATGTTCCTTGGTGTAGGAAAGGAGTTCGGAGATTCAAGAGCAAGTGGCAACGCTTGGTCGTGGCGAGATTTCCTTTTCGACTTCATCGGCTCAAGTATAGGTTGTTGGGGTGGATTCTTGACCTATGCCATTCATATTTAATTAATCTATTCAATCAATATCCAAATATCCAAAACAAAGTTATGAAACGAATAATATTAGGTACTGCGCATGTGTTACAAACACCGGGCAAATGTTCGCCCGATAAAAAATTTCGTGAGTGCGAATATTCTCGCAAAGTAGTCAATGGGGTAAAGGAGAAACTTGAGACTCAAGGTGTAGTGGTGTATATCGATATGCCCGAGTTGAATGGTTCGGCTAACCAAAGTGTGGAACTTAAAAAGCGAGTGGCATTCGTGAATAATATCTGCGCCAAGTATGGTGCAGGGAATTGCGCTTATGTATCAATCCATGTCAATGCAGCCGGAGCAGATGGCAAGTGGCACAATGCCGGTGGTTGGTGCATCTTTACTACAAAGGGGCAAAACAATTCCGATAAGTTGGCTACTTGCATCCATGAAGTGGCGCAAGAGGAACTAAAAGACTACTCGAAATATGTAGAGTTAGGTAAAAAAGAGGGTGACTACTCAAAGGCTCAAAAGGGAGTGAGAGCAGATTACTCAGATGGTGATCCCGACTTGGAGGCTAACTTCTATGTTATCCGCCATACTGCTTGCCCATCGGTGTTGAGTGAGAATATGTTCCAAGACACCGAGGCAGATGTTGAGTGGCTGCTATCGGAAGAAGGGTTTAACAGGATAGTGGATATCCATGTAAAGGGTATCTTAAGATGGATAGAAAAGTATGGAACTAAATAGTGTATTAGCCTTTATAAATGCGATGGGTGAGGTAATCGATATGCCTCACCTATATCGCCACTTCGGGATAATTCTCGGACTATGGCTATTGTTCATAAGTGCTACCCTCATAGACTTGTGGGACGCGATATATACGGCAAGATTACTTAAGCAAAGGATATTCAGCCATAAGTTGCGAATGACAATTAACAAGTTGGGTGAGTATTGGCGTATAATGCTATTAGGGTTCGTTTTTGACTTGATAGGTGTGATATTCCCATGGTATGCTTATCCTTATTTAAGCATCCTTATATGTGTGGGGATAGTACTGATAGAGATGAAATCGGTGTGGGAACACGCCCAAAAGCGTAAAAGCAAGGTGGCTGAGTTGCCTAAAATGATTGAACGGATAGTAGAGTGTGGCACAAAGCCCGAAGCTCAAGAGTTGATAAAGCAAATAAGAGAGCATTTTGACGATGGAAAAAAAGACTGAAGAAAATAATATTGCAATGGGTATCGCTATGCTGATAGGTAGCATAGGAATGATATGTTTTTGTGTAGTTTGTTTTTTTGCGTTGGTGCGATGTGTGCCGGAGAGAGATATTACCGAGCCAAAGCAAGTGCGTGATACTATTATTGACTATGTGATAGATACTATCCCATACTATGAGGTAGTGCCTAAGGATAGTGTGGTTGTAAGATATGTTGCCGAAAAATTACCGGTTGCCTCTGATGAGGAAGTTAACTTCCCTATCAAAAGTCAATTAGGTGACAGTACCGAAATGGCTGATTGCGATAGTGGCAAGGATAGTGTTAGTGTGGTTATACCTATTACACAAAAGCACTATGAGGATAGTACATTTAGCGCATGGGTGAGTGGGTATAAGCCGAGTCTTGATAGTATCTATGTGTTTCCTCGCAAGGAGGTGCAGACGATAACGATACACACCAAAGAGCAAAAGCGTTGGAGCATTGGGGTGAGCGGGGGCATTGGCGTGGTGTATGATGGCAGTTGGCATTGTGGCCCCGGGGTGAATGTGGGGGTGAGTTATAGTTTTTAATGCATAGTTCATAATTAAAAATTAGGAGGAATGATAAAGGAGGTTAGATATAACGGATATGCAGCGAACCCGAGCGAGTACCAATCGGCAGATGGCGACTTGGGGGTGGCAATGAATCTTGTGCCGGAAGATGGCGGACTGAAACTGATGGACGGTGGAAAGGAGGCGCATCAATGGAGCGAAGGCATGAGCGCATTGTATATTCATAGGTCGAGTCAATATAAGCACATTATATATACCGATGGCAGTATTGTCTATTGGGCAGAGATGAGTGAGACGGATAACTCATTTGAGGAGGTTGCCGGCAACAAGGTGATAGGACTTGCAGAAGGGGAAGATGTGCGTGGCATTGTGGCGATAGGGAATACGTTGATTATTACAACGAGCGAGTCGATGCGTTATGTGCTATGGCGAGATGAGGAGTATATCGACCTCGGGAGCAAGTTGCCATTTGTGGGGATAGAGTTTGATATGAAAAAAGTATTGGATAATGTACGAGTTGACGAAGATGAGTTTACCGATACCCCACGATTATTAGGGAATAGGATTCTTGATTCGGTAAATGGCAGCGGGTCAATTTCCGGAATAGAAGACACGAGAGACAATGTGTCGGCATTTCTCAAGAAGATAACCGATGCCGTATATGGTTCAATCCTTAATATAGTATCTCAGACGATAGAGTCACAAGGCTATTTTTATCAGCCAATGATGGTGAGATATGCAATAAAAATGTATGACGGAGAATATGTAATGCACTCAACACCGGTATTAATGATACCGACGGTTTGTGCACCGAGTGTCAAAGTCAATAGCGCAGAAGGGAATGGCTCAACACTCAAGACTAATTCAACTACAACCATAGCGTCTTACGCATTGCAGTATCGAATTGTTGGGGCGGTACCAGATTATAAACAATGGGGAGATTTGATACAATCCATAGACATATTTGTGTCGGCACCTATTTATACATGGAACCAATCGGAAGATATCAAAACCGGAGTCAGCCACCTGCCTTGTTTGTCAAGGGCGTTATATACATCAAATAGAGAGGGATCAGATGCTCCTGATGATATTTTCGCAGGACATTCAGACGGATTGGATTATACTACTCCCTATCGAGGAGACGGAAATTTTTGGAATGTGGCACTAAACGACAAATGGGAGAAGGATGTTATTTCTGAGCATATATATTACTTAATTGCGACTATCCCCATTGAACGAGTAAAACAAATGGAAGCGTTTGCTGATGTTGAGTTAGAGAATAAGGATTTGACCGCATTGGAGACGTTGCCAACATTAGATGATGATTATAATAGCCATAGCAAGTTAGTAGGAGGCTTTCAGTATGCATACAATAACAGACTCAATCTTGCGAATGTGGAGTATTTCGCCGGAGATACGTTGCCAATAAGGACGATGGGTGCATATGTTGAGCCTGCTGATGGAGTGAATTATGTGCCGTTGACTATTGATGTGTGGATCAAGAAGGAGGGGAAGGAGATAGTGGCGACACAAACAATCAAAGCGGAGGCGAGTGAATCAAACCCATTTGCATGGGCAAATGTGGCAAAGAGTGGGGCAACATTTCCACGATGGATGTACTACCCCGATGCCGGGGCATACAAGATGCGAGTGCGAGGTGACGGCTGGAATAAAACATTTTATCTTACTCCTCATGACTTTTTGAACGGAGCATATTGGTGGGGAGGTCTTGATCTTGATGTGGAGTTTGGTGAGCTTCCGATAGTCCCGACCGGAGAGATAAAGGCTACCTCGGTGCAAATGGGGAATAAGCTCTACACGAGTGAGGCAGAGAATCCGTGGGTGTTCCCGGCAAGCGGAGTGCGAGCCATAGGCGATGGAGATATAATAGGCATTGCAAGTGCGGCGAGAGCGTTGAGTGAAGGTCAGTTCGGGCAGTTCCCATTATACGCTTTTACCACTGAGGGAGTGTGGGCATTGAGTGTCAATGATACCGGCACCTTCAACCCGGCACAACCTATATCAAGAGATGTGTGTGTGGATGCTGATAGCATAACGCAGATAGACCAAAGTGTACTATTTGCCACTAATCGAGGAGTGATGATGATTGCCGGTAGCGAAACGATATGTATGACCGATGGGATTGATACCGATAGTCCGATGTTGTTGAGTATGATGCCCGGAGGATTGCAGTTGATGAGTAAGGCGGAGATAGGGAGCAGAACATTTGATATGGTCGCATTTAAAGATTATCTGCAAGGGGCGAGAATGGTGTATGACTACACACATCAACGGATAGTGTTGTATCAACCTCGATGCGATTATGCTTATGTATATTCGCTCAAGAGCAAGCAATGGGGCATGATGGAGAGCGAAATCCAATATGGAGTTAATTCCTATCCCGAGGCATTGGTAGTGACGAGCGATAATAAGTTGGTGGATTTATCTTCGGCAGAGGGAGAACTGATGCGAAAGGGGCTGATGGTCACTCGTGCACTGAAACTTGATGGGGGAGATATACTCAAGACTATTGACACAATAATCCAACGAGGTGACTTTGATAGGGGCGATGTGTCAACGGTGCTATGGGGTAGTAGAGACTTGAAGCATTGGCATCTCATTTGGACGAGCAAAGACCATTATCTCCGTGGGTTCAGAGGCTCACCATATAAGTATTATCGCATAGGAGCGATAGCCGAGATTGGCAAAGAAGAGTCGCTAATCGGAGCGTCAATTAGTTATCAACTCAAACAAACAAATAAACTACGATGATATTAGGGTCGCATAACACGATGAGTTACCTACCACTACGGAATTGGTGGGTAACTCCATTTAACTTTATGTCACGATGTCAGAAAGTGGACTATCGTCAACAATATGATAGATACGGCGTGAGATTGTTTGACCTCCGGATAGGATTCTTCGGCGATGAGAACCCTATGTTTTGTCATGGTTTGGCAAACTATAAGGGTAATGTCAATGAGGTGTTGCGATGGCTGAATGGCAAAGGTGATGTAACAGTGAGAATAATCTTGGAGAAAGGTGATGAAGATGCTTTTAAGCGATGGGTCGCACATTGGAAGGCTACCTTTAGGGATATTAATTGGTGTTGTGGGGTACGCAAAAAAGATTGGAAAGACTTGTGTGGGCTCAAAAATATCGAAGGGTATATCAAGCATTACTATTCCTCGATGCAAGGTGGTAAGATTGACGACCTATGGCCACGATTGTGGGCAAGGAAGAACAACAAGAAAATGCTTGCAGAGGTAGATAAAAATGAATCATGTTATGTGATGATGGATTTTATCGAGATAAGATAAAGATAAAAAAATCACAACGAGAGATAAAGATATATTTGTGGCATGAATACAATAGAATTACATATTTACAAAACACAAGTGTGGGACGAAGTTGCTAAGGCAGCAGCCTACACGGGCGACAAAATGATAGGCGATGAAACAGCGTATGAGCGTATCATGTTGACCGATGAAGATGCGAAGGTGCTACAACGATTTTGGGAGGAAACGGTAAGCGTGGCAAACGACCAGCTGAAAGAGATGCTACTTAATAGTAGTACAGTCTCTGGTGATTATAGTGTTACACTTGAAGTGTCGAGAGCGTATGATGTGAATCTTACCCCGAGTGTGGAAGCGTCGTTGCGAAGTTATTTTATTTCAGCGATTGTGAGCAAATGGTATATGTTCGCCAATAAGGGCGAAGCAGAAGCGTATGCTACAGAAGCGTTGGCTATGATGAACGATGTTTTGCGTAAGTTGTATTCAAGGAAGCGACCACAAAGACCTAAAAGAAACTAAATAATAAAAAGATATGGCAGATAAAAAGACAGTAACAGCGACCATCGTAATGGAGGAATTGCTCTATGACGTGATGAATGAAACTTATCTACGAGGTCGCACAATTCAAAATGACACTAACTATAAGGAAGTAGCAAGCATGTTTGCCTCGTTAGACGAGGAGAATCAAGATAAGATATTACGCTCCATCAAAAGGGCTTTTGCCGAGGTGAAAACAGAGCTAAGTGAGTATCTTAATGAGAACGGGCTAACAACCGACAATAAATTAATATCGTCGGATAAAGACTTGGTAATCTCATTGACTATGCCAACGAATTTCAATGAGGCTGCAAGTGCCGGAGTGGCAGAAGCAATTCATGACTATATTCGTAATTCTACTGTTGCCGATTGGTATTTGGTTACAAACAAAGCAGATGCAGCCGATTATGTAGCCTTAGCACAACGGTCATTAGAATCGGTGCGAAAGAGTGTTAGCAAGCGAAGCCGCCCTATGCGAAGAACCACAACATAAAAGGATATGTATTGTTGCGAGAAAAATAAAAAGGAACCTGATAAGGATGTTACCATAACCCTCTTACGCAAGGAGTTGCTCTATGATATAGAGAACTATGCCTATGTGGAAGCCGATATAATGAAGGTGGAAGATGAGCATGACAAGCATCAGCTGTTTGATGTGGGTCAAGATGGTAATATTGATTTGGTGACGCGAGTGTTGAATCTTGCATATACCGAATGTGTGGAGTGGTTATATCCATACACGAAGCGAGAGGTAGCCGATGATGCTATGTTGTGTAATGCTCCATGTGTTCCGGAAGCGTATAACATCGACATGACAGTGCCGGATAGCTTCTCCGCGACCACTATGGGATTGCTAAAGAACCTTATCCACCGATACTTTGTGGCAAGAGTGCTGTGGGAATGGTGTGGGATAGTGAAGCCCACAAGTGCAGAACATTGGGCAGGTGTGGCTATGCAAGCGAAGGAACAGGCAAAGAGTGCGTTAATATCGAGACGCACCCGACTGCGGAGGAAGCAGAGCATCTTTTGATGCAAAGGGGGCAAAAGAAAAGCCCCCGACAATATAGAATATTAGAGCTACCACACTACATAATATCCTAAAGAGGTCATCGAGGGCAATAAGCCTTGTCAGCCTCTTTAGGATATACTTTATTTATGTAGGTGGTAGTAAGGCAAAGGTAAACAAAATAATTGAAATAAGCAATGAAGAAAAGGGAAATCTTTGCTGAGATAATAGAAATAGTGGTTAGTGAGACCGATGTGCCGTGTGAAGAAATATTGTCAAAGTCGAAACAAGCCGAGGTGGTAGATGCACGATATATGTTGATCATGGCGTTGTTGGATTTCGGGTTTTATCCGAGTGAGGTAGCACAGATGGTGGGGCTAACATCAAGATCCATAAACTATACCATATCGAATTTTGATACACGCATGGACTATGCGAAATACAAAAGAAACACATACGACAGAATAAGGAAAAGGGTAGGAAATATCGCCTTCGCCGGGTGATGCTTGAATGGTAGTTTTGCAATGGGAATAGTCCCGCATAACTAAAATTCAAGTATTATGTCAGAAACAAAAACTTATGTATTCGGGAATGATGGCAACAGAGGCTATCAGAATGGATTTGACCCGAATTTCCTCATCGGAGCGATGATGGGTGGCGGTGGAGGTTTCGGTGGCTTCGGTGGAGGCAACTGGTTATTTCCATTGCTTTGGATTGCCTTATTTGGCAACAATGGTTGGGGTGGTTTTGGCGGTAATGGTGGCTATGGTAATCTCCTTGGCACCGGATTCTTGTCGAACCAAATCAACGAGAACGCAGGTAAAGAGGTGATAATGCAAGCACTTCAAGGCACAAACAGTGCTATTGACCAACTCGCATCTACCTTTAACTGTACCGCAGGCGAAATGCGTAACGCATTGACTTCAATCAACAACCAAATTTGCGGTGTTGGTAATCAGTTGGGCATGACCGGTATGCAAGTAATCAATGCAATCGACAGAGGCGATGCCGCTATTGCAAGTCAACTTGCTAACTGTTGCTGCTCGATTGAAAAAGGTATCTTGGAAAGCAACTATCTCACCGAGCGTGGATTTTGCAACACCAACCAAATCCTTACCAAAGGGTTTAGCGACCTTGGCTATGCAACAGCACAACAAACATGTGAAATCTCTAAGTCAATCGAAGCGTCAACAAGCCGTATCCTTGAAGGTCAACGAGCAGCTGAGCTTCGTGAGTTGAACCGAGAAATCACCGAGCGTGACCGTCGCATTGCAGAGCAATCAACCGCGATCAACAACTATCAACAAACCCAAACATTTGGTGCGATGATTAATCAAGCAACTGCCCCTATTGCAGCCGCTGTGAACAATCTACAAAGCGATGTTGATGGTATCAAATGTAAGTTGCCACGCACCGAGACTGTTGTGGCACAACCCAACTACATTCCGGTAAACTATGGTGTTAATGTTGGCCTTGCTCCTTATAGCTGTGGCTGTGGCTTCGGATTAGGCTATGGCTATGGTAATGGGTTTGCTAATGGTGGAAGCCTTTGGGGGTAGTGTTGAATAACCAACTTTGAAGAAAGGAGGAAGTTATGTCAACATTATTGCCAACTTACATTAACGTAAACGTGAACGGCATACCTGCTCTATCGAGCAAAGGTGTGAGCGTGTCAACTACCCAAGTGGCGTTTGACTTTAACAATCATCGCAATGTGGGTAGCCCATTTCGAGGGTTGATTATCATTCGCTTGAATCAAGCCATACCTACCGGCACAACTGAAACGCTACCGATAGTGTTCACTTCGGACGGAGGTAACGTGAAGCCGTTGACCTCATTCAATGGTGAGGCTGTAACCGTAGGAGATTTGCCCGGGACCGGTATTTATTTGGTGTGGTATGAGAGCCAAAGCGACACACTTCAACTCATAACAGGAATTATTTAACAACTAAAAAAGATATATCATGTTCGGTGGATTAAGAGAAGGAAACGTATTTTACATATTTGACAAGAATGACCTTACATTACAGATTGGTGAAGTGGTGGAAGTAAAGAATCCTATTACCAAGTATGGTCAGGGTGTGTATCCGGCAGGCCCATTTGCACAACTTGACAAAGAAATCGACATTAAGGTAAAGGTTGGAAATGCGATACATAACATAAGCCAATTACCATGCGACAAGTCGTTTTCGCTTAAGAACAATGTATTTGTGAGCGATAATGAGGCGGAGGTTAAAGCCGAGATAGATTCGGTGTATAGGAATGCTAAATATGGCATTGAGAACCAATCCTATTTCCAGAAGGCGGCGAGTGCATGCGAAAACATGTATGTTCAGCTTAACCCCAATCTCGCAAAAGAGAAGCAGCAAGAAGAAAAGATTGTTGAACTTGAGAAGCAGATCGGGAGCATAGATTCAAAGTTGAATCGTATGTATGATTTATTATCTGAGTCCATCGGACAGGGTAAATCTAAAAAAGAATAGGAGAATCAAATTATGGTTATGATGGAAATAACAGAAGACAAGTTTGACAAGATGTATGAGCATGTAGAAAAGGCTCTTAAATCGATGGGCAAGGTGATGCAATGCTTCGAGGAATTGCAAGAAGAAGCCGGCTCAATGGGTCAACGTGGCGGTTATGGTAACCGAGGTCATTATGGCAATCGTGGTAACAACGGTGCGTCGTATGGCGGTTATGGCAATCGTGTGGTTCACTCAATGAACGAGTGGGAGGAAGACGATTGGGAAGATGACAGCATGGATGAACGTGGCTATGGCAACCGTATGGGTCAACGCCGTGGCATGCGTGGTGGTCGTCGATAGTAATTAACCGGTGTAGGGGAGAGTTATGAGATTTCCCCTGCACCATAATTTTATAGATATGCGAAAAAGAAATAGAACGAGTTTAGATATCTTCAACTATATGCCATATAGCAAGCGAGTGTACCTAAAGAATCATGGGTATCACTTCAATAAAGCATCGTATGAGTTTGCTTGTTCGCTTATGTGGAAGGAAACAAATGGGAAAGAGGAAGGCATTAAGCCGGTAGATAAAGAGATTTTGAAAACTATTTTGAAGCGGTATAATGTGGAAGTTCCCAACGATGCGATATATGATGCGTGCTATGTATATTCTGAAGCAATGGCTGACTATATGGGTAAGTCAATTCCCAATGAACAATATTTGGCGTTACACATAAGGGATAAAATTTTCGATGTAGATAAGCGAGAAGGCTATATCTTCAATCGGTTCTTAGCAGATTGCGAGTTTGATGGCATCGCAATCGACTTTGAGGAATTCTTATGATAAAGGTACACATTATATTAGACAAGTACGATTGGGAGATATTCGCCTACTTTGCCGTAACAAAGTATGATGTGGAGGATATAATGGAGCGTCTATGGTCTATCGGGTGCAATGGTTGGCAAGCAGAGGAGGCTTACAAGAATTTGACGAAAAACAAGTTGAACTCCGGACTAACATATAGTTCGTATATCAAGCATCAGAGCGTGATTGTCACTGCACTAACCGATAGCCCGGCGCAATTCTTCAATTCGTTTCTGCATGAGGTGGTAGCGCATTGCGTTGACCATATATCCGACACATTATATATAAGCAAGAGGAGCGAGGAGTATGCGTATCTTATAGGAGATTTGGGTATGAGCATATTCCCACATGTTCAGCACTTATTGTGCGAATGTTGTAGCAAGAAGAAAAAACGGAAGCGGAAACTACTTAAGTAGGTCGAAGCCTTTGATTACTTCTTCTTGAAGCACTTTTGCATATATTTGGGTGGTTTGGATGTCGGAGTGAGCGAGCATCTTTGATACAATCTCAATAGGTACGCCACGTTTGAGGGCCCATGTAGCGAAGGTGTGTCGTCCAACGTGCATGGTTAGGTGGGTTTTGATGCCGGCCATTGCTTGTATGGCTTTGAGGTATTGGTTGCATTTTTGATTCGTGAAGATATTAAGATTGTAATCGTATCGCTCAAGGATTTCTTGTGCTTTTGGGAGGATCATTAATTTATATCTTGTGCCGGTCTTTTGTCTTTTATCGATGATGAATTGTTGACCATCTTCGGTGATTATATCCTCTTTGGTTATTTTACGCAAGTCTGCATCGGCAAGTCCGGTGTAGCAAGAGAATATAAACATATCTCTCACTATTGCTATTGATCCGTCAAGTTCAAGTTCTTCAATCTTTGTTCTTTCTTCTTCGGTGAGGTAGCGAATGTCGGTCGGCTTACCTCGTTGAAGTTTGACTCCGTCGTATGGGTCTTCTTTAATGTATTTCAGCAACCTCGCTTTGGTAATATATGGCTTTAGCCTCTTGTGGTAATTGCGAATCGATTCAAGATTAGTGAGTTGCTTACGAAGGGAGTCGTCCCATCTTAATATATTAATTTGATTGACGTCATTAAAGGTCACGATAAATCCACTATTGCGAAGATGCTTTGCCATTGATTTATGATGCTTGCGAGTTCCATCGGTAATATCATTGCGCTCTATTATCTCCTTATCGAGCCAATCAAGGAAAGATCTATCGGACATAGAGATGCTTGCTAATGTTGCATTATTGCTATTAGCATTCGCCAAAGCATCTTGATATTTAGATTGAATTACTTTATTTAGTTCGTGGGCGTCGAAGCGACCAACTACCATGCCATTTTTCCACTCATGCTTTTTGACTCGCACTCCGGTGGAAATGATTTTTTGTTTGCCATTTAGATTGATGACAAGTTCTACACTACCATTTTTAGTTTTAGAGGCGGTGCGACGACGGTCGAATATAATAGATACTGTTGCCATGATATTAATTTTTAAGAGTGTTTATGTACACTTTTTGGGTGTGTACATAAAAGTGTACATAAAATAATATAAAATCGTATAAAACTATTCACTATTTTACTTTGCAAATATAATACAAATATTTTAATTTGTATTCAAGGGTAGTGGGTGATTGTCAGTTGATTAGGATTTAACTATTTGATTTTGAGTAATAAAAAAGGAGAGCCGTTTGACTCTCCTTTGTGATCCGCCTGGGGCTCGAACCCAGGACCCCATCCTTAAAAGGGATGTGCTCTACCAGCTGAGCTAGCGAATCTACCTTGTTAGCACTAAGGTTTTTCCTCAAATGCGTTGCAAAGGTAGCGACTTTTTTTTATATGTGCAAATTTATTTACAAGTTTTTTTGTTTGTTTTTGTAAAGAATCTGTCGGTTGATGAGGTTCGTATTGATTACTAGTGGGTTGGTGCTGTAAGATTTTTGCCAAAAAAAGAGTAAAAAATAAATTCTTTATTTGAGTAGCGTAGAATAGAGTTGAAAATAGAAATGTTTTTTAACAGTTTTAGTGGTCTCCGTCGTCGTCAATGTCATATTTTGACTCGTCAGAGTTGGGGTTGAGGTATTTCATGTATTCTTCGTATGAAATAAAACGTCCGCCCATTGATTTGAGATGGGGAGTTTCAAATTGACAATCGATAAGAGTACCCCCGTTTTCTTCCATCCATTGAGCAAGAGCGATTAGTGCAAGTTTAGAGGCGCTAGGTACACGAGAGAACATGCTTTCACCCATGAAACAATTTCCTATTAAAACTCCGTATAGACCGCCAACCAACTCTTCCTTATCCCACACTTCAACGCTTGCAGCCCACCCTTCTCGGAAGAGTCGAGTATAGGCTTCAATAATTTCGTCTCCTATCCATGCTCCGGGATGAAGAATGCGTGATACATTTTGTTTGTCGCATATTTTGGAACAGCCTTGGATGACACCTTCGAAATCTTTATTAATGGTTATGTCATACTTTTGTTTGTTTATGAGAGTTCGCATTGAGTGTGAAATATGTATCTCATTAGGAAAAATCACAAATCGTTGCATGGGGCAATACCATTCTTTTTGGTTGTTGCGAAATGCCGACCAAGGGAATATACCGTTGGAATAAGCAAGGAGTAGGCGGTCGGTGGAGTAGTCGCCACCAATAGCGAGTAGCCCATTGGGTTCCCCTAAATATGGGTTGGGGAAAATTAATTCATCGGGAAGTTGAAAAACCATAGTAATTTAGGTTGTTTTAAGAATTAGGTTGTTGTCTTTTACTGTTATTACGATTGTGTTGTTTTGTGTTAATTGCCCAAAAAGTATTTCAGAAACAAGTAGAGGCTTAAGGTTGTGAGAAATCACACGTTCTATTTCACGGGCTCCGTATTTTTCAGAGAACCCTTTGTTAAGAAGCCATTCATGAGCTTCGGGCGAGAGGGTAATAGATATGTTTCGTTCACTCAAGCGTGCGTTGAGTTCTGCTATTTTTTTGTCAAGTATGAGGGTCGCCATTTCTCGGTTCATGTCATTGAATACCACGATGCCTGTGAGGCGGTTTATGAATTCGGGCTTAAAGGTCTTCTTTACTTCGGTTAGCATAGCATCACCGGTTGACACTTTCGAACCAAATCCTACACCGGCCATTTTTGCATATTGTGCGCCAGAGTTGGAAGTCATGATGATGATTGTATGCGAAAAGTCTACTTTGCGACCACGACTGTCGGTAAGAGATGCGTAGTCCATAACTTGTAGTAGAGTGTCGAATATCTTTTCATGAGCTTTCTCAATCTCATCGAGAAGTAGCACGCAGTGAGGAGTCTTGCGCACCGCTTCGGTGAGGCGTCCACCTTCTTCGTATCCAACATATCCGGGGGAAGAGCCAATAAGCTTTGACACGCTATATCGCTCTGAATATTCACTCATGTCAAATTTATGCAAGGTGATGCCTAATTGTTCGGCTAATACTCGAGCGACTTCGGTTTTTCCTACGCCAGTTGGCCCAACGAAAAGCAGACTTGCTTGAGGCTTGTGGTCATCGTTTAATCCGGCTCGAGCTGTTAACACGGCATTTACTACATTGTTTATTGCATCGTCTTGCCCATAAATACTTTTGCGCAAATCATCTCCAAGGGTCTTGAGTATTGAGGTGTCGTTTTCATCGATTATTTTTGATTTTACGTTACCTAATTGGGCTACAATTGTTTCGATGAGGTCATTGTTTATAGTTTGAACACTTGACTCGGAGATGGGGTTGAGTTCACGATAAGCTCCGGCTTCGTCGATTACGTCGATGGCGCTATCGGGCAATGCTTTGTTTGATAAAAAGCGTTTACTCAATCTCACTGCATGTTCGGTTGCTCCATTAGCGAATTTTATGTCGTGATATTTTTCGTATTGAGTTTTTACTCCGTTGAGTATTTCAATAGCCTCTTGTTGGGAGGGCTCGTCAATATCTATGCGACGGAAGCGACGCAAAAAACGGGTGTGGCTGTCGAGATGGCGAGTGATGTCCTCAAAAGTGGTGATTCCAATAAAGCGTAAAGACTCATCGTCGAGGTAGGGCATTAGTAGCCCGGTTAAGTCGCGAGAACCATTTGTGTCGCCTTTGCTTCCGGCTAGAGAGTGAATGTCGTCGATGATTATTATTCCGCCCCCCATCTCCTTGATGCCATTCATCACTGCAGACATACGTTGTTCTACATCTCCTTGATATTGAGCATTGGCAAGGATTGTAGGTATTGATAGCTCGTAAGTCGGAATTGTGCCAATTCGTTTGGGGTATTCATTGAGTTTTACAACAAAACCTCTCACTAAAGCCGATTTTCCCACGCCCGATTCGCCCACTATGAGAGCATTGTTTTTCTCGCAACGACAAAGTACTTGAGCTAACTGGTTCATTTCTTTTTCGCGTCCTATAATGGCTTTTGATTCATCGTTGCGTAGATATTCAAGGTCGGTTACATATTGCGCCCAACTGTTGTTGCTATATTGTTGTGACATATTATTAGAGCCTTCGATTTCGTCGTATTCATTGATGACATTATTATCGAGAGTCATTAAAAACGTAAGTATATCACCTATGTCGTGGTCTGAGATATATTTAGCAATGATTGAGTTGCAAATGCAATGAGAGGAACGTATTAATGCTATCATTATAGCGGCCACCGGTACAGGAATGTTATCGTTACGATCAAAGATGACTTCAGCTTCGGTTAGTACATTCTTCATGAGTGATGATAACGATGGCTCAGAGTATCCATTGCTTAGTGGGATATGTTCGTTTAGTAACTCATTTGTTTCGGATGCTATTATCCTTAACTTTTGGCTTACGAAATGATTTTCATCATGTAGTGTGCATAGGTTAGATAGAGCAATTAGGAAATGCTCGGGCATAATAAACTCATGTTGCAAGATTTTGGCTAATTGGTGTGCCTCATTAAGTATTTCTTTTGCAAATGGTGAAATGTTTAGGTTGTTGATTTCTTCAGTCATGGTTATATAATATGTGTTATAATTTATTTTCTACTGTGATTTGTAGGGGAAATCCGTTTTCACGAGCCATTGATGTGGCTTTGTCGCACTTTGAGTGTGCGATGTCATATATATATGATCCAACAATGGCTTCCCCGTTTTCATGTATGTGTAACATTATTTGTACCGCTTCATCGCTTGACTTGTCGAAAATGCTTATGAGTACCATAACTACGAAGTCCATTGTGGTGAAGTCGTCATTATGCATTACAACATTATATAGTAGGGGTTTACGTTCTCGGTATCGTGTTGCTGTGCTAGATGAAGATTGTTGTTGTTCCATACTATTGTATTAGTGATTTGCTGTTGGCAATATAAAATAGGGTTATATTTAGATGTGCAAATTTAATTAATATCTTTAGCCTTCACAACTTTTTGAGGTAAAAAGAAGTTGGATATTGTTGTAATTGAAATAAAAAGAAGGAGCAACAATCGATGTCGCTCCTTCAATGATATAACTGATATAGTGGTTGATTAGAATGAATAGCTGATACCGATTGCAGGGATAAGAGCTTTAATGTCGTATTTAGCATTGAATGTTTTTTCAATGCCACCAAGATTTTTCGCTACTTGATTTGCTGCATCTTGACCCATAGCGTCAAAAGTAGTTTGGTAAGCTTGAGCGGCTACAAGGTCGGTGTATGAGTTTGAACCTTTGCGAGCGAGACCTTCTACATATGTGAATGCGAGGTCGACTGACAAGTTTTGGGTTGGACGGAATGAAAGACCTAAGCTAGGCAATAATCGTGTCATGCCGGGAGTTTCGGGGTTGAAGAAGTCTTCGTCAACAGGAGAGTTGTCAACAACAAAACCTGCACGCAAGTCAAGACGTTCGGTCATTTCATATTGAGCACCTAGACGGAAAGCCCAAGAATCGCTATAGTTTTTAGGGAGTTTTTGGTCGAATGAATCTCCTAGTTTTTCTCCGAGGAAGTCGATGTTAAGTTCTTCATATGCACCCCAACCACTTAATTGTGCATCAAATGCCAATGTGAGTTTCTTGATTGGTTTGTAGCTAACACCAAATGTCAATTGTGACACTGCAGGAAGTTTTGCTGAGAAGTTTGCACCATCTAATCCTGTGATAGAACTCAATTGAGACTCTGCAAATTCATTTGCGTAAGTGAGTTTTGCATCACCCGATTTCACTTTCATATCCATTTTTGATTTGTAGCTGGCACCTACAGTAATTTTGTCGTTGATATCCCACATTGCACCTACATTAAAACCGAGCGCAACTTCGGCAGTACCTTTGAGGTTTACCGATGCAGGGGTAGTGCCTTTAAAGAAATATTCAGAAGGAACTCCATTTATTCCTAATACTTTGTCGAAAGTTTCGGGATTTACAAGACCTTTGTTTAGGTCAATGTTGCCCCATGCAATCATCAATCCGGCACCTACTGATAGGTTAGGGAGGATTTTATAAGCAACTGTTGGTTGAATATTGAAAACTTGAAGTTTTACTGATTGACTAAGAACTGCGCCTGGCCAGTTGTCGGTCCAGTCTATACCGCTACCATATGGAGTGTTGATTGTGATACCGGCTTTGAGGTTGTCGTAGATAGAGAATGCTCCACTGATTTGGAAGGGAGTGCTCACATCGCTACTTGTTTCATATTTGCTACCATCTTCGAGTGTTGCTGTTACTGTAGAGAAAATGGGGCTTACACTTGCAGAAAGGTCAAATGTTTTGTTCATGAACCCCATACCTGCAGGGTTGAATATCATACTTTCAGAACCTAATTTTTGGGCAACACCAGTGTGACCCATACCTTCTTGTTTAACACTGAGAGTGTTTACTTGATAACCTTCGCCCATCATCGTCAACGATGCTGCAAAAGCGAGGGTAGAAAAAATAATTTTTTTCATAAAATACAATTAATTAATCAAAAACGGTCACAAAGTTATGTATAAATATTAAATTATGTTATACAATTTAACAACTTTTTAGTTTTTATATTGGTCTTTTACAGATAAAAATTGGTCAATTTTTCTGATATTTAGAAATAAAAAACTCAGCATAGTTTGGTTATTATGCTGAGTTGTAGGCGATTGTATGTAAGAGTGCTATTCAAACATATGGTTCAATTTGCTGAAAATTCGGTTTTTTGTGTCGTCGGTAGCTACAATGTTGTCTGAGTTTTTGAGGGCTTCAAAAGCTTTGCGTTCGTCATTGTTGAGTTGCTCTGGGATATATACCATAATATTGATAAGTTGATCACCTGTACCATATCCATTAACCGATGGCAACCCTTTGCCTCTGAGTCGTAATATTTTGCCGGGTTGTGTTCCCGGGGCAATTTTTACTCTTGCTCTACCCGAGATTGTTGGAACTTCAACGCTACCGCCAAGAGCAGCTGTTGCAACATCGAGCATGAGGTTGTAAATCACATCGCTATCTTCGCGAATTAATTCGGGGTGTTGTATTTCTTCAACAACAACAAGCAAATCTCCATTAACTCCACCTCGGCGAGCAGCATTGCCTTTGCCGTTGACTTTTATAGTCATGCCGTCGGCAACTCCGGCAGGTATATTGATTGAAACAGTTTGTTCTTTGCGTTCAACTCCTTCGCCATGGCATTTATCGCATTTGTCGGTAATGATTTTGCCACTTCCTTCACAAGTGGGGCACATTGCAGTTGATTGCATGGTGCCAAGGATTGTTTGCTGACGATGAACTACTGTGCCAGATCCATTACAAGTGGAGCATGTAGAGTATGCCGAACCATTTTTTGCTCCGGTGCCATTACATTTGTCGCAGCTAACCATCGTTGGGATTTTCAATGTTTTTGACACACCTTTTGCAATTTCTTCGAGGGTGAGTGACACTTTTATGCGAAGGTCGCTACCACGTCGTTGACGGCGTCCGCGTCCACCTGTTGCACCTCCAAATCCGCCAAAGTGCCCCCCAAAAATGTCGCCAAATTGAGAGAATATGTCTTCCATTGACATTCCTCCACCAAAACCGCCAAAACCGCCAAAACCACCGGCAGCTTGAGTTCCGGCATGGCCAAATTGGTCGTAACGAGCTCGCTTATCGGGATTGCTCAATACATCATAAGCTTCAGCAGCTTCTTTAAATTTCTCCTCGGCCTCTTTGTCATCGGGGTTCTTGTCGGGGTGATATTTAATAGCGAGTTTGCGGTATGCTTTTTTTATCTCTTCGGCTGTGGCGTTTTTACTTACGCCAAGCACTTCGTAGTAATCTCTTTTATTCATGTTGAAGTCAGAGTATTAATTAGGTGGTAAAAATTTTATTGTGCAACTGCAACTTTAGAATGACGGATTACTTTATCGTTGATTGTGTAACCTTTCATCACGGTGTCGACAACTTTTCCTTTTTGGGTTTCATTGGCAGCAGGAATCATCGCGATAGCTTCATGCAGTTCGGTATCGAAATCGGTGCCATTACTTTCAATTGCCTTTACACCATTTTGCTCTAGGTATTTTATGAATTTGTTATAGATGAGTTCCATCCCTTCCTTGACAGCTGCAGCATCGGTTGTTTTGGCCATGGCTGATAGCCCACGTTCAAAGTCGTCAACTACAGGGAGCAACTCTTTCATTGCTTTCTCGGTGGCGTTGCGAATTATGTCGGCATTCTGTTTGATGGTGCGTTTGCGGAAGTTGTCAAATTCGGCCCTCAAAAACAAGTATTCTTTTTTTGATGCTTCAAGTTGTTGTTTGAGTTGTTCAGTCTCTGATAATGCTTCGTCGCTATCTTCTGTTGCAATGTTTCCATTATCGATGTTTTCATCGGTTGAAATAGCTGCAACTTCGTTCTCTTCGTTTAATGTTTCTTCAACTTGAGGTTCTTCTTTCGTGCTCATTATAATGGTTGTTTTTATTCAATATTAATTTAAACAACCTTCTCATCAAAAAGGTTGCCAAAATATCGATTGGAGGGAATTATTATAAATTTCCTACAAATATGTCACATTGATTAAATAGTGGGAGCGTGTCTTCTGCCAATTTGTCACTTTCGAAAATGCCGTAAACGGCCGAGCCCGACCCCGACATGGATGCGTATTTTGCTCCCATTGCAATAATCTGTTCTTTGATGTTTTTTATAATAGGATGAATTGGGAATATACTATCCTCAAAGTCGTTTTTTATCAAGTCTTGCCATTGCGAAATGGGTGTGGCTATTAGTTGGCTAAGAGAAGTCTGTGGTATTGATGGTGTTACTCCTGAATATGCTTGGGCAGTGGGTACGCTTACTTGTGGCTTTACTACTAATATCTTGTAACCTGATAAATCAATCGAAATGGGAGAGAAGTCGGTGCCAATTCCGGTTGCAAGCATAGGGGTATTGTATATGAAAAACGGGCAATCAGCTCCTATTGTAGCTGCAATTTGAGCTAAATCGTTATCAGATGCACCTATTTCAAATAGTTGGTTGAGAGTAATGAGGGTGAATGCGGCATCTGCGCTTCCACCTCCTAGTCCTGCTCCGTCGGGGATTATTTTGTGTAGGATTATATTGACGGCAGGTAGGTTATAACGTTTTTCCATAGCTCTGTAGGCTTTCATCACGAGATTTTTCTCAATGGGGCAGTTTACTGCTCTCCCATGAGTGGAGAGGGTTGTCTCATTGCTATTAGAACGAGTAATCTCAAGAATGTCACACCAAGGGATAGGTACCATTACGGTTTCGATGTTATGGTATCCATCATTGCGTCGTGATGTAATATTGAGCCCTATGTTTATTTTTGCGTTTGGAAACGTTACCATTTGGAGGTTATTTTTTTATGATTTCGTTAGCTAATTCAGGGTTTGCCTCTTTTAGATGTTTTTCAAACATTTGTATGTAGTAGTCGGCTTCGTCGTTAAGCCCTTCGGCGCGTAAATCTTGCTCGTGAGCTCTAATCTCAAAGAGTTTTTGTTGGGTTTTCTTTCTGTCTATGGGGTATTTAGCCATTTCTTGGGCATGTTGTTTTGCTACGGCTTCCACGTCGGGGAATTTTTTCACCACTTTGGTTTGGGTGTTGGTATCTTCTGAGCAGGCAGTAGTTAATAATGAAATTGATAATGCGCTGATAGCAATTAATTTGTTGAATAGTCTCATAATATTGAAATAGCAATTTTAGCACACGCTTCGGCGTCGGCTAAAGCGTTATGATGGTTGTTAAATGGTATTCCTAAGAATTCACAAAGGTGAGGGAGAGAATAAGAGGGGCAAAGCTTTCGGGGTATTTCTCTTCGGGCTTTGCTTAGGGTGCAATAGAAAGCGTTTTGAGGAGGCTCTATTTGATAAGTGCGGCATGCAGCTTTTATGCATCGTTCGTCAAATGTTTTGTTATGTGCAACTAATGGTAGGTCGCCAATAAAGTCGTATAGTTTGTCCCACACTTGGTCAAAACATGGTTGCGTTTCTGTGTCTTTGCGATAGATGCCGTGAATTTCTTCACTGAATTTTTTGATATACCAATTAGGTTCGGGTTTTACAAGATGATAAAATTGGTCGACGATGCATTTGTCAATGACTTTCACAGCCCCTATAGCGCATATGCTAGTGGGAATGTGATTGGCGGTTTCCACGTCGATTGCAACAAAATTATTCATCGTGATTATTGATTAATAGATTTACTTTTGATTTTACGTTTTCCATTAACCAGCGAGGTGTGGAGGTGGCTCCACATATACCTATGGTGTCGATGCCGATGAGCCAATCGGGGTTTATTTCGTCTTCGTTGGAGATGAAATGAGTGTTGGGATTAACGTCGAGACATTCGTTGTATAGAATTTTTCCATTGCTCGATTTCTTTCCGCTTACGAATAACACGAGCTGGTGATTTGATGCGAATTGGCGTATGTGATCAACTCGATTGGCGACTTGGCGGCATATTGTATCGTAGCTTTTAAACGTGCTATCGGGGGACTTATGTGCCGATATTTCTTCGATGATTTTGGTAAAACCTTGTAACGATTTGGTGGTTTGAGAATAAAGAGCAATATCGTGGTTGAGGTCTACTTTATCGAGTTGAGAAATGTCTTCTACAACAATAGCTTCACCATTGGTTTGTCCTACAAGTCCATTGACTTCGGCATGTCCGTTTTTGCCGTATATTACTATTTGTGGACGAGGACAGGCTGTGTCATATGTCTCTTTGATGCGTCGTTGCAATTGTAGTACCACGGGGCATGTGGCATCGATGATTTCAATGTTGTTCTTTCGTGCGAGTTCGTATGTGGCCGGTGGCTCTCCATGAGCTCTGAGTAGCACTTTTACGTTGTGAAGAAGTTTCATTTCTTCGTGAGTAATGGTGATGAGACCTTTGCTACGGAGTCGTTCCACTTCGTCGCTATTGTGTACGATGTCGCCCAAGCAGTAGAGTCGCCCTGTTTTTTCAAGTTCCTCTTCAGCTTTGCGAATGGCAGTCACCACTCCAAAACAAAATCCTGATTTGTTGTCGATTTCAATCGATGGCATCAGCAGAGTTAGTTGAGTTTGGAGATAGTTTCGTTATAGCGGTCAATCAGCCATTGGTTTTGTTGGTCGATTGTCATTGTTGAATTGTCGAGTAGTAGAGCATCGTCGGCACGGCGTAGAGGACTTTCTTCGCGGTTTTCGTCGATGTGGTCGCGAGTCACGACGTTTTCGAGCACTTCCTCATAAGTTGATTGTTGTCCTTTTTCGAGTAATTCTTTGTGTCGGCGCATAGCTCGAGTTTCAGCCGATGCATTTACGAATATTTTCAGCTCGGCGTTAGGGAACACAGTTGTGCCTATGTCGCGTCCATCCATTACGATACCTTTTTCAGCTCCAAATGCTTGTTGCATCGCTACCAAAGCATGGCGAATGGCAGGTATTACGGCTACTTGCGACACATTGTTTGATACGTCGAGTTGGCGTATCTCTTTCTCTACATCTTCACCATTGAGCATGGTGTGTTGTCCGTCGTTACACACTTTGAAGTTGATGTTGATATTGGGAAGAGATGCTACAAGGGAGTCGCAGTCGACAATATGGTCGGGAGTTATCATATTATTGCGCATTGCGTATAAAGTGACAGCTCGATACATTGCTCCCGAATCGATATATCTGTATCCTATTTTTTTAGCAAGAGCTTTTGCCATGCTACTTTTGCCTGATGAAGAATATCCATCAATGGCTATAGTAATCATTGGAGTGGGTTGGGTCATGTTATTATATATAATAATGTGTTATTTAATAAAATCGTTTAGGTTGGTGGTGAGATTTACCATAAATGTAGTAGCGCCTGTGTGGGGTTGGGCAAATGCCACATCAATGCCGAATGATTTCACGTTTAGGCCTGCGCCAATGGAGAATCCCGAAAGAAAGTTGCGTGAATAGGTGCTCATGTCGGTGCGAGTCTTGTAATTGTAACCAAGAGAAATGCGGAAGCGCTCAGATGGAACAAAGTCAGCCCCAAAAACGAGGTGTCGGAACAGATTTGAGCCAAAAGAATTTTTTAATTCCATTTCATCCGATGATGTTCCGTCGCCCGGGTCGTAGTAGGGTAGTTCCCATTTGGTTAGGTTCCATGCTGTGACTGATAGACGGAATGGTAGTTCACCCAAACCTTTGGTAAAGCCAAGTCGCACGTCGATAGGAAGACGATCGTATGACTCGTTGAAACGCTTGATTTGCCCTCCTAGATTAGCCCCTACGAGCGACATTGAAAAGTCGTTGTCGGGGTTGTAGTAGTTAATACCAAGGTCGGCAGCGAGAGCCATTGCCGAGTATTCGTCATAGGAACTGTGGACAAATTTGAGGTTGATTCCTCCGCGCCAGCGGTCGTTGATGTCGTGAGAGTAGGCAAGGTTGACTGCAATGTCTTTTGGCGAAAAAGTGCCGAGTACGGATCCGTTGATGTCGGTATATTTCATTTCACCATATCCGAAGTATTGAATACCAACTGCCATAGCGCTTCTGTCGGATGTTTTTTTAGCAAATTTTAAGCCGGCAAAGTTGGTTTCGCCTATGTATCTCATGTAGTTTATACCCAATTGCATGTCCATTTCGGGGCCTAAAAGAGCCGGGTTTTGGTCGGTAGTGTTGATGTTGTCTTCAACGGTTGTGATATTCATTCCACCCAATCCGTATATATGAGATGACGATGGTAGGTTCAGAAAATTATATGATACCGAGCCGTCTTGGGCGCTCATAGTGAGCGAAGTGGCGAATGGTGCGCACAATAATATGATTAAATATTTGATGTTTCGAGTTAAGCGGTAAAGCATTTCTTGTATTGTTAATTATATGTATTTTAAAGCCTTAGGAGCACCTTGTTGTAAAAGGCGCATTTTTAGGCTATTTTAATAACGTAGCAAATAGTGGTTCTATTATAAAAAAGTGTCGTTTTTTTACATATTTCTACAATGTAAATAAACTTAAAACATTAATAATCATTCTCAAAATATGAAGTTAGTATTTGTGTGATATAAAATAAGGGTATATATTTGCGTGAAAATTAATCAATCATATAAAACTTGATGGTACGACACATATTTTTTTCGATAATTTTGTTGATAAGTGTTTGTAGTGTGCAGGCACAAATGCGTAGGGTCGCTCTTAATAATAATGCGTCAAACGTCATTGATGTATTTGAATTGGGGGTTGTAGATGTAGAGCCTACGTTCCCGGGTGGAGAATGTGAGATGATTAATTTTATTAATGACAAACGTTGTTATCCTGCCGATGCATATCAAAATAATATTCAAGGTAGAGTGATGTGTTCTTTTATCGTTTGCCCCGATGGAACGATAGGTAATATAGAGGTATTGAAATCGGTGTGTAGCAGTATTGATAATGAGGCGGTGCGCATAATCAAGCAGATGCCCCGATGGAGCGCAGGTAAAATTAATGGTAAAAAAGTGTATGTGAGGTGTGTGGTAACTATTCCATTTAGATTATAGGGGTTGCGGATAATAATTTAATTATAAGGGATTTGAAAAAAACAATAGAGACGGTGGTTGAGTTACTCGACTGCCGGTTTTTTTCTTTACAAAGTTAGCTCGATTACTATTAATGAGTGAAGGCATTTGTTTCGCTAAATGTAGTCCATGGTTGAAAAGTATCGGAAAATAGTGAAGAAAAAACGTTAAAAATGATGAGATTATATGAATAATGTGTAACTTTGCAGGCTTAAGAATTATCTCAAAATTTTATATTTATTTTATGAAAAAATTTTTGTTATCTGTAGCTGCAATGTGTGCGCTAACTGTTAGTGCTCAGCAGTTTGATGTTGTCAGTGTGGAAGAGGTCCCCACTGGTGACGTCGAGATGAAGTACCATCCTCGCTTTATGCCCGATGGAAAGCTTCTTGTGTCGGCTTTGAATTATGATGGTTTGGCACTTATTGATGTGAAGAGTGGTGAATACACTCTATTAACAGAAATGCAAGGTGCCGGTTACTATGCTGTAATTAGCAAGGACGGCAAGTCAATCCTTACTCGCAACATGAATAAGGAGACTTTCACTCACGACATTTATGTGCTCGATGTGGAGTCAAAAGCCCTTAAAACTGTTGCAAAAGAGGTTGATTACTTGAATCAAATGAATTTCAATGGCGGTGTTGCTACTCTTGCTGTTGAAGGTAAGACAATGTCAAAGAAAATGGTCGACGACAAGGCTTCTAAAGCAACTCTCGATGACCTTTTGATTACTGAAGAAGATCTTAAGATTGTGGTTTATGCCAATGGCAACCGCACAGTGCTTGATCCCCTTGCCGGTCAATTAGGCAACTGGGATCCTCAATATACTTGGACAAGCCTTTCTCCCGACAAATCACGCATCCTTTTTGGATGTGCAGGTGATGCTTACGTTTGCAACCTCGATGGCTCAAACGTGGTAAAACTTGGTGATTTGCGCTCTCCATCTTGGCGTGGCAACACTCACGTAGTGGGTATGCGCGATGAAGATGACGGTTACTACTACACTAAGAGCGACATTGTGATTGTTGATGTTACCGGTAACAACTACCAACAACTCACTACTTCGTCAGATGAAATCAAAATGTTCCCAAGTGTGTCGGCCGATGGTAGCAAAATCGCTTACCACACAAGTGATGGTAAAATTTATGTAATGACTATTAAAGAGAAATAAGCGATGAAAAAAGTATATTCATTAATATTATTGCTCCTTTGTGTGTCGTTGGACGCATCGGCTGCATCAAAAACTAAATTATATGTTAACCCGGGTCATGGTGGTTACACTTCAAACGACCGTCAAACTACAATGCCTACTGTTAACGGAGTAAAACTTCCGGTATATGATACTACTCTTGAAGGTTATCCTCATTATAGCACTTACAATAGCAGTAACTGTTTCTGGGAGTCATCGGGTAACACTTATCGTGCTCAAGGTATTAAATATTTCTGGACAAAATACATTAATAGTTACGTTAAATTGTCGCGTTCAGAAAATACTCAAGCAACCGACTTGGAATTATCAACCATCGCATCTCAATCAAATAGTTATGGTGGTTACTTCATGTCGCTTCACACAAATGCCGGCAACGCAAGTGCCAACTATGTTGTTGTAATGTGTCGTGCAAAGTCTAAAAGTGACTATTCAGCATATAATTCAACCTCTTTGTCTATGGCACAAGCTGCTGCAAACTGGCACGACTATGTGAAATTGACAAATGTTACTTATAGCACTCCTCGTGGTATGACCGACCGTAAATTCTATGGTGGTTCGGGTCTTGGTGTATTGAACACTAATACAGCTCCGGGTTACTTAGCTGAGTCTTGGTTCCACGACTATCGCCCCGAAGCATTCCGTCTTTGTAGCAAAGGATATAACTTCTTCCTTGCATGGCAATTGTTGCGTGCTTATCTTGATTCTCCGGGTATCTCAGGTGTAAATATCTACCCTATCATCGTAGGTGATATTCGCGACCTTTCTAAATCATGTGGTTACACAAGCTACACTACTCGTGGACGCGACAAATATCTTGCAATCAATGGTGCAAAAGTGACATTGGTGAATGTGAATACCGGTGGCACAAAAACTTATACTACCGACCAATTTAACAATGGTTTCTACACATTCTATGATTGTGTTGAAGGTGCTACATATGAAATTACAGTAGAAAAAGCAGGTTATAAAACAGTGTCAAAACGTGTCACTGTTGGTGCTGATGGCAAAGGTACTCAACACTTGCTCAACTTCGACATGGAAGAAGGTGTAGCTTCAGGTATTTCTGTATCTCCTTCATCGGTTGACTTTGGTGAAGTGACTGCTGAAACTTCAACTACTAAAACTATCAATGTTACAGGTACTGAGTTGTCATCAGCTATCTCTGTATCTTCAAGCAACACTACTGATTTCGCTATCAGCACTACTTCTTTGGCTAAAACAGGAGGTGCTGTAGTCGTGACTTACAAACCCGCTGCAGCAGGCAGCCACTCTACGACTATCACTTTAACAAGTGGTACTCATAAGAAAACTGTTGTTGTGAGCGGTACTGCTAAGAATCCTCCTTTGACTTTCACTGAAGGCTGGAACTTCTCTGAATCGACAGGCAAGAAAGCTGATTGGATGACTGATTATACTTCATTCCGTAATATGGCATTTGGTGCCGGCAAACTTTATGTTGTTAACAACTCAAGCGAAATCTTGATTTTGAAAGCTCAAACAGGTGAAAAACTTGGGGCTCTCAATATGACTGGCGTAGAAGGCGGTACATTGAAAGTTATCGACGTGAAATATGTTGATGGCAAAATCGTAGCTTGTAACCTTGCAACTACTGCCGAAGGTGAGCAAGTGCTTAAAGTATACGTTTGGGATAATGACGGAGCAACTCCACGCGTATTTCTCAACACTACCAACATTGGTGGTACAGTTCGTTTAGGTGATACATTCAATCTCCAAGGTGACTTGACTAATGGTGCTCTCTTCTTTGCTGAAGGTAAAGCTGACACCGACACAAAAGTAGTTACTTACGCTATCACAAATGGTATAGTTGCAACGACTCCTAATGTACTCACAGTAACTGACGATGGTACAAATGGTGTTCAATTCGGTCTTTCTCCACGCGTAATTCCTGAAGCTGCTGGTAAATTCTGGTGTGTAGGTCAAAACTACTATCCAACATTGTTTGACCCTGAAGGTTATGTGATGGCATCAGTAAATGCTGAAGCACTTAAGAGCGAATGTGCAGGTAACACTTTCAAAGCATTCTCATTCAAAGGTTCAAGTTATGGTCTAGCAACAACATATGAACCTAACTCTACTGCATCTGAACGTCTCCGCAAAGGTCGCGTAGTTCTTCTTGATGGTGCAGCAGGTTGGGCTGAAGCATCTAACGTAGGTGAATATCCTGCGGCAGGTCTAGGTACTACTCGTAACACTTCTATGTCATCGGGTGTTGAAGTGGCGGTAAACGGTACTGCCGGTGTTGAAATGTGGGTATTGGTACATAACCAAGGTATCGCATACTACAAACATGGCACAGTTCCTACTTACTCTTACGAAAAAGTTCCTGAAATCACAGCTCCTTCTTCAGTTGAAATCACTACAGTAGAAGGTGTCTCAAAATCAGAAACTATCACAGTGGGTGCTCAACTCCTCACAGGCGACATCGCTGTTGCTCTTGCAGGTAGCTCGGCATTCTCTATCGACAAGACTTCTTTAAGCAAAGATGGTGGTGAAATTAAAGTAACATATAAACCATCGGCTGCCGGTTCTCATACTGCTACAATCACATTGACCGCTACAGGTGCTGCAACAAAAACTATTACATTAAATGGTAAAGCTAATGCGGCTGTCGCTCTTGGTCTCACTAAAGTATGGCAAAATACTACAAATGTTCCAGGTCAACCAGCTGCTGGTGACGTTCGTTTCGCTGCAGTATCTAATGGCAAACTTATCACTGTAGATAAATTGGCTAACAAGTTGGTTGAAGTAACTGAAACCGGTTATTCTGATTATTATGATTGTTCTTCGGCATTATCTACTCATTGGAGCGCTACTGCTATGGGCCCATTAGTAGCTTGTGACGATGCCGGCAACTTCCTTGTTCACACTGGTTGGTCAGGTGCTGCTGCAGGTAGCAACTTTATGATTATCTCAGCCGACTTGAAAAATACTTATAAACTCGACTTGAGCACTGTTGAAGGTTATACTCCTCTTCGTTGTGACCAAATGGGTCGCATCCGCGGTAATATGCTTTCAAGCGAAGGTGCATATGCCTTTGTAGTTCCAAGTACCGGTACAGGTGTTCTTATTGTTAATATTAAGAATGGTGCAGTTGATCCTGATTACACTCAACTTTCTAACACTATTAATGGTGTAGCACTTTCTACTTCTTGCTGTCCACAACCTGCATTTGCTACAGTAGCTGAAATCGACGCTCTTATCGACGAAAACAACGACTTGTCAAATGCGTTCATCATGCGTTCTCGCAGTTATCCTGGTCGTGTATATGCATGGAATGCTGATAACTCTGACATGGTAGCATCTTGGTCATTCTCAACCACTCCTTCGGGATATTCAACTTCAAATGCTTCAGTTGAAGGTTTTGACTGGTTCAAACTCAATGATAAATCTTACTTCATCATGCCTGTAACTACTGATGGCACAACTAATACTCGTGGTTCGGTATTTGCAATCTTTGACGAAGAAGGTACTTGTGTTGCAGAATGGAGCCAAGGTGAAAAGACCGGCCTTGGTGCTTGTTTCGGTAGCTTCATCGTAACTCCTAACAATGACTATTCTGTAAATATCTACCACTTCGTTCCTGGAACAGTTGCTGAAAAATTCACTTTCGCTGTTCAACCAACAGGTGTGTCTGATGTTGAAATCGAGGGCTCTGAAATGACAGTATCATGCGATGGTAACACATTGCGTGTATTAGGCATTGATGCTAAAAACGTATCAATCCACAATGCAAATGGAGCATTAGTAGCTAACGCAAAATCTAATGTAGTTGACGTTAAAGGTCTCAATGGCGTTTACGTTGTAACTGCAACAGATGCTGCTGGTGTAGCTCACACTGCAAAAGTGGTTATTCGCTAATCGAATAATACATATATAATATAAGGGGCTGTGTCAAAATACTATATTTTGACACAGTTTCTTTTTTAAGCAGCAAGGTTTCTAAAATCTGTAAAATCGTCAAATTTCATTTTTTTGCAGAATATTCGATTCACTGAGTCCAAAAAGCGGTTAAAAAATATGATTTGA
>JAZNGZ010000057.1:0-3485 GCA_045576735.1 Muribaculaceae bacterium
AGTTGAAGATCGATATTAAGCGTCTGTTTAAAATAGTCACATATATCCTGTACTACCTTTTGCTTAGCTGTAGCTGTAAAACACGAAACGGGTATCGGCGTAACGAGTTTTTTCTTTTTCTGATACTCACTTATAAATTTACCAATATAGAGATAATCAACACGAAAATCTTGTCCCCATGATGAAAAACAATGAGCTTCATCTATCACAAAGCGCACTATATGTCGTGCCAATAAAATCTTCTCAATTGTCTTTGAACGCAGCATTTCGGGTGCGATATATAGCAGCGAAGCATCGCCATATAAAACACGCTGAATAGCAAGTGAGCGACTAATGGGATCAAGAAGTCCATTTATTGTGACAGCGTCTGCAATACCTCTCTCAGCAAGATTATCAACTTGATCTTTCATGAGGGATTGTAGCGGAGAAATAACAACTGTCAGGCCATGTACGGAACGCCCCTCCATCAATGCCGGTAACTGAAATGTAAGCGACTTACCACCACCAGTAGGAAATATAACAAGCAATGAATTACCTTCAACTGCGGCTCTCACTGACATCTCTTGCAGCGGCTCACCCTCATATGTACGAAATTGATCGTAACCAAAATATTGCTTTAAGTTATGATGAACATCGAGGTCTTTATTACAATAATTACAACCACGAAGGCACCTAGTGTGTCGCAATAGCCTAACAATATTTTCGACATTGGGATAATTACATAGTACCCACGCAGGAGTAATAGACCTATGATCTGTTGTGTCTATCAAGGCTAAAGCATAAGCCAATTCACAAGGATATTGAACAATTATATTTTCAATATTTGCATGCTCACAGATCTTTCCTTGGTATGTAGAGCGTATCAAATTTACTAAATCATCAGCCTCTAATACTTTCGCATTAACAAAATTGAGAAAACCCTCAAATTCAGTTATACCATCCAATAATGTAGCATAGATACTCTTTTTATCTTCCGATAATGTACTCCATCGGGCGACTTCGTCCATTAACAAGTCATAAGCCTTCTCGCAGTCATTGACTGGATTATTTATCTGATCGCTAATCAATTTATCATCTTTCAATAGATGATGATATGGCTTTTCAGGAAACAGCAACGGCGAAACATATAACGTATCGACTAACATCCATTGGTGAGGGACATCACCGAAAAGATATTTTGCATCATGGTGGACAATATTATGCCCACACACAAAGTCCACACCGTTCAAGAATTCAAGCAATTCCTTTTTGTTGGCAGAGTGAAAAATTGCTCTATCCCATCTAAGCGCACCAATATCGTGAATACGATGATCTTTCATACCAACCTCCACATCAATAAAGGCGTAGCGTGAAGCATCACGAGACACAGGCCAAGTTGGGGTATCTACCGTATCGCTTATTGATTTTTTTATTCTATCCCAAAGAGACATACTTTCAAATTGAATAGTTTTTTGGTTCTTGCCATTATTAATCTCAAAAAAGACTAAAGTATGTACATCAATATCTGCCGAGGCTATTTAGAGGGTGTTATCAAATCTCTTACATCCACATTCAATAGCTCGGCTATTTTGTTTAATGTAACCAAATCAGGCTGAATAGAGTTGCTACACCATTTGCTGACCGTGCAAGTTGATTTACCTAATTGCTCTGCCAACCATTTACCTGTTTTCTGCTTTTCGACAAGTATTACTTTTATGCGATTTAGATTTGCCATTACACTCTAATCAATTTAATTTTTATACAAAGATATTATAATTATATTAAAATATAGAGGAATATTCACTAAAATGTAAATCAGTATCAATTGATCGTGAAACCTTTATGAAGGATATCGACTACTCGTACTACTACGAGCAGGAGGAGTAACAAAAATTTCAAAGTGCCAAATTCGAAATTTCAAAGAGCCATTTTGGCACTTTGAAATGGCACTAAATACAGTTAAGCAACTCGTGAGTATCCTCACGAGTTGCTCTTTTATTGCCTCCATCGAAGTGGTTAGCCACACTAACCACTTCGGTAAAACAGTCAGTTGGTTAGTCTCACTAATCAGCTACTAATCTTATCAAGTTGACTACAATTTGTAGTCAACTGCATTCCCAAAATCAGTTGTATCCAATCTGTATACAACTTAACATTCTACAATAGAAAGTGGACATTCACAACCCCCAAAAAACCATATGGAACACAAGCGAAATGGTCTTTGGGACTATGTTATTATTTATCTATAATTTAACTCGTATTTTCTATGAAAAAGCATCGACCTGATGCACTTCGGCTGGAACATCGGCAAGGCGTTTGGCAAGAAGCGCATTCACACCGCCACATTCATTAAGAATGTCTTTGCTCACGCTCTCCGCGACTTGGAGATTTCAACCATCGAGCGCAAGATGTCGCACACCGAATCGGAGTGCAGGATTAAATTGGATGGAGAAATATGCAACCCTATTTATGTTTCTTTATAATTTCCCTTAAATCCTCTATTGAAAGTTTACCTTTATGAAGCATTGCATGGCAGTTTGGGCAAACGGGGCGTAAATCATCACAAGTAATTTCTTTTATTTCTTTGATAGAGGAAATAGGAACTAAATGATGAATATGAATAAATCCAGAACCCAATTCGCCGTACACATCTTCAAATTTTAATTCGCAGACAGAACATCTTGTTCCATACTTATCTATACATTTTTGTCTTGCAGATGTGCTTCTAGAATATTTATTAATAATTACTTGTTCTACACCACCTTCATAAAAAACCTCATCATTTTTCAACTCATCAATGAGCTCACTATCAACATTTTGCTCCCTGTTGATTATTCCTGAGAATTTTTGATATATTTTTCTTTCAATCAATCGGTTTGTATGATGTTGGTTTTCGTAATATTGGATATGCATCATATACGCATTTAGTGCAGTAGCCAATTTTTGAATACCAAATTCTTTATAGATTTTTTCCAAATAAAATTCTCTTAAACCAGTACTAATACCACGAGTGTGTTTAGTACCATTAAGCATATGGCGTAATGCTGCACAAAAATCGATAAAAGAATTTTTGTTAAAGTTCCATTCAATTAGTTCTGGCTGTATCATACTTATTGCCTCAACTTGGCGAAGTTCTTTTAAATATACCTGTTTGGCATATTTGTAAATTATTGCCATATCCTGAGCTATCATAGTCTTGAAATATGAGTTAAAATAATGTTACTACAAAATTACTTAAACTTTTTACAAAGTACTTTCTCTACCTTGCTATTTTATCATCACACACTCCACATTTTACAAAAATCAGCACATTAACTCACCACCAACCACCATACAAAAGTTATTTTGCAGTTATATTTTGGTGGGTGATTTCACCATTATAACACCGATTTCCTTTGCCATCAAATCATTAAAACTAATTCGCATATGGCAAATGAAATTACTTTTGATAAGCTGCCGCAGGCGGTGGGTTATCTGACAGAACAGGTGGAGCGAATCCACAAAAT
>JAZNGZ010000058.1:0-5046 GCA_045576735.1 Muribaculaceae bacterium
GCAACTCGCCCCCTTGCCGCTTGGCGTTCCCCCGGTGTGTTTTTCATAATATTTATAAGTTACAATTTGTAAGCATCCTGAATTTTGACCATTAAGGATTTTAAGGCACATATTCATCCTGAAATTTGACCATTAGGCCGACTTTTCTAATTGCTCAAAAACTGACTTTTTTGAAAATAAACTCAAATAGCGTTCTCCGTTTTCAAAAGAATCCCAATCCCAATAAAAATCTTGTTGATTCAAGTTTGGATTCAATGTAATATCCCCATCATAGCAACAATCGATAGTGCCTTTTAGAAAAGATTTGAGTTGACCTTGTGCATCTCTAGAAACGAATGTTATACAGTCGCCTCCGAGTTGAATACTTCCATCGGGATTAAACGACCATTCTTCTATTTTTTCGCGCGTTCCTCCTGTTGCAGGTGCTGAATATGTTATTACGTCTTTCACATGACCTTTGAGGTTGAAGGCTTCGGCATCACGATAGGTACGTTTTGTCGACTGGGCGTCAACATCAGTTGCAAATAATACAAGTGCAACCAATATAAAAATAGAAGAAATAATTTTTTTCATCTTCGTTATATTAAATTGAATTAGTATTAAAACCGGTGAGAGTTATTAATTTTAGGGAACAAAAAAGGGTAAGCTTACTACATCGCACCGCTACGACCCGGTACCGCTGCTTCGATCAAGACCTGACGGAGTTCCCGGGGAGCTGGTCGTATAGGACTTACCCGACTGCAAAGGTACAACTTTTTTTTATTTCTCACAACATTCATTTCTCATTAAGTTGAAAAACTTTTGCATTAGTGGTTTAAATTATGTATTTTTGTGGTAGTTATATGTAAAAATCATTGCGTATGAAAACAAAAGTAATAAGCCGATATTTAGTATTGATATTATTGGTTGTAGCTATGGCGACGCCATTAGCTGCTCAGGCGCAGCACATGTATGACAGCTCAGGCTCAATGATTGGTCGATATGATAGCGGTCGCATCTACAACCGCTCGGGTTCATATGTGGGGCGAGTTGACGGCGATAGGTTTTATGACCGCAGCGGAAGCTATATAGGATATAAGAGCGGTGACCGTTTTTACAATCGCTCAGGTAGCTATATAGGATATGGTAGTGGCGATAGATATTATGATAACTCGGGCTCATTTATTGGTCGTGTATCGGGTAGTTATATATACAATCGTAGTGGCTCACAGATAGGGCGAGTGAGCAACGTCCCCCAATCAGTCGCCGCCGCAGTGTATCTATATGGAATGTTTGATATTTGGTAGGACAATCGCAAATGATAGATAAATAAAACCGCCATCTATTCGCGATTAAATAGATGGTGGTTTTGTGTAAGAATAAACCTTTTAGTTGTCATTATAAATGGGTATGACATATTCACAAGTATATAACCAATTTCTAGCACGGTCTCTTGTTATTTTATAGCCATTTTCGACGAGTAATTGCTTAAAATGTTCAATATCCTGAGGACCGAGATCTTGCGCTTCCCATTTAGTGTCATAAAGCGGTATATTTGCCAACTCGGCGCATCTGATTATTGCTTCCTGTGTTTTTTCATCGTTAGATAGAATTTCGGTATGACCATTGGGCATATATGGCTTTCCACAATTTGGAATGTAATAATCGTCGTCTATTATGACTTTAGGGTAGAGTAATTCCTCGATAAATTGAGGGTAGTATTTCTTTTGAATAATATTTATTCCATTTTCAGCAAGTAACGCCTTGAGATATTCCCATTTTTGTTTGAAAGCTTCTATGGGCTCGTCGTGATAATCTTCAAATGAATTATAGTAAAGATCGGCCTTCTTGGCATATTCATATATTTGTTCTTTCTTGTCATAATTAGAAAGTGCGAGACTAAAGACTTCGGGGTGTTCCCATATTTTTTCTTTGCATTGTTGCACTTCTTGATTTGTGTTTTCTAAATTCTTGTCGACTGTCATAGCTTTAAATTTTTTAAATTAATAAATAGGTTAATCTCTCGTTGAAAGTCGTTGTTGTTCCTAACAAATAATCTCTAATTAATACGTGGAATATTAGAAACTCCTTTAATTGATTTTACTTCCTTTTTACACCGACAAAGGTAATGTATAAAAATGACACAAACAAATATTTTGAGCATTATTTGTGTTAAAAATACGCAACGAGGCTACTCAAGAAATTTCCTAAAATGATTTATGCCTAGCATTGCCTAAGGTAATACTTTTGCAACCCCGGCGTCAATAGTGCCAATGTGTGCAATATATCAAGCTCGCTTGATTATTTTGCCGAATGCAGCCGAAAGCCAATACTAATAGGCTCGTAGAGATAGGCAACGTTTTACTTTGTGCGTAAAGGGCGCTTTTTGTGATTGATGCATAAATTTGGAGCGGATTAGGCAATAAAAGGCATATGCAACATTGTAAAACGGTGACATTTTCGTATATTTGTAAAAAAAGTATATGTTGATAACGATAAAAGAAATTTACGAAAAGAACCCGTCGCATGTTAAGGCCTATTCAGATAGCTACTATGCAAAGTTGGCAAATAAGATATATCGTCAATTAAAAAAAAGAGGGGATATGCCTTTTCTCATTAGAACCAGTAGTTTGCGTGAGATAGTGATTAAATCGGTAAAATATTTTGAAGATGTCATATCCGAAATTGGTATATGGGCTACTTTCCGTAATTTGCATTATTCGTTATATGGGAAGAAGTTGCCGTTTTATGATATTGATGAGGATTCATATTTTGATGATGAGATAAATATTGAGGATGTAAAATATATTGTGTGGAGTACAATCGTTGAGACGAATGATAATATAATGTTGAATCCTCACGCTCCGGCCATAGAAGATGTGGCAATGGTGATTTATGCTTTTCTTGATGATGAATTTGAAAATGCCCCAATAAATGATGATATATTAGATGTGATATGTGAGCCGGCACGGTATGATGATTTTATGAAAGTGAAGTTTTTGCTTTCATGGATTTTGCTTGATTGTTATTTAACCTCAAAAGGAGACACCATGGAGAGAGTCCAAGATGTTGCCGATGAATGTGTTAAAAATACAGAACGTGATGAGAGATTGTGCTTATATAGTGCAATGTCATATTTTTCGGTGGCATATAAAACGGGGCCTTTAGCATTGTTGCCTCAGCAATGGTTGGCTGCTTTGCTCGATTATCATAAGATGCATTCGCAAGCCGATGTGTTGAGGGCAATTGAGGGGATAAATGTTGGCTCCTATCTATTGAAGGAGCGTAAAGAATCAACGATAGTTGTTGAATCGGTTGACTTAAAAAAATATGAGGTTGAACTACATTCATTTGCTCAAGAGGGATTAGAGGAAGTACTGTCGCGACCGGTGTTGATAATGCAGTTGGCAAAGTATGGGGCGACATGGCAATTAAATGGTTCGTGTATTCCTATTGATGAAGATCAAATACATAAAGAAGATGTGGAAAGATGGAAGAAATATAAAGAAAATAAAAAGATAACGTTGCGATTCTATGAGGAAAAAACGAGAGGTAAAAAAATGCTTTTTTTTGCCGGATATGACGCTTTCCAGCAATGGATTGGGATTTCTACTGATTCATCTTCGGAATTTGACGATGTTAAGACCGCGAAACATATAATGATGTTTTTAGATAAAGACAATGAGCCTACGATAATATATAAGAATGTTGAGGTGATTAGCTCTCCCGATAATCCTTTCTATGATGAACAATATGCGACTGAACATGCATTAGAAATGCTTTTCTCCGATTTTTCGCCATCGGGAGAACTTGTGTCATATTTAGCAAACAATGGTATGTTGAAAGATGCTTCAATAAAAACCAATAAGGGACCAAATAAAGAAATAGTTCAAGAAAATATTGATTTCTTGACGCGTTTCTTGCAACGCGAAGACTATTGCGATATAAACGAAATATAGTTGAGAAAATGTAATTGGTACATTTTCGTTATAGGCAATTCTTCATCAATAACTCCCTCTTGCCATTTAATATCCTCAAATGGATAAAATGGACATCGGAATATAGCTTCTTTTGTGTTATATTTGTAATTAGTATTAATTTAAAATGTGAGACATATGAAAAAGCTTTTATTTATCCCTTTACTTGCAGCACTTATGAGTTGTAGCTCAGAAGATGAACATGCTGTAGATTTAGGGCTGTCGGTTTTATGGGCCGACTGTAATGTTGGCGCAAATCTTCCTGAAGAATTTGGCGACTATTATAGTTGGGGTGACACTATGGCTAATAGACCTTATGGAGCCGATTTTAGCGCCTACCCTCATTGCAAAGACTTAGATGGAGATGGTAACATATCAACAAGTAACGAATTTAGTTACATTGGTGATGATATTAGTGGGAAAGAACAATACGACGCCGCTACCGCAAAATGGGGCAACGGTTGGAGAATGCCTACGAAGGAGCAATTTGAAGAACTTTTGAAAAAATGTGAGTGGACCCCTTGTGAGAAAAATGGGGTAAAGGGTTATCAAGTGGTCGGACCCAATGGGAATTCTATCTTTTTGCCTATTGCCGGGTATGGGCCGGCTGAGGTGAGGGCTGACTTTAAAGACGAACTGTTTTACTGGACTTCTACGTTCCAAAATTCAGAAGACGCTTGGGCATTATGTAGTGGAAGGCGTGACCAGGTAAGTGATAACGATAGACCAATCCCTGCGCCAATTCGCCCGGTGAAAATAAGAGAATACAATGATTGATATGATAACCTAAAATAGGTTACACCATAATAGAGTGTAAAAAAACAACAAGAGGAGGGAGGCTGTGTCAAAATACTATATTTTGACACAGTTTCTTTTTTAAGCAGCAAGGTTTCGAAAATCTTAAAATCGTCAAATTTCATTTTTTTGCAGAATATTCGATTCACGGAGCCCAAAAAGCGGTTAAAAAATATGATTTGAGAGAAAAATGTGAGATTTTCTCCATTTTTAAGCCCTTTGGCAATCTTTGAGCACATTTTTTTGATATTAAAGGCAATGGCAAAGAAGGCAAAGTCCATAGTAACCTTGTCTA
>JAZNGZ010000059.1:0-14282 GCA_045576735.1 Muribaculaceae bacterium
TATATCACTAACAATAATTGTTGATTAAAGAAAGATAACCACCAATGTTTTATTTATAAGTTAAAAAGCAAGTAAAACACCAAAAAGTTATCACAGCTATCAACAAGCTTTATACTTATTATTTTAAATAGATTTTTTTAAGAAAACATTATAAAAATAAAAAAGATGAATGTCGACAAAGGTTATGTAGATGCACCCATTGACAGTACTCTCAATCTCAAAGAAGAGATTATCAAACTTAAGAAAGAAAAGAATGCTGTAATATTGGCTCATTATTATCAAAAAGGAGAAATACAAGATTTGGCCGATTATATAGGCGATAGTCTTGCATTGGCTCAAATAGCGGCTCGCATAGAAGCCCCTATCATAGTGCTTTGTGGAGTTCATTTTATGGGAGAAACAGCCAAGATTCTATGTCCCGACAAGAAAGTGTTGGTACCCGACACAAAAGCCGGCTGTTCGCTTGCCGACAGTTGTCCTGCCAATGAATTTGAAAAATTCATTAAAGAGCACCCCGGTCACACTGTGATAAGTTATGTAAATACATCGGCCGGAGTGAAAGCATTGACCGATGTGTTGGTAACATCATCAAATGCCCGTCAGATTGTAGAAAGTTTCTCCGAAGAAGAAAAAATCATCTTTGGACCCGACCGCAATCTTGGAAATTATATAAATAGCATCACCGGTCGCAATATGACATTGTGGAATGGTGCATGCCATGTGCATGAACAATTCTCGGTGGCAAAAATAGTGGAATTGAAAAAGCAATATCCACAGGCTAAATTGCTCGTTCACCCCGAATGTAAAAATTCAATAGTGATACTTGCCGACAAAGTGGGATCAACCGCAGCTTTGTTGAATTATGCTATCAATAGCGATGCCAAAGAATTTATAGTGGCAACCGAGAGTGGCATTCTTCATGAAATGAAGAAGAAATGTAGCGATAAAATATTTATTCCTGCACCACCCGAAGATAGCACTTGTGCTTGCAATGATTGTAATTATATGAAACTAAATACACTTGAAAAACTTTATAACTGTCTCAAATATGAGCAACCGGTTATAGAGGTAGATAGTGAAATAGCCGAAAAAGCTCGCATTCCTATTCAACGAATGCTTGATATTTCTGAAAAATTAGGTTTATAAACATTTTTGTTTACATCATTGATAAACTCAACGTAAACAACTTTATTTTAGAAATAGAAGCCATATAATTAATTTTGCAAAGAGATAAATTGAATAATAATAAATCAATCAAATATATCATTCATTATGGAATATAATCACAAAGATATTGAAAGCCGTTGGCAACAATATTGGAAAGATAACAACACTTATAAAACTGAGATAGATAGCAATCGTCCTAAATTTTATGTGCTCGACATGTTTCCTTATCCTTCGGGAGCCGGACTTCATGTGGGTCACCCACTAGGATATATAGCATCGGATATTTATTCACGTTTCAAACGCCTTCAAGGTTTCAATGTGTTACACCCAATGGGTTACGATGCTTATGGATTGCCTGCTGAGCAATATGCTATCCAAACAGGTCAACACCCCGAGGTAACTACTCGTCAAAATATTGCTCGTTATCGCAGTCAGCTCGATAAAATAGGTTTCTGTTATGACTGGGATCGTGAAATAAAAACATGTGACCCTGAGTATTACAAATGGACACAATGGGCATTTATAAAAATGTTTAACAGCTACTATGACAATGATGCTCAAAAAGCTTGTGATATTTCAAAATTGATAGCTAATTTCGAAAAACAAGGAACCGAAGGTATCAATGCTGCATGTAGCAAAGAAATGGAATTTACAGCTCAAGATTGGGCAGGATATAGCGAAAAAGAAAAGAGCGATGTGTTGATGAACTATCGCATTGCTTATCTTGGTAACACTATGGTAAACTGGTGTCCTAAATTGGGTACAGTGCTTGCAAATGACGAAGTGAGCGAAGGTGTATCTATTCGTGGAGGTTATCCTGTAGAACAAAAATTGATGTATCAATGGTGTCTTCGTGTGTCGGCTTATTCACAACGTTTGCTAGATGGTCTTGACACTATTGATTGGACCGATTCATTGAAAGAAACTCAACGCAACTGGATAGGTCGTTCAGAAGGGGCTGAGATGAAATTTAATATTGCTGATAGTGATGTAGTGCTTGAAATTTTCACAACTCGTGCCGATACTATTTTTGGTGTTACTTTCATGGTGCTTGCTCCTGAAAGTGCATATGTAGATATGGTAACCACTGAAGATAAAAAAGCCGAAGTAAAAGAATATATTGATAGTATCAAGCATAAAACTGAACGTGAACGCATGATTGAAAAGAAAATTTCGGGTGTGTTTACAGGTTCTTATGCTATCAATCCATTGACAGGTGAAAAAATTCCTGTGTGGGTGAGTGATTATGTACTTGCCGGATATGGTACGGGTGCCATCATGGCTGTGCCTGCTCACGATAGTCGTGACTATGCTTTTGCTCGTCATTTTAATCTTCCTATCATTCCATTGATTGAAGGTTGTGATGTGAGCGAAGAAAGTTTTGATGCCAAAGCCGGTAAAATGATAAATTCAAAAGGTGCCGAACTCGATCTTAATGGTCTTGAAGTGAAAGATGCTATTGCGGCAACTAAGAAATTTATCAGCGAAAAAGGTCTTGGTAAAATCAAAGTAAATTATCGTCTACGTGATGCAATCTTCAGCCGTCAACGCTATTGGGGTGAGCCATTCCCTGTATATTATAAAGATGGTGTGCCTCAAATGATGGATGAAAGCAAACTTCCATTATTGCTTCCTGAAGTGGATAAATATCTTCCTACCGAAACAGGTGAACCTCCATTGGGACGCGCAAAAAATTGGGCTACCGAAGAAGGTTATCCTATCGAACTTTGCACTATGCCAGGTTTTGCAGGCTCAAGTGCATATTACCTTCGTTATATGGATCCTCGCAATAATGATGCGTTGGTTTCAAAAGAGGCTAATGAATATTGGCGTAATGTTGACCTTTATATTGGTGGTACTGAGCATGCTACAGGTCACTTGATTTATAGCCGTTTCTGGAATAAATTCCTTTATGATATGGGCGAAGTGTGCGAACAAGAACCTTTCAAGAAACTTATAAATCAAGGTATGATTCAAGGTCGCAGTAACTTTGTGTATCGTATAAAAGATACTAATACATTTGTATCTTATAATTTGAAAAAAGATTATAATGTTACACCTATCCACGTAGATGTAAACATTGTGAGCAATGATATACTTGATATAGAAAAGTTCCGCAACTGGCGTCCCGAATTCAATGATGCACAATTTGTACTCGAAGATGATAAATATGTGTGTGGTTATGCCGTAGAAAAAATGTCGAAATCAATGTTTAATGTGGTTAACCCCGATGACATTGTAGAACGTTATGGTGCCGACACTCTTCGTCTTTATGAAATGTTCCTTGGTCCGCTCGAACAAAGCAAACCATGGGATACTAATGGTATTGATGGTGTGAACCGTTTCTTGAAAAAACTTTGGGGATTGTTCTATAAAGGTGACAAACTTGCAGTTACCGAAGGTGAGCCTTCACGCGAAGAATTAAAAGCGGTACACAAACTTATCAAGAAAGTAACTTTCGATATTGAACATTTTTCATACAACACTTCAATCAGTGCGTTTATGATTTGTGTAAACGAACTCAATTCATTGAAATCAGCTAATAAAGAAGTGTTGAGTCAAGTTCTCATTGTGTTGGCTCCATTTGCGCCTCACATCACCGAAGAATTGTGGCATGAAATAGGTAACACTACCTCTATTTGTGATGCTCAATGGCCTTCTTACAACGAAGAATATCTCAAAGAAGATAAAGTGACATATGCAGTATCATTTAATGGTAAAGCTCGTTTCAATATAGAAGTGGCAGCCGATACAGCTCGCGAAGAGGTTGAAAAGATTGCTTTGGCTCACGAAGGTGCTGCTAAATGGCTCGATGGTAAAACTATTCGCAAGATTATAGTTGTTCCGGGCAAGATTGTCAATATTGTTGTAGGATAATAATTTAGGTGTTATTTTCGTTATAACTTTACTTTAAATATTAAAGATAAAAGTATGACAAACCCAAAAAAGATAGTGTTTGCCACCAATAATCTCCACAAATTAGAGGAGATTAGAGATATTATTGGTGGCAAATTCGAAATATTGAGTTTAAAAGAAATAGGTTGTAACGAAGATATACCCGAAACTGCCGAAACTCTCGAAGGTAACGCTGAAATCAAGGCCCGTTACATTAAAGAGCATTATGGTTACGACTGTTTTGCCGATGATACAGGTCTTGAAGTGGAAGCGCTTGGAGGTGAACCGGGTGTGAAATCGGCACGATATGCCGGTGAAAATCACGATTCACAAGCCAATATGGAATTATTGTTGAGAAATATGCAAGGTAAAGAAAATAGTAATGCACGTTTTCGCACAGTAATTGCATTGATTATGGGTGAAGAAATCACTTTAATGGATGGTATTGTTGAGGGTGTTATTACCTGTGAACGAGCCGGTGATAGTGGTTTTGGTTATGACCCTATATTCCGACCCCTTGAGAGTGAATTGACATTTGCTCAAATGAGCAGCGAAGATAAAAATAAGATAAGTCATCGCGGACGCGCTACTGCCAAGTTGATTGATAAATTGGAAAATATATAATTATGATAAAAAGACTTTTGTTAATATTAATAGCCTTTGTTTCATTTACTACTGCCGTAGCTCAAACAGCCGTGGGTAATTGGAAAGTATATTCTATGTTTTCCGATATACAGAAGATAGTGCAAACACCTCACAAAGTATATTTCCAATCGGGAAATTATCTTTATTCTTATGATAAAGAAACACAAGAGGTGTATAACTACACTTCACAAAATAAATTGAACGATAATATAGTTGACAATTTATATTATAATAGGGATAAGGATTATCTTGTTATTACATATTCAACAGGAAATATCGACATTTTATATAATGATGGCGAAGTAGTGAATTTGCCTGAAATAAAAAATTCAACACTAAATTATTCGCTTGAAATTAATGATGTTACATTTTTAGATGACTATATCTATGTTGCCACTAAATTTGGTGTTGTAGTTTTTAATGAAAAGCGTCAAGAAGTTAAATATTCGGGCGTTTATGATAAAGAAGTGTCACTAATCACTGCTGTGGGGGATTATATTGTGATAGACCAAAATCATGCTCTATATTATATTCACAAAGATGCGAGATTTGAAAATTACAATAATTACAAAAATATTGCTAATGGTAATTATATAGATGATTTAGAAGGTATTAGCGATAATAAAATGCTTGTAAAATCTACCGGTAAAAATCTAAATATATTTACAATAGATTTCCAAAATAATAGAATCAATTCTCAAGCATTGGTGACTAATCGCAATACCGAAAATTTATGTTATGGCAAAGATGAATATTATTACACATCGGGAGGAACTATATATTCAGTATCGACCGATGGAGAGAAACACACTCATTCAACATTATCATCGGAATTGGCATCACAAATAATTTCAATTTGGGACAATCCTAATGAATTGTGGGTAAGTGATGCTGACGGTTTAGCTAATTATGACATATCAGGCGGAGAAATTACCGTGTTACATGATAAGTTCAAGCCCCAAGCTATAAGTGTGGATTATCCCGTATTTATAACAAGCGACAAAAGTGGAAAACTTTATATTTCAAATAAAAGTGAATCGGTATATCACGGTTTTTCATATAAAAGAAAAGCTCATATAAGCACTATTGAAAACTCCACAATTGAGGATGTTACTCCTACTGAAATAATAGCATCACATCGTTCCAATCCCAATAAGGAGGTATTATATGATATATATCAACTCACTATAGACCCCGAAGATGATGAAATATTCTATTTGGGAAGCTATTGGGAAGGATTATATAAAGTAAAAGATGGTAAAACAATAGCTCGATATAATCCCGAAAACAGTTCATTGACCGAGTCGTGGGGTTGTCGTGTTAATGCTATTGCTTTTGACAAAGAAAATAACTTGTGGTGCACAAATGAAATAATCAAAGAAGGTTCACCCAGTTTGCACATTCTTCCGGCAGAGGCACGTAAGAAAGAAACTACTACTGTTCAAGATTGGATACCTATAAAACTTGGCGACTTCAAAGCCGAAAAGGATGTAAATATTCTTATATGTAAAAAATCAAACATGATATTTTTATGTGACGGAAAATGGAGTGGTTATGTTGTAGCTTATGACACAAAAGGTACTTATACCGACACTAGCGATGATACTTTCATGTTGTGGGATAATTTTATAGACCAAGATGGTAAATCATATGATCCTGTCTATGTGTGTTCGTTGGTGGAAGATAAAAATGGACGAGTGTGGGTAGGAACTACCGATGGTGTCATTGAAATTTCCAATCCACGTAATGCTACGAATAAAGATATGACAATTAATCGATTGAAAGTTCCTCGCAATGATGGTACGAATTATGCCGATTATTTGCTCGATGCTATTCATGTGACAAGTATTTCGGTAGATAATTCAAATCGCAAATGGATAGGAACAATGGGTAGCGGAGTGTATCTTGTCAACGAAAATGGCACACAAATATTAGAGCATTTTACCGAAGAAAATAGTTATTACCCCGGTGGTGATACATACACAGTATATGCTCATCCATTAAGTAATATTGTGTATATGGGTACTCAATATGGTTTGGCCGAATATAGTAGCGATTCATCTCCAGCCAAAGAAGATTATTCACAAATATATGCATATCCCAATCCAGTGAAACCCGAATACACAGGGTTGATAACAATAACCGGATTAATGGATAATTCACTTGTAAAAATAACCGATTCGGCCGGCAATGTATTCCATACTACACGTTCAGAGGGAGGTATGGCTACATGGGACGGTTGTAATGGAGCCGGTGAACGAGTGAAATCGGGTGTTTATTTTGTTTTTGTATCGCAAAATGAAAATGAACAATCATCGGGAGCAGTAACTAAAATTATGATTATAAATTAATAAATATATATTATTATGATGCGAAGAGTTTTATTAATCTTAATAGCCGTAATACCATTTTTTACTTTTGCACAAAAAGATGCGGGTAGTTGGAAGATTTATTCGCGATATACTAAAGTATCGCAAATGGAACAAACTCCCGATAAAATTTATTTTGTGTCGGGAAATAGTCTATATTCCTATGACAAGAATACCCAGGAAAATTATACCTACTCTTCACTTAATAAATTGACCGAAAATAAGGTAAATAAAATCTATTATAATAATAAAGGAAAATATCTTGTTATAACCTATTCAACAGGCAATATTGATCTTTTATATGATAATGGAAAAGTGGTAAATGTGCCTGTTCTTAAAGATGCAGTTTTGACTTATTCACCCGATGTTATTGATGTGTCTTTTAATGATAATTGTATATATTTTGCCACTAAATTTGGTATTGTTGTTTATGATGAAAGTAATCATCAAGTGAAAACATCGGGCGTGTATAACAAAGAAATATCATTTATTACATGTGTAGGTGATTATGTAGTTGTAGATCAAAATCATGCATTGTATTATATACATAAAGATGGCCGATTTGATTCATTTGATAATTTCACTAACATAGCTTCAGGAAATTATTTCAATGATTTACAAGGCATCAGTGAAAATAAAATGCTTGTTTATGCATCAAATAAAAATATAAATCTGTATACTATTGATTTTGAATTAAATAAAATTAATGCTACATCATTAGATGCCACACAATCGGTTACTCAACTAATTAAAGGTAAAGATGATTATTATTTTGTTTCATCTGATAGTGTGATTTATTCAATTACTTCATCAGGTGTAAAAAATACTCATTCTAAACTTCCCGGATCTTTAAAATCTCAAACATTATCTATATGGGACAATCCTAATGATATATGGGCAGGAGATAATAATGGTATTGCTAATTATAATATAGAATCGGGCAATGCCGATGTGGTGAAAGATAAAACAAAACCCACTTCATTTACGGTTGACTATCCTTTCTATATCACAAGCAATGCCAATGGTAAAGTGTTTGTATCTAATCATGGTGAATCGAAATATATTAACGGTTTTGTTGGAAATACATGGTGGTTCTCTTATGTCAATACTATTGATGGAGATAAAATAGAAGATGCCACTTCATCGGGCTTGGAATCGGTTAATGGAGCAAGTCCTAATTATCTACGTAAAGATGGAAAACCTTATAGTTCATTTAATTTAGTGTTTGACCCTGAAGACCCCGATACTTATTATTTATCAACCTATTTCGATGGTATATATAAGATAAAAGATGGAAAACAGGTTGCACATTATCATGAAAAAAATAGTACGTTATTAGCTATTTATGGATGTCGTGTGTTTAGTCTAGCATTTGACAAGGATAATAACCTATGGTGTGCCAATGAAGTGGGAAAAGTGGGTGATCCATGTTTGCATATATTGCCGGCCGAAGCACGTAAAAAAGAAACTACTACCGCCGAAGATTGGATTCCTATTAGTTTAGGAGAATTCAAAAGCGAACGCGATATTCAATTATTGATATGTAAAAAATCAAATATGATTTTTATAAGCGACGGTAAATGGAGCGGTTATGTAGTTGCTTATGATACCAAAGGAACATATGCCGATACCTCTGATGATACTTATTATTTGTGGGATTATTTTGTTGACCAAGATGGAAATATATTTGATCCATATCAATATTCATCTTTGGTAGAAGATGAAAATGGTCATGTGTGGGTGGGTACAACTAATGGTGTATTTGAAATCACAGATCCTTCTAAAGCTACCGACCCCTCAATGACAGTGAAAAGATTGAAGTTGAAAAATGAATCGGGAACAGGATACTCGGGTTATCTTCTTGACGCGCTCACTATATTAAGCATAAGTGTAGATGAAAACAATAATAAATGGCTTGCTACAACTAGCAATGGTGTTTATTATGTTGATGAAAATGGAGAGAAAATATATAACCACTTCACATCTGATAATAGTATGCTTCCTCCCGGTATAGCATATAGTGTGTATGTTCACCCTATGACAAAATCGGTGTTTATGGGTACAGCAAACGGATTAGTTGAGTATAATCCATCATCATCACTTGCTAAAGAAAATTATTCGGATGTATATGTTTATCCCAATCCGGTTAAACCCGATTATACAGGTTGGATAACAATTAATGGCTTGATGCAAAATTCTAATGTGAAAATTGTGGATGCCAATGGTAATACATGTTACACATGTGTATCACAAGGAGGAAAAGTGACTTGGGACGGATGCGATTTGAATGGTAATCGTGTTAAAGCCGGAGTTTATTCAGTTTACGCATCTCAAGGAGAGATTGCAGCTGATGAAACACCTGTCACAAAAATTATGGTTGTAAACTAAAATAAAAGATAAGAATATAATCAAAGGAGATTTCTCATATTAAGAGGGAAATCTCCTTTGAATGATATAAAGAACTATGAATATTGATTTAAAATATAAAGACGAGGATGATAAATGCTACGGATTGACAGGAGTGGCAATGAGTGCTGTGATATGGGATGTAGAAAATCTTATATCGGCCATTTATCTCGATTCTGACGCTGTTTGTGCCGTTCAGTATACTCCTCAATTAATAATCAATGGAAACACCGTCATATCGCCTCGAAACGTATTAAATCATAACATAGAAAAATTTAGGTTGATGATGGGTATGATGTTGTCCAATATACTATGTCGCACTTATGTATTACACCACAAATTTATCAATCACAAAACAAAACAAATGATGATTGATTTCTTTGTAGAGGAAGGAAAAAAAGAATGTGATCTTGAAAAAGACGAAGTAGAAATATTGTTCAATAAAAACTTTGACTATCTCCAACGCATTTTTTCGCACCCCGAAGTGCAACGTATAGCCAATGATTTTGCACAAACACTTTCAGAAAGTCGTTCATTATCTCAATCTGAAATAATCGAAGCCCTTCAACCTCTCAATATGCTATAAGTTATTTTCAAAATAAAATGAAGGATGCTTATAAAGTAATTATTTCAGAGAGTTTGATGCGGTTGTTTTCATAAAGAAGTAAAGGAAGAGGGCTCCGGCAAGGAAGAGGGGGATAGAGAAGCTGAGAATGATGCCGAAGATACCTAATGATGCGGGAATGGCGAGGAGATAGGTGGCCGGTACACCCACTATCACGTAGCACACAAGGGCTATCCATAGCATAGGCATCACGTTTGAGGTGCCGCGAAGGGCATTTGAGAAGTTGATTTGTGTGGCATCACCCAATTGATATAGCACAAGTGGGAAAATCAATGTAGATGCGGTGGCAATCACCACGGCATCGTCGGTAAATATGGTCATCAAGTCGCGACCAAAAAAGATGAAGATAAATGATGAGAAGGTGGCGAGGGTGAGCATAATGTGATAGCCGGCAAATGCCACTTGTCGCATACCTTTTTTGTCGTTGCGACCGGCTGCGTTGGCTACCAAGACTGACACGCTCGACCCCATACTATAATAGATGCAAAAACCGAGAGTGCCCACAATAACAATGATTTGATAGGCTGCCAATTCGATGGCGCCAAGCCAACCTGCCACTACGGCGGCGAAGGTGAACGACCCCGATTCGAGCGATAGTTGTAGCGCAATAGGGAGTGATGTGAGGGTGATATGTTTTTGTTTTTTATAGCTCACACTGCTGTTGAAAAATCCTTGACTATATTCGCGATATTTCTTTAGTCCAAAGAATATTGCAACGATGGCTATGGGGCAAATAATACGGGCAATGAGTGTGCTTATTCCGGCACCGTTGAGCCCCATTTCGGGAAAACCGAGGTTGCCGTAGATTAATAGCCAGTTGCCTATGATATTTGCGATGTTTGAAATGAGAATAATCCACATGGGCATTCGTGAATTTCCTATGGCATAGGACCATTGAGCAAACACGTTGAATAGTGAAGTGGGAATCAATCCAACGAGGAATAAAAGGAAGTATGGGCGAATGAGAGGAAGGAGTTCATCGGGTTGCCCCATTTTGTCAACATTGATGTAGAAAAGAAACATCACACAAGTGATGAGCAGAGAGAAAATGAGATTTAGCACTACCCCATTGCGGAGAATCTCCCCTATGGTGTTTTTGCGCCCTTGTGAGAACATTGCGCCAATCAAGGGGGTGAGTCCATAGGTAAAGCCCATACAGGCGAAATTTGCCGTGTAAAATAGGTTGTTGACAAATGAAGCCGAAGCGAGAGCCTCAGTGGAATAACGCCCTACCATAATAGTATCGGCAAATCCCACAACGATAGAGCCTAATTGCCCTATCAAAATGGGAATACCGAGGCTAATAATCGCCGAGTAGTTTTCTTTATATTTATTCCACGTTTGACTCATATTCATTAAAAACCCGGCAAGAAAATCAAGCCGGGTTGTTTTATTATTTAGATTGATTATTATCGGCGATTGCCAAGGAATCTCAACAAGTATAAAAATAGGTTGATAAAGTCGAGATATAGGCTTAATGCTCCGATAGTAGCAAGGCGACCATCAGAAGCATTGGGCATTGAGATTGCCATTTGTTTGATTTTTTGAGTATCCCAAGCAGTGAGACCAACGAAAATCAACACACCGGCACCCGAAATTATCCAATATAAAGATTCGCTTGCCATGAAAATATTTACAATAGAGCAGATGATAAGACCTATAAGAGCCATAACCAAAATCGAACCGAATTTAGAAAGGTCGGTATTAGTGAAATAGCCATAAAGGCTCATAGCACCAAAAGTGGCTGCTGTGATAAAGAATGTGCTTGCAATAGATTCTCCGGTGAAGAGTAGGAATATAGGAGCAATGCTTAATCCATTCACAATGGCAAAGAGGAAGAATAGAATGGTTGCCATAGCAGAACTAATTTTATTGATGGCGGCAGTAATTGCAATAACGAGTAATACTTCAACACCCATCAATATCCATATTCCATAAGAATTGCCAAATATTGTTAAGAGTAATGTTTCACTACCGGCTACCCACATTGATACGAATCCGGTCACGAGCAATGCAAGAAACATTTTCATGTAAACTTGCTTCATAACAGCGCTCAATGTTTGAGCGATTGATTGTTCCGAACGATAAGCATATTGTTCGGGTTGATAATAGTTTTGTTCCATAATTTTAGAAATTTATTATTTGATAAATATTAAAGGATTTTACATTCTTTCGGGCACGTTGATACCGAGGAGGCTCATGCCGGTTTTGATTACTTTAGAAGTACAATCCGAGAGAGTGAGACGCAATGAGCGTACAGCCTCGTTTTCTTCGCGAAGGATTGAGTAGTCGTGATAGAATTGGTTATATTCTTTCACGAGTTCATACACATAGTTGGCAATAAGAGCAGGGCTATAGTTGCGACCGGCCTCGTTAACCACAGCAGGGAAATCGGCAAGACGTTGGATAAGTGCAATTTCTTTTTCATTAGGTTCAACTGCTGAGTAATCACCAATCACGAAGCCTGCATCGGCAGCTTTACGCATCACCGAGCGAATACGTGCATGAGTGTATTGGATAAATGGTCCGGTGTTGCCATTGAAGTCGATTGACTCCTTAGGGTTGAATGTCATATTTTTGCGAGGGTCAACCTTCAAGAGGAAGTATTTCAACGCGCCAAGACCTACCATTTCGGTGATTGCTTCGGCTTCTTCGGCAGTGCAGTCATCGAGTTTTCCGAGTTCGCGTGATACTTCGCGAGCTGTGTTGACCATTTCGTCCATAAGGTCGTCGGCATCAACAACTGTTCCCTCACGGCTTTTCATCTTACCTTCGGGAAGTTCAACCATACCATAAGAGAAGTGAACGAGGTCTTTACCCCATTTGAAACCGAGTTTGTCAAGAAGCAATGACAATACTTGGAAGTGGTAGTTTTGTTCATTACCCACCACATAAATCATCTTATCGATAGGATAATCTTGGTAACGAAGTTTTGCTGTACCAATATCTTGAGTCATATACACCGAAGTGCCATCGCTACGTAGGAGTAGTTTGTGGTCGAGACCATCGTTGGTCAAGTCGGCCCACACTGAGTTGTCCTCTTTGCGATACATAATGCCTTTTTCAAGACCTTCGAGCACTTTGTCTTTACCTTCGAGGTAAGTGTCGCTTTCGTAATAAATTTTGTCGAAGTCAACACCCATACGTTTGTATGTTTCGTCAAATCCGGCATATACCCATGAGTTCATCATTTCCCACAATGAACGAATTTCGGGGTCTTTTTGTTCCCAGCGACGAAGCATTTCGCGAGCCTCTTGCATCAATGGCGATGCTTTTTCGGCATCTTCTTGTGAAAGGTTTTGTGATTCCATCAACTCTTTCACTTCAGCTTTGTAATGTTTGTCAAACAATACATAGAAATCACCGATGAGGTGGTCGCCCTTCTTACCGGCTTTTTCGGGAGTGAGACCTTCGCCCCACTTTTGCCAAGCGAGCATTGATTTGCAAATGTGGATACCGCGGTCGTTCACAATGTTTGTTTTCACAACTTTGTTGCCACATGCTTTGAGTATTTCAGAGAGACTGAAACCGAGTAGGTTGTTACGCACGTGACCGAGGTGAAGAGGTTTGTTGGTGTTGGGTGAAGAATATTCCACCATCACCAATTGGCTGTCGTCGGTTACAGGAGTGATACCATAATTTTCAGTAGCCACGATGTTGGCTATAACCGAATTCCAGAAAGTTGGTTCGATAACGATGTTGAGGAAGCCTTTAATCACATTGAAACGATTCACGGCAGGCTCGTTTTTTACCAACCACTCCCCTATCTCGGTTCCCACTGCTTCAGGTGCTTTGCGAGCAGCCTTTACCCAAGGGAATACAACGATTGTGAGGTTTCCTTCAAACTCTTTTTTAGTTGTTTGAGGCACGATAGAAGATGCTTCCACATCAATGTCGTAAAGCTCTTTCACGGCCTTAGCGACAGCTTGCGATATAATATTATCAATCGACATAATTATCCTAATTTAGTTATTAATGCTACAAAGTTACGAAAAATCATAGAAATTTATCAAATCTATTGCATTTAATATTTTGAGGCAGATTCAACTAGCAAGTGCAAAAATAGCAATTTGTTTGAAGAATTCCGTTTTAGGGGTTGAAAAATTTAATTTTTTACGAGGTCTATTGTTTAATTTTTTTGCCACATTTTTAATGTACTTGTCGGAGAAGTCATT
>JAZNGZ010000060.1:0-3130 GCA_045576735.1 Muribaculaceae bacterium
CACAAGAACATAATGACATAAATTTTGTCTCTGAAAATCTGTTCTTCTGTTCTTTTGTCTCAATCACCTGCTCACTTGATTCAGGGGAGCTGTCACGTAGTGACTGAGGGGTACTGCATCATACCTCCTCCCGGCTTCGCCGTGTTGCAGTGGGTCTCGCAATCGTGTACCGGCTTCGCCGACTAACACTGCTCGCCCACATGCGAGGCCTTCGGCGTTCTCCTACCTTAGGAGGAGAGCTTTTCTACTTTAGTGGAGGAGCTTTTGCTCTCACCTTAATTGGTGATTCGCATTTCTAAGCTTTTTGCATACCCACACTAAATTACGCCTGAGCCTTTTTCATAGGTGAATTTTATGCTTAATAACAATTCCTCTAAAGCCTTGCCTAATCTGTAGCGATGATTTAAAATGTCTATGGAATGGTTAGATATGTAGGCAATTCTTCTTCCGTACGGTGTGTAAAGAGTTATCTTACCTCTAATTTGGAGTGGGTCGTCGTTTGATGCGGAGCCTTGCATTATGCCGTGATTCTCTGTGTTATATCCTTTACTCCGCCTCAAAATTTCATTGGGGAAAATTGAGATTGCTTCACTTGGATATGGCTCGATTGTCCACATTATAAGTGACAGAAACATATCTAAGGATAGTTCATCTTTTATTTTGACATATGCAATCGAATTATTGTTTAAAGAATTGTTGCTCATATATTCAAAAGTCTGATCAAACGCCTTTCTATCAATACCGTAATATTCCTCAAAATTCACGTCCCAATTAATTAGTTTAATTTCTACACTATCCAGTTTAGATATTACTGGCGGGCCATATTTATAACTCAACAATCTAGGCTCGCTTGCGTGAGAAATTCCAATAGCACTTAATGCAAAAATAAAAAACACTGCAAATTTCATATCTATTTGGTTTTAATATTAATGTTATCTTATCTCCGATTTATTATCGGGTTTTATGCGAACTAAATGAGAATTTAAGTTTCGGGAATTAGTGGCTATTAACAAGGCAAAATCATCTTTAATAAGAAATGTGTCACAATCACCTACTTGGAAATCATTCAATTTGCCATGACTAATGAGAGGTGTTTCAGGTGACATGGTTACAATATATGAGTCATATTCAATTTCATCGTAGATAAAATCGATTTCAAATTTATCAGAATGTACAATCATGGTGTCATTCTTTATGATGTATTCGGCCACAATAGGTTGTTTACCCTGAATATAATACGTTACTATGCTATCGTTTTGAATCTCTACTAGAGCTTCTTTTGGCCACTCGCACCTATTTGAAATCGTAGCATATATATCATACCCATTTACAAGTCGATATAACCCGGTTCGTTGCACATGTCGCTGACCAACACTACAACTACCGAATAACGCGATATATAAAATAATCAAAACGATTATTTTACCTAAATTACTCATATAACTAATAATACGTGGTTCCATTGAATCTAACAGCTTGTTGAAATGTGGTTCTAAGTCTATGTTTCAATTGGTTTACATGCTTCTCTGATAAATTTATGCCTACATATTGTTTCAATTCATTAACATTAAAACAATTTCTCTGAGTATCAGAGAGTGCAGCATATAATTGAGGGAGATTATCAATACTATATTTAGGGCCTCCATAATAACTCCCGCGTTTATACGCCTCTACTTCATCAATTTTATCGTATAATAATGGCGTTTTATATGTTTTCCCTTCGCTCAGACTTAATTCTCCCGTATCAAATTGAGAGCTATGTTTAAATTCGTGAGCGATTATCGACATGCTTGGATTAAACGACTTGAATTGCATAACTACATGACCTGTTTGCATATCAAACGTTGTCATCCCAGTTGCAATTTCTGGCAACTCAATAGAGCCCTCTCTCACAGTATATATAGGTAAATTGATGTTTGGTTGGCCGGAGAAAGGGGAAATATCTATATTGTTATATTTAATCAATGATGCAACTTCGGGCGACGGTGGTACTATCGTAAACTCCATCGGAGAATCGGGGGTTGCGGCCGTGCATGCTATCGCCACCCATGTCGCTATAATCGCTGTGATGTTTCGTGCCATTGCTATAACCTATTTTAAATATATGTATTTCACAAATTGTCCGGTCGAATAGCCCTCGTCATATTGCTTAAGAGATGAAAACTCAGAAAACCACCCATCATTATATTTTACATAACACCCTTCAATTCCAGGTTTAATTATGATTTTACCTTTACTTTTCCGTTTGGAATTGTCAACATTATTAAGACAGCACCTAATTAAGATAATCTTCTGATTATCATCTACAGCAATTGTGTATCTGATTCTATCTTTATATAATGTTGCAACATTCATTTCAACATATTTATCGGTTAACGGAATTTTTATTTTACTCAATTTAGTTCGTCCATTGTATATTTCTCCTAAATCGATCTTTGCTGAATAATTATACTTATAGTTCGTTTTTGAATCTGACTGAATGATCTTATCTCTATGATTTGCGCTTTTGTAAAATGCTATAATTTTCTTTGATTTAAGATTATATACAACTTCCCAATTATTTACAATAGGTATAAAAACTCCGCGTAGGCTATCTCTGCGAGAATATGGACCTGTCGGGAGATTATAATGTTCTGTTACAGTGTCTCCAATACTATAATTCCCAATTTTAAAATTAGCATCATTCGTCATAATCGTGTTTATGCGAGAAGATTCATCAAGTGTCACTATAAATTCTACACTATCTTTATATATCGTATATCCTTTAAATATATAATTTAACCCGGCTGGAGGGAAATAGTATAAGGATTCGCAATCTTTTCCGATGTCGCCAAGGTATTTTTCCCCAATCTCTAACTTCGCGTTATAGTTATAATAATTCTTTTTAATGCTGTTACAAGAAGTTATTATAACGAGAAATAATACCATAAGAGCCAATTTACAACTGCGATGCAATACAATTTGTCTCATTTTTCAGGAATCTCTTTACGATAAATATTATAATTACTATTTCCAAATTCTACTAATATTGTAGTCTCATAATTTTCTGTATTTGGTCCGTTCTGACCATAAACAATAGATTGGTCAAAGGGGTCCTTTACGCTGATAATAGTCATAGAATGAGATTTAG
>JAZNGZ010000061.1:0-16585 GCA_045576735.1 Muribaculaceae bacterium
TTTTATGAGTAAATGAGCCAGAAGTAGAACCCGATGCGATTGTTGCTGTACCGGCCTCTACCCATGTGCTGTTATCTTCCACACGGTTGCCCGATGCATCACGGCGCATAGTTTGGTAATAAACCTTATATTGTCCGGCATCACCGGTCCATGTAATTTTAGCATCTACACTGCCTGCGGTTGTATTGCTACCTTCGCCATAGCATTGACGGGTTGCTACAACATTTGTAGGAACAGGATTACCCAAACCGGTAACTGTAGCAGTAGAATTAGTAACCGTAGCACGAGCCGAAGTCTTCACCGCATATTTCAATAGACCTTTTTCGCGAGATGCGATATAAAGGTTGCCCGCATGGTCAAACTCCATTTGGTCAACTTGGCGTGTGCCACTCAACGCAAATGAATATTGATGAGTAAATGTTGGAGTGCTACCATTCCAAGACACATTATAAACTTGTACGCTAAGGTCGCCCGGAGTGGTTTCATTATAACCATCAATAATCATAAACGTTTTATAGTCGGGAGATATAGCCATACCACCATTGCTAGTCCCGTTAAGAGTCGAGTTAATCACATTAGACCTTAATATAAGATTCAAATTGTGGTCAAACACCGCGAATGCAGGGTTACTACTTAAGTTATTACCCGCATATCGGTTTTGCGATACGATAACGGCATTGTTGGTAACAAGAATATCACCATCACCGTTATCCAATACACCCGCTTGATAGAAATATGCCGATGGGCTACCAGATACCCATGTTGAATTGGTTCCGATATTAAATCGTTGAACATATCTGGTAGAATTATGGCTACCAAAGGCTATACGATTAGCACCTTCGCCATAGAAAGCAATGGCACGTTCGTAATAAGTTGCACCCGATACTTTTGTAGTAGTAGCAGAACCGGTTGGGTCATATACCCAAACGCCGGAATTTTGAGCAGCGTAGTTAGCGATATATACTTTCCCTTGATTTACCTCCAATCGATTTGAACGTACATATCTATTCGTATTGGTAGAATTTGCATCATCTTGCCCAAACATTCCGGTAAGGATCTTTGAGCCGTTTTTAGTCATATCGGCATTATATTTTTGAAGACCTTGTCCTCGTGCAGTCATGGTGTAGATTGCACCGAAGTTGGCACTTGTTTGATCATTGTCAACAGCCACACCAATACGTGCATATCTAGTTCCATCATTATATACAATCGAGTTGTCGCTAGCGACTTGTGTTACGGTGCTGTTTGCGCTATTGTTGATTTTCACCGCCCAAGTGTAATCACCTTTTAATATATCATAGGCATTAATTGTTACAGTATTTTGACCTTTTACGATAGGTGTTTTTATTTCGGTTTTCGCACCGGTTGACTTGTTGGTAAGCACGATGCGGCCATTCTTTCTTGCACCGGTTGATTTAAACTTAAATGTATAAACATCGCCACTCTTTGATGATTGCAAATCGTAGGCGAAGTAACCTTCGGTTTGAGCATCTTCAGCCTCATCTGTTTCAGTTGGCTCTGCATCGGGATTAGGCGCATCTTCGGGTTCCGGACCAATGCCGGGGCCTTCATCTGGATTAGGAGTTGAAGTTGAAGCATGCAACGTAGAGAGGTCGCCAGCAATAGTTACATTCCACACACCTTCCCATGGAAGAGCGATGTTGCCACCATCTTTATCGGCGATAAGATTGAGTGTGCCTCCATTTGTAATAGCTCCACCCGGAGTGAGGTTACCATTATTAAATGTAGTAGCATCACCTTTGTTTGTTGAGATTTTGAATGCTGTTACATTTTCATTGAGTGTAACGGTATATTTTGTTCCATCATTAGCAACTTCAACTGCGTTTTCAGTATTCCATGCACCGAGTTCGGCAGTATTACCTACGATATAAAGAGGAGGAAGTGGTTTAGGTGTTGTAGTAGTTGCGGTCAATGTAGAGAGGTCGCCTGATACAGTAATATTCCATACACCAGCCCATGGAAGAACGAAATTGCTATAAGAATGTTGTGCTATCAAATTTATAGTACCACCATTTGTGATAGCATCATTGGTGGTGAGGTTACCAGCATCAAATGCAGTCCAATCACCTGAAGTCTCACCTTTACCTGTTGAAATCTTAAACTCTGTTGCAGGAGCGTTAAGTGTAATAGTATAGTTTTTGCCAGTATTAGTAAATTCAACAGCTTTTGCTGGATCCCAATTACCAATAGCATCGCTGTTTCCTACAATATAAAGAGGTGTAGGTGGTTTAGCACCTATGAGAGTACCTTGGCCATTAGTAACAGTTTGACGTGATGGATTCTTAATTGCGTAAACCAAAAGCCCTTGTTCGCGAGATGCAATATAAAGGTTATTTGCATGGTCAAACGCCAATTGGTCAACACGGTGTGTTCCACTCAATGGAATAGTGTAACTATGAGTGAATGATGGGGTATTTCCACTCCATGTTACATTATAAATCTCAAGTTCAATATCTCCTTCAATACCCACAAAACTTGAAGTTTGCTCCCAGCCATCGACAATTGCAAAAGTTTTCTGGTCTTTGCTTAATGCCATACCACCGCGTTCTGTGCCGGGTAATGAGCTACTTAAATCTTCAGATGTGAAATTTATCACGTCGCTATAACTTGCGACCATAAATGCCGGTGAAGAAGCATTGTTCCCGACTCTATATCGGCGTTGAGAAACGAATAGACCTTTATCGGTTGCTATTATATCTCCGTCATTCCATAATTTTGCTTGAATATTTGAGAATGTGGTTGAAGCCGTAGATTGTTTGGTGTCGCTTGCACCTATATTATAGCCATAAGCCAAGCGGTCGCCTCCGTTAATTGTATACATTTTACGGTTAGCTCCCTCTCCATAGAAAGCAACACCATTAACTTCGTTGGCCAATATATTGGTAGTTGTCGCAGTCGCAGCCGATGGATTATACACCCACACACCGGGGTTGGTCGAGTTATTGTTTGCAACATATACTTTCCCACCGTAAACAGTCAAGCGGTTGGAATATCCATTCATCCCGAAGTAACCCGAAAGGACTTTGCTTCCGTTCTTGCTTAGGTCGGGATTGAAGCGTTGTATACCTTGCCCTGAACCTGTGTTAGTGTATATATTACCAAAGTTAGCACTTGTTTCGTCATTATCAATTGCCAAACCTAAAACTGCACCCGAATACACTACAGAATTGTCATTATGTACAAGAGAATACCCTCCTGAAGCAGGGTTGTCAAAAGCCACAGCCCAAGTATAACTTACTCCTTCGGCAAATTTTGTAGCATCAATAGTTATTGTATTTGAACCTTTTTTAATAGCACCGGTTTCAATTACAGTTTGTTCTTTTGTTGATGAATTGGTGAATATTAATTTACCATTACTCATAACACCGGTAGATTTGAACGACGCTGTATAAGTTTCTTCATCGTTTTTAGTCAAATTAAGACCATATGCATAATGCCCTTGTACGGGAACTCCGGAATCGGAAGTGCGCATATCTACATCAATATAATTTGTCTCATTAGCAACAACTGTAACAGTTTGCGAAACTTCGGTGTATCCATTGAGAGAGTGTTTGATGGTATATGTGCCCGGAGCTACTTTTTTGAAGAAATAAGCTCCATTCCATTCATCATCGGTAGTATAAGTGTCAACAGCAACGCCATTTGAGTTATAAAGCGTAACTGTCACATTATTAAGAGGCTTTTTATTATCGATAGGGTCGATATATTTATTGGCGTCACGTGTAGGATTTTGAATCACCGACCAATAAGTATGATTCATCGTTACCGATTGGTCACGAACGATGCCATAAATTTTACCATAGCTGTCTTTTATGCCCCACCCAAAATAGTCGTTAAGCCCACGAGCATACATTTCACCTTCGTGACGACATACATCATCATTCATAGCACGGTGCATGGCAGGACGATAGGTGTGGTCATAACCCTCAACCAAGAAGCCGGGAATATTGTGGTTTAGCACACCATAATAGCGAGTATAACTCGAGTTGTTACGGTCGGTATTATATTGGAATGTTACGTCGCCTTTAATCCAATAAGGGTTGCCATCGGCATCTTTGCCCGATGGATAGTATTTTCGTCCGGGGAAAGATGAAGCATTACCCCAGTTAGAGTCACCCACATCGTATGGCAACGTTGGGTCGGTAAGCCAGTTATAATGCATGTGTTTATTTTTGATAGCGTGATTCCAACATGCTTTTGCAATCTTGTCACTACCAGCTACATATGGGTCACCGTCCCAGCCACGATGGAGGAAAAGGAGTTGGTTGAAATTGGTGTGCCCCGAGGGGTTGTCACCGTCCCCTTGGTTTGCATTAGAGTGAATGGAAATAAACACATCGGCATTCATCGTTTGAGCTTCCTCTGCAACGGTTGTTAATCCCGGGCTAATACCTGTTGTGGCATGGCTCATTCGGATGTTGTTTTGATACCATTTCTTATTGCCATTACTATCATAATAATACGTAACTGATTTTGACGGATCAAAAGGAACCCCATATTCTCTCAATTTATCAAGCAACCCATATGCTTTTTGCATATTGGTGTTTGATTCATAGAAGCCGGCTGTATCAGCCATCGCTGCACCATGTTTGATTGTTGCCATTGGGCGGTCACTAGAAGTATATGTACCGTGCCCCGGGTTGATGTAGATGCGCACTTGATCGACAGTTGCATTAGGATTTGCAGCCGATGCGCTTAGTGAAAGGAGAGCTACCGATGTAGCCAGCAGAAGTTTTTTTATATTCATAATGGTTATAATTTTGGCAAGGCTCTTTAATCGCTTAAGTCGCCATATGTCACGATGTTGGTATCGTGAATATTGCCGTTTTGTTTTTAGATTTATATCAGTTAGTATATATCCCTACAAAAATACGTATTTTGAGACAAAAATAAAGAGATTTAAAAGGCTTTTAACTAAATTTAAAGTGCAAAATCGGCAAATTGCCCAATTTTTATAGTAGTTTGTAATGGGTTGAAAGTTGATGATTTTTAACTAAATAAGATTATTCAAGTGGGGTTAATCGGTCGCCGGGGTCGAGTACGCAAGGGGTGTAATGATTAAGTTGCAATCCGTTGTATTTTTCTAATGTAAATGGAGTGATAACCCAGTCCTTGCCGTCTTTGTTGATTAGATAGATTGATATATTCTCTCTTTCGGATTGAAAAATGGTTCCTGTTGAGGTTTTGCCCGCTTTTATAATGTCACCATTAGAGAGATGTAGCTCATCATTGTCGGCAAAATTACTGAAATCAATATTGGCAACCTCTGTGGGTAGTACAACCAACGGCTGGCCGCTATTGCTGTAATAGGTTGAGAATGTGGTGAGCAGATATAAGTCATCGGCATCGGGTACACCTCGATTTTTGTTAAGATTCCACCATGGCAATTGATTGTCGCGTGTGGCATCGTAGAATACCTGTCCGTTTGTGGAGCGTTGGTACAAAGAGGTCACATCTTCGGCCTCTTTGCCTACCTTAATTTGCCAGCGGGTTACTTCCACTAAGTGAAAGGCAATGGCTGATATTAGAATTGTTGACGCCACCCCACCTACAATGCGGTTGATTTTATAGCTGTGGTCGTTGGCCCATTTTACGATTGCAATAAGAGCAAAGGTTTGTGCGAACCATCCGCTACGTCCGATGATGCCCGACACCGCACTAAAACATAATGATGCGGTAGCTGCCACAGCAAATATAATCCATGGAGTGTGGATTGCTTCAATGATATTTTTTCTCCAAGGTGCTATACATAGTCCCACAACTGTCATAGCGAGTAATGCTAATGCAATGAAGTCGCTCTTTAACAATAAGATGTGTAAAGGGTCGTCGGGTGTGATATTGCCCCCAAACCTAATCCATATGCCCGGAGCAAAAAACACGATGGCGACACCGCATATAAAGGCTTTTAGTGCTATTCGATGAGACCTATTGAGCGAGGCATAAAAATTGCGGTTGATAAAGGCATAGGCAGCTATGCCACATAGTAAAGATACACTCATTGCTTCGTGCATTCCTCCTGCTACAAATGCTAATGTAGCGAATAGTGCTGTGCCCCATTTGCTATTAACAGGCCGATTGTCGATTAGCGATTTGATGAAGGCAAGTCCTAGAGCAGTGCTTAAGATGTAGTTATATATGCAATCATATACTTGCATAGAATCCCACCAGCAGAAAGCGAATGTTATGATAGATATTACAAAAACTTTTCCGGCAACGTCTTTGCCCTTGAAATCACATAACTTCACGATGAAATATATCATCGTCATGATGAATGTGGCATTGAGCAAAGCCATTAGCCAATGGGGAAAAATGGGGCTTATGCTAAGAAAAATCATGTTGGCGAAACGTCCGTTGCTACCAAGCCAGTGTCCAGCCCATTTAAATGGCATGTGAAATACTGAACGTTGGTTGACGTAATCAACAGTGGAGCTGATATAAGCGAGGTCGTCGCCCGAGTAGGGCATGAACCACTCGAATATCGCATAGCATATGAACATGAATAGCAACAATATGCCTATGACCCATGTGCTTTTAGCTTTTGGCATAGCTGAGTATTATTTCTTCAATATAAATTTCAATGGTTCAGACACACGGCTTGCCCATGCTCGTTCTTCGTGGGCGTGACCCGGGAAGAAAGGCGTCATCAAGCGGTTGCCTTTATATCCGAGCGAGTCGGCAAGGGCATTCATTTGATGAAAATATGGGATATATACCCAATCGATAGTTTTGTCACCACAATCCATATATAGTCGATGCTCTCCGGTGCGAGGAAGCGACTCGGTTAGATATCGATGCATAGCCGAGGGGAAATCGTCGTTGCGATTAATCGCTCCGCTCCAGTGTGTTGACAGGCAAGCTGCCGAGCCAAAGATATTGGGATATTCACACATGCCATATATCGAAATCAAGCCTCCCATGCTCGACCCCATTATCGAGGTGGCCTGCATGGTGGTATCGGTCGAATAGTTTTCGTTTATCACCGGACGCAATGTGTTGACAATAAATGCTAAATATTCATCGGCACGATATAGGCCTTTACACATATATGAGTCAATAAAAGTCTTGACGCTATCGGTAGTGAGATATTTAAGGGGTTTTTCGGGCATGAGGTCGCTCAATCGGGTAGTGTCAACGCTATATATCCCCACCACGATTGCAGGTTTAATACTATCGGCAGCAAGCAATTTGCTCATTACCGAGTCAATTTCCCACGCCTGATGATTCCATGTGGAATTGGCGTCAAAAAGGTTTTGCCCATCGTGCATATAAATTACCGGATATTTCACCTCTTTGGTGTAGCCATCTGGGGTCCATACGTCAACCTTAATTGTCTCATTCATTTCAGGCGAATAGAGATTGAGGTGCTTTAACTCTCCACTAGTCACCGTCAAATTAGACGATTGCATTACGTTTCTATTATTGCCCTTACCCAAAAAGATAGTAAGCATAGCAAGAAATAATGTTGTAAAAATCCACTTTTTCATAATGCAAAATGAGGCTTTTTATCGTTTTGATACATCAACCTTTACCGTTGGAGGAAGATCGTTATTGCGTGTATTTATTGCATCGATTGTTTCGTGGGCGAGGTGCATAAATGCTTGTCCGGCAATGCTATCCTCAAGAGCGATAGGAGCTCCATTGTCGCCCCTTTCGCATATTGTTCCCACAACGGGGATTTGAGCGAGAAGTTTAACACCTAATTCCCTTGCGAGTTCCACTCCCCCTTCACGGCCGAAGATGTAATAACGTTCTTCGGGGTGAGGCGCCGGGGTGAACCATGCCATATTTTCAACCAATCCCAAGATGGGCACGTTTACTTTATCGCCGGTAAACATAGCAATACCTTTGCGAGCATCGGCAAGAGCCACTTGTTGAGGGGTGCTTACAATTACCACACCGGTAATGCCGAGGGTCTGCACAAGAGTGAGGTGAATGTCGCTTGTGCCGGGAGGCATGTCGATGAGGAAATAGTCGAGTTCGCCCCAATCAGCATCGGTGATGAGTTGTTTAAGCGCATTTGATGCCATACCGCCACGCCACAATACCGGGGAGTTCTTGTCGACCACAAAACCTATTGAAAGTAGTTTTATTCCATATTTTTCGATAGGGATAATGAGGTCGCGACCATCTACATTGTGCATAAAAAGCTGTTCGTCTTCCACTCCAAACATTTTAGGCACCGAGGGGCCGAAGATGTCGGCATCTAGTAATCCCACTTTGTAACCTTCGCGAGCAAGAGCCACAGCAAGGTTACTTGCCACGGTTGATTTGCCCACACCTCCTTTGCCTGATGATACACCGATGATGTTTTTCACACCGGGGAGCGGATTGACCGGTTTTTCGGGCAATGGTTTGCGTGTTTTCACCGCAATATTACCCTTAATCTCCACTTCGGGAGAGATATATGTGAGGATAGCCGTTTCGGCTGCCTTAACGAGCGATTTCATGAAAGGGTCGGTAGGTTTCTCGAAAATGAGCGAGAACGACACCTTGTTGCCATCGATGCGAATATCGTCCTCAACCATGTCGAGTTCCACGATATTTTTCCCATTGCCGGGATAGCGCACATTCTTGAGCGTCTCAATAATCAATGCCGGATATAAACGTTCCATTATATTTTAGATATATTTTCGTGAAATAGTTTTTTATTATAATTTACAAAGATAGAATAATTCTTTCAAACAATCTCCTAATAAATTAGATGATTTGCCCCAAAAAGTTTTATTGTTCTTTATATATTAAAAATGCGAGAAAGGCTATATGTTTAATTATTATATATTTATGTGTTTATTTTTTGCAGACTTCTCGCAAATTTCTCGCAAATTTCTCGCAAATTTCGACTTGTGCGAGAAGTCTATTTGGGGTTAATGTATTCCCACATTTTCTTTTCGCCTAATCGAATAATCCCTTTTTTCTTCAATGCAGAAAGTAGATGCCCTATTTTAGTCATTTTTTGTCTTTCAGTCAGTGCGTCAGGTAATTTTGTAAATAATAAATCATCTACGTCCTTACGGCAGACTCTCTTATGTTGTTTGACGAACTTTGTTAGCAATTCTTTGTAATACTTGTCATCTAGTCCTTTATTCTTTGTATAGTCTGCTTTTTTTCCAATATTATTTGCAATCGTTTTGGCAATATATAGCGCATTTTTACGTCCTTCAACCAATCTTCTTTTACGAAGATATGCTATCTCGTAATCGGTTAAAGATTTATGCATTTGAATTCGACTAAGTAGTTCCATGTCCAATAAGTTTAATGAACGGTCTTTTGCTAACATTGCGGCATAATCCATGTCAAGCACTTTGCTTACAATTGTCACTTTAACCTTGTTGTCAGCAAAATCATAGTCGGGCATTGGAAAAAGACGTTGTTTTTGCAAATTGAACATTCTACGAATACCGCTACCAATAGTGTCAACCATTTTTAGCTCCACCATAGCACCAACAAGAAAAGGATTTTTATATCGTTCTTCTGGCGCATCATTTTGCAATACATTATGTATGTTTTCAGGAATAAATCCTCCTACATTAGAAAAAATCAAACGATCCTCATGCTCAATTACATTAATCATCCCATGATATGAATAATCTTGATGAGCTATTGCATTATTTAATGCCTCACGAATTGTAAAAGGGTCATATGTGTCAAGTTCATCAGGAACTAATTCCAGCAAAGACGGATTCATGTACCGATATTTTAAATTACGAATTTTTGCAAAAATATGGCTAACGGCTAATACAAAGGGGCATGTCTCAATACAATAATCCCGTTCATTTCCATTGGAATCTTTCAAAATCCAGCGAATGCGAGCAATTGCAGGCGAAATTAAATGCTCACTTTCTGATTTCCCAAGTAATAAAATAGCGGTATTGGTAATTTTTCCTTTTTTTGTGATTCGTGCTTTATTTAGAAAGGTTACGTCATCCCAAGATTTCATTTCTTCACGTAGGTGCTCATGCTTATTGGCATACCACTCACGTGCTTTTGCAATAGCCTCCGTATCAAGATCATCAAAAGTAGCGTCTTCTATAATTTCACCGCTCCAATCTTTCTGTGAATTGTATATTCTACGGATATAGTCGGGGAAGTCTTTTAGTTTGGTTAAATTGCTTCCCACTCTAATATATGCCTCTCCTTTAAAGTTTACGGGGTCGGTATTGGTTGCTGGAATGACAAAAATTATAATATGAGAACCTTTATAGTCAAATTCCTCTATATCAAAAGATATAATAGGAGAAAGATTTTTTCTTAGCCATAATTCATAATCCTGATTACCTATTTTGGTTTCGTGCATATGCAGATTTGTGCCAACAATGTCCCAAGTGCCATTTTGAATGCCAAGCACTAAATATCCGTATGCTTTATCCTTCAAACATGCTACATTTGAAATTCCCGAAATATATTTGCCCACACCTTCGTATGTAATGCTACTATGAGATTCACTTATATTAGTTTTAAATCCTAACCATTCAGTTTCTCCGGCTTCTCTACGTTTGCGAGCAATATAAAGAAGATGTTCTAACAATGCTATTTGTTCTTCTTGTGTACGCATATTATGTAAAATTCTTGTAGCTAAAACAATTATGAAATGTTTTATGAATTATAACCCATCAGATACATTTATGTATCTATGCAAATCATCAAGTAAAGATGAGAAGAATTTGCGTATAAACAATCAATAAGGTAAATATGACTATTTTTTAGATTATTCTTTGGGGGTTACTTTGGGGTTGCAGAGCTCGGGGCATTGGAGCTCGCCGCGAGAGAAGCTGCGATAGGTGTCAAATTCAATTTCCACTTCGGGTTCTTGCAACTCGGTTGTGTGGTCAAGCGGGAAACTGATGTATTTTATTGTCAATCCGCGGTCGAGCCATTGTTGCTCATAGAAAGTTTTTATTTCGAGGATATCGCTCACATAATCTGAGTGATATAAATCGTTAGTGTCGACAATTGCCGGCAATTTATTAAGTTCTACAAGCAGATGTGTATATGTGTAAAGGAATGGACTGTCGGTTTTAAGATGTACAATTCCTTCGGGTTTCAACACTTGGCGATATAGCTCAAGGAAACGAGTAGAGGTGAGGCGTTTGCGCACTTTCTTCATTTGAGGGTCGGGGAAGGTAATCCATATCTCAGCTACTTCACCGGCTTCAAAGAAATGAGGGAGCAATTCGATATTGGTGCGAAGGAATGCCACGTTTTTCAGCTCTTCATTGCGAGCTTGGCAAGCACCGGTCCACATGCGTGCCCCTTTTATGTCGATGCCTATGAAGTTTTTGTCGGGGAACTTGCGTGCAAGCCCCACCGCGTATTCACCTTTGCCGCAACCCAATTCGAGCACTATGGGGTTGTCATTGTTGAAAAACTCTTTATGCCAATTTCCTTTCAACGGAAATCCTTGTTCTTTTAACACAGCGAAGGGATATTGAAACACGAAATCAATGGTTTCCATATCCCTAAACTTTTTTAGTTTATTTTTTCCCATAAAAGGTAGAAAATATCAAGTCGATTATTTTGTTATAAAAATGTATTAGTTGCCACGAGCAATTTTTATTGTAGCAATTGAGCCGTCGGCAAGATTAACTTTCACAATGTAGAAACTGCAATCCCAATCAGAAGTGTTGATAGTCATTTCGTTGCTATTGGCTGTTTCGATGATGAATTGGCGTGCCGATGAATCAAATATGCTAACTTCGGCTATTTCGCTATCGGCTTTTACGATTAAGTCATATCCAACGAAATATGCCACAACACGGCAGGTTGCTTCTTCGGCGAGAATATCTTCAACCGACGATACTTCGTTGATTGTAAATTCTTTCCATTGATCGGCGGCTCTAAATTCATTAGCCAGGTCTTTTGTCACATTTAATGTTACATTGGCTTGTTCAACACCGTTCCACACATTTTCACCAAGTTTAGGCACTTCATACTCAATACCTTCGGCATTTAGTTGAGCCAAAGAGGTCCAACCTTCAAATGCGTTGCTACCTATATATTGGAGTGAATTGGGAAGAGTGAAAGTGGTGACATGGTTCCAATCCATCAATGCGTAGTCGCCAATTGATGTGATATTATGATTTAACACATTTGTTGTGTCGATGCTTGTGTTGCCTTTGAATATGTAGCTTGGTGCAACAGTGCAAGCAAGAGGCATGTTGAAAGATACTAATGCTGCATCGTCGAAGAATGCACCTTCGCCAATTTTTGAGGTTTTATCGTTCATTGTGGCGGTTGTCAATGATTTACATTGAGCAAATGCCCATGCTCCAATTGAGTCGAGCGCTTCTGATGCCGAGAAGTCGATGCTTTTCAATCCTGATGCTTGGAACGCGCTTTTGCCAATTGTTTTGAGGCTAGAAGCAAATGAGAATTCTTCGAGAGCGCTACATCCGCTAAACGCATTTTCGCCAATTTCGATGAGTGTTGTAGCGGTTACAGTCTTCAACGATGAGCAGCGAGCAAATGTTGATGCATTTATTGTGTTGATTCCAAGATTGATAGTAGTCAATTTGTCGCAGTCGATAAAGGCGTGAGAGCCTAATGATGACACTGTTGCAGGGATTGTTACAGATGTCAATTCGTCACAATTAGAAAATGCTCCGGTTCCTATTGTTGTAACCGATGCGGGGATGTTTATTGATTTTATCTTTGAAGCCGAGAAAGCCCCCTCGTCGATGATTGTAAGACTGTTGGGCAATGTTATTGATTCAATTTTGGTACCGGCAAGTGCATATGCAGGAATTGAATTGGCTACATAGTCGGTTTTACCGAGCAAGATTGGATTGCCCGAATATGCAACAATCGAAGCGCCTGATAAATCAAGTGAGGTTAACGATGTCATTTTTTCTGCAATAAACTCAAAGTCAGCAGCATTTATCTCACCGGAAATGATGAGTGATGTCTCACCGGTGTTTTCGTCCACAATTGAGCTTAGATTGCCGGGAGTAGATGTTACTGAAATAGCCGATGCACAGAGGCTTATTGAAGCCATTAGCGACACAAGTGATAATTTTATATTCATAATGTTGAATATTTACTGATTAACATAAGTAGCCTAATTTACAAAACTACAAATTATTATAATCTGCAAAGATAATAAAATTCTCGAATAAACAAGCAATTTGCGGCCATAAGTTCATTATTTATAGTATCTTTGCAGTAGAAAAAAATGATGATTGATGCGATATGAATATCGATAATCGTTTCCATATATTTTCTCCTGCCGAATTAGATGGAGTGGAATTGCCAAGTCAGTTCACATATCCGTTTTATTATGAGCCGCATCCTCTTTGTGTGTTGGCGGCTAGGCATTTGCGTTCATATCTTGACACTCGTCGGGAGTGGGCCGATGAATTGTTGCAAGGGAAAATGATGGGAGTGCTTGTGGTGCAAAAGGGTGATGATGTGGGCTTTCTTGCGGCTTATTCGGGCAATTTGGCTCATGGCAATAATCATGAATATTTTGTGCCGGCGATTTATGATTTACTTTCTCTCGATGGGTTCTTTCCTCCCGAGGAGGCTGAAATTTCAGAGATAAATCACAAAATCAAGACCGAAGAAAACAGTTCTCATCGACAATCGCTCATAGCGCAATTAACCGAGGCTTCGGCTAACGCTAAAATTGAAATTGACGTATACCGCAAATTGATGCGGCAATCAAAGAGTAATCGTGACAAACTTCGCCATGAGGGCGCCGATGAAGCCGCTCTTATTGCCGAGAGTCAATTCCAAAAAGCGGAGTTGCGTCGCATTCGTATGCGGTGGCAGCAGAAAATAGATAATCTTAAGTCCCAATTTGCGCAAAGCGATAAGAAAATTTTGGAATGGAAATCAGAACGAAAACAACGGAGTAAGGCTTTGCAACAGCGCATCTTCCGGCATTTTGTGATGCTCAATGCCCGAGGCGAGAGTTGCGACCTATGCGATATTTTTGCCACTACACCGCAAGGATTACCTCCGGCTGGAGCAGGAGAGTGTGCCGCTCCAAAATTGCTCCAATATGCTTATCAAAAAGGGCTCTTTCCTCTTGCCATGGCTGAGTTTTGGGTGGGACAATCTCCTAAAGATGAGATACGCCACGACGGCCATTTCTATCCATCGTGTAAGGCTAAATGTGAGCCAATTTTGGGCTGGATGTTGCAAGGACTTGACGTAGAGCCTAATCCCCTTGAAAATCAGCCGTTATCCACATCGATAGAGGTTCTCTATAATGACGAATGGTTTGTGGCGGTCAACAAGCCTCATGGAGTGCTTTCGGTTCCGGGTAAACTGCCAATCGAATCGATGCAGGAGAAAGTGCAACAAATGTTTCCCCTTGATGAAATTCTAGCAGTGCATCGTCTCGATATGGCCACTTCGGGAGTGCTTGTTTTTGCCAAAAACAAAGCGGCGCATATGAGGTTGCAAGCCATGTTTGAGTTGCGCGATGTGAAAAAACAGTATGTGGCTATTCTTAACGGTATGGTGGAGCATGACAAAGGCTTAATTGAGCTCCCGTTAATACTTAACACTAATGACCGTCCCCGACAAATGGTGAGCCACTCGCATGGCAAAAGTGCGATTACGCGTTATGAAGTGACCGAACGCATGGAGACCACAACGCGAGTGTTGTTTTATCCCGAAACAGGACGTACACACCAACTGCGAATCCACTCCTCACACCCTCAAGGACTTAACGCTCCCATTGTAGGCGATACCCTCTACGGCACACATAGCGGTAGGTTGTATCTCCATGCCCAATCAGTGGAATTTCTCCACCCCTTCACCCATAAACAAATCACAATTATTTCTCCCTCGCCATTTTGACGGTTCCATAGAATAAAGCTTGAGTGCTATCCTAGTGAATCTATTCTCGAACAATCATATTAACCTATCATAAAATATAGAAAAAGTGCAGTTTTTGCATATTATATGATAGGTTGAGTAAAATTACTTGTTGTTTGTTAAGCTATTCTTCAAAGCTATACCCTTTGCTGTAAGGCGGTATTTTTGATTCCGGCTATTAGGCTTATCTGGGAAAATCTTCAAGTTCTATTTTGCTCGCCAACGGCGAGTGAATTATTACTCCTCTTGCTCATAGTAATATGAGTAGTCTATCCCCTTCATAAAGGTTTCTCTGTCATTGATTTTATCAGTCAACGCCCCTTGTAGAAGTTCACGGATGCGACTACTGTTTGTATGACTTGTTATCATAGCATCAAGATATTCTTTTTTGTCTATCTTGCTCCAATCTACACACATCTTCATACGCTTTTTGAAAATCAAGTCGAGCCAAATGCGGGTAGAACGCCCGTTTCCCTCCATGAATGGGTGCGCAGCATTCATCTCTACATACTTATCAACAATCTCATCAAAAGTCGTTTCCGGCATTGCTTCAACTATCTTTAGATAATTATGCAGATGCTCAGCTATGCAAAACAGCGTATTACCTTTGGCTATCGTCTTTGTACGTATTTTACCGGCAAAGTCGTAGAGACCTCCAGATAGATAGGCATGGATTTGCTGAAGTGATTTTACCTTACCTACATCCTTGTCTGCCACAAGGTTGCTTTCCCACAAAGTATACGCTTTCTTTTTACTTTGTCCGTCAATAGTGTTGTCGCTGTAGGTAAACCAATCGAGAAAGGCCATTGCCTGTTGGTTGCGAATAGCCTTTGCCAACTTATCTACACCAGCCTGGCTAATGACATCGGTGTTGTACTTTTTTCCGTCCGATGCAGTCAATTTCAGTTGGGTAGTGTAACTAACCAACTCACTGTTTTCTTTCTTTGACTTGGCTTTTAGATACTTCCAGTAATTACGATTTTTTGTGTGATCATCTTGTTGGTTAATAGCCCCAACAATATCCAAGACGGAGAACCACCAATGACTGTGCTCCTCATCCCATAAAGCCCTCACCTTGCGGTTTTTGTAGAATCTAATGGATATCTTTGACATATACCTTATATTTTTTAATCGATCAATCTGCCATCAATGCGCAAACACTCTTGACAATAATCCTTTATGTTGTCTGTAGCGTTGTTATAAAGAGTTTTTAATTTTTCTTTCTGCTCTGGTTTTAATTGATTGCTACTATCAATTCTATTTTCGTGGTCTTTTTTATAAGCCTCCATCATCACGTCAAACTCACTCTTGCTAATATCAGCACCTTTTGAGTTCTTATTGAACAAATCAACAAGTAGTGTATCCGCTAATATTTTTACTATGTTTTGCATATTATTCCATTTCTTTAAAGTACAAACATTGTTTGCTTTATTGTTGCCACTTTTTGTAGTTAAGGAAAACCACTAATAAGCAAGTGGGAGATGTTTACACCTACACGCAACGAACAAATGTGGTTTCGTGAAACAACGCCACAACCTCCTTCTCTATATCAAGTTCAGAGGTCAATTCTCTTTTATATTCTATGCGGTTGGTTTCTGTCATATACTCGTATTATTTTAATGGTTTTTATTAATTATATTGTCATCTTGAATATATGGGTACTTTGAGAAATCATAATACTTAGGTTCATTATCCACAATGTAACACATATCTCCATCATAGTTAGCACTACCGAACGCAG
>JAZNGZ010000062.1:0-91305 GCA_045576735.1 Muribaculaceae bacterium
AATGACTTCTCCGACAAGTACATTAAAAATGTGGCAAAAAAATTAAACAATAGACCTCGTAAAAAATTAAATTTTTCAACCCCTAAAACGGAATTCTTCAAACAAATTGCTATTTTTGCACTTGCTAGTTGAATCTGCATTAAATTCTCATTATGGTAAAAATGTTTTGTTTTTACGTGTATAGTTGAGATATATTGATTATCTTTGTATATTAAATTAGATGTGGAGTTGTAGCCACATAATTCTAGTAATAATTAAATATTTTAACTCAAATGAAAGTACTTAAATTTGGCGGATCATCTGTTGGAACTGTTGAAAGCTTAAGTAGCGTAAAGACTATTGTAGAAGGATGCAATGAACAAGTAATAGTCGTTGTGTCGGCTCTTGGAGGAATTACAGATCAATTGATTGCTACGGCCAAACTTGCAGCTCAAGGAGATAAGAGCCACTTGGAGTCCTACGCTCGTATAGTAGAACGCCATAACGATGTAATAGCCAATATTGTTCCAGCTGACAAAATTGAAGGTTTAAAATTAATAGTTGACCCATTATTAGAGGAATTAGGAAATATTTATAAAGGTGTTAGCTTGATTAAGGACTTGTCGGATCGAACGTTAGATATTATTGTTAGCTATGGAGAAAGATTGTCGAGTGTGATTATTAGTCGCATCATTAATGGCGCTCATCACTACGATTCTCGTAATTTTATCAAAACGGAGCAACAATTTGGCAAACATATTTTAGATAACGATACAACTCAAAAATATATTCATGCAACTTTTGATAATAATAATTTTAAAGTTGCAGTTGTGCCTGGATTTATATCATCTGATGAGTCAGGAAATATTACAAACCTTGGTAGAGGTGGAAGCGATTATACTGCTGCTATTTTAGCTGCAACACTTAATGCTTCAGTTCTTGAAATTTGGACCGATGTAGATGGATTTATGACGGCAGACCCTCGAGTGATAAATAACACCTACGTTATAGATCATTTATCGTTTATTGAAGCGATGGAGCTATGCAACTTTGGCGCCAAAGTTATTTATCCGCCTACTATATACCCTGTATGTCATAAGAATATACCTATTTGGATTAAAAACACATTTAATCCAACGGCTCCTGGTACTTGTATTTCTGAACAACGTCCAAGCCCGGAAGGGAAAGCGATTAAAGGTATATCGTCAATTAATGATACATGCCTAATTACTGTCTCCGGTTTGGGTATGGTTGGAATAATTGGTATTAATGCACGTATATTTAATGCATTGGCCAAAAATGGAGTAAGTGTCTTCTTGGTGTCACAAGCGTCAAGTGAAAATAATACATCATTTGCGGTTAAGAATGCAGATGCAGAATTAGCGGTACAAGTTTTAAAAGAAGAATTTGCTGTAGAATTACAATCAGGCGAAATAAGTGAAATCGCAGCAGAACCCAATCTTGCAACAGTTGCAATTGTTGGTGAAAATATGAAACATTCTACTGGTATTGCTGGTAAATTGTTTAATACATTGGGCCGAAACGGGATTAATGTCATTGCTTGTGCGCAAGGAGCATCTGAAACAAATATTTCATTTGTTATTGATTTGAAGAACTTACGTAAAGCACTTAACGTAATTCATGACTCGTTTTTTCTTTCAGAAACACAGGTATTAAATTTATTTATTGTAGGAGTCGGTAATGTTGGACAACATTTATTGGAACAGATAAGATTGCAACACGACAATTTGTTGAAATATAAAGCTTTGGAGTTGAGAGTTGTGGGTATCTCTAATTCCCGTAAATGTGTTTTTGATAGAGAGGGAATTAATATATCGAATTATAAGCAATTGCTCGATGATTCTAAGATAATAGCTACTCCTGATAATATCAAGGAGGGTATCTTAGGCATGAATATATTTAATTCTGTATTTGTAGATTGTACCGCTAATGAAGGTGTCGCTTCATTATATACTGATTTATTGTCTCATAATGTTAATGTTGTTGCAGCGAATAAAATTGCAGCGTCATCATGTTATAAAAACTACTCAAAACTCAAACGTATTGCTCGTAAGAAGGATGTTAAGTTTTTGTTCGAGACTAATGTTGGCGCAGGGTTGCCTATCATAAATACAATTAATAGCTTGATAAATTCTGGCGATAAGATATTAAAGATTGAAGCTGTTTTATCAGGAACACTTAATTTTATTTTTAATGTATTGTCGTCTGATACTCCAATGAGTAAAGCTATTTTAATGGCAAAAGAAGCCGGTTATAGTGAGCCTGACCCTCGTATTGATTTAAGCGGTAAAGATGTTATCCGCAAATTAGTAATTCTTGCACGAGAAGCTGGTTATGCAGTAGAGCAAGATGATGTGGAAAAACATTTGTTTATTCCTCAAGAATATTTTAACGGCACTATAGATGATTTCTTTGCACATATATCGGAGCTAGATGCTGATTTCGAATCAAAACGAGCAGCTGCAGAAGCAGATAATCAGCGCTTCCGTTTTGTAGCACGTCTTGATGGAGGTAAATTAGATGTCAGTTTGCAGAAAGTAGGTTCTTCTCATCCATTCTATGTGCTAGAAGGTAGTAATAATGTAATTTTGTTGACTACTGAGCGATATAATGAATATCCAATGGTCATTAAAGGTTATGGAGCAGGAGCTGAAGTTACAGCAGCAGGTGTATTCGCCGATATAATTAGTATTGCCAATATTAGATAATTATGAAATATATAATTGTTCTAGGAGATGGTATGGCTGATGAGCCTATTGAATCCTTAGGGGGCAAAACCCCTCTTCAGGTAGCCAATACTCCTTCAATGGATTTTCTTGCAAAAAATGGGAGAGTTGGTCGTCTTATAACGGTGCCCGAAGGATTTCATCCTGGTAGTGAAATCGCAAATTTGTCGGTTCTTGGTTATGATGTCGCTCAAGTTTTTGAAGGACGTGGTTCTCTTGAAGCAGCTAGCATGGGCATAGAAATTGAACCTGCTGAAATGGCAATGAGATGTAATCTCATATGTATAGAAGATGGTAAAATAAAAAACCATTCGGCAGGACATATATCAAATGAAGAAGCAACAGAGCTAATCGAATACCTTCAAAAAGAACTTGGTGATGATTTAATTTCATTTTATCCTGGTATATCATATCGTCATTTGTTGAAAATAAAGAATGCAGATAAAAGAGTGATGTGCACTCCTCCCCATGATGTTCCTGGTACGCCATTCAAAGATGTTTTGGTGAAACCTATGGTTGATGATGCGATTGAGACTTCTGAATTGATTAATCAGCTTATTTTAAAATCACAACAATTGTTATCAACACACCCTATTAACATAAAACGTATCAAAGAAGGGAAAGATCCAGCTAATAGTATCTGGCCATGGTCGCCAGGTTATAAACCATCTATGAAGACAATGTCTGAATTATATGGGATAAATAAAGGTGTTGTTATTTCAGCTGTAGATTTGATTAGGGGGATTGGTGTTTATTCGGGTTTAACTCCCATTATTGTAGACGGAGCAACAGGCTTATATGATACAAATTATGAAGGAAAGGTAAATGCGGCAATTAGCGCGCTTAAAACTGATGTTGATTTTGTTTTTTTGCATATTGAGGCAAGTGATGAGGCGGGACATGAAGGAGATGTAGCATTGAAGATTAAGACTATAGAATATTTAGACGAAAGAGTCTTGAAACCGTTAATAACTTCGTTAGACGTAATAACCGAACAAGTTACTATCGCGGTATTACCCGACCACCCTACTCCATGTCGATTAAGAACCCATACTGCCGAGGCCGTTCCTTTCATAATTTATCACAAAGGGATTGAGGCTGATGGTGTAACTACATTTGATGAGGAATCATCAAAAAATGGAAGTTATGGAACATTAAATACTCAAGAATTTATAAAAAACTTAATTGTAAACAATTAATAACTAAATAAAATGCTATATTATAGTACAAGTGGACATGCACCAAAAGCTTCCCTTCAAGAAGCTGTAGTAAAAGGTTTAGCTCCTGATAAAGGGTTGTATATGCCTGAAAGAATACCAACAATCCCTAAGGCTTTTTTTAACAATATTGGCGATATGTCATTACAAGATATTGCTTATGTTGTAGCTAACACTTTATTTGGTGAAGATATTGAGTCGGAGACACTTAAGAATATTGTTAACGATACATTAAACTTTGATATTCCTTTAGTTCATGTTGATGAAAATAGATATAGTTTAGAACTATTTCATGGACCTACATTGGCATTCAAAGATGTTGGAGCTCGTTTCATGGCGCGATTGCTAAGCTATTTCAATAAGAAGAACGGAACAAAAGATGTTAATGTTTTGGTCGCAACTTCGGGCGATACAGGTAGTGCAGTAGCAAATGGCTTTTTAGGTGTGCCTGGTGTTAATGTATATGTTTTGTATCCTAAAGGAAAAGTGAGCAAAATACAAGAGGCTCAATTTACAACATTAGGTAAAAATATAACAGCATTAGAGGTCTCTGGAACATTTGACGATTGTCAAGCATTGGTAAAAAATGCATTTATGGATGTTGAACTAAATGAAAAAATGCAATTAACATCAGCTAATTCCATTAATGTAGCTCGTTTTTTGCCACAAATGTTTTATTATTTCTATGCTTATGCGCAGTTAGCACGTCAAGGAATGCCATTGGATAATATTGTTATTTCTGTTCCGAGTGGTAATTTTGGAAATATTACAGCAGGGTTAATTGGTAAAAAAATGGGATTGCCAATAAAACGTTTTATTGCTGCAAATAATAAGAATGATATTTTCTATCAGTATTTATTGACTGGCGAATACAATCCACGTCCATCAATAGCAACAATAGCAAATGCTATGGATGTAGGTGCTCCGTCAAATTTTGCACGTGTACTTGACCTTTATGGAAATTCTCATGATGCAATTGTCTCGGAAATTTCAGGTTGTACATATACTGATGACCAAATCGCTGAAACATTGAGAGATACTTATAATAAGACTAATTATCTGTTAGACCCTCATGGTGCGGTAGGTTATAGAAGTTTACTTGAAGGATTGAATGATAATGAAATTGGTGTATTCCTTGAGACAGCTCATCCTGCGAAGTTTAAGGAAGCAGTTGAATCAATAATTAATACTAATATCACTATTCCGGCCAAGCTAGCTGCATTCATGAAAGGGAATAAGTCAACAGTTAAAATGTCATCATCGTTCTCATCGTTAAAAAAATATTTAATGACCGTTTAATTACAATTATAATATCAAAATTTTTTATCATGGCAAACAAACGCATTTTAAAAAAACAAATTAGGTATGTATGTGGTGATATCGCCGCAGAATGTATATTGGCAATGAATTTTATAGAAGGTATTGATGTTGAGAAAATGCAATCACTTGTATTTGAAGTCGCTTCTTTGCAAACATCTTCGCTAGCTAAAGTATCCTTTTCTTATGATAAAATTAAAGCAGATTTTGAATCATCGCATGAATATAATGTTACTAAGAATAAATACTTTAGAATTGCGTATAATTCTTTGAAATCAGAATTTAATCAAAAAGTGCAAGATATTGTGAAATCAATGAACGCACTTTTACCTCAATCTCAAAAAGACGCAAATAAACAAGCATTGAATAAATAACTTGATGAAGTTATTAGCCAAATGGATATTAAAAATAGTCGGATGGGAGGTGATTATCACAGCCCCCGACTATCCTAGATGTATTATTTGTGTTGCTCCCCATACAAGTAATTGGGATTTTATTCTTGGCAAATTGGCATATATGTCGGTTGGCAGAAAGGCCGGTTTTTTAATGAAAGAATCATGGTTCTTTTTTCCATTAGGACTATTCTTTAAGTCTATTGGTGGAATTCCTGTTCCGAAGAAACGGGGTGCATCATTAGTAGATGTTTTAATTGAAAAATTTAAATCATCAGATAATTTGTGTCTTGCTATTACCCCTGAGGGTACGCGTAGTAAAGTGTCACAATGGCGGTCGGGATTTTTGCATATTGCTAAAGGTGCAAATGTTCCAATCTTATTAGGTAAATTTGATTTTAAAAACAAGTGTATAATTGTTAATGATGAGTTTGTGGTAAGTGGAGATGCCGAAGATGATATGTTGAGAATTAAAACTTACTATAAGGATGCTAACGCTTGTTATCCCGATAAATTTTGTACTGATTAATTATGTCGAGAGAGAAATTAAAAGTTGCTATAGTTTCTAATGATATCGCTTGGGGTGATAAAGAAGAAAATATAATCACGGTAGCTGAATTGCTCAATAGAGTTGATAAAGATGTTGATTTAGTTGTTTTACCGGAGTTATTTTGTACTGGTTTTATGCCAACATTAGGGCAATTGCATGAAATGGCTGAAGATGATAGTGGTGTAATTATTGTTAATGTGCAACGATGGGCTCAGTTTTTTAAATTTGCAATTTGTGGGAGTTATATAGCAAAAGATAATGGTCGTTATTATAATCGAGCTTTTTTTGTCGAACCTTCGGGCGATATGACTTTTTATGATAAAAGACATCTGTATTCTATTACTCAAGAGAATAAATGTTATGAGCAAGGATTAAAAAAGTCCCCGATAATAAGGTATAGAGGATGGAATATATCGATGCAGATATGTTATGATGTTAGGTTTCCGGTGTGGTGTAGAAATGTTAATAATAAAATTGATTTAATGGTTGTGCCGGCTAATTGCTCAACAGATAGAGCTCATTCATGGAAACATTTATTAATTGCTAGAGCTATTGAAAATCAATTTTTTGTAGTTGGTGCAAATCGATCAGGAAGTGACGATTGTGGAGATTATAATGGATTATCATATATCTTTGATTATCTTGGCAACAATATAGGTTCTATTTCTGATAAATCTAACTTAATAATCCATGCCAAATTAGATAAAAATGCTATGATTAATAATAGAACTGATTTCCCTACAACTAAAGATGCCGATGACTTTATTCTATATATTAATTAAATTATATATTTGAGGCAATATAGGTGTGCAGTTTCCATCATTAACTATAGTTTTAATATTATTGTGCTGACTTTGTCCACGTGTAATTTCTTGTGACTTTATACGAGCCTTAACATCTTTTTCTGTTATTCCGTTGCGTTTTATAACTCTTTTAATGCGTGTTTCTGTTGAGGCTTCAACCTCCCAAACTTCATCAACAATTTTATCTAATCCACTTTGATATAATATCGCTGTTTCAATAAATAATTTTTTATTACAAGAGTGATTATCAATCCATCTAATTATATCATTCTTCACAGATGTATGAACAATTGAATTTAGTATTTCAAGTTTCTCGGCATTATTAAATACTATATCAGATAGGATTTTTCGATCTATAAATCCGTCTGAAGTAATTGCTTTTGAATATATTCTGTCAGAGATTTGTTTCTTTATAACATTGTCGTTGTTCATTAAGTACTTGGCGTTGTAATCACAATCATATACTAAATAACCAAAACAAGTCAATATTTTACTAACTAGTGATTTGCCACACCCTATTCCTCCCGATATAGCTATAATATAAGGTTTCATGATTATTTTTCAATTACATATTCAACGCTATCAACATTAACTGCAGCCCCGCGATAGTTGGTTGGAATATCAATTAGTTTTAAAGGAACTTTTTTGGATGTTGGTTTTATATCCTTATAATCAACTATAACTCTAATGAGTTTATTTTCATTGTTGAACAAACTCTTTGGAATTAGATAGTTAATTTCAATGTTAGATGGGAAGGTAATTAATCGTTGCCCTTCAGGAACGTTTATTGCTTCGATATTGGCAAGTCTCTTTTTAGAAATGAGTGGTTCGATAGGGATTGTAACATTAACGGAGTCGGGTATTGCTCTCATTCCTTTAGGAGGAATAACCTTGACTTTAAGTGTTGTAGTTTTGTTTAAATTGTCATATTTAATTGGAGCAGTTTCTACTTCGATTACTTTTGAAGATATATTATCAGTGGAATATAGTAATACTTCTTCTTGGTCGCATGTAATTGAACCATTCAAAATGAATTGGTTATTAGAAGATTCTTCAGTGATTAATTTTAGTTTGACCGGTTTCCCTTTTCGGTGTGTGTATAATATATTTATTGAATCGGGTGAGAATGAAGTTGCAATACTATTAGAGCCAAACATATCTCTAAAAAGTTGCTGTAGGTCGCTTTTGCCAAGTGAAATGCGATTTTTTTCAGCAAATCTGTTATAATCAACGTTTATTGTTGGCAGAGATTTAAGTTTGTATTTGAAATAATATATTCCTTTAGCATTAACATTCACTTTAATTGCATTGGGTATATCTGAGATTATTGTTACACTATCGGGTACGTTAGTAATTTTTACCGGATATTTCACGTCAAATATGAAGTTTTCATTCAGTGTTAATGCTGCCCAAAAAACAAATGAAATAAGGACAAACATTGAAAACTGAACGATTTTTTTCCCGCTGTTAGATTTTAATTTCTTTTTAAGTGAACGTATATTCATATACTATTATATAAAGCCTATTCATGATAAAATGAATAGGCTTTATTGTTAATTAAGAAAGTTATTTTTGTACTTCGCCGTTACCTTGAGCAGCTTCAGCTTCAGCTGCAGATGGATATACAGAACCTTTGTCAATCATGATTTTTACACCATCAGCGATTTCTATTTGAAATGTTGTATCGTTTATATTACGAACTTTGCCATATATGCCACCAGCTGTGATAATTCTATCGCCCACTTTAATCCCTTCACGGAATTTTCTAATTTCTTTTTGACGTTTTTGTTGTGGTCTTATCATAAAAAAGTAAAATACAACGATAAGCGCAACAATCATAATCATACTTGACCAACCACCACCTTGAGCTGCTTGTTCTTGTAATAAAATGAAGTTTGTTAACATGATAAATTTATTAAATGTTTATATTGTTACAAAAATAATAGTTTTATTTGATTATTTGTTCAATAGACCTTCTTTTTTTAAGAAATTTATTACTGAATAGAGAATTCCGTTGATGAATTGGCCACTTTTAGATGTGCTATAACTATTAGCAATTTCTATATATTCGTTTAAAGTGACAGGAATTGGAATAAGTGGGAATCTTAACATTTCAGCAATTGCTGTTGACATAATAATAATGTCCATAAATGCAAGTCGGTCCGAATCCCATTGTTTACTGATGAATTGATCTATATATCCACGATATACATCAAAATTATTTATTGTTTCGGCAAATAATTGTGGGCCAAATTCGGCGTCTTCATCATCCTTAAACTGTGGAATGAATTCTACTTTTTCAGTTTGAGAATTAGCGATATTCTTAATAGTTTTTATAATAAATGTTCCAATTATATGAAGATCATCATTCCAATAAGGCGATTTTGCTTCTAAAGCATCGATGAAATCTTCGTCGTCAAATATTATAGATTTTAGTATATTTCTCCAAAATGCACAGTCGTCGGTAAATGTGACAACTTCAGCGTCCATGTATTGTTTGTATATTTCAGATGCAATAATTTTGTCAAGAAGTTCCTTTAAAAACAATGGATCATCATTCCATGTAATAGGATTTGAAGAGAGGTAATCGTTGAATTCTTCGCTAGTTTCTAATGCATTTACTAAACGATTGTCAATAAATCGAGTATTTGGGTTTAAATCATCAACTGTTGGGAGATACTTAGTTTTTGCTGCATCTAGACGTTGACACTGCATTTGTGTCAAATCAATGATTAGCTTAAATATGCTATAATATAATTCTTGGGATTTATCTAATGATTTAAATAGTGATTTTCGAGCTTCATTAAGCGTTGTGTGAGTATCACTATAATTAGAAAGTGTATCTACCAGCATTTTTATGCCGGCCTCGAAACCTTTAATAGTGAAGTTGTCGTCAACTCGTGCAGCTTCGATAAACTTTTGATTTTTTAATATTATAGAAAGTAAAATAATATTCCAGAACTTAACCTCGTCTTGAATTTCGGGTGTTTTAATCTTTTTAAAATCTTTATAAGCAGCTGAAGATATTATGAGTTTATATAAATCATTGGTAATGATGTCATAATTGCAAAGAGTATGTTTTTCTTTTGTAATTAATGATTTAATTTCATCAATACTTAATAAAGCTTTAGCTAACTTAGAATTACTAAAGGCATCAAATTTTGTGTATAATAATTGATTGTTTGCGCCAATGTTATATCCTGATAGACGAAGGATAAGAAGTATTAAATCAAAATATATTGTATAACTATATTTTTTGTCTCGAGTAGGATTCTCGGGCATTGTTTCGATTTTAAATTCACTACGAGTGAGCAAGTATGAATAAAGCATCTGCACAACCTTTATTCTTATTAAAATTCGATTAATCATATTTTTAATGTTCTATTTTGATTTAACTATGCAAAATTACAAAATATATTTTGATTAAAACTTATTTATATAGTTATATTTTATGATAGATGATTCCACCCTTGAGCTTTTAAGGGGATTTCTGCTCCATCTCGAGTAATCATTGAGCATCCTAGATTCTCGGGTGTAATATATCCAATAATTTTTATCCCTTCTATTTTTGTTATGTTTTCGTTTTGGTGTAGTGGTACAGTAAATAATAATTCATAATCTTCTCCACCATTTAATGCAGCGGTTACTAAATTCATATTTAATTCCTCTGCCATAATAGCCGTTTGATAATCAATAGGTATTCGATCCTCATATATTCGACACCCAACATTGCTATTATTACAAATGTGTAATAATTCAGACGAAAGACCATCTGAAACGTCAATCATTGATGTAGGAATTATTGAATTCTTATTTAATAATTCAATAATATCCCTTCTAGCTTCAGGTTTTAATTGGCGTTCTATTAAATATTCTTTGCCTTGAAATTGAGGTTGGAAATCATTTTGCCCTGCTGATGCTATTTTTTCGCGTTCAAGAAGTTGTAAACCCATATATGCAGCTCCTAAATCACCACTTACACAAATTAAATCCGTGTTTTTAGCCCCATTGCGATATGTGATTTTTCCTTCGGGTGCATCTCCTATACAAGTGATACTTATCGTGAGGCCTGCGCGAGATGAAGTTGTATCTCCACCTACAATATCAACATTATAAATATCGCAAGCTAGTCTTATTCCACTATACAACTGTTCTATATGTTCGACAGTGAAACGTTTTGAAATACCTAATGATACGACAATCTGTCGAGGTGTTCCGTTCATTGCATAAATATCGGAAAAATTGACTACTGCAGCTTTGTATCCTAAGTGCTTAAGGGGTACATAAGTTAAGTCAAAATGAACACCTTCCATTAATATATCGGTCGATATAAGGATTTTGCTATTTTCATAATTCAGAACTGCGCAATCGTCACCAATTCCATATAAAGATGAACTATTTTTTAACGATATATTTTTTGTGATATGCTCTATTAGCCCAAATTCTCCAAGTTGAGAGATTTCTGTTTCTTTTTCTGACATATTATAGTTGTGTGATAAGTTTTTGCATAATTTTAACCATATTAGGTTGAGCAGTCATTGCTGCTTTCTGTACCTCTTCGTGAGTTGGTATATCAGTTATATCTTTTCCGCCAAGATCGGTTATTACTGATATACCAAATACTTCCATTGACGCATGGTTTGCAACGATAACTTCCGGAACAGTTGACATTCCCACAGCGTCTCCGCCAATTACTCGGAAGAATTCGTATTCGGCAGGAGTTTCAAATGTAGGTCCAGCTGTACCAACATATACTCCATGCATAACTCGAATATTTTCTGTTGAAGCGATATCATCAGCTAATTTTATTAAACGTTTACTATATGCTTCGGTCATAGCCGGGAAACGTGTTCCTAGTTGTTCATAATTGCGACCTCTTAATGGATTTTCGGGAAAAAGATTTATGTGATCTGTGATAATCATTATGTCTCCAACCTTAAATTCTTTATTCATTCCGCCGGCGGCATTACTAACAAAAAGAGTTTTTATATTTAATTGCTGCATTACTCTTATAGGGAATGTAACCTCTTTCATATCATACCCTTCGTAATAATGAAAACGACCTTGCATAGCCATGACTCGTTTCCCCCCAAGGGTGCCAAAAATAAGTTTACCGCTATGCCCTTCTACTGTTGAGAGGGGAAAGTTGGGAATATCCTTATAGGGTATGTATTGAGAATCTTCAATTGAGTCAACTAAGGCTCCTAGTCCGGTACCAAGAATAATAGCAATTTGAGGAATATCATTAATTTTCGATTTAATAAAATCGGCTGTTTCAATTATTTTCGTAAGCATAATTATAGGAGGTTAATTTTTATTATTTTTTTCGATACATTGAATTAATGTGTCAATAAATGGTTTGTCATTATTATTTTGTTCAAATTCAACAGCAATTGGTAAATAATATATATATGGCATCAACTCATGTGGAAAATAGGGGTTGTTGACAAATCTCACTGCATCTTTTTCAGTAGTGACAATATATTTATTATTAGCATCAAGCGAATTGAATCGTTTTAGAATTATATCTATGTCTTTGCGAGCAAAGTTGTGGTGGTCGGGAAATACAGAAATCTTGACTTTAAAGTCATATTTTTTTAACTGTTTTACAAATGGTCGCGGATTTCCAATTCCTGATACAGCCAAAATAATATCATTGTTATCAAGCCAATCTAAAAATGGAATTGTGTGACATTTGTCGGGAAACAAGGGCACTAATTGCCCATAAGTATACCTTGAAAACGAAATGTGTTGATATGGAAATGTTTTAAGTTTATTTATGAAAATGCGAGACTCCATAGGTTTGATAATCTCGGGACATTTTGTTACTACGACCATATCGGCACGATTAAGGCCCTCAATTGGTTCACGTAGATTTCCATATGGCAACAAATTGTCATAAAAAAGAGGACGACTAAATTCAGTTAAGAGAATAGCCACAGTGGGTTTAACATATCTATGCTGAAACGCATCATCAAGGATAATTAGGTTAATGCTTTTGTCTAAGCGCAATAACTCGTTTATACCATGGCATCTGTTTTCGCATACTGCAACCGGAATAATACCGCCAAATTTATGAAATATTTGATATGGCTCATCTCCAATATCGTTAGGTGTAGAATGATTTGTTGCTAAAACAAACCCTTTGGTATTACGTTTATACCCTCGGCTTATTACACCTATGTTATATCGATGTTTTAATTCATTGATGATATATTCGGTGTGAGGAGTTTTTCCGGTACCACCTACTGCTAAATTTCCTACGACTACAATTGGCACATCAAATTCTTGCTGCTTTAAGATGCCCCATTCAAACAAACGATTACGAAAAGTCACACCTAAGCCATATAGTTTAGATAGGGCCATAAGTAGATATTTCGGTAAAAGTTTGCGGTTCATATTATAAAAATTAGCGTATTACAATATCTTCCATTTTGCACTGTATGGGCGACATGCTTTTTATACGATTAATAAGTTTGAAGTACTCTTGAAGCTCTCCCACTTCGGTAGGCATCATTTTCACCTCAGAAAGTTGGCCTGAGGCAAGTAGTTGGCTGAAGATTGTTGATTCATATATTGGGTAATCAATCGTAGCCTCAATATTTGTCTCTTCTTTCATCGCTTTAATAGCTTCATTTAGACCGCCAAATTCATCGATTAGCCCTATTTCTTTTGCGGATATGCCATCCCATACTCTCCCCTCGGCAATCTTCTTAATATCATCGATTGAACATTTTCGACCATCGGCACAACGTTGTGTAAAAGTCTCATAACCTTGATCAATCATGCTTTGCATTTTTTCGCGTTGAAAATCAGTCATTGGCTTAATTGTAGAGGGGAAGTCTCCATTAAGATTTGTACTTACGTTATCTGTTGTTATGCCAAGGTTATCATTGATTAATCCTTTTACATTAGGAATAATACCAAAAATACCTATTGAACCGGTTAGGGTTGTTTGTTTAGCAAAAATTTTGTCGGCACCACATGAAATATAATATCCTCCCGATGCGGCATAATCGCCCATTGAAACGTAGAAAGGTTTGCCGGTTTTTTTGAATTGTTCGAGTGCTTCCCATATTTGTTCTGAGGCAAATGCGCTACCACCTCCTGAATTAACACGTAATATTAACCCTTTTACATTTTCGTTTTTAGCTAATGCTAGAATTTGAGGAACAATATCTGTGCCAACTATTCCACCATCTCCTGAGTCAACAATATCACCTGTCGCATATAATATTGCGATGTGGTCGTGATTAATGTCATTAATCAAATTACGTTTAATGCTACAATAATCACGAATGCCAATATAGTTAATTTTTTCAGACGAATCAAGACCAAGACTCTTGTGCATCATGTCTTCAACTTCATGACGATAGGATAATTTGTCAGCAATCTTATAATCAATGTGTTTTTCGCCTGAGTTAGTGAATACGAGGCTATCGGCCCACATATTTACATCTTGGACGGTAACATTGCGAGATTGAGCTATTTGAGAAGAAATTTCAGCCCAAATATTGCCTATGTACTTTTCTTGTTGTTCTCGGCTAGCATCGCTCATTTGTGTCAATATAAATGGTTCAACAGCGCTTTTATAAGTACCAACTTTAATAACCTGTGCCTCTACTCCAATCTTATCCATCAATCCTTTATAAAATATTGTTGTAGCAGATAATCCTGTAATTTGAGCGCTTCCAACCGGATTTAAAAACAATGAGTCAGAAACAGATGCGATATAATAATCTCCTAGAGAATAATTATCACCATATGCATATACCCATTTGCCCGATTTTTTAAAGTCGATAATGGCATCATGTATTTCATGGTAGCTCGCAACACCGAGAGAAGAACCAATACATTCAATGAAAATGCCCTTTATATTATCATCATTTTTTGCTTCTTCAAGCGCAAATAATATGTCGTTATATGTAATGGCATCTTCATTATATGCTTGAAGATCATACACTGTTTTAATAGGCTTTTCGCGCTCTTGAATATTTCCACTTAGTTTTAAGTGTAAGACGCTATTCTTGTCCAATGATGCGCTCGTTTCAGAGCCTGAGCCTGCTGCAATAATAATAAAAACAATAAATGTTACACCTAGTATGATAAGTGAAATCCAAAATCCGGCAATTGAGCCAAGCATTGCCGTTAAAAATTTTTTCATCATAAGCTTTTACTCTTTAAGATTTGTTTGTTATATGGGCGATTATGTCGTAATCGGCCTTATCGATACAAAGATAATATAAAGCTATTGTTTTAACAAAAAATCAAGAGGCATTTTGTAGTGTGATTTGATTAAAATGTTACGTGTAGGGCTATTCTAACGCCACTTTTGTCGACATTAGGATTGTTGCGATAGGTTAAACGCCACACATAATCAACTCGTAATATCTTGAACAGATTGTCAACCCCTATCCCAACTTCCATATAAGGAGTTGACGTCATTTTGTTTGGTTGTGCAGTTTCGGGAAACTTAAATAGTTCAAGTGATTTTGTGGGGTCGTTCTTATCGCTTAAATGGCCGTATAGTCCTCTGAAAGAGAACGCTTCTCTTAATTTTAGCTTTTTTAGTAACGGAATATAATTTAGTAATGCTCCATTTGCCCAATATGTAATGTCCCATGATGCATAGCTGTCGTTGATGAATTCTAGAGGGTTCATCAAAGCGAAACTTTCGGGTTGAATCGTATATGATAGGTTAGCATTGGCTAATAGTAGATTGGGGTAAGGAGACTTGCTCCACACGTGCCCTCCTTTTAATATGCAATCGGCAAATCCAAATGCCGAAAACCAAAAACGTTTCTGTGCACTAAATTCGGTCTTATTAACCTCGAACATACTACCTAAAAAGTTTCTCGGAGAGTAAGTGTGAGTTAATTCAAATATGGGAGCATCCAAATTTATAGGATATCTATGTGTTTTAGATTGATAAAACTTTTCACCGGGAGCATATCTGAGTTTAATTTTTAAAGCCGATTGATTGTAATGGTTAAATGAATTATTATAGCCATCAACAAATGGAACATATTGAGTTGCTTCTTGTCGATCAAATGATACTCCGGCTGTTAACGAAAAATTATTATGTAGTTCAAGGATATATTCCAAATTTGTAAAACGATGATATGTCATCAGATTGTCTTCATGGCGTTTAAGCGATAAGAAAATATTATCCTTGTTGGTAAATGTATATTGTTGTCCGAGTTGATCTACGTCATAGGTGTGCGTTAATCTCAATGATTGTACGGGAAATTCACGAGAGTGATATTTTTTATCAATAAAAGAATACTCAAGTTCTCCGCTATACTTAATCTTTTTGTCTTTTGTGCCATATGCCACAAAGCCTCGAGCAAACAGCCTTTTATTTAGATTTGCAGTAGTTATGCCCCCTACTCTAAACCTCCAACCTTCAACATCATTATTGCTTATAAGGGTATTCATAGGACCAATGTCTATTTTAGAATCGGGAGCGGTGTGGATATAGCCTGATACTAACACTCGTAACACTTTTTCGGTCCAATAATATATGGGAACTCCTCTTAATTGTGTTAGTAGAGAACCTACCTTTTCTTCATTTTTAGTTATTGGAGTTGTGCGTATGCCATTCCAATAAGTATCATCTTGAATATAAGCGTTTTCCGCGACAATGCTTTCGCGATCATCGTTAAACAAATGCTGGTGTGGCGATGGAGTAAAGTTGTGGTTGGAATATGAAGTGTTTCTTCGTGCGTAAAGACCTTGAGCGCCAGGCAACACACTTATTTCCATTACCATGTCATCTTTTACTTTTAATCTGCTTCCATCATCAGCTTTTATAAATTCCTGATTTATATACATGTGGTCGATGAAGTTGAGGTTGATAGAAGGTGATATTTTCATGCTCACTTTCTTGATAAACATTGTCGTGTCTCCTTCGGGAACATAAATATATCCAACAAATCCAAATGTAGCTGAGTTGTGTGGTGCAAATGCTAATTGTATACATCGTTGATTGTCAATAACAATGGTGTCGTTAAGATAGAATTTGTAGAAATCGGGAGCTATCTTTGACAGTGGGCTGACAAATCTGTTTTGCAGAATATTTATGTCATTTTCATATAAATCAATTTCGCGGAAGATGTCTTCAAGAAAAACTTGCATGCTTTCTTGGTCGGTAAGGTCATCAATACCGTTGCGTTTAATACCGGTAACATATTCTTTCTTTGCTTCGGGTTGCTTTCGGTATATAACTTGCGAGGCTTTTTCTTTAACTGAAACATTTAGGATGGGCTTACCTGATACTTCTGAAGTGTCAACATATTCGTTTAGAAATTTGAACTGTTCAAACATCCAGCTATTTTGGGCCTTATCAGTGAAATTATTTAACCCAAGTGAGATTTTTTCATATTTGTCATAATTATAATAATCATTTCTGTAAGGATCATTTTTCTCTTTGAGAGACCTGATTTTGTTTACAAAGATTACTGCCGGATTGTTTTTCTTTGAATATTTTTCTTTTGTTCTAGTTACAATAACCTCATCTAATAATGTTTCTTGAGGTGTTAGTTTTATTTCGAGGATTGTGTCGATAGGTAATGTGACGTTAATTTCTTTTTTTTCATAACCTATTGATGTGACCTTAATTTTTGATGTGCGTTTATCTACTTTAATGCTAAATTCTCCTTGTTCGTTAGCCACATGTCCACTTTTTGAACTATTGATGTATATAGCTGCAAATGATACGGGTTCGTTTGTCTCAGCATCAGTAATAATCCCTTTTAACTGCCATGACTGTCCCATTGCAAATTGCGAGAACAATAAAAATATAAGAATTAAAAATATTGTATTGAATTGGCGCATTAATTTCAAATTATTAATTTTGCAAAATTAGTCAATAATTAATAAACGACTTTAGTAAAACTAACATTTTTATTGGTAAATAGGTTTATTTTAATGTAATTTTAGCCAATGGCATTAGAGATAGAAAGAAAATTTTTGGTTATTAACGATATTTATCGTTTAATGGCGTCTAAATCGTACAACATCAAGCAGGGATATTTGTCGACCCGTAAGGATGCTACTGTGAGGGTGCGCATTAAAAATAAGAATGCATTTATCACGGTAAAAGGTTTAAATAAGGGCGCTACTCGATGTGAATGGGAATATTCTATACCTTATGATGATGCTATTGAAATGATGGCTTTATCTCAAGGAGTTGTTATTGATAAAATAAGATATATAGTGGAATATGAAGGGCTTATATGGGAAATTGATGAATTTAAAGGAGCCCATGAAGGTCTTGTTGTTGCTGAAATTGAGTTAAAAGACGAAAACGAAACGTTTCCCATTCCTCCATTTATTGGTGAGGAGGTGACAGGAAACGTTGCATATTATAATTCAACCTTAGCAGGTATTTAATATTAATCTTTTAATGTGAGTTTTACCACAATTTCAACGTGGTGAGTGTGTGGGAACATATCTACCGGTTGAATTGCTTCAACTCGATATTTCTCGTCGAGTAAGGCTAAGTCACGAGCTTGAGTGGCAGGATTACAGCTCACATATACGATACGTCTTGGAGATGCGTTAAGTATCACATTTACAACATCATTATGCATGCCGGCTCTTGGTGGGTCAACAATCATCACGTCGGGACGTCCATGCTTCTCAATAAACTCATCGGTCAAAACATCTTTCATATCGCCGGCGTAGAATAATGTGTTACTGATGTTGTTTACTTCAGAATTTATTTTAGCATCGGCAATTGCTTCGGGTACATATTCAATACCTATAACTTTTTGAGCGTTTTTGGCGACAAAATTGGCGATAGTTCCGGTTCCGGTATATAGGTCATATACTAATTCATCTCCGGTTAATTCAGCGAAATTTCGAGCAACTTTATATAATTTGTAGGCTTGACGCGAATTTGTTTGGTAGAATGATTTTGGTCCTACTCTGAATCTAAGGCCTTCCATCTCCTCTTCAATATAATCTTTGCCATAGAAAGTAATTATTTCTTGGTCAGAAATTGTGTCATTGACTTTAAGATTAATTACATATTGCAAAGATGTGATTTGTGGGAAATTATCTTTTACAACATCAAGCAATTGTTTAATTTTATCTTGATCATCTTCGCCAAACACCATCACGGCCATTATCTCGCCGGTTGAAGCTATGCGAATCATCAATGTTCTAAGTAGGCCTTGTTGTGCTCTTAAATCATAGAAACTATAGCCATTATCTTTGCCGTACTGCTTAATGAAAAGACGCAATTGGTTTCCAAAATCATCTTGGAGGTGGCATTTATTGATATCGAGCACCTTATCAAATGCGCCCGATATGTGGAATCCTGCGGCGTCTCTATCGGGAAACTCCTCTCCACTATTTAGTTGCTCATATGTGAGCCATTTTTTATTAGAGAAAGTGTATTCCATTTTGTTACGATACTCCCAAATGTTTTTTGACCCGAGAATTGGTGTGATTTCAGGGATTTCAATTTTCCCAATTCGTTCAAGAGCATCTTGCACCTGTTGTTGTTTGCATTTGAGTTGAAACTCATAAGGTAAATGTTGCCAGCGACAACCACCACATGTGCCGAAATGCTCACATTTAGGCACAACACGAATATCTGATGGCTGTACCATGCTGACGATATTCCCTTCGGCATACGATTTGCGTTTTTTGCGAAGTTTCACATCTACAACATCTCCGGGTGCTCCGTAGGGAATAAACACCACCATATCATTAACCTTTGCAATGCTGTTGCCTTCAGCGGCAACATCTATAATTTCCACGCCTTCCAATGTGGGAAGGTCTCTCCTATTTTTACGTCCCAAAATCGTTAGAATTAAATTTTTTACAAAATTACGCAAAAAAGATGAGATATAACTTGGCACATAGATAAAATAAACAAAAGGCTACCGAGTTTTGATGCTCGATAGCCTTTTGATGGATAAGTGATAAGATTTTAACAGAATGACAAAATATTACAAAAAGACATAATTATATTGCATTTATGTCATTATGATAAATTGAGTCATTATGTTTAATTTCCCCTTTTTTATTTTACTTTACGCATTCTTTGCGTGTTGTTCCGTCGCTGTATTTCACGATATTGATGCCTTTTGTTGGCTCACTCAATAAACGACCATGAATATCGTAGCGTGCAACTTCTACAGTATTATTAATATTGATAATTGCATCAACACCGGCATTAGTGCTGAATGACCCAATATATTTTGATAATACTAATTCTTCTTCATTATATGCTGTTATGCTATAGTAGTAGTTTTGCATCTCATTTAATCCATCTATCGTAGTCGAAATCGTTGTTGAAGTAGAACGTGATAAAACTTGACCATTATTATCAACAACAATATTGCCTACTTGCATTGTCATCGTTGCATCTGAGTAAATATTAATGTCATAATATTTAGCGCTTGTTTCTGCCTCCCATGAAAGAGAGACATTTTCGTCAGTAGGACTTACATCAACATTATTTTCATCAAGGATAGGAGCGAACATTGCTACAAGTGAATGACTTTCGGTAACCATTAGGCTATATTTTGAATCGGTGGTCAATAAATTGTCATTTTCATACCACCCTACAAATGTGTAACCTGAATGTGCTACAGCCTCAATCTCGGCAACTTGCCCCGGTTGATATTCATTTATACCATAAACCACACCTGCGTTTTCGATGCTTTTGGCAATAGAAATCACTAATGGGGCTTCTTCTTCGATATAGTAGAATCGTTTCCATCCATCACTGATTTTATAACGTTCCGAGCTGTTGTATGGCACATGAAGCTTGCATGAAGTGAGGCGCATACCATCAAATGAGTTGTCGTATGCCACAGCCGGGTCGGCTCCTTTGCAATATATATCTGTAATCTTAGCACAACCATAAAATGCTTTTTCCCCTACCATATATAATGAAGTGGGAAGCGTAATAGTTTTAAGCATGTTGCAGTTATATAAACCACCGTATGGAATTATTTCACACCCTTCAGTCAAAGTCAACTCTTCAAGACCGGTAGGCAAATAATATGTTTTATTTGTGCCATCTTCAAAAAATTGTGTTACAGCACGCATCTTGTCGTTCTTTTCAGTCCCAAATAGTTCGCCAAAATTACTTGGAGACAAAGCCGTTCCTATTCCTGGAAACGGAAGGATTAGAGATTTTAAATTGACACAATCTCTGAATAACATTGCCGGAATTTCAGCACTGTCAATAGAAATGTTTCTTATAGCTGAATTTTGGAATGTTGTGCTTTGAAAATTTGTAACCGGTTTCAATATATCTATTGAATATCCTTCAATTGTTCCTGTGTTCCCAAATGCGTACCAACATTTTTTTGTGTCATTATAAAAATCTGTTTGATCTGTCAATATAAGTTGTTTTAACGAACTGGGCAAGTAAACAGCATATCGGTTCCCACCTGAACTTTCATATTTAGAACATGAATATCCATTAACAATTGTAAAATGGTCATTAAACAAAGAGCCATTTTCTTCAAAACAGATATAACTAAATATATTCAACTTTGGGACTTGCAAAATTTCAATTGGATGAAATGTATAAGTATAACTATCCCCTCCAACGTTATTATCTATTTTTTGTGTTTGATGTATAGCCAAACTTTTGCAATTCATTTTAGTGGGCAAAACCAATTTTTTCAAATTAACAGCATTTTCAAGGTTTTTACCATAAAATAAAATTGTATCTAAAGGCTCATTTATAACTAAACTCTCTAATAAAGAACAATCACCCACTGTAACTTTTTTTAAGTTAGACCCTTCTGAAATAATAATTGATTTTACATTAGGGGTTGTTAATTGTGTTAAAAATGTTGGAGCTACATATTCTTCTGTTAATGCGAGAGGGTAGATATGCAGATATTTATCACCATTAGTATTTGTCGCATATAAAATACCTTCATGCGAGAAATAAACAGAATTGCCCTTTTCTGCAATGATTTCTTTTAAATTAGTACAATTCTCAAATGCATTACTATTGATATTTGTTACAGAATTGGGAATGGTTACCGAGGTCAATCCGGAGCAACCTTTGAACGCATATTGACCAATCAAGGTAACGGAATTGGGGATGGTTATTGAGGTCAATCCGGAGCAACCCTCAAACGCATTTGAGCCAATCTCGGTAACGGAATTGGGGATGGTTATTGAGGTTAAGCCGGAGCAACCCTCGAACGCATATGAGCCAATCGAGGTTACAGATTTGGGAATTGTTACCTCTGTCAATCCGGAGCAACCCTCGAACGCAGAATAGCCAATCGAGGTTACGGAATTGGGGATGGTTACCGAAGTCAATCCGGTGCAACCCTCGAACGCAGATCGAGAAATGGAAACTGTACCTTCTTTTATATTAATTGAGGTATTATTAGGCATAGTGCCTTTATATTTATAAAGAACATTGTTGATGTAAACTACTCCGTCAGTTTGATTATTATACCAAGCAGTATTATAGAACGCCTTATTGCCAATCTCAGTTACGGAACTTGGGATTGTCACCTCTGTCAATCCGGAGCAACCCTCGAACGCCGATGAGCCAATCTCAGTTACGGAATTGGGAATTGTTACCGAGGTCAAGCCGGAGCAACCATAGAACGCATAATTGCCAATCTCAGTTACGGAATTGGGAATTGTTACCGAGGTCAATCCGGAGCAACCATAGAACGCCGATGAGCCAATTGAGGTTACGGAATTGGGAATTGTCACCGAGGTCAATCCGGAGCAACCCTCGAACGCCGATGAGCCAATCGAGGTTACGGAATTGGGAATTGTCACCGAGGTCAATCCGGAGCAACCTTTGAACGCCGATGAGCCAATCTCAGTTACGGAATTGGGAATTGTTACCGAGGTCAATCCGGAGCAACCCTCGAACGCAGAATAGTCAATCTCAGTTACGGAACTTGGGATTGTCACCGAGGTCAAGCCAGTACAACCATAGAACGCTTGATATCTAATCGAGGTTACGGATTTGGGAATTGTTACCGAGGTCAAGCCGGAGCAACCATAGAACGCCGATGAGCCAATCTCAGTTACGGAATTGGGAATTGTTACCGAGGTCAATCCGGAGCAACCTTTGAACGCCGATGAGCCAATCTCAGTTACGGAATAAGTTGTGCCATTGTATGTTACAGATGAAGGGATGGTTACACTACCAGTGTATTCATTAGAATATGAGTCGTAACCACTTCCTTTACATGTAACCACTACAGTTTTTGCAGTTTCGTTTAAGATGTTGTAGTAGATGCCGCCGACTTCGAAGTCGTGGGCGGAGAGGGGGATTGTGGTTAGGAATAGGGCTACGAGGAGTAGCGGGATTTGTAGAAATTTTTTCATACTTTTGATGTTTTTGTGTGCCTCCTGTGTCCCCTAATTTGGCGATTAATAATCTGAGCATTAGCTATAAAATGCGAAAACGTGGGACATTGCTCAGTTTATTTTTTACGAGGCATCGCCAAACGCCCTAACCGAAATAAACAGCCCACCCCACGCTATACCTATATATAGCACCCCGCCTATGGGGTGAGAATAGGCACGCATAGGCGTTTTGACCGCATATCCTTTGGTTGTTGAAAATTGGCGATTTTCGTAAAAAGGATAAAGCTGAAAACGCTTTCACTAATATGTCTCTCATGGGGAGGGCAACGCTTTGCCACCCACAAGATTGATGCAAAGATAGTAAATAATTTATAATGCATAATTCATAATGCATAATTATTTTGTTTTTTTATTTCTTGCGTTGCCGAAGCGCAGTCTATCTAAGGTGTAAGTATAATAATTAAAAAGGAAGAGTAAAGAGGAGAAGTGAAAATTAAAAATTGAAATATTAAATGGGAAAGAGGAAAGAAAAAATGAGAAAATGCTTTTCTGAATTGCTAAATATGCATTATGGTAGCATTAAATTAGTTAATCGTAACAATAATATTCCGTATGATTTTGTATTATCGGTTTATTTTGTTAATTTTGCAAGATAGATAAATAAAAAGATTACTAACCAATAATTATTAATAAATTAAAATTACCAATTCATGAAAAGAGTTTATACGTTTGGTGACGGTAAAGCCGAAGGTAATGCCTCGATGAGAAACCTTCTCGGAGGTAAAGGTGCTAACCTCGCCGAAATGAATTTGTTGGGTATGCCTGTACCTCCAGGCTTCACAATCACAACTGAAGTTTGTACTGAATATACCCAAAAAGGTCGCGAAGCAGTTGTTGCTATTATTAAAGATGAAGTTGAAGCAGCTATCGCACACGTAGAAAAATTAACCGGAAAACAATTTGATGACCCTTCTAACCCATTGTTAGTTTCAGTGCGTTCAGGAGCACGTGCATCAATGCCCGGTATGATGGATACAGTTTTGAACTTAGGAATGAATGATGCTACAGTTGCATCACTTGCCGAAAAGAGCGGTAACCCACGTTTTGCATGGGATAGCTATCGTCGCTTCGTTCAAATGTATGGTGACGTTGTTCTTGGTATGAAACCAAAGAGCAAGGCTGACATCGATCCATTTGAAGCTATCATGGAAAAGGTTAAAGAAGAAAAAGGCGTTAAGCTTGATACAGAACTTGAAGTGTCAGATCTTCAAAACCTCGTTAAATTGTTTAAGGCTGCGGTAAAAGATTTCACCGGTAAAGATTTCCCCGATAGTGCATGGGAACAACTTTGGGGTGGTATCTGTGCCGTATTTGATAGCTGGATGAATGAACGTGCTATCCTCTATCGTCGCATGAACCAAATTCCTGAAGAATGGGGTACTGCAGTGAACGTTCAAGCAATGGTTTATGGTAACATGGGTGACAACTCAGCTACCGGTGTTGCATTTAGCCGTGACGCTGCTACAGGTGAAAATATGTTTAATGGTGAGTATCTTATCAACGCACAAGGAGAAGACGTGGTAGCAGGTATTCGCACTCCACAACAAATCACTACTGAGGGTTCTCGTCGTTGGGCTGCTCTTCAAGGTATCAGCGAAGAAGAACGCGCAAGCAAATATCCTTCACTTGAAGAATCAATGCCAACTCTTGCAGCAGAACTTATAGCAATCTCTAATCGTCTTGAAGATTACTACAAAGATATGCAAGATATGGAGTTCACTATTCAAGATGGTAAACTATGGATGCTCCAAACACGTAACGGTAAACGTACAGGTGCTGCGATGGTTAAAATCGCTATGGATCTTCTTCGTGCAGGTCAAATCGATGAAAAGACTGCCCTACTCCGCATGGAGCCACAAAAACTTGACGAACTTCTCCACCCGGTATTTGATAAAGATGCATTGAAACGTGCTAAAGTTGCTGCTAAAGGTCTTCCTGCATCACCAGGTGCTGCAACAGGTCAAATCGTATTCTTCGCTGATGAAGCTGAAGTGTGGGCTGAGAAGAAGAAAAAAGTTGTTCTTGTTCGTATCGAAACATCTCCCGAAGACCTTCGCGGTATGGCAGTTGCACAAGGTATCTTGACAATGCGTGGCGGTATGACTTCTCATGCTGCTGTAGTTGCTCGTGGTATGGGTAAATGTTGTGTATCAGGTGCCGGCGAAATTAAAGTTGATTACGAAGCAAAAACACTCGAAATGAGTGGTAAAGTATATAAAGAAGGTGATTGGATTTCATTGAATGGTTCAACAGGTGAAGTTTATGATGGACAAGTTCCTACTGCCGATCCTGAACTTGATGGCGACTTCGGTGCAATTATGAACCTTTCAGAAAAATATACAAAAACTCTTGTTCGCACTAACGCTGACTCTCCACGCGATGCAAAACAAGCTCGTTATTTCGGTGCTCAAGGTATTGGTCTTTGCCGTACAGAACACATGTTCTTCGAAGGTGATCGTATCAAAGCAGTTCGCGAAATGATTCTTGCAAGCGATAAAGAAGGTCGTGTTGAAGCTTTGGGTAAATTGCTTCCAATGCAACGTGGTGACTTTGAAGGAATCTTCGAAGCAATGGACGGATTTGGTGTAACAATTCGTCTCCTCGACCCACCTTTGCATGAATTCGTGCCTCATCAAACTGCAACTCAAAAAGAGCTTGCTGAAGAAATGGGATTGTCACTCGAACAAGTAAAAGCAAAAGTTGATAGCCTTGAAGAATTCAACCCAATGCTTGGTCACCGTGGTTGCCGTCTTGGTATCACATATCCTGAGATTACAGAAATGCAAACACGTGCTATTATTGAAGCAGCACTTGCTGTTCAAGCTCGTGGCGTGAAAGTATATCCCGAAATTATGATTCCATTGGTTGGCTCTCTTAAAGAAATCCAAAATCAAGCTAATGTAATCAATGAAACTGCAGCAAAAGTATTTGCTGAAAAAGGTGAAACTGTAGCTTATAAAGTTGGTACAATGATTGAAGTTCCACGTGCTGCACTCGTTGCAAATGAAATTGCAACTGTTGCTGACTTCTTCTCATTTGGTACTAATGACTTGACTCAAATGACATTTGGTTTCTCTCGTGACGATGCTCCTAAATTCTTGAAATTCTATAAGGAAAATGGCGTAATCAAGACAGATCCATTTGAAGTTCTTGATCAAGAAGGTGTAGGTCAACTCGTTCGTATGGGTGTTGAAAAAGGCCGTGCAACTAAACCTGAACTCAAAGTAGGTATTTGTGGTGAACATGGTGGTGAACCTTCTTCAGTTAAATTCTGTGCTAAACTCGGCATGAACTATGTGAGCTGCTCACCTTATCGTGTGCCCATCGCTCGCGTAGCTGCTGCTCAAGCTGCTATTGAAGATTAATCAATGTAGATAATTAATATTGAAGGTGTGCCATTGAGCACACCTTCTTTGTTTTATATTGGATTTAGATTGTATTATATAAAAAAGCCGGCATTTGCCGGCTTATATAATCCACATCAAAGGATGCGATGAAACTCCGAATGACAGGATTTGAGTGCTTGTTGGCCTTTGTAATCCGCCTGGGTTATAAACCTTCTCAATGAGAATGGGGCCCGCCATTGGACAACTAAGCTTGTCTCGGTATTTCATAAATATTTGATGAGTTTCCCAATCAACTTTGATGTGGTAATCTTTATTCGTTGACACTCTTGTCTTATCAATACAACACAAAGATAGTTTATGAAGTTTGAAAAAACAAATATTTTGGAGTTAAAAGTTTAAATAATTATTTTTTATTTGAGAAAATATTGCTGTTTAAGATACTTTTTGTAACTTTGTGTTGTATAACATTATTATAAAGCAATATAATGATTAAGAGTGCTCTCGAAAAGATAATTAGCGAAGATTTAGCTGAAATATGGTCTCTTCTTGAAGGGGAAGAGAAACGTAGAATCATCGATAATTTTCAAATCCATAATTATAAAAAGAACCAAATTATTTATGCCGAGAAAGAAGAACCGGAGTTTATATGGTGTTTGATTAAAGGCAAGGTTAAAAAGTATAAAGATGGAGTTGGTGGCCGTCAACAAATCATTCGTTTGATAAGACCTGTTCAATATTTTGGCTATCGTGCATATTTTGCGAAAGAACCTTATGTGTCAAGCGCGGGAGCGCTTGAAGCATCAACATTGGGCACTCTTCCCATGTCGCTCGTTGATGAACTGATTGATAAAAATAATAAGTTAGCAAGATTTTTTATTCAAGAATTGTCTCGTAACTTAGGCGGTTCAGATGCAAAAATTGTTAATCTCACTCAAAAACATATTAGAGGTCGATTAGCTGAGGCATTGATGGTATTGAAAGACCACTATGGTTATGAAGATGATAATTCTACATTAAAAATTTATTTGTCGAGAGAAGATTTAGCTAATTTATCAAACATGACTACATCCAATGCCATTCGCACTTTATCGGGGTTTGTTTCGGAAAAATTGATTGTGGTTGATGGTCGTAGGATAAAAATCGTGAATGAACCGATGCTTAGAAAAATTAGTAAGCATGGTTAAAAAATGTCTCGTTTGATTTTCCCTGATTCAGTACGATTAAACTTTTCGATACATTTTATTTCTTTAGGTAAATGATATTTATCTAATACTTTTGTAATTTTTTCCATGAGACTTTGTCTATTGATAGTTTCAGTCTCAATATATAATACAATCTTCTCTCCCCATTTTTCGTCAGGTTCGCCTATTATATAGAATGGAAAGTCAATATATTGAGATAGTTTTTGTTCAATATCTTCAGGGTAACATTTAATACCTCCCGAATTTATTACATTGTCATATCGACCTATCCATCTAAAATGGCGTTCATCAATTATTTCAACAATGTCATTTGTAGATACTTTATCGAAAGAAAATTGTGGGGTATTTATTATTAGCCTTTTCTTGTTGTCATTTTCAACGGTTATGCTTGGCAATGTTTCATAAATTGATGTTGATATATTTCGAAGAGCAATATGGCTACATGTTTCAGTCATGCCATATGAAACAAATGCATTTACTCCTTTTTTGATAAGATTTATTTCTGATTTATGAGGGACTGCACCACCTCCAATCAGTAAATTCTTTACATTTTGAGTATAACGACAGTTGGTTAAAAGCCATTCGATTTGAGAAGGAACTATGGGTAATAAATCAATAATACCATAATCTCTATTCAAAGGTTTATTGCTAGGTTCTTCAATCCATAGGCATGCTCCGGATATAATTGCTCTTACAATCATCATTTTTCCGGCTATATAATTGGCAGAAAGGGGTGAAACTAAGGTAGAGGTGCTATTGATGTTAAAAAAAACACAAGTTGCCTTAGCTGAAGCAATCATGTCAGATTTTAGGAGTTTAATTTTTTTAGGCGTTCCAGTGGAGCCTGACGTATTAGCAATGATGTATTCATTTTCATTATGCCATTCTGAAATAAATCTAATCGTTGATTCATCGGCATTATGTATTAAACTTAAAGTATTGTCGATGGTATTTGCCATTGTTTGTTGAGATTATATGTCAATACATCATCAATTTGTTCAAGAGGAGACTCGATATTATTCTTATATAATGCTCCAGTGCCTAATCCTTGTGGCATATTAATGGAGAGTGTCGACACCCATTGTGCTATTGCATTAAGACCTATATTTGATTCTAATGCAGAAGTTATCCACCACCCTATATTATAATTTTTTGCCAACTTAATCCATTCTTCTGAACCAATAAATCCGCCACATAAACTAGGCTTTAAAATAAGGTATGAAGGTGAAATTGTTTCGATTAATTGACATTTAATATCATATTTGTCTATGCCTATTAATTCTTCGTCGAGGGCAATGGGAATGGGACTTTTTTTGCATATTAATGCCATTTTATCCCATTGATTAGGTTTAATTGGTTGTTCAATAGAATGGATTTTGTATTTAGATAACTTCTCTAAACAATTCAGCGCATTTTCGGGAGAAAAGGCGCCATTTGCATCGAGGCGTATCTGTAAATCATCAGAGGAGAAATTACTACGAATATATTTTAGTAACTTTACTTCTTTGTTAAAGTCGATACCTCCTATTTTTAGTTTTATGCAATTAAACCCCGCCTCTAATTTTTCATTTATTCGACCATGCATTTCAGAGTAGTCACCCATCCATATCAATCCATTAATAGGAATAGGGTTTTGCCCTTTTATCCAATTTGATTGAAATACAATCCGTTCTCCTCCATTTTTTAAATCATTTATAGCAGTTTCAACTCCGAAACGAATAGAACTGTGTTCAATCTCACTAATAGATATTTGATTGATGTTTCTACAAATTAAATCTAATTGCTGCTCATAATAAGGAGTGTCATCCGAACTTAAACCACGAAAAATAGCGCACTCCCCTAACCCATAGATATGGGGGGCTGATTCGTCCCAAACCTTGATAAAGTAAGTTTCTTTATCGAGCATCGTCGCTCTTGAAGTAATGGCTGGGGCATGAAATTTTAAAACGTATTTTTTATATGAAGCTTTTAGCATTTATCCTGGGAATTTAGGGAATTTTCTGAAGTTTGGCTCTCTTTTTTCAAGAAATGCATTTTTCCCCTCTTGAGCTTCTTCCATAAGATAATACATTAAGGTAGCATCACCGGCAAATTCCATCATGCCTCGTTGTCCATCTAATTCAGCATTAAGTGCGCGTTTAATCATACGTATAGCCATTGGACTACGTTGAAGTATTGTTTTACACCAATCTACCGTTTCTGTTTCAAGTTGTTCGAATGGAACTACTTTGTTAATCATGCCCATTTCAAGGGCTTCTTGTGCGGTATATTGATGGCATAAAAACCATATCTCGCGAGCTTTCTTTTGTCCAACACAACGAGCTAAATATGATGAGCCAAATCCGGCGTCAAAACTTCCTACCTTAGGCCCGGTTTGCCCAAAACGTGCATTTTCAGATGCAATTGATAGGTCACACATGACATTAAGTACATTGCCTCCTCCAATAGCATAGCCATTTACCATTGCAATAACCGGTTTCGGTATTGAGCGAATAGCTTTATGCAAATCTAATACATTGAGACGTGGAACACCATCTTTATCGATATATCCACCTACTCCTTTGACTTTTTGGTCACCTCCTGAGCAAAATGCTTTGTCGCCGGCACCGGTAAGAATGACCACACCAATATCGTTTGATTCACGACAAAATGCCATGGCATCTAGCATCTCAAAATTTGTTTGAGGTCTAAATGCATTATATACCTCCGGGCGGTTGATGGTAATTTTTGCGATACCTTCATAATATTCAAAAAGAATATCGTCATACTTTTTTATTGTTGTCCAATTAATAGTTTCCATATTTAATTCGTTGTTTTGAAATATTCTTTTAAAATTTGTGCGCTTTCATGAGCAGGTGTATAAACTGCTAATATTGAAGGTTTGTCATTACAATTATATAAGAGTGAAATATTATTAATTAATTCTTGCTCATTAGTAGCCTCAAAATAATTGAAATTATAGCCTTTTGCGAGTTCTTTTAATGGCAAATTAGGCGTTGTGGCGAAATATTCATCAAGCTCAGGTAGCTCAGATGTAGATTTTATAAACCGAAATATACCACCTCCACCATTGCACATAACTATCATTTTAAAGTTAGATGGAATATTGTTTATGCTTAATGCACTAATATCATATTGAGCACTAATATCTCCAGTGATTAATATGGTTGTTTCTTTTAAAACCATAGCATGTCCAATTGCAGTTGATGTAGAACCATCAATGCCACTTACTCCCCTATTGCAATATGCTTTTGAATTAGTATCGCCAGTATAAAATAATTGATGATACCTTATTGACGTGCCATTTGATAAATGTATATTTCCTTTAAGTTTAGGAATAATAATTGAGAATGCTTTTAAATCGCTCCAATTACAGTTGTTGACATAGTTGCTGTGTGTTAAATTGGCGAGGTTTTTAATAACTTCCCAATTATTATAATAAGATTCGTTACTCTCATTATTGTTAAACGGATAAGCTATATCAAGATATTGCTTAAAAAACTCATAAGGAGACATTTCAATTCTCATTGTTAGAGATTTGAAACAGTCGATAGTAGTTTTGGTAGTACCTATATGCCAATGTTCAAGAGGCTGTATTTGTCGGAAGTATTGTTTAATATGACGCGATATAATCGCACCTCCAAAGGTTATGATTATATCGGGACAAAGTTTTCTTTTGTCATCCTCTGTCATTACTGATAAAACACTGTCAATATTCTTGATTGAATCCTTTATATTGATGTTTGAAATTGATTCAGAAAATAATACAATGTTTGATTGATTAGATATAATTTCTTCAAGACAATATGAATTGTTATTGCCAACCCATCTTGCATCTATGCAATTTTGGAACCCTACAACGATAAGAATGCGTTTGTATTTAAGTCGCGGTATAATATAATCGTTAAAAAAAGTTTTGTCTATTGAGTGGCTAATGCTTGGACAGCATATGTGTCGTTGCGTGGTTATATTGTCAATTTCCTTAATCTCGTTTAGAGGGTCATCAAGTTGTATATTGATGTGAACCGGTCCCATTTCGCCTAATAATGAAGTTATTAATGCATCGTTAATAGTTCTATTAACATACCACTGCATGTTGGGAGTGTCACAATTTGTAGGGATATTGTAGCTTTTCTTTACATAGTTAGAAAGGGCTTCGAATTGCCTAATGGTTTGGCTATCATCTTGGTCTATCCATTCCATTGGTCGGTCGGCCGATATTATTACAAGAGGAAGGTTGCGGTAATAAGCTTCTGCTATTGCTGGAGCGTAATTTAATAAAGCCGAGCCTGATGTACATATTAATGCTACAGGCTTAGCCCCATGATTGGCAGCGCACATGCCTAATGCAACGAATGCGGCGCTTCTTTCATCAACAACAACTGTAGTTTTAATTGATTTAGCACGTGCAACAGCAAGAATTAACGGAGTATTACGAGAGCCAGGAGACACCACTACATTCTCTACTTGATGTTGTATCAATAGAGAAACTAATATATTGCATGAATCTTTGGCTGTTACTACCATTATGTTTGCAATTAGAATTGTTGATATATAAATGGAACTAATTCACTTTGTCCGGCTTGAATAACAATAAATATTATTACAGCTAATACTATGGATTGGACAATAATTGAAGAATTAGTATAAGTGTTACTTAGTTTTGTAGTCCATTTTTTAGGTGCAAAATGCATTAAGTAACCACCTACTAAAGCAATAGTAATCATTGGATAACTAGACACAAACACACCTGCAATGTTAGATAATCCACCTGTGAAATTTGTAAAAATCTGAGTTATAATGTTTTCGACAATGGTAATGTTGGCAGATCTAAAAAATATCCAACTAATAGCAATTAACACAAAAGTTACAAAAATATTTGATACACGTCTCCATGATTGATTTTTTTGTTCTTCGGTTAATGAGTACGTTTTCTTTAATTGTTTGTGAATAATTAAAAGCATTCCGGTCCACGCTCCCCATAATACAAACATCCATGATGCTCCATGCCATAATCCACCTATAAGCATTGTTACAAATAGGTGCATTGATGTAATAATATTTTTACGTCGACTTTGAACTTTTGTTATGCTAGTTAATAGATATATAATCCACACTAATATTATTACCCCCAAAATAGGTTGAAAATAATTATCAGTATAGCAAGACAACAACTTTATTGAAATAAATATCCCGGCCAATGAGAGTATTGTTAACCAGATATATGAAGCCATTGTCATGTATCTATTACCACCTAGTGGAATGTATAGATAATCTCTCAACCAAGTAGATAATGATATGTGCCATCTGTGCCAAAATTCTGATGGGTTTTGTGATTTGTATGGAGCATTGAAGTTGTCTTTAAACTTATATCCAAAAATAAGAGCTAAACCAATTGCCATATCTGAGTATCCTGAGAAATCGCAATAAATTTGTAATGTATAACCTAAAACACCCATTAAATTTTCAAAACCAGTATATTGTAGAGGTGTGTCGAATATGCGGTCAACAAAATTAACTCCAATGTAGTCGGCTATTACTGCTTTCTTTATTAATCCACACATTACTAGAAATAAACCTTGTCCAATCATTGCTTTTGTGGCAGATTGATTTAACCTTATTTGAGGAAGAAAATCTTTTGCTCTAACAACCGGACCTGCTAATAATGGAGGGAAAAAGGTCAAAAAGAATGTATAATTAATGAAATTAGTCTCGGGTTCAATTTCTCGGCGATATATGTCGATAATATAACTCATCGACCTGAAAGAAATGAACGATATGCCGGCAGTTAATACTCCTGCTAAGGGATTTGAGACTATAGATGGGTCAGAGAACGTTTTAATTAATAAATCAAGATATTTAAAGCTAACAAGTATTCCAATGTTGGAAATTACACTAATAGAAACGAGTAGTTTTCTCTTCCATTGTACATTTGTGTATGCGAAAAGCCGCCCTATCACATAGTCACAAGCACATATTGCTAATAATATAAAGCAATAGTAATAAGTAGATTTATAATAAAAATATAAAGAAAAAAGTATTACGATGACACTACTTATTCTGAAATTGCGTTTAGTTAAATTGTATAAACCTATTAATATCAAAAATAGAATTAGAAATAACCCTGAATTGAATGCCAAAGGATTTTTAGGAATATATCCTAATATATCAATTAGTTTTGTGAAATCAATATCTTTGAATTGGTCGAACATATTAATAAAATTTTATTTTGCCTTATTTGTAAGTATCTCGTAGAATAAATTTCCTTGTAATGTATAGCCTTTAGATGTATTATGAATACCATCTCTACCCATTAGCTTATTTGCTACCCATTTTTTTGATGCACCATGACCTCCTGCCACTTCATACCAATCATATACTGCGATATTTTGTTCTGCTCCATATGTTAAAATTACATCTCTTAGTCGTTTACAATTGGTGTTGATTTGACCTTTACGGAGACATTCCATTGGTGTAACTAATAGAATTGGTTTATTGGGATTGTATTCTTGCATATCAGCGACAAACTTATCTATTGAGTTATAGAACGATTCATCACTGATAGAGCCAAATGCTTCGTTTGTTCCAAGACTTACAATAATTAAATCGGGATTAAAAATAGAACAGTCATTACCCATATCACCCATGCGATTATATGAGTCATAAGTAGCACCATTATTTCCGATTACATTATATATTACACCATTATTTTTATTTAATAATGATGCTCCAAAAATAGTAATTTTTCCAATTGAACTAAGAGAAAGTTGAACCGAAGAGATTGGTTCATTAAAAATGATGTCAGTGTGGTCTTGTTGGGATTCTTCAATAGAGTAATCTATATCACATTCTAATGATTTATTATTTACAATCACATCATCTATGTATAAGTCTCCTTCAATGTGTAATCTTAAAGTGGTAAATGGTTGGCTTGGTACATTTTTAGAGCCTGATTTAATGCTAATATTAAATCTCTCAGATAATGGAGAAAAAGATGCTCCGGTTAGTTTTAGCGTTGTACGCCAAGGGCGTTTCATCATTGATGAGTAATTGTACTTATTTGCACAACTAAAGCTATAATCAATCGGTTCATTTGTCTTTGCAATCTTTAATGGTGATATGATGCCACGACCTGCGTCCCCAAATTTTTCCTGCATTAACTTTCGGGTTTTACTTGTTGCTATATCAGCTTGTAAATGAGAGTCTCCTATATGTAAAATTGAGATTTGTTGCGTTTGATGCTGTGATAATTTGTTATAAAATGTATCCCATATTGCTTCAGAATTATTATAAGTAATATAATTCTTTGCTTGGTTAATAAAAGGATATTCACTATGCTTTTGTTCGGTAATTATAGAGTCATCTTCAATCGTAACATTTATCCTTATAGAATCTTCACTATTTATAGTGGATGTAGTATTTGAGCCATTCTTATCCACTTCTGTAGCACTAATTTTTATTATAGTGCTAAGAAATATTATTATTAAGATGATTGTCTTATTCATTTTACAGCTTCATTTAATGCGTTAACTAATAGATTTGCAAGACGTTCACCTCCTTTAAATGAAAGGTGTATATAATCTTTATTAATTTCGCTGTTACTACACCAATCAACGACAGCTCCTTCTCCTCCCATTGCTTCACGAGTATCCCAGAAGAATGATTGTGATCGTCGTGCAACTTCTCGTTGTGCATCAATTAAATAAGGTGCCGTAGGCATAGATTGAACTGATGCCCCACGTTTAATGCCTCTATCGCCACAACCAATTACTAATATATCTGCATTTGGATGGCAATTGCGTATTTGATTCACAACTTTAACCATGTAGTTTGCATAAAAATCATATTTTTTGTTCTTTCCTGATAGAACATTAAGTCCATATTCGATAATGATTAAGTCATAATCAACAAATTCAGCTACTTGATGAGATATGTCAGTGTTGATTTTGTTATGAGTTATTCCTGAATATCCTCGTAGCGACATACAATCAACTGTTATTCCAGTATTGTTATTTAGCCATGTACCTAATGCAATTAATGAATTTGAATTTGTTTTAACTTCAAATTTATCGGTGTTTTTATCGATAGAGATACATTGAACTTTGTTGCTACCTTCAAATTGATGTGCAATCCAGCCATCACCGGTGTTGATACTTATAATTGACTTCTCGGGAGAAATAAAGATGAATTTCGAGTTGTCCCATCTATCGGCATTAGGAACAATATTTGTTCCAGTGTATGTCGCTGATGCATTTCCGTTAGATTTGCAAAATAATCCTGGCAGTGTAAAATATTTTTCACTACTATTTTTCATTAATGTATACATTGTCCAGCCCGATGACGTATGTCTAACGGATTGTCTATATCCCTTTGTAATACAATCCATGGCTACATAACCAACTCCTTTTCCTCCATATTGATTTTGTAAAAGTTCACGAATATGTTGTGTGAATATATCACCCTCAATATATGAGTCTCCAATTACTGCAATTCTAACAGGGCGTGAGTTACATTCAGAAATTGCTTTTTTGAAATTTATCATCCCTTTTTGCGCCACAGAATAATCTTCAATTACTACATTGCCATTAACACGTGGAGACTTTTTGTCGATAATTGCAGAGTCAATGATTGCTTTACCCGTAACGGAATCAATTTTGGAAATATATTGGGGCTTGTTCTTTTCTTCTTCCATTCTGGCTGCTAATGCGGGATCTATATCAACATCTCCGGTATTAGCAGTGGAGTCTTCGGGAAGAAGGCTGCTAAGTAGATTGTAATTTTTTAAAAACGAGCTTTCTTTTCCTTTGTCATCTACTGATTTTGTTATGTTTGACCATTTAACAAAAGATAAACTAAATAGGATTATAATTGAAAACAGAGTTACTAAAAATATTCTTAAACCTGGATTTATTTTCATATAAATAATTTTTTTAATTCTACGATTTTGTTTTCTGTTTCAAGCCATTCATCTTCAAGCGATGATTCTAAAGTGATTCCTCCTCCCGAATATAAGCAAAATGTATTTGAATCGAAATGAGCACATCTGAGATTTACGTAGGAATAAAAATTACAATCATCTATTGCAACATATCCTCCATAGCAGTGGCGAGGATGGTGTTCAACCTTGGATAAAATATCAAGAGAATCCCCTACAGGATAACCAGAAAGTGCTGGGGTTGGCGATAGTATTTTTACAAGTTCAATAGGTTTATATCCATTAGAGTCAATAATGTTAATGTGATTTCCTAAATGTTCAATTTGACCAAAAGGGATATTGACATATTGTGAGACTTCAACTTCGCAACCTATTTCATTAAGCGTGTCTACGATGTATTTAGTAACGAAATCGTGTTCTTCAATATTCTTTTTATCCCATTGAAAGTTATCAATACTCATTTTCCTTGTGCCGGCAAGAGAAATAGTTCTGTATTTTTGATCGTTACTATCTTTTAAAATTAAAGCTTCGGGAGATGCTCCAATCCATCCTCCGGTTTGGGGTGTGTAGTAAATATATCTAAAAGTATTTATAAATTTGCTGAAATACGTATTAATTGTGTCACTCCAATCAGTAATGTTGTGAATACCGCATGTAACTCTAGACAATACAACTTTGCCCATTGAGCGTTCAAGATGCTGTTTAATGAGCTTAAAGCTATTTGTATATGTCGAATATTCAGTAGACTCTTTAAAAGGACTAATTTGAGGTAATTGTAAAGTTGGAATTTTATTAAAATCAAGATTAATAGTTTCTAATGCATCGCATTCATTGTATATTGCTATGGGGGCGGAAGTTTTATCTCCAAAAAATCCAATTAAAAAAGCTTTATTATTTTTATTGCTACTAAATGTTGGGTTTGAAAAAAAAGTAATATTGTCATCATTAGGCAATTGATATGCCGCAAAAGGAATTCCTTTTGCTATACAAAGATTGATTGCGTGGAAAATATTACTAGAAACCATTATAGCACTAATTCAGCAATTAAATCAAATGCTAACGCATCTGTAATTTTTACATTATAAAAACTGCCTATCTCTAATTTGAAATTTTTATTTATTAATACCTCTTGATCGACTTCAGGAGAGTCGAATTCGGTTCTTCCAATATAATATTCATCTTCTTCTGAATCGATTATAACTTTATATGTATTGCCTATTTTTGAAAGATTAATTTCATTAGATATGTTTTCTTGGAGAGACATTAATTTGTTTAATCTATGATTCTTTGTTTCTTGCGCAATGTTATCGACATAATTATTTGCAGCATATGTTCCTTCTTCTTCGCAATAAGCAAAAGCCCCCATGCGCTCAAAGCGCATTTGTTTGGTAAAATTTAACAAATCGTTGAATTCAGTATCATTTTCACCGGGAAAACCAACCATTAACGTAGTTCTCAAATGTATCCCTGGAACTTTCTCTCGGATATGATTTATTAAGTTGATAGTCTCTTTATGAGTAATGTGCCTTTTCATATTGGCTAAAATATTGTCAGTTGAATGTTGTAAGGCCAAATCTAAATATTTGCACACATTATCATGTTTATTTATTACGTCAAGAATTTCAATAGGAAACTGAGTGGGATAAGCATAATGTAATCTTATCCACATAACACCTTCAATTTGGGCAATTTGATCTATTAATTGAGGTAATTTTTGTTCGCCATACAAATCAATTCCATAATAAGACAAGTCTTGCGCAATAATATTAAACTCTTTAACCCCTTGTGAAACCAAAGACTTCACTTCCTTAACAATGCTTTCGATTGATCGTGATTTATATCTACCGGTAATTAGGGGTATCGCACAGAATGCACAGAATCTATTACACCCTTCAGCAATTTTTACATATGCATAGTGAGGTGGAGTCGTTACTGCTCGTTCGTAATCAGAATGGTTATATGTGTTAGACGATATTTTAGAGACTATTTCTTCCCAATCAAATTTGCCATACCATTGATCAACCTCAGGAATTTCGACCGACAATTCCTCTCTATATCTTTGAGACAAGCATCCCATTACATATAGTTGTGAGAATAGTCCATTTTGCTTTGCTGCAACATATTCGAGTATTGTATTTATTGACTCTTCTTTAGCGTCGCCAATGAACCCACATGTGTTAATTATAATAATATCTCCTGATATTTCTTGTGGATTATGAGATACTGAATAGCCTATGTTTTCAAACATTTTAATGATTCTCTCTGAATCAACAAGATTCTTAGAGCAACCAAGTGTTATTAAATCAATTTTTTGTTTTTTCATTGATTTATTCTCCAAACAATGATTTAACAAATTCTACTTTATTAAATACTTGTAAATCATCGATTCCTTCTCCAAGTCCAATATATTTAACAGGAATCTTAAATTGATCACTGATTCCAATAACAACACCACCTTTAGCAGTTCCATCTAGTTTGGTTATAGCTAATTCGTTGACATTTGTTGCTGCTACGAATTGACGCGCTTGTTCAAATGCATTTTGTCCGGTTGAACCATCTAATACTAGTAGAACTTCATGAGGAGCATCAGGAACAATCTTTTGCATGACATTGCGTATTTTCGTCAGTTCATCCATTAATCCTTTTTTGTTGTGTAAACGACCTGCAGTATCAATAATTACAACGTCTACATTATTTGCTTTTGCCGATGATAAGGTGTCGTAAGCAACAGCTGCAGGGTCAGAACCTAGTTTTTGTTTAATAACAGGGACTCCTGCTCTTTCGCCCCAAATGTCTAATTGTTCAACAGCCGCTGCTCTAAACGTATCAGCAGCACCTAGCATCACTTTATGTCCGGCGCGCTTATATTGAGATGCTAATTTTCCGATAGTAGTTGTTTTCCCAACTCCATTTACCCCAACAACCATAATAACATGAGGTCTGTTCCCTTCGGGTAATGCAAAATCATCGAGGTTATTGTCATTATTACTTTCAGTGAGAAGATCTGTAATTTCTTCACATAAAAGAGTATTTAATTCTGATGAATTAACATACTTATCTCTCGCTACTCGTTTTTCAATGCGGTCAATTATTTTTAATGTTGTTTCAACTCCAACATCCGATGTTATAAACACCTCTTCCAACTTGTCGAGTACTTCATCGTCAACTTTAGATTTGCCAGCTATTGCACGTGTTAATTTTGCAAAAACACCTTGCTTTGTGCGTTCAAGACCTTTGTCTAATGTCTCTTTTTTTTCTTTTGAGAAAAAATTTGTTATTTTTTTGAAAAATCCCATATTCGTAAATTTTAAACTACAAAGATACGAATTTATAATTACATATCAATCGTTGAATTTACAAAATCGGCTTTAAAATGTTAATTTAGGTGTGTTTTTGAAATATTAATTCGTGTTTTATCAAATTAATAAGTGTTTGTATCGATGTTTACTTTGTGAAACTGGTGAAGTAATTATTCTAATTTATATTTATTTTGATGTTTTTTTTGGGGTTTAATATTACTTAGTCCGGCAACAACTATTACGATTTCTCCCTTTGGCTGGTGCTCCGAAAAATACTCAGCAAGTTGTTTTAATGTGCCTCGGTGAGTAGTGTCGTGTAATTTTGAAATCTCTCTTGAAACAGATGCTTCACGGTCTTCACCGCATGTAGCAGCTAATTCTTTCAATGTCTTTGAAAGTCGAAGTGGTGATTCGTAGATTATGAATGTACGTTGTTCGGCTGCTAATTCATTTAATCGAGTAGCCCTACCTTTTTTCTGAGGAAGAAAACCTTCAAAACAAAAACGTTCACATGGCAAGCCTGAATTGACTAACGCTGGGACAAAGGCAGTTGGTCCAGGTAACGTTTCAATGTCAATGTTTTTGCGTCTACATTCGCGAGAGATGAGGAAGCCTGGGTCTGATATTGCTGGTGTACCGGCATCAGATATAAGAGCAATTTGTTCTCCTGAAGTCAATCTATTAATTATTGTAGTTAAAGCTGCGTGTTCATTGAACTTATGAAAACTTATCATTGGAGTTGTAATGCCAAAGTGCTTCATGATAAGCGCACTTGTGCGAGTATCTTCAGCTAGTATTAATGAGCATTTGTTTAAAACATCTATAGCCCTTGGGGTCATATCGGAAAGATTCCCGACAGGAGTAGGAACAACGAATAATTTGCCTGACATGATGCTTCTAACTTTAAAATGTTTTAAGTAGCATTCTCTCTATAGCCGATCTTAAGTCGCTTCTTTGGCAGAAGAAGTGATTAATCATTATAACCACAACGTGAGTGGGATTTGAGTTTTCATCTAGTTTATATCCTGCATAGCACTGAACCCCATTCATACTGCCTGTTTTCATCGCAAGTTTCCCTTCGAGTCTAGTCCCCTTTAGAAAACTTTTTAATGTGCCATTTTTGCCCGACCGAGGAAAGCAACTTATATATTGATCTTTATATTTACTATTATACATCCATTTTAGCATATTTGCCATGAAAATCGGAGACAGACGATTTGTGCGAGCCAATCCGCTTCCATCTCTAATTGTAATAAAAGATGTGTTAATACCTCTCCTATTCCACAATGAAAGTTCTGAACTGATTGCATTTTTTAATGACATTCCTTTGCACGTTGCTCTTAATATCGACTCTGCAAATAAGTTGTCGCTTCTAACCATTAAACTTTTTAAAATGTCGATTAGTAATGGCGATTTATGGGTATATATAAGAGTTTTTTTGAATTTGTCGGCACCTTCTATTTCTGCATTATCAATTCTAATGCCTTTTTTATTGAGTAATAATGTTAGCTCGTCGACAAAGACGTCTTGTGGAAATGGCATTGAACAAGTGTTAGAATAGCCTTTTTTCCCAACATTACCAACAATAAATAATTCATTTGAATTAAATGGGCGCATTAAGTCAATGCTACTACTACCATGTGTAGGTAATTTGGTTACTGTTAAATCATTGACGTTTGGGGTTGTTTTAACACTAGAGCCTACGTATAGATTGAATATATTATCCTTGTAGTTAAATGCATGTAGCCCTGTCCCATAATCCCATGCAATATCTTCAAGTTCCCAATTCGGATTTACAGCACAATCATTATTGAAGTCTCTAGATTTCACACGGCATTTCCCTTCAATAGCCGTAATGCCTAATCCTTTAATTTTGCTAACAATTGAATCGCAGAAACCTTTATTTTCGGGAAAGTGGCTTGATTCTAATGTTGCATCACCTACTCCATATACTACAATGTCACCATATAATATATTATTACTTATTTCACCGGTAATGTATACCGGTGTTTCAAATCTGAAATCTTCGGGTAGTGTCGTTAGTGCTGTAGCCGTTGTAAATGACTTTGTGACACTTGCAGGAGTGTAGACCCGCTTACTTTGGAAATCAAGAAGTACTTCACCGGTTTCTATGTTTTGTATATATACACCCATAGCCATTGCGTCCTTTCCAACTACGTTTATTGGACACTCAGCAAATGATATTATTGAACAAAAAACTGTAAAAAAAATAGAATATAATAGTCGTTTTTTAATCATGATGTCAGAAATTTTTTACGAAGTTATGAAATAATTTGTAAATTATACAACTTTAATTGTAGTAATTGTCAAAATTTCCGATTTTATGTTTAAAATATCAGATAAAATTACTAAATTTGCACATTGAATTTAATTTTGTGCAATTAATGGTATTAAAAACTCGCGAAAAATTAATAGAAGTAGCTCGTCAATTGTTTGCCCATAAAGGCATTGAAAATACTACGATGAACGACATTGCTAATGCTTCTGATAAAGGACGTCGCACTATATATACATATTTCAAAAATAAAAAAGAAATTTATAATGCAGTCATCGAGCGAGAAAGTGAACAATCAGTTTCTCGATTAAGAGAGATTGTTGGTTTAAATATCTCGCCGGCAGAAAAGGTTCGCCGTTTTTTTGAGGTTAGATTAGAATTAGTTAAAGACACCACAATAGTACAAAATGACCCATTGAAACGTTTTTTTATGCGTGACATTAAACGTGTTGAAAAAATACGTAAATTGGCATTAGAAAAAGAACGTATCCTATTAAATGAAATACTTAAGGAAGGTGTTGAATTAGGTGTATTTGATGAGAATCAATGCATTTATTTAGAAACAATAAGATTAATGCTTTTACAAGGCATTGAATTCTCTTATTTAAGAGATAACTTCATTGAAATAGGTGTAGATGAAACAAAATTTACTACTGATATTATACAGTTTATAATAAATGCATTAAAACGTAATTAAGGATATATGTACATTAATTCAACAGGTTTTTATATTCCCGAAGAGAGAGTTTCAAATAGCTATTTTTTTAATGTAAATGGTTTAACTGATGAGTGGATTTTAAAAAGAACGGGAATTTCAACACGTTCTAAAGCTGGCGAAAATGAGGGCCATAACTCGATGGGGTTGGCTGCAATAGAAAATGCCATAAAAAATCTACCATATGATATTAAAGATATAGATTTAATTGTTTCGGCATCATATTCTCCATATGACACTGTTGCAACTTTGGCACATATTGCTCAGCAAAAATATAACATTGATGATATGAAGGCAGTATATGCATCATCTGCATGTTCTTCTTTTGTTAATGGCCTTGAAATTGTTGAAGGTTATTTTGCTATGGGTAAAGCTCAAAAAGCATTATTAGTGTGTTCGGAACATAATTCATATTATAGTAATGAATCAGACCCTAAATGTGGACATTTGTGGGGAGATGGAGCTGTCGCCTTCTTTTTATCGGCTAATAAAATAAACGATAACGACCCTGAAATTTCTCAAATTTATACTCGCGGATTGGGAAATATCGGGAAAGGACCTGAAGGGGTTAGATTGAGACCTAAAGAAGGTGGCATTGAAATGCCTGATGGACGAGATGTATTTATTAATGCATGTGGTTATATGATTCAAGCATTAGAAGGAGTAACAACTCCTGAAGCGATGAAAGTTACTGATTTGGATTATATAATTTGTCATCAAGCTAATAAACGTATTGTTGCAAATGTTGCACATCAATTAGAGTTGGATGATGAACGTTTTGTTAACAACATAGAAGAATTAGGTAATACTGGTTCGGCTAGTTCAGCAATAGTTTTTGCACAGAATAGACAAAAATTTAAGAAAGGTGAAAAAATAGGACTTACCGTATTTGGTGGAGGATATTCATGTGGAGCCTTTTTAATTAAAATATAAATAAGAATTTGTTATGAAATTATTAGAAGGAAAGACTGCCCTTATTACAGGTGCAGCACGTGGTATCGGAAAAGCTCTTGCGATTAAATTTGCTCAAGAAGGGGCTAATGTTGCATTTACCGACCTTGTCATTGATGAAAATGGGAAAGAAACTGAAAAAGAAATCGCTGCATATGGAGTGAAAGCAAAAGGATATGCTTCTAATGCGGCTGATTTTGCCCAAACAAAAGAAGTAGTGGCTGAAATCCATAAAGAGTTTGGATCTATTGACATCCTTGTGAATAACGCAGGTATCACAAAAGATGGATTAATGATGCGAATGACTGAACAACAATGGGATGCAGTAATTGCTGTTAATCTTAAGAGTGCCTTTAATTTCATTAATGCTAGTTTGCCTATTATGATGCGTCAACGTTCGGGCAGTATCATTAATATGGCGTCAGTTGTAGGTGTTCATGGTAATGCTGGTCAAGCTAACTATGCAGCATCAAAAGCCGGTCTTATTGCTTTAGCAAAAAGTATTGCACAAGAAGTAGGTTCTCGAGGTATTCGCGCTAATGCTATTGCCCCAGGGTTTATTGAAACTGCTATGACTGCAGCGCTTCCTGAAGAAGTTCGTCAAGAATGGGCAAAGAAAATTCCATTGCGCCGAGGTGGACAAGTTGAAGATATTGCTAATGTTGCAACCTTCTTGGCTTCTGACATGTCAAGCTATGTTACAGGACAAGTTATTCAAGTCGATGGTGGTATGAATATGTAATTATATTCTTATTATACGATAATATGGCGAGAGGTTATTTTAGCCTCTCGCCATTGTTATAACGCAATAAGGAAATAAATTAAACTCAAAATTTTGTTATTAGCTATATTTGGCTTAACTTTGAAGTCAAAAATATAAATATGTTGACATATAATACTCAACTAAAGAAATTAATTTTGCCTGAATATGGTAGAAATATTCAGCAAATGGTAGATCATTGTTTAACTATCGAAGATCGAGAAGAGCGAACAAAATGTGCTTATTCGATAATTCATATTATGGGAAATCTTTTCCCAAATCTTAGAGATGTAGAAGATTTTAGACATAAATTGTGGGATCATTTAGCTATAATGTCTGATTTTAAGTTAGACATAGATTATCCATATGAGGTAATTAGTCAATCAAATCTCAATAAGACTCCTGAAAGGATGGATTATCAAAATCAGCCGATAAAACTTCGTCATTATGGGAAATATATTGAGCAGATGATAGAAAAAGTTGCGACATTGGAGGAAGGTGAAGAGAGAGATGTATTAATCTCTTTAATTGCCAATCACATGAAAAAGATAATGTTCTCAGTCAATAAAGATGGTGTTGAAGATGAGAAAATTTACAAAGATTTGTTTGAGTATTCAAAAGGTAAAATCAATTTAGATTCTTCGAATTATCATTTGCATGAATTTAAAGAGGCGCCCAATCAAAATTCTAACAAAAAGAAAAAGAAAAAATAAGGAAATAAATTAATATATTTAATGATTAAACACGAGCAATTAATAAAAATAGGTCAAACTGTAAAGCCTCATGGAATATACGGAGAAATTACTTTAGTCACTGACTTCGATATTGCCGAAATTGTCTTTTCTTGTTTTGTGTTTGAACTTGATGGTATATTTGTCCCATTCTTTGCCGAGTCAATCAGAAATAAAAAATCTAATACTTTTTTAATAAAGTTTGAAGGATTGCAATCGGAGGTAGAAGTTAGTGATTTGTCAAACATGGATGTTTATGTTTTAAAGTCTGAGTTTGATGAAAATATTGAGTTAGACAATGATGGTATGTATGCCGAAGATTTTATTGGATACAATATTATTGTGGGAGATAACGTTTTAATAGGGGCGATTGTTGATTTTGATGATACTACCGACAATGCTCTTTTTATTGTCAAAAATCAAAATGATACGGAATTTTTTATTCCCATTGCTGATGATTTTATAGTTGATATTGATATAGACAATAAAATAATGACAATGAATTTACCCGAAGGGTTGTTGGACCTATAACTATGGTATATAACGAAAGTCACGCAATAGTGCATATATCACAGATAGTTGGAGAACATATAACCAAAGATCAAATTTTAAATGTGATTGATGTTATATGGGATTATTATGAAAATAATGGTCTGCTTGATATTTCGTTTGACGATGTTGATGATTTTGTTGATGATGAGGTGGATTCTAATGAATTAATCAAATATGTTTCAAATATTATCTATAGCGAATTTGAAATGGAACTAACATTTGAAGATATAAAAAAAATTGTATTGGCTGAATTAGATTATGAAAAAACACTTGACATTTTATAAGATTAATTATAAGATAATATTATTTATCTTGGTATCGTTTATCAGTTGCCCATCTTATGGATTTGACTTAACTGTGCCAATTAATTCCGACGAAATAGATGTTTGGGAGTTGTTGTTAGAGGAAAACATTTGTTACCCTAATATTCCGGTTGATGTTTCATCACAAGTTAAAACAAAAATAGAACGTCAATATAAGTCACTAAAGAAAAAGGGGTTTAATGTAAAGTTAATTAGGAATGATGAAGTTATAAAATTATCAATTCCTACCGACGATTTATTTGATTTAAACTCTCCTAATCTAAATGAATCTTCGGCAACTAAATATCTAAACCATATTCTTGAGTACTTAAAATATAATAACTTATATAGGCTAGTAATAGCTGTACATCATGATGATTCTTTGTCACCGAATGAGGCTGAAAATTTGACATATGAACGTGCGTTTAAATTAATTGATTGGCTCCAAATACGTGAAAAAAATGCAAATACAATTGTACCATATTCAATGGGGAACGATATGTTATTGACACAAGACTCTAGTAAAAAGGGGAAAAAACTAAATAGAAGATTAGAAATTTATATTATTCCCGGTGAGCTAATGTTTGAACTTGCAAGAGAAAAAAAATTGTAACATTTCAGTTGTATTTAGTGTGATATAATTTTTTAATAATTATCTTTGTAGAAAATAATAAATTAATAAATAATGGCAAAAGAATTGAAAGGATTAACCAAACGCGAGACAAATTATTCGCAATGGTATAATGAATTAGTTGTTAAGGCAGATTTGGCTGAGCAATCAGCTGTGAGAGGTTGTATGGTCATAAAGCCATATGGCTATGCTATTTGGGAAAAAATACAACAGCAATTAGATAAAATGTTCAAAGAAACTGGTCACGTTAATGCCTATTTTCCATTGCTAATACCAAAATCATTCTTAAGTAGAGAAGCTGACCATGTTGAAGGTTTTGCAAAAGAATGTGCTGTAGTAACTCATTATCGACTTAAAAATGCTCCAGAAGGGAAAGGTGTAGTCGTTGATCCTGAAGCAAAACTTGAAGAAGAACTAATAATTCGTCCTACATCAGAAACAATTATTTGGAATACTTATAAAAATTGGATTCAAAGCCATAGAGATTTGCCAATTTTGTGCAATCAATGGGCAAATGTATTTAGATGGGAAATGCGTACACGTATGTTCTTGCGTACAGCTGAATTCTTGTGGCAAGAAGGTCACACTGCACACGCAACAAAAGAAGAGGCGCTTGAAGAAGCAGTTAAGATGCTTAATGTTTATGCCGATTTTGCTGAAAAATATATGGCAGTACCAGTGATTAAGGGTGTAAAGTCTCCAAATGAACGATTTGCCGGAGCTTTAGATACATATACAATTGAAGCTATGATGCAAGACGGAAAGGCATTGCAATCGGGCACTTCACATTTCTTGGGTCAAAATTTTGCAAAGGCATTTGATGTAAAATTCTTAAATAAGAATAACGAATTAGAATATGTGTGGGCAACATCATGGGGAGTTTCTACTCGCTTGATGGGCGCATTGATTATGTCTCATTCCGATGATAATGGTTTGGTATTACCTCCCCACTTAGCTCCTATTCAAGTCGTTATAGTCCCTATTTATAAAAATGAAGAGCAATTAGCAACAATATCAGCTACTGTAGAACCAATTATTGCTGAATTAAAACAATATGGCATTAGTGTTAAGTATGACGATGCTGATAATAAACGTCCAGGGTTTAAATTTGCTGAGTACGAATTAAAGGGTGTTCCAGTTCGTCTAGCAATAGGTGCTCGTGATATTGAGAATGGCACTATTGAAGTGATGCGCCGTGATAAACTAGAAAAGAGTGTTGAGCAGCTAAGCGGAATTGCTACATATGTTAAAGAATTATTGGCTGATATTCAGTCAAATATTTTCAATAAAGCACTTGCTCATCGTGAAGCTAAAACAATTACAGTTGATACATATGATGAGTTTAAAGAAAAAATTGAAGAAGGTGGATTTATTTTAGCCCATTGGGATGGGACTTCTGAAACTGAAGAAAAGATTAAGGAAGAAACCAAAGCCACAATCCGATGCATACCTATAGATGGAGATAAAACTCCCGGAGAATGTATGGTTACAGGAAAACCTTCAGCTCAACGTGTAGTTTTTGCTCGTAGCTATTAAAAATTCTTTGATGACAATAATAAATGATTGCGTGAGGGATATTTACGCAATCATTTGTTTTTATAAATTTTTCGTTATAAGTAATATCGATTAATTTAGTATATTTGCAAAAAATATTATATATGGAACATAATATACCTCCAAGAATTGCAATTGTTTTACCTTGCTATAATGAGGCGTTAGCTTTGCCTACAACAACAAAAGTTTTGCTTGAATTACTCGATCAAATGGTTGAGAAAAATTTGATATCAGCAAAAAGCTATGTTCTTTGCTGTAATGATGGGAGTAAGGATGAAACATGGTCTATAATAGCTCAACTTCATTCTCAAGATAAACGAATAAAAGGAATTTCGTTAGCTCATAATAGAGGTCATCAATATGTTTTATTGGCTGGATTGATGACTGTTAAGGATAATTGTGATGCTGCAGTATCAATTGATGCAGATTTACAAGATGATCCTGATGCAATTGTTAAGATGGTAGAAGATTTTAATGCAGGGAAAGAGATTGTTTATGGCGTGCGAAGTAGTAGAGCCACAGATACTTGGTTTAAAAGAACGACTGCTCATGGTTTTTATTCGTTCCAAAAATCAATGGGGCTTGAAACAGTATATGATCATGCCGATTATAGGCTTATGAGTAATAGGGCCCTACATTTATTAAGTGAATACAAAGAATCTAACTTGTTTTTACGTGGAATTATACCTCAAATTGGTTTAGAAACTTCAATTGTTACTTATGAGCGTAAAGAACGAATAGCAGGAGAATCAAAATACCCCTTAAGTAAAATGCTCAGTTTTTCAATTGATGGTATTACTTCTTTTTCAGCGAAACCAATACGAATGATATTTATGCTCGGATTGATATTGCTATTGATTGATATAGGAGTTGGAATATATGTCTTGATCTCATATTTTAGCAATACTACAATATCGGGTTGGGCATCGTTAATGCTATCAGTATGGTTCTTAGGAAGTTTGATTTTGATGAGTATAGGTGTAGTTGGAGAGTATATTGGTAAAATATTCATTGAAGTTAAGCAACGACCACGGTTTGCAATAAAAGACACATTATTAGATTAGTTGGGTAATGAGTATTAAGATTTATGCATCAGATACATCAAGTGCAATTGAACTTCCATATGCCGATGAAGGTATAAAGGCGGGCTTCCCCTCCCCTGCCCAAGATTTCATAAATGAGTCTATCGATTTAAATAGAGAGTTGATAGACCATCCGGCTGCGACTTTTTATGGCAAAGTAGTTGGTAATTCTATGATTAAAGAAGGGATTGAAGAAGGAGATGTGTTGATTATTGATCGTTCAATCGAGCCATATAATAAAGATTTAGCAGTTTGCTGTATTGATGGTGATTTTACTTTAAAAAGAATACAAATAGAGTCTGATAAAGTGTGGCTTATACCTTCTAATGAATTATATGATCCAATTTTAGTAACTCCCGAAAATCAATTCTCGATATGGGGTGTTGTAACATATGTTATTAAAAAATATCGTCGCCCGCGTATCTCAAATTCATGATAGGACTTCTTGATTGTAATAATTTTTATGTGTCGTGTGAGCGCGTTTTTAATCCGTCACTACAAAATAAACCCATTGTTGTTTTGAGTAATAATGATGGATGTGTGGTCTCATTATCAAATGAGGCAAAACAGTTAGGCATAAAACGAGGTGTTCCAATAAATCAAATTAGTGATATAATAAATCTTCATAATGTTAGTGTATTTTCGAGTAATTATAAACTTTATGGAGATATGTCAACTCGAGTGATGTCAGTTGTTTCTTCTATAATATCTGAAATTGAAATCTATTCAATAGATGAATGCTTTATAAATTTTGATAATATAAATTATTCTCAGATTGAAAAAATTGGTCGCGTTATTGTCAAAATGGTGCGACGTTGCACTGGAATTCCTGTGTCTTTGGGCATTGGTAAAACAAAAACACTGGCTAAAATTGCAGCTACATGTGCCAAAAAAGATTTAACACATAAAGGTGTTTTTGTTATCGATAATGAGAGAAAGTATATTGATGCTTTATATAATACTAAAATCCAAAATGTGTGGGGTATTGGTAGTAAATTAAGTGCAAAACTAATTAAAATAGGGATTCTCAATGCATATAGTTTTATAAAAAATCCATATCAAAGATATTCGACTATATTAAACATTCATGATATTAGAATTTGGAAAGAATTATGCGGAGAACCATGCATTGATTTAGAATCGGTTGAGACTTCTAAGAAGCAATTGTGTTCATCGCGTACTTTTGCTCTTTCAATTGATAACATAAATGAACTGGAAGTGGCTATTTCAGCATTCATAGAAAGTGTATATAGAAAGTTGCAAAAACAAAAATGTAGTGCTAGGTCTATTATAGTTTTTCTTATACCTGATGAGGTACATAAACGAAGTCAAGGAAAGACGCATTCTTACTATAAGTTTGAAGAGCCAAAAAACGATATGCTTTCATTGACTTCGATTGCATTAAAACTCTTAAAATCAATCTATTTAGTAGGGCTTAGTTATAAAAAAGCAGGTGTTTTGATTCCCGAAATTATTGAAAATGATTATGTGCAAAATAATTTGTTTTGTTCACACGAGAAAAGAGATAGGCTAACAAAGTTAAAGAATGCAATTTCAGAGATAAATAGTAATCTAGGTATAAATAATGATGTTGTTCATTTAGCCACATCTGTGTCTCAACGTAGTATAAGTAAAATTGAACATTTGTCTCAACTTTATTCTACTCGATTTGACGAGTTAATCACAATTAAATGATAAATTTATTCTTTAATGTCTAAAAAAACTCAAAAAATTGAGAATGTAGATTATTTGTTGTAAGTTTGTAAGATATTTAATGTTTAAGTATATGGAAAGTAAGGAATTTGTCTCTAGACTAGCAAAAAAGATGGATAGAGAAGTTAAAGACATTAATGTTTTGATTGATGGATTGTCTCAGGTTTTTAAGGACAATCTTTCAAAACTAGATTCTATTGCGTTGCCTGGATTTGGAGAATTTTCAGCAATAAAAGAAGACGAGACAATATCAATAGATCGTTCGACGGGAAAGCGTTTATTATTGCCTCCACAAATATCTATTTCATTTAAACCTAGCACAATTTTAAAGAAACGATTAAGTGAATAAGCGAGTTATGGCAAATAAGATAAACTTAGTACAAGTAGCAAACCAAGTCGCTTCAATTTCTGGTTGTTCACAGTCAACTGCGGAAACTTTTGTCAAAACAACATTCTCAATGTTATCTGATTTGTTGCAAAACGGTACAAAGGTCAAAATAAAAGGTATAGGTACATTTAAGAAGATTGATAATGGAAGCATTGAGGTGAGATTTGATGCAGATAAGCAATTAAGTGATTTTGTTAATATGCCTTTTTCTTCTTTTGAAGCGGTTGAATTGGATGATGCTGTTACCGATGAATTATTTGAAGAAGAAATGTCTCAAGAAAATGAAGAAATTGAGCAGATTGAATCAAATGTGATGGCTGAAGAAAATTCAGATGTCGTAGCATCTCAAGAAGAAAGTATAAATACAGAAACATCAGATGTTGTAGGGGCAAATATCGATTCATCAAAAACGGAGTCAGAGTCTGAAAAGCAAGTAGCTTCAATAGAGAGTCAGGTATTAAGTGACGAATCTGATGTCGATGTGCTAGAAAATAATACAGATGAATCTTCAGTAAATAATAATGATATAGATTCAAGTAATAATGAAGAAGTTAATGATATAGAAGAACAAGACAAGGAAAAAACAGAAGTAAAAGTTCTTAGCTCTCAACGGGGACACATTACTCTTTCATTCTACATAATTTCAATTTTTATAGCACTTGTTATTGGAGGTGTCATAGGTTATTATGTTAAAAGTATTTCTGAAGACAATACTATAAATAATCGTATCGACCGTCAACAAGAGCAACTTGATTCAATAAGGGCATCAATTGTTAGTAATCAAAATGACACAACAATCAATGAGTCAACTACACAAAATAATGATGACGTAAAATATGACACAATTACTCCATATCGTCTGATTACAACAATGGCTGAGGAGTATTATGGAGATATGAATTTTTGGACATATATATATGAGGAGAATAAAGAAATTCTGGGCCATCCCGAAAGAATTCCTTCGGGAACAATTTTAAAAATTCCTTCTGCAGAGAAGTATGAAATTGACTCCGCAAACCCCACTTCAGTTCAGAATGCTAAACTTAAAGGCGTTGAAATATATAATAAATTTCGCAAATAATTAATGTGCTAAAACTAATAATAGACAAAATTAACATACTATATTCGCGTTGAATTTGTTATTATGTTTAAATTTGCAGACCAAAAGTCGAAATATAGTATTTAAAGAAAAATATAATATTAAAATTCAATATGGTAGATATTAGAGAAATAAATGATTTAGTTGCGAGCAAAAGCAATTTCACACACCTTATTACTCGCGGCATGGATCAAACAATAGTAGGACAAAAACACTTGATTGAATCGTTATTGATTTCACTATTGTCAAATGGTCATGTATTACTCGAAGGAGTTCCTGGTTTGGCTAAAACTCTAGCTATAAAAACGTTGGCTCAAATTATAGATGCAAAGTATAGTAGAATACAATTTACGCCCGACCTACTACCTGCCGACGTAATAGGTACTATGATTTATAGTATGCGAAATGAACAATTTCAAGTAAAAAAAGGTCCGATTTTCTCAAACTTTGTATTAGCTGATGAAATAAATCGTACACCGGCAAAAGTCCAAAGTGCACTTCTCGAAGCTATGCAAGAACGTCAGGTTACAATCGGGGACAATACGTTTGCTTTAGACGAACCATTCCTTGTAATGGCGACGCAGAACCCCATTGAACAAGAGGGCACTTATCCCCTACCCGAAGCTCAAGTTGACCGTTTCTTGATGAAAGTTATAATTTCATATCCAACCAAAGAAGAAGAAAAGATAATTATTCGTCAAAATTTATCTTCTGAAAAGACGTCTATAACTCCATTATTGCGCCCCGAAGAAATACGTGAAGCCCAGAAGGTTGTAGAACAGATATATATTGATGAAAAGATAGAGCGTTATATTGTTGATATAGTGTTCTCGACTCGTAATCCAGCAAGTAATGGATTAAATGATTTGTCAAATATTATATCGTTTGGAGCGTCACCTCGTGCGTCAATAAGTTTGGCTAAAGCATCTAAAGCATATGCATTTTTGCGTGGTCGTGGTTATGTAATACCCGAAGATGTTAGAGCTGTTAGTCATGATATTCTTCGCCACAGAATAGGTTTGACGTATGAAGCTGAAGCAAATAATATTACTACTGATGATATTATTACAACAATTCTTGATAAAGTAGAAGTTCCCTAATATTTAGCAATTGTATTATGGAGGCAAATGAACTTCTAAAAAAAGTTCGAAAAATTGAGATAAAAACACGAGGGCTATCTCAGAATATTTTCGCTGGAGAATACCATTCAGCCTTTAAAGGACGTGGAATGATATTTTCTGAAGTTCGAGAATATCAATATGGAGATGATATTCGTGATATTGATTGGAATGTTACGGCTCGTCACAATCGACCATATGTGAAAGTTTATGAAGAGGAGCGAGAATTAACAGTGATGTTGCTTGTGGATGTTTCAGGTAGTCGTAGGTTCGGCGCAGTTGGTGTAGAAAAACGCGAATTAATTGCTGAAGTTGCAGCCACGCTAGCATTCTCTGCTATTCAAAATAATGATAAGATTGGGGTTATCTTTTTCTCCGATAAAATAGAAAAATTTATACCTCCTAAAAAAGGCAGAAAACATATTTTGTTTATAATCAGAGAATTATTGGTTTTTAATCCGCAAAATAAAGGTACTGATATATCATTGGCATTGAAATATCATACCGATGCTCTGAAAAAGCGTTGTACAACTTTTTTAATATCTGATTTCATTGATTCGAACGATTTTTCTATATCTATGAATATAGCAAAAAATAAACATGAAATTATTGCAATTCAGATATACGATAAACGTGATACGGAGATGCCAAATGTGGGTTTAATTAGAATTAAAGATTTAGAAACTGATAAAAGTTGTTGGATAGATACTTCATCAAAAAACACTCGTAAAGCTTATAGTAAATGGTGGTATGAAAATCAACAAAGACTAAGTAATACATTGAATAAATGTAAAGTTGATTTGGCATCAATTGCTACTGATGATGATTATGTAAAATCATTGATGGCATTATTTAAGAATAGAAGTTTTTAAACTGATATGTTTTTGACGAAATTAAATATTAAGTTATTGTTGGTGTTGTTATTAGCCCTATCAACCCTAACTATATATGCTGATGTTAATTTTAGCGCTAAATTAGACTCCTCAACATTGTTGATGGGTAATCAAACTCTAATTCACCTTGAAATACAACAAGATGCATCTCAAAGAGGGCAAGTAATTGATGAGCCCAATGTTGCATCTGATGGTGTCGTTGAAATAACAAAAGGTGTTGAATTTGGTGGTGTTGTTCGTAATGATACTATTTCATTAGATGCAGGACGTAAACAAATTAATCGTGATTATGTTATTCAATCTTTTGACCCGGGTGTTTACACTATTCCTCCGTTTAGATATGTAATAGGTGTTGATACATTTAAGTCTAAATCATTAACTCTTACCGTTGTACCAGTGAAATTAGATTCTGCTGATTTGGCGACTGACACAATAAAAACATTTGCAGAGATTGAACGTGTTGAGTTAGAATTGTCTGATCGTATTCCTGATACAGTAAAAAATTATTGGTATTTATGGCTTATATTTATAATTATTGCACTTGGTCTTATTTGGTTGTTGTTTAAATATCGGTCAAAAGGAAAAACAATTTTTGTCATAAAGAAAGTTTTGCCACCATATGAATTAGCAAAACAAAAATTAGATAAACTTAAATTAAATGGGTTGTGTAAAGCTGGACATGAAAAAGATTATTATACCGAATTAACTGATATTTTACGTGAATACTTGGCTGGTAGATATAAAATTAATGCACAAGAAATGACAACATCGCAAATTATTGAAGCAATTAAAGAAAATCATGAAATAGCTGTAATTAATATTGATTTAGGTTTTGTCCTTCAAGTTGCTGATTTTGTTAAGTTTGCAAAAGTTCTACCTAGTGACGAAGAAAATATTAAATCATATGAAACTGTAGTTGATTTTGTAGAAACAACGAAGCCCAAAGATAGGAAAGAGGAAGCTTCTAAGAACTCAACACAATCTAAGTCTAAAACTGTAATAGCAAATAAATGATGCACTTAGCTCATCCCGAATATTTATGGTTTTTTCTAATATATATACCTATTATAGCATGGTATATATATAAAATTAATAGTTCTCACTCTGAAATGGGAGTGTCGAGTATTGTTCCTTTTGAAAAAACAAAAAAATCTTTTAAAGAATATTTTCGACATATATTATTTGTCCTTAGATTAATGACTATTGGATGTTTAATTATTATATCATGTCGTCCACAAAAAATAGATAATAAAAAAACAATTGAGGGGATTGATATTGTTATAGCAATGGATGTGTCAACGAGTATGTTAGCAAAGGATTTTACTCCAAATCGCTTTGAAGCAGCAAAAAAAGTTGCATCTAAATTTGTTGCATCTAGAACATCTGATAATATGGGATTAGTTATTTTTGCAGGTGAAGGATTTACTGCAGTTCCAATGACAACAGACGTTGCAATGATTGCCTCTCAAATTGGAGATATTCAAATTGGATTACTAGAAGATGGAACTGCTATAGGTGATGGATTGTCAATGGCAATAAATCGCATGAAAAATAGTGCCGCTAAATCTAAAGTAATAATATTGTTGACCGATGGCACTAATAATTCGGGGCTTGTATCTCCTATCAATGCTGCAGAAATAGCAAAGGAATATGGAATTAAAGTTTATTCTATTGGTGTAGGGACTAATGGTAATGCTCAAGTTCCCGTTAGCATAGATCCTTTTGGAAATATCCATTATGCGATGCAACCTGTTGTTATTGATGATGAAACATTGGAAAAAATATCAACAATGACAGATGGTAAGTATTATAGAGCAACGGATAATAGTGTATTAAAACAAATTTTTGATGATATAGATAAATTAGAAAAAACTAAAATTGATGCACAAAATTTTCTTCATACTGAAGATGATATTATGCTTTGGGCTTGGATTGCTCTTCTTTTAATATTTACGGAAGTAATATTGAGATTTACACTTTTACGTTCAATACCTTAATTTATTTTTATGATAGAATTTGCTAATATACATAATATTTATTTGGTAGTTTTACTGCCTATATTAATCCTATTATATTGGTGGTCAAGAAAATCATATTCTTCACGCCTAAGAAAGTTTGGACAGATTAAAGTGTTACAACATTTAATGCCCGATAGTTCGAAGTATGTCCCAACTATTAAATTTAGTCTTTTACTAGTCTCTCTTTCATTGATTATAATTATATTATGTAGGCCATGCATAGATAAAAAAGAAGAAACAACAACCGGTTCGGGAAATGAAGTTTTTATTGTTCTTGATGTCTCAAATTCTATGTTGGCATCATCTTCAGATGATCCTAATGGAACCCCTCGGCTTGTAAAGGCAAAAATGTTGTTAGAGCGGTTGATTAACACATTAAAAAATGATAGAGTAGGTATGATTGTTTTTGCCGGTAACGCCTATTTACAATTACCAATGACATCTGATCATTTGTCTGCAAAACAATATCTTGATGTTATTTCTACAGAAATGGCTCCTACGCAAGGGACAGCTGTATCTGATGCTCTGACGCTTGCGATGAATTCATTTACAGTTGATGATGATAAGCATAAAGCAATAATTCTTTTGACTGACTGTGAAGACCATGAAGGAGAAGCTGTTCAAGTTGCAGCAGAGGCAGCTAAACATTATATACAAATAGATGTAATTGGATTAGGAACTTCAGAAGGTGTTCCCATTCCGATTAATAAAAATAATAATGAGTTCTTCAAAGATTTTAATGGTGAAATCGTTAAAACATCTCTAAACGAGCAACTTGCAAAGGATATTGCTTCGGCAGGTGAAGGAATCTACGTAAATGGTAATTCCTCTTCAGCATTATCTGATATTACCTCTCAATTAAACAATTTGTCTAAATCACAGTTGAAAATGATTAAATATAATGCGTCATCCGAATTATTTCCTATATTCGTCACTATAGCACTATTTTTGCTAATTTTAGATGTATTTATATTGGATAAAAAAATAGGTTGGTTACGGAATATTAAATTTTTCTCAAAATAACTTATATGAAATTTTATTATCTATTATTTATAATTTTCTTTTTTGGATTAACTGCATATCCCTCAAATAATTCTAAGAAATTAATTTATGACGGGAACGAAGAATATGATAATTCAAATTACATTGAAGCAATTAATAAATATACTGAGGCGCTAAATTTAGAACCTTCGTCAGAAATTGCTCAATTTAATCTAGCAACTGCATTAGTTGTATTGGGGACTGAAACTAATGATACCGTTAAGATTAATCTAGCTGAAGATAAATTTCAAAGTTTAGTTCGCTCAAATTCAAAGTCAATTTCTAAAAAGTCAAATTTTGATTTGGGTAATATTGCATATAATAAACGTGATTATCAGTCTAGCATAGAATATTACAAAAAGGTTTTACGTATAGATCCTTCTGATGATTTGGCTCGTAAGTATTTAAGAATGGCTCAACTTAAACTTAAATCAAATCAAAGTGAAAAAAATAAAGATGACAAGAAAGAAAATGATGAAAAACAACAAGAAAATAAAGATGACAATAACGAAAATAAAGAAAAGCAACAAAATGATAACAATCAACATGATAAATCGGATAAGCAAGACCAACAGCAACAAAATGAGAGTCAGCAACAATCAACCCCCAATCAATTAAACTCAGAAAATCTATTGAAATCAATTGAAGAAAAAGAGCAGCAAACTCTTATGAAATTAAATGAACGTAAAAATGAGGCTATTAGACGAGAGCATGAAGCTGGACGAGCTAACACAGATAAACCGTGGTAGAATATGAAAATTGATAAACGACTATATATACTATTATTATGTGCGCTGAGTTTTTTTATAGCTAATGCTGCTGTGACATTTAAAGCTCAGCAGCCAGGCACTATTATAGAAGGCGATAGGTTTCAAATTACCTTTACTCTTGAAGGTGCTCAAGGAGAAAATTTTAATGGACCTCAGTTGAATAATTGTGAGCTTTTATCGGACCATAATGTTTCTTCATCTACATCGGTGACTATAATTAATGGGAAACGAACTGATTCATATCGTTATGATTATATTTGTGTATATCACGCAAAAAATGCTGGAAAAGTAAATGTTCCATCAGTGTCAATAACTGTTAATGGTAAACAATACAAATCTCAGCCATTTTCGTTTGAAATACATAAAAATACAGGCGCTCCTAATCAACATATTAATCAAAACACACAATCATATGATGAAATAGATGCCTCTCCTAAATCCATTTCTGAAGCAAAATCAAAAACATTCATGAAAGTCATCTTATCAAAAAATAGTGTTTATGAACAAGAGCCAATTGAGTGTAAATTTAAATTATATACCCAAAATAAAGTTCAAGGGGTCTCTCCTGCTACATTGACTCTTAATGATTTTTTAATTGAAGAACTTCCTATTAAATTAGATAAGGTTGATGTTGAGGAGTTTAATGGACAAAGATATAATACAGTAGAATTAAAGCGCTTAATCTTATATCCTCAGAAAAGCGGTTCTCTTAAAATAGAAACGGGTGATTATACTGCAACAGTTACTATCCCTCAAGTAGTAAATATGATGGGGATGCAATATATACAACATCAACCCTTTCCAATTAAAATCTCTGATGATATATCGTTAGAGGTATTACCACTCCCCTCGCCTCGTCCGACAAATTTTAGCGGAGCTGTTGGGAACTTTAGCATAAATTCAAATGTTTCATCCTCATCATTAAGGACAAATGAAACTGCTACATATGCTTTTACCATTATAGGAAGCGGAAATATTAAATATATAAAAGAACCTTCGATTAAATTTCCAAGTGAATTTGAATTATATGCTCCCAAATCTAATGCAGATGTAGAGTGTATTAATGGACAAATAGAAGGAACAGTTACGTTTGATTATTCTTTTATGCCATTAAGTGTGGGTAAATATCAAATTCCTGCTCATGAATTCATTTATTTCGACCCTGATAAAAAAGAATATATTACATTAACAACTTCGCCAACTAATATAATTGTTAATAAAGGAGTTGCGTCTGTATCAAATGATGATGCTAAAAAAAGAAATGACATTAATGATTTAAAATTAGGAGATAAAGGCTTATCCAAAAATCCTTCTATTATAGTATGTACATTATGGTATTGGCTTATATATGTTTTTATAATAGTAATATTTATAAGCTTCTTATTATTTATTAAAAAGAAACCTAATCAAAAATCTAATATGAAATTGGCAAAAGCTAATAAAATTGCAATGAAAAGGCTTAAGTTAGCTAATGAATATATGTTGTCAAATAAAGAACAACAATTTTATGAAGAAATAATAAATGCCCTATGGGGATATTTAAGTGATAAGTTAGCAATACCTACTTCTCAATTAATACGTGATAATATTAAGTCAGAACTGTCAAAATATGGAGCAGATGAATCTTTATGTGAGGAGGTTATAGATATTCTTAATCTGTGCGATATGGCTATATATGCTCCTCAATCTGCGACTGTGCAAACTAAAGTAGTATATAATAGAACGATTGATATTATAAATAAAATTGAATCAATTAAACGTAAATAGTATTTTATAATGAAAAAAATAATAATATTATATATCTTCTCTTTGATTTCTATTGTTGGAGTTTATAGTCAATCGTTGGTAGAACAAGGAGATTCGGCATATCTAAAAAAAGAGTATCACTTTGCTGTAAAATATTATGAAGATGCCATTGCTAAAGATGGTGTTTCAGCTGAGTTATATTATAATTTAGGTAATGCTTACTATAAATCAAATAATCTTGCTAAAGCAATACTTAATTACGAACGAGCTTTAAAACTTAAAGCGAATTACACTGATGCCAAAGAGAATTTAGATTTTATAAGGACGAAAATTGGAGCGAATAATGTTTCTAATAGTTCCTCATCTAGTGTTTCTTTTGATTTTATAATCAATTTGATGAGTGCTAATGGTTGGGGATGGTTGGCATTATCGTTATTTATTCTGGCCATCATTTTATATGGAATATACTTCTATTTTAAAGAAATTAGAATTCGAAAAATTGGATTCTTTGGTGGTGGTGCTATATCATTGTTGTTTGTCGGCACTATCATTATTGCGATTATTAGCGCAAATCGTTCTCTAAGCACAAACAAAGCAATTATTATGGTTGATAATACAATCTTAAGTACAAAACCACATACTCCTTCTAACCAATCAGAGGAATTAGGAGTAATTAATCCTGGAGAGAAGGTTATAATAGTAGATTCTATAACAACTCCTAATGATTCCTTAACAAATTTATGGTACAATATTAAATATAATTCCTCAAATGCATGGGTGAGGTCAAATAACCTTGAAAAGATTTAATTATTCATGAGTTTGTTAAATATTTGACTTTCTGATGAGTTTAATGTTAATATTGTAACATTTTGCTATATATGTTGTAAAACACATTGCATTTTTTATTAAAAAATTTGGCTATTTCAAAATATAGCGCTAAATTTATCACGACATAAAACAAATAAATGAATTATTAACATTAAAATTTAATATCATTATGACTAAAACAATTTCATTTAACGATCTTCGTCGCATCAAAGACAGTTTACCCGATGGTTCAATCCACAAAATTGCTGACAAATTAAACTTAACCGTACAAACTGTTAGAAATTATTTTGGTGGTACTAACTACGAATTTGGTAAAAATTGTGGTGTGCATATTGAACCCGGGCCCAATGGAGGTATAGTTGTCCTTGATGACACAACAATATATGACATGGCAATTGAAATTTTGCAAGAGCAAGAAAAAGAATAATAAAAAACGGTTCTTGAAAAATGAACGTTGACCGTATGATAACATTAGCCATTCATACCTATGAAAAGGCTGTTGCGCTTAAAATGACACTTGAAGGCGAAGGTGTTTCTGCGGTTATAAGTAATGTTAATTTGTCAAATCCGGCAATATCATCAGGTGTAAGGGTTCGAATCTATGAAAAAGATTTACCATTGGCATTGCGTATTGTAGAAAACCCTGAAATTTTTAGTTCTTCAGAGGGCTCTCAGTTGTCAAAGCCATCAATATTAGTACCTGTTGATTTTTCTGACTATTCATATAGGGCATGCTTAATTGCATTTAGTTTGGCTAAATTACATAAAGCAAAGATTTCATTAATTCATTCTTATATTTATGCTCATACCATCGATAAATTTAGGCAGATGGGGAGCCAAGATATTTCGATTAAGGAGTTGAATGAAAAGATTGAGAAGAATGCTTATGACGAAATGTCTCATTTTTCAGATAAAATTAAAGAGCAAATTAAACTAGGTGTTATTCCGGCAGTAAAATTTGATACTTCTATTGTAGAAGGAGTGCCGGAAGATTCTATTGGAGAAAAAGCAAAATCGCTTAAGCCTCAAATTATAGTAATGGGGACGCGTGGTTCGGGAAAAAAAGAAAAAGAGCTTATAGGTAGTGTTACCTGCGAAGTGTTGGATTCTTGTCATTTTCCCGTCTTTGCTGTTCCGGAATCAGCTAATATCTTTGAAATAAACGAACTGAGACACATATTATTTTTCTGCAATAACGAACATGAAGACATTGTAGCACTTGATACCCTATATAGACTTTTCCCCGATTTGTCATTAAATGTTACTATAGCAAACATACCACACAAGTCTATTACTATAATTGATTCATTCGTGTCAACCGAAAATGACTTAATTTCATATTGTAAGGAAAATTATCCAAGATTTAATTTTAATCTACGTTCGATACCTCTTGATAATATTAATGCTGAATTTGCTAATATCGAAACTTATCAGCAGATTGATTTAATAGTAGTGCCGAATAAGAAAAAGAATGTGTTTTCTAGGTTTTTCAATCCTAGCTTGGCTCATAAGATATTGTTACATGCCGATATTCCAATGATGACAATCCCAGTTTAACCTATAAGTAAAATAGAGTGGCAATGAATAGAACAATTGCCACTCTATTTGTATCATTTCTTTAACATCTAATACTTTTTACTTTGGGTTATTGTCGCTATCTTTGTATATAAATATTTTTGACATGAAATTTGAATTAGCTTCAATATACAAACCCACTGGAGATCAACCTCAAGCTATTGACCAATTAGTTGAGGGAATTAATTCAGGAACAAAGGCACAAACATTGCTAGGTGTAACAGGGTCGGGGAAGACATTTACAATGGCAAATGTTATAGAACGAGTTCAACGGCCTACTCTAATATTAAGCCATAATAAAACTCTTGCTGCACAATTATATAGTGAGTTTAAATCATTTTTTCCTAATAATTCGGTACAGTATTTTGTGTCGTATTATGATTATTATCAGCCTGAAGCCTATATCCCTTCGGTTGATAAATATATTGAAAAAGATTTGATGATTAATGATGAAATCGACAAACTTCGATTAGCAACGACTTCTGCGTTGCTATCGGGAAGAAATGATGTGATTGTTGTTTCATCAGTATCATGTATCTATGGAATTGGTAATCCTGAAGACTTTCATAGTAACGTTATAGAGGTAAAAGTAGGACAAAAAATTGCTCGTAATGCTTTTTTACGTCAATTGGTTGATGCCTTATATAGTCGCAATGAAGTGGAGTTGTCACGTGGTACATTTAGGGTAAAAGGTGATACGGTTGATATTAGATTGGCATATGAAGAAATAGTGTTGCGTATATCATTTTGGGGAGATGAAATTGAAGCAATATCCACTGTTCATCCCGAAGATGGAGTATCCTTAGGCTCTCATGATAGATTTAAAATTTACCCTGCCAATATTTTTGTCACTTCGAGAGAACGCCAAGCTTCTGCTATTGCTCAAATTCAACTAGACTTGGGGCAACAAGTAGATTTTTTTTATAAGGAGGCTCGTCCTATTGAAGCTAAGCGATTAAATGAGCGTGTGACATATGATGTAGAAATGATTAAAGAAGTTGGTCACTGTTCAGGAATTGAGAATTATAGTAGATACTTTGATGGACGTAACCCGGGTTCTCGTCCGTTTTGTTTATTGGATTATTTCCCAGATAATTTTTTGACGATTATAGATGAAAGTCACGTCACTGTGCCTCAAATCAGGGCCATGTATGGAGGTGATTTATCCAGAAAAATGAATTTAGTAGAATATGGGTTTAGACTTCCTGCTGCATTAGACAATCGTCCGTTAAAATTTGATGAATTTGAATCGTTAACAAAACAAATAATTTATGTAAGTGCGACTCCAGCTGATTACGAATTAGAGAAAAGCGAGGGAGTTGTAGTAGAACAAATAATTCGTCCTACAGGACTTCTTGATCCGGTAATTGAGGTAAGGCCTTCTATAAATCAAATTGACGATTTGATAGATGAGATTCAAGACAGAGCTGATAAAGATGAACGCGTACTAGTAACAACTCTTACTAAACGAATGGCCGAAGAGTTAAATGATTACCTTCAGAAGTTGCGTATACGTTGTGCATATATTCATAGTGATGTAGATACACTTGATAGAATCCAGATTCTTGATGATTTGCGTGCAGGTATATACGATGTCCTTATTGGCGTTAATTTGCTCAGAGAGGGACTTGATTTACCAGAAGTGTCATTGGTTGCAATCCTTGACGCAGATAAAGAGGGTTTTTTAAGGTCGCATCGTTCTTTAACGCAAACAGTTGGACGAGCAGCTCGCAATTTAAATGGTATGGTAATAATGTATGCCGATAAGATTACCGATAGCATGCAGCAGACTATTGATGAAACTAATCGTCGGAGAATGTTGCAGCTTGAATATAATGAAAAAAATGGTATAACCCCACAAGCAATCATTAAAGCAAGAAATCGCATTATTGGATTAGACAAAGACAAAGATTTTGAACCTATTCCGAAAGGTCAAAAACCTGAACCGCTAATGTATGAGTCAGAGTATACACATCAGGTTAATATTGCTGCTGACCCAATAATTTCATATATGAATTGTGAGTCGCTACAACACACTATAACTCAACTAAGAACACAAATGATTGAGGCGGCAAAACAAATGGAATTTATTGAAGCAGCTCGATTGCGTGATGAAATTATTAAATTAGAGAATAGACTTCAAATACTTAAAAATGAAGAATAGATACTCCAACATACACCAAAATAGCATCATAGATTGGCTTCCAACTTCTATTAAAGAAATGAAAGTTCATGGTTGGGACGAGGTAGATGTTGTATTGTTTACGGGTGATGCCTATGTCGACCATCCCTCATTTGGTGCCGCTGTCATAGGTAGAGTACTTCAAGCGCATGGTTTAAAAGTTGCAATAGTACCTCAGCCTAATTGGCGAGATGATTTACGCGACTTTAAAAAGTTTGGTCGACCACGATTATTTTTTGGTATATCTGCCGGAGCAATGGATTCAATGGTTAACCACTATACCGCAAATCGTCGCCGTAGGAGTGATGACTCTTATACGCCCGGTGGACGCCATGGCATGCGGCCAGACTATCCCACAATTGTATATTCAAAGATTTTAAAGGATTTATACCCCGATGTCCCTATTGTAGCAGGGGGGATTGAGGCATCCATGAGGCGATTATCTCATTATGATTATTGGGAAGATAAACTTCGTGCATCTATAATAGTTGATGCACCTATTGATATGATAATATATGGGATGGGAGAATTGCCAATATTGCAAGTTGTTGCCAAGTTAGAAGAGGGGCAATCTATTTCTGACATATCAAATATAAATCAAACTGTCGTATTGCGTCATAAGTCAGAAATTCCTATTACTGATGATGAAAATATTATTCTTAATAGCTTTGAAAAGTGTGTTAAAGATAAAAGGGCACAAGCACAAAATTTCAAGCACATAGAACAGCAATCAAATCGCTATGAGGGAGCAACCCTTTGGCAACAGCATGGTGAATATGTTGTAAAAGTTAATCCCATGAATCCGCCTATGACGCAAGAGCAAATCGATGCATCGTTTGATCTTCCTTACACAAGATTGCCCCACCCTCGTTATAAAGGCAAAACAATTCCTGCATTCGAAATGATTAAGTTTTCGGTAAATATGCATCGAGGTTGCTTTGGGGGGTGTGCATTCTGTACAATTTCAGCGCATCAAGGGAAATTTATTGCCTCTCGAAGTAAAGAGTCGATATTGCGTGAAGTGAAACAAATTTTATCTATGCCTGATTTTAAAGGTTATTTGAGTGACTTAGGTGGTCCATCAGCCAATATGTATATGATGAGAGGGAAAGATATATCATTATGTAAAAAATGTCTTAGACCATCTTGCTTACATCCTACACCATGCCGCAATCTTAATACCAATCATTCTGCGTTACTTGATATTTACAAGAGTGTTGATGCACTTCCTGGCATAAAAAAATCGTTTATTGGTAGCGGTGTGCGCTACGATTTATCCATGTATCATACAGGCAATCCTGATGTTGACCGCATTAATGCAAAATATAATGAAGAATTAATAACAAATCATGTGTCAGGTCGATTAAAGGTCGCTCCTGAACACACATGTAATCATGTTCTCAATATAATGAGAAAACCATCATTCTCATTATATTATGAGTTCAAAAAAATTTTTGATCGAATAAATAGGGTCAATGGATTAAATCAACAACTTATTCCTTATTTTATTTCTAGTCATCCGGGATGTCGAGAGATTGATATGGCAGAGTTGGCTGTTGAAACAAAAAACTTAAACATGCATCTTGAGCAAGTACAAGATTTTACCCCTACTCCAATGACTCTTTCAACAGAGATATATTATACCGGTATTCATCCATACACTGGTGAGCGTGTGTTCACGGCTACTACACGAGATGAAAAGCTTGCTCAACGAAAATATTTTTTCTGGTATGATAGTACATATCGTTATGAGATAACAAAGTCCTTAAAACGATTGCATCGTCCCGACTTATTACGGAAATTATTTCCTGGCAAGCAAATCAACTAATCAGCATATTAGTTTTGTTTATGTTTTATTTATTACCTTTGTGAAAATAATTACTTAAAATTATATATTATGAATATATTTAAACCAATTATTATGACTACAGCTATGTTATTAGCTGCATCAGCCAATGTAGCAATGGCTGATGATGATGCTATAATTGATAAACCCTCATTCAAAAGTAGTGATGGAGTGTTTAATATTGAAGCATTACAAGCATTAGGACGTGTGTCATCACCAACACTTTCTCCCGACAAAAAGAAAGTCCTTTATGGTATTTCTTATGAAAGCGTTGAACAAAATCGGAGCAATAACGATCTTTATGTGATGAATATTGACGGAAGTGACAATATGCGCATAACTAAATCAGCAAAAAGCGAAGCAAATGCAGTGTGGATTGCCAATGGGACAAAAATAGCATTTCTTTATCCACATGAGGGAGTAATGCAAATGTGGGTAATGAATGCTGATGGGAGTGAACGTAAAGTTGTGAGTAATGTTGAAAAGGGTATAAATGGATTCTTATTTTCACCCGATGAGACAAAAGTCCTATTTATCTCAAACCTCAAATCAGCAAATACAGCACAAGACATCTATCCTGACCTTCCTAAAGCAACAGGTATTGTTGTCAATGATTTAATGTATAAGCATTGGGATGAGTGGGTAAAAGAAATCCCCCACCCTTTTCTAGCTGATTTTGATGGCTTATCATTATCAAATATATATGACATAATGGAAGGTGAACCATATGAAGCTCCGATGAAGCCTTTTGGTGGAATTGAGTCATTTGCATGGGCCCCCGATAGTAAGGAATTGATTTATGTGTCACGCAAAAAGACAGGTAAAGAGTATGCTGAATCAACAAATTCAGACTTATATCTATATAATCTTGAAACAAAAGCCACTACTAATATCACAATAGGGATGATGGGATATGACACTAATCCGACATATTCCCCTGACGGCAAATATGTTGCATGGCTAAGTATGGAGCGTGATGGATATGAATCAGATAAAAATAGAATATTTATTTTAGACCGCAAGACTGGTGAAAAATATGACCTTACGAAAGATTGGGATTATACGGTTAATTCAATAGCTTGGAGTCCTAATAGTAAATCAATATTTTTTGTAGCACACCACCAAGGAGTTACGCCGGTATTCAATATAGACATTAAAAAGAGAACTGTTAAAGAAGTCGCCGGAGGAGTGGTAGATTATGCTGAAATTGTTCCAATCGATGATAAAACACTAATTGCAACAAATCATTCAATGCTATATCCATATGAAATTTTTTCGATAAAAAATGGAAAAGCGACAAAGATTTCAGCCGTAAATGATGATATATTTGCTCAATTAACTATGCCTACGGTTGAGAAACGAATGATTCCTACTACAGATGGTAAACAAATGACAACATGGGTGATATATCCCCAAAACTTTGACAAAACAAAAAAATATCCTGCAATATTATATTGTCAAGGAGGTCCCCAACAGGCAGTTAGCCAATTTTGGAGCTATCGTTGGAATTTTGCATTAATGGCAGCCAATGGTTATGTTGTAATTGCCCCCAATCGTCGAGGATTACCCGGATTTGGAACCGAATGGAATGAACAAATTTCGGGTGACTATGGTGGTCAAAATATGAAAGACTATCTTTCGGCAGTAGATGAAATGAAAAAAGAACCATATATAGATGCCGCTCATATTGGTGCTACCGGTGCTAGTTATGGTGGGTTTTCTGTTTATTGGTTAGCAGGAAATCATGATAATCGTTTTGCTGCACTCTTTGCTCATGCGGGGATATTCAATACTGAGGCTCAATATCTTGAAACTGAAGAAATGTGGTTTGCAAATTGGGATTTAGGAGGCCCATTCTGGGATAAAGATAATGAAGTAGCACAACGTACATTTAGTCAATCACCTCATAAATATGTTGATAAATGGACAGCCCCAATCATGATTTCCCACGGAGAATATGATTATAGAATTCTAGCATCTCAAGGTATGCAAGCCTTTAATGCTGCAAAATTGCGTGGTATTCCTACTGAAATGGTAATATACCCTGATGAAAACCATTGGATTTTGAAACCTCAAAATGCGATTATGTGGCAACGCCTCTTCTTCCGTTGGTTTGATAAATGGTTAAAACCTCAAGATATTAAATAAAAATCATAAGAGCTATTGTTGAGACAATAGCTCTTTTTTTGTCTTTTTCAGTTAAAACACATTTAATTATGAATTAAGCATTATGCAATATACATTAAAATGTGTAACTTTGCACTTGTTATGAAAAGAATAACTGTAACAATATATATATTAGCTTCATTTTTGGCAGCTTTAGCTCAAAATGATAAACTACAGAATGGATTATCATCGGAAGAAACTGACGCTTCTGAGGGGGTAAAAACTAATTCAAAGTCGTCATATGCATGGACAGTTATCGACCCATTAGGGTTGCATAAAGAAGCTACAATTGACACATTGTTATACAACTATTATCATAAATCGGTACCTTCGGGAGTATCATCGGCTTATGCAACTACCGGCAATCTTGGTGGAGAGGGCTTGAATTTAATTTATTTTGATCGCAAACCTATGAGCGATTTCTTCTTTAAGGATGCGCTAGATGCATGGTTGCCTAATTCAAGTACGCTTAAGTTTTATAACACGCGTATCCCCATGACATTATTATCATATAATACCGGTGGTAGTAAGCAAACCACCCAAGATAGACTCATGGCAACATTTTCGGGTAATATAAATAAAAGAGCTCAAGTTGGCGGCATGCTTGATTATTTATATTCAAAAGGAAGTTATAACTACCAAGCAACAAATGATTTGACTTGGGGTGTTTCAGGCTCATATATTGGTGATAGATATGAATTCCAAGGCTATTTTTATCATTATGATATGCTTAACAAAGAAAATGGTGGAATTGTAAACGATTTATATATTACAGACCCTGCGGAGGTTCAAGGAGGAACTACAAAAGTTGATACTAAGAACATTCCTACAAATCTAACAACAGCGCATTCTCGAGTAAAAGGTACAAACTTATATCTAAACAATCGATATAAGGTGGGATTTTGGGATGAACAGAAAGAAGGTGATAGTATTGTAAGTAAAACATATGTACCTGTAACAAGTTTTGTATGGACAATGAATTACAAAGATAACAAACATCTATTTCGGAGTACTGCCAATGGTGAAAATAAGAATTTCTTCAAAAATATATATCTAAATCCTAATGGAACTATTGATTGGACTAATTATTGGTCTTTAACAAATACTATCGGTGTATCCCTTCTTGAGGGATTTAACAAATATGCAAAGGCAGGAATTTCAGCATTTGCAACTCATCAAATACGTAATTATGATTTAGTAAAAGACACCTTAAATCGCTCAACTCAAATTATAGACGGATTGTCTCCGCTGCCAAATGGAATGCTTTCGGTGCCAACAGGCAAAACTGAAAATTTATTTTGGGTTGGCGGTCAACTCACAAAACGACAAGGGAAATTACTAACTTATAATATAACAGCCAAGTTTGGACTAATCGGAGATGTTATTGGTGACATCGATATAAATGGAGATTTGTCAACACGTTTTAAGTTATTTGGAGATTCTGTAACTATTACAGGATATGGGTGGTTTAAAAATGAAGAAGCTCCATTTCTGATGAAAAAGTTTGTATCAAATCATTTTATATGGAACAATGATTTTGGTAAAGTGCGAAATTATCGATTAGGAGGTAAGTTGAATGTGCCTCACACTAACTCGGTATTAAATGTTGGAGTTGAAAATGTCGAAAATTATATATATTTCAACTCAGAATGTCTACCACAACAACATGATGGAAATGTTCAAGTATTTAGTGCTTCGTTACAACAGAATTTCAAACTCGGAATACTAAATTGGGATAATAAACTCACTTATCAAACTTCTAGTGACCAAAAAGTTATACCATTACCAAAATTTTCTATCTATTCTAATTTATATTTATTATTTAAGGTTGCAAACGTACTAGATGTGCAATTAGGAATTGATTGTGACTATTACACTAAATATAAAAGTGTAGCATATCAGCCTGCCACAATGAGTTTCTATAATCAAGATGAGATTGAGGTTGGCAACTATCCCTTCATGAACTTATATGCAAATATGAAATTGAGTAAAGCTCGTTTCTATGTGCTAATGAGTCATATTAATCAAGGGTGGTTTGATAATAATTATTTCTCAATGCCTCATTATCCATTAAATCCACGTCGATTCCAGATTGGTGTATCTGTAGACTTGACAAACTAAATGAATAGACAAAAGTTATATAAGGGACATCTTGTCATCTATGCAATATTACTGATAGGAATAATTGTATCAATGAATTATTTGCGTCAATATAGTGACAAGAGTTCATCGTTATTAATGTATAAAAAAGCAGGTGGAGATACAATTAATGTCGCAATTGAAATATCACCAATATCATATTCTTTATCGACTGATACAATAGGAGGTTTTTATTATGACCTATTGAGACTTATTTCCTCTAAGTATAATGTAAAATTTAAATTCCATAAATTTGTCCCATTAAATATAGCTATTGATGGGTTGAATAATAGTAAATTTGATATAATTGTTGCCGACATAGCTTCTTCTGATTATAAGGAAAAGTATTTGCTTACTGAACCTATATATAGAGATAACCAGATACTAGTTCAGAGAAAAGATGTATCTAAACATGAATTAAGTGGATTATCCTGTGATAGTATATGGATAGTTTCGAATTCTCCCTATGTTAGTCAAATTCGTAACATGTTTAAAGAAGTTGGATATGATACAATTTATATTATTCAAGATGAGAAATATTCTTCAGGGCAACTTGTAGAACTAACAGCTATTGGAGATATTAAACAAACTATTGTGAACGGAGATATTGCGTTATCAATGCTAAAAGAATATCCACAAATAGAACTTAACACTAAAATGTCATTTAATCAATGTAAATCGTGGATATTAAATAAAGGCAATACAGGACTCTGTAATAAGTTTAACTTTTGGATAAAAGAAATAAAGTCAACCCCTGAATATGACAAACTTTATCAACGTTATTTTAATAATTAAAAGAGGCATTAAAATCGTTTGATAATAATGCCTCATAATGCTATATTATATATAATTAATCTTACTTAATCAGATATTGTGATGAAATTGATTGATTTTCATGGACACGTCTAATTGTATCAGCAAACAACTTGGCAACGCTCAAAATAGTAGCTTTCTTACAATCTTTCCTGAATGGAATGCTATTAGTGAAAATCATTTCGGTCATTCCACAATTATCTACACGTTCTGATGCAGGATCACTCATAATTGCATGAGAGCAAAGTGCTCGCACTGATTTTGCACCATTGGCAATCATTAAATCAGCTGCTTTTGTAATTGTTCCTGCAGTATCTACCATATCATCAACAAGAATGACATTCTTATCTTTAACATCACCAATTACTGTCATATTAGCAACAACATTTGCTTTAGCGCGTTGTTTATGACATAGCACTAATGGCAAGTCAAGGTATTTAGCATAGCTATTAGCACGTTTGGCTCCACCAACATCAGGAGTAGCAATAACCATATCCTCTAATTGTAGTGATTGAATATAAGGGATAAACACAGCTGATGCATATAGATGGTCAACAGGAACATTAAAGAACCCTTGAATTTGATCAGCATGTAAATCCATTGTAATAACACGATCTACACCTGCTGTACTAAGAAGGTCTGCTACTAACTTTGCGGCGATAGAAACACGAGGTTTGTCTTTACGGTCTTGACGAGCCCAACCAAAATATGGCATTACTGCGATGATTGATTTTGCTGATGCACGCTTGGCTGCATCAATCATCAATAATAATTCCATTAAATTGTCGGTGTTAGGGAATGTTGATTGAACTAGATATACTTCATGACCACGAATTGACTCTTCGAAACACACTTCAAATTCACCGTCAGCAAATTGTTGTGTATTCATTTTGCCAAGTTCTACACCTAATTCTTTGCAGATTTCTTCAGCCATATAGCGAGAATTTCTGCCTGAAAAGACCTTAAAAGGAGGTAACATATCGATATTGTATTATTAGTTGTTATTATTTTCTACAAAATTAATATAATTTATTCTTACTTGTAGATTATTTTGACACTTTTTTATGAATAGACTTAACTTTTTTATGTGAAATTTTCCACACAACAGCATTATTAGGAGTTATAAATGTTTCAAATGGAGACTCTGATGAGATAATTTTAGTCGATTTTGTCTCTGAAAGTAATTCTGCAGCTTCGCACTCTCCTTCGGGTATATTTAGCAAATTAAACGCATGTTGTGGAATGTTAATTTTTAAATCACATGAATTTGCTCTAAAGTTCACTGCAATTATTAATGTCTCATCTTCATAGTGGCGAATAAATGCATAATGATCATTAGGATTTAAAGAGACATTATTATAATTTACATACATTAAGTCAAAGAAAGAACCATTAGAAATGGCTTTTTCTTTGTTGCACATTGTTAATATCTTAGTATATGTGTTTCGCAACCATTTTTCGCCTTCAGATAAAAGTTCTTCATTGCACAAGCCATTATTGTACCAACGTCGCAATGTTGGGATGCTCCAATAATCGAAAATTGTTGTACGTCCGTCGCTTCCGCTATATCCTTCAGCATCAGCCGCTTGTTCGCCTAATTCTTGACCAGCATATATCATCATAGAACCCGTGTTAATCATTGCACTTACAATTAATGAAGGAACTACAATTGTTGCATCTCCTGCAAATTGTTTTGATGCGAAACGCTGTTCATCATGGTTTTCCAAGAAATTAAGCATATTGCTATTAATTCCTTCTACAGTTTGCCAACAATTTGTAATTTGAGCTGCTGAATAATTTGAGCATTGTATAGAACGTAAAGTATCATATAACGTAACTTTATCATATAGATAGTCAAAACCACCTATATTAATAAAATCACGATATAGATTTGTTTCGTATATCTCTGCAATAAAAATAATTTCAGGATAGGTTTCTTTTACATTTGAAATCGCCCATTTCCAAAATTCTAATGGAACCATGTGTACCATATCGCACCGGAATCCATCTACACCTTTTGATGCCCAATAGCGAAGTATGTGGAGCATTTTAAACCATGTATCAGGTATAGGATCAAAATGACGAGAGCCGTCGCCATAATCCACCCCATAATTTAATTTAATTGTATCATACCAGTCAAATTCACCTGGAAAGGCTGTAAAACAGTCATTTCCTGATGCTTTTGCAGGGAATTCATTATATGCTCCGTCTCCTGTTCCCAAATTTACATTTGGTGCAAATTGTTGCCGAGGTATATAGTAAAAATTATTGCTATGTTTAAAAAAGTATGTGTTATCATCTCCTGCTCCCAAATCATCAATACCAACGGGCTTTGCATCGGAGTGATATTGACGAGCTACATGGTTTGGGACAAAATCAATAATAACCTTCATCCCTGCCCGATGCGTACGTTTTACTAATTTTTCAAACTCGTCAATACGTTTAGGCACATTTACCGCAATATCTGGGTCTACATCATAGTAGTCTTTAATGGCATATGGTGAACCGGCATTGCCTTTGATTACATAAGGATTGTCGTTTGGAATACCATATTTTGTATAATCAGTTTTATGGGCATGTTCAATAATGCCAGTGTACCACACATGAGTTATACCTAAATTCTTGATAGACTTTAATACCTGTGGAGTAAAATAATTCATTTTACCCACACCGTTTTGTTCTATTGTACCATTTGATATGCAATTATCTATTTTATTACCAAATAATCTTGGTATAACTTGATAAATGATTGGTTTAATTTTTGTTGATTTATCCATATAATATTTTATTAATCAAATCATAGTTTTTTGAAATAATTTCTTTTGTTATAATATAACCACTGCTATGAACTGAGTGCGTATCTTTTAGGTTGAATACATTGTGATTGGCAATATTTACGGTTTCAATAACTAAATCACATTTTTCCATGTCGCCATTGGCATTTGTTCTAGCCATTAAATCAAATGAGCGTTGAGCTACATCAATAATGGTGTGTTTCATCTTTGAATTAACCAATGGACTACAATTAATGCCAATTACATATTCACATTTATCGCGTAAGGCCCATGCGGGCAAATTGTGCAACACACCTCCATCTACATAATAATGGCGACCTATTTTAATCGGTTTGAAAACAATAGGAATACTACATGAAGCAATAATCCTTTCTGCTATTGACCCTGTGCTAAATGCAACAGGAATACCTTCGTCCAAATCGGTAGCACATATTAATGAAGGTATAGGCAAATCCTCAATTCTTTCATATGAAATATGCTTTCTTAAGAAGCGTTTAAATTTATCTAACTTGAAAAATCCATTCTTGGGGACGCTTAATTCACATAAATCATTGAATTTAACGCCTTCGAAGATTTTAAGAATATTTTCAGTAGAGTATCCGGCTGCATATAATGTGCCAACAATAGAACCGGCGCTTACTCCTGCAATAACATCGGCCTTAATGCCAACTTCTTCAAGTGCTTTTAATGCACCAACATGAGCAAATCCACGAGCGCCACCACCACTTAAGGCAATGCCAATGCGATATTTTTTGTCAATACATGGTTCCACTATGTAATTAAAATCTATTTGACGATACAAATTTAGCTTATTTTCCTCATTTTATCAATATATCATAAATATAAAGTAAATAATTTGAAAATCCTTCATTAATCGAGATTATTTATCCAATATAATTTACTAATTTTGCAGTTTAGAAATAATTTAATAAAATATATAAAAACATGAATGATTTAGCCACTAAATACAACCCTGCTGAGGTTGAAGATAAATGGTATAGTTATTGGATGAAGCATGATTTGTTCAAATCAGTTCCAGATGAACGTGAGCCATACACAATTGTTATTCCCCCACCTAATGTGACTGGTGTATTACATATGGGGCATATGCTAAATAATACAATTCAAGATATTCTGATTCGTCGCGCTCGAATGGATGGCAAGAATGCTCTTTGGGTACCGGGTACAGACCATGCATCAATTGCAACCGAAGCAAAAGTAGTGGCAAAATTGGCATCGGAGGGGATAAAAAAGACCGATCTAACTCGCGATGAGTTCCTTAAGCATGCTTGGGATTGGACTCATAAACATGGTGGTATAATTCTAGAACAATTGAAAAAACTTGGAGCATCGTGTGATTGGAGCCGAACTGCATTCACAATGGATGAGCTAAGAAGTCAAAGTGTTATAAAGGTTTTTGTTGATTTATATAACAAAGGACTTATATATCGTGGGGTAAGAATGGTAAATTGGGACCCTGCAGCACTTACCGCACTTTCTGATGAAGAAGTTATTTATAAGGAAGAACACAGCAAATTGTATCATCTCCGTTATTATGTTGAAGGTGAAGATAAATATATCGTTGTTGCAACAACACGTCCTGAGACAATTCTTGGCGACACTGCAGTATGTGTTAATCCTAATGATGAGCGCTATCAATGGTTAAAGGGGAGAAAAGTAATAGTGCCATTGGTAAATCGTTCCGTTCCCATTATTATGGATGAATATGTTGAAATGGAATTTGGTACAGGTTGTCTTAAAGTTACTCCGGCTCACGATGTAAATGACTATATGCTTGGAGAGAAATACAACCTTCCCACAATAGATATATTTAACGATAATGGCACTATTAGTGAAGCCGGGGGTATGTATATTGGGAAGGATCGTTTTGATGTAAGAAAAGAAATTATTGAGGATCTAGACAAAGCCGGACTCGTTGAAAAAATTGAAGACTATGATAATAAGGTTGGGTATTCCGAACGAACTAAAGTTGTAATTGAACCCAAACTATCTATGCAATGGTTCTTGAAGATGGATAAAATTACTATTCCAGCTTTAAATGCTGTAATGGATGATGATATTAAGTTTTATCCTCCTAAATTCAAGAATACATATCGTCACTGGATGACAAATATAAAAGATTGGTGTATAAGTCGTCAACTATGGTGGGGACATAGAATCCCAGCTTATTTCCTTCCTGAAGGAGGTTATGTTGTCGCTGAAACAGATGAGCAAGCTTTAGAACTTGCAAAAGAAAAAACTGGAAATAGTAGTTTAACTATTGAAGATTTACGTCGTGATGAAGATTGTCTTGACACTTGGTTTAGCTCATGGTTATGGCCCATTTCATTGTTTAATGGCATTCTCGACCCTAATAATGAAGAAATAAAATACTACTACCCCACTAGCGATTTAGTAACCGGTCCTGATATAATTTTCTTTTGGGTTGCACGAATGATTATCGCAGGATATGAATATATTAATGATAAACCATTTAATTCAGTATATTTTACTGGTATTGTTCGAGACAAATTGGGAAGAAAAATGTCTAAATCATTAGGCAATTCTCCCGATCCGCTTGATTTGATTGCAACATATGGTGCTGATGGGGTTCGTATGGGTATGATGTTAGCAGCTCCTGCAGGAAATGATATTCTATATGATGACAAATTATGTGAGCAAGGACGTAACTTCTGTAATAAAATTTGGAATGCATTTCGTCTTGTAAAGGGTTGGGAAATAGCAGATATTGAACAACCTGAATATGCTAAACGTGCCACTGCGTGGTTTGATGAAAAACTTAGTGCGACATTGGCTGAAGTAAAAGATTTGTTCTCAAAATTCCGTTTGTCAGAAGCTTTAATGGAAGTATATAAACTTTTCTGGGATGAATTCTCATCATGGTATTTGGAAATGGTAAAACCGGCATACGGTAAGCCAATCGATTCAATAACATATAAAGCTACCTTAAGTTACTTTGATTCATTATTGCGTTTGTTACATCCATTTATGCCATTTATTACAGAAGAACTATGGCAACATTTAGATGAACGCAAGGAGGGGGAATCAATAATGACTGCTCTTATTCCATCTCCTAAAGCTACTGATGCTATGGTTTTAGAGTCAATGGAAAAGGCTAAAGAGGTAATTATTGGTGTTCGCAGTGTAAGAGCTTCTAAAAATATTGCGATTAAAGAAACACTAACATTGAATGTTTTGGGAGATTATCCCATTAATGAATCATCAATAATTATTAAACTCGCTAACCTTGATTCAATTAATGTTGTGTCGGAAAAAGATGCTACAGCTGCTTCATTTATGGTTGGAACAACTGAATTTAATGTTCCATTAGCTAATAATATTGACATTGAGGCTGAACTAGAAAAGTTAAATAAAGATTTAGAATACCAATTGGGCTTCCTTGCTTCAGTACAAAAGAAACTTAGCAATGAACGCTTTGTCAATAATGCCCCTGCTGCTGTAGTTGAAGGTGAACGAAAAAAATTAGCAGATGCCGAATCAAAAATAGCCACAATTAAAGAAACTATTGCAGCGCTAAGCAAGTAACAATATTACTATATAAAAATAATAGCAAGTGAATAATATCTCACTTGCTATTATTTTTATTGTATCAACTCCTAGAAATCTATAGAAAGTCTTACATTAAATTGTCTTTGGGTAAGATAGTTAGGTACTGCATATTGTAGATTATTAACGTCTGTAACCCAATAATAACTACTAACATTTGATATGTCAAGAAGGTTAAATACATCAAATCCTAACCATATACTTTTAATATGACGAGCAAACCCCGAGCGAGTCTCACCTTCTTTTATTGGGGATAACAGAGCATATGATAAACCAACGTCTACGCGTTTATATGCAGGTGCTCTGAAATAGCCTTGGTCACGAGTACATCTTGGTGCAGTAGTAGGTAATCCATCAGAGAAAATACCACGTAAACTAAATTTCAATTTGGGAAATTTAGGGAAGTAGTCGGTAAAAAATAACGCAAAACTATATCTTTGATCTGTTGGTCGTGGCACATTTACACCATTGAGTTCCTCTTGGGTTTTCATTAAGGAGAAACTAACCCAAGAATCTGTGCCGGGAACAAATTGACCAAATAATTTGCAATCAATACCAGCAGTATAACCTTTTGAACCATTGACACCCGAATAGGTAATTTTGAGATTATCTATTTCATATGGGATAAGATTGTTTAACAGCTTATAATATGCCTCGGCACTAAATTTAAATGGTCGATCAAATGCACGGAATGTGTAATCACTCCCTAAGATAAATTGATAACTCATCTGAGACTTAATCTCATTATTTAATTTGATAGTATAATTTCCTTGATCATCAATAACAGGTTGTCGATATTCTTTATAAAAAGGAGACTGATAATATAATCCGGTTGCAAATCTAAAAGCCCAACGAGGGTGGGCATCAGGCACAAAGCCAACGCTTGCTCTAGGACTAACTAAGAATTCCTTGTTAAAATCCCAATACGACATCCTTACCCCTCCATTAATAGATATAAAACCATAATTTGATGCAATTTTATATGTATCTTGGGCGTAGAAAGCAATTCTATTTGTTGAGATGTCGTGATTGGAAGTTAAGTTATAAATCATATTTACAGAATTTCCATTATTAGGCAATGAATATCCTGCAGAGTCTCTTAATTCCCATTCTCTTGTTCTATCAAGTATATTTTCACGATTATATGTAAAACCATAACTGATATTATGATGATTTATACCACTATTTCCTTTCAATGCTAACGAAAATACCGATGCTTTTAATCGGTTTCTTGAGTGTTCATGATAGCGTCCGACTCCTAATTCACCACCAACTGCATTACCGGCGCTACCACCTGTTGTTCCGGCTTGATCGAGCCAATATTCGCCTGAAATATCATATGATACTAATTCATTAGTTAGATAGCCCGATGCGATTAATGCAAAATTAGTTGATTTTGATGGTGTGTAGTTTAATGATAAAGCCCCAAAATATGTTTCAAACTTATCCTTTTCTTGTCCGTCAAAGTATACTTTAAATTGTTTTGCATCAGTTGAAGTTCCAAAATTAGTAGTTCTATTTACTGGTTTAAAATTATAGTTATTTATAGCTATATTCCCCAAGAAATTAACTTTAAATTTTGAGTTTAACTTATATGTCAAATTTGTTTGGTAATCAAAATATTTAGGATCGTATTCACCTTTAGTTTCCATGGAACTCAATAAAGAAGAGTTACTCTTATATCTAAAGCCATGAATTTGTGAGAAATTCTTTGAGTTATGACCTAAAGAGAAACTTCCTCCCATTAAACTTAATGATAAAGCACCTTCAAAAGCTTGAGGTTCCCTATATGTAATATCTAAAACTGATGACATTTTGTCGCCATATTCGGCAGCAAATCCGCCTGTTGAAAAATTAATTTCACCTACCAAGTCGGGGTTAATAATGCTCAACCCTTCTTGTTGTCCTGAGCTAATAAGCTGAGGACGATAAACTTCAATGCCATTGATATATACACTATTTTCATCATAAGTTCCCCCTCGCACCGAATATTGAGATGACATCTCATTAGATGAATTTACTCCAGCCATTGTCGTTAGAACCGCTTCAACACTACCACCCGATACGTCGGGAGAGAATTTACTCTTAGAAATATCTATTTTTTGCATTGCATTAGTTTGCTTGCGATATTCAGTCACTTGTACCTCTTCCAAGTTATGAGTTTCTGTGTATAACCTCATATTTAATGTTATATCACCTTTGGGGTTAACCAATTGACGACTCTCCTCTTTAAAACCAATGCAGCTAAAAATGATTTTTATTGTATCTTGTTCGGTAAATGTTATCGAATAGTCTCCATTTAAATCTGTTGTAGAACCTACTGCAGTTCCAGCTATGCGAACAGAGGCAAACTCTATTGGTTGATTTTCCTCATCTGAAATTTTGCCATGGATAGTAACACTCGCATTTACAAAATGCGCAATAAAGATAAATATAAAAAAATATATATATCTTGAAGATAAGTATTTCATGAGTTTTAATTTGTAATATTTATTTATAACGTAAAATTCGCGATTTAATTATATGGTTTTGACTAAATAATATTTAGTGATAGCAATGATAAAAAGATATTGACATTTTTCTAGAAAATCCTTTTTAGAGATTCAAAATTAGAAAAAAATAGCTATATTTGTAGTGTATTTTATGCATTTATACTATCAAAATGCTATATAATATAAAATTTGCTCTTCACCCGGATGGGGAGGATAATTTTAATCTATTGATTATCATTGAATTATACTCAATGGTGTCCCCAAGTATTGCATAAAATGAAGCAATGGTTTGCCATTAGAGTTACGTATAATCGCGAAATGAAGGTGAAACGAGAACTTGATTCACTTCATATCGAAAACTTTCTCCCAATGACTCAGAGAGTAGTTGTGAGAGGAGAGAGAAAGATTAAGGAACTAGTTCCGGCTATTCACAATTTAATTTTTGTGAATATTAAAGCATCTGATCTTAAAGATTATAAAGCCACAACAAGTTTGCCAATTAGATATATAATGAATCGCGAAACTCGCGAGCCAATTGTAATCCCTGAAAGACAGATGCAAAATTTTATTGCTGTAGCAGGTAATATATCCGAACAGGTGGTTTATCTAGAGCCTAATATATCTAATTTTAAAAAGGGTGATAAGGTAAAAATTACCGGAGGGGTATTTGAAGGTGCTGAAGGTTATTTCATGAGAATAAAAGGTGATAGAAGAGTCGTTGTTTGTATCAATGGAATTGCTGCAGTAGCAACCGCCTTTATTCATCCATCTTTAGTAACTAAAATAGATGACTAAGCAGCGATTACATCATTTTGACGTTATTAAAGGGATTGCTATCTTATTAGTTGTGATGGGACATGTGCTTATAATGGGTATTCACCACCTTGATAAAGCATTTTTGTTCAAACTCATCGATAAATTACATATGCCACTATTTTTCTTCATTAGTGGATATTTCACCTTCAAAATGAGAGAGAGTAAAGTTGTATTACCTAATCTGTGGGCAAGATTTAAGCAATTAATTATACCGTTTATTTGCGTCAGTTCATTATGGATATTATATTTCCCTCATAGTGGCCTTGAGAGTCCTCTAAACTCAACATTTATAGGACTATATTGTGATGTTTGGAAAAATGGTTATTGGTTTACATTGTGTTTGTTTGAACTAATACTTATCTATTACTTATGTGCGGGCATTTCAAATAAAATAAATAATATATATATTTGTTTAACACTTTTCATCGCTTCTTTCACCGCATTGACTGTTATATGTAATATTTATGACAATCTTATTATTAGTTATTTAAGCATTGAACTTGTAGTTAAATTTATGCCAATATTTATGCTAGGGTCACTTGCTCATAAATACAAAGAAAAGTTTGATAATATTATTTCAAATAGTACAATTTTTACATTGACAATTTTGATAGGAAGCATTACTATTTACTATGCTTGTTATTTTTGGGAGTTCCCTGAATCTCTAACTCATTTTGAAATTCTTTTTACTATTCTTTGTCATATATCACTAATAGTAATTGTATTTAATGTTGTCAAACCATGGTGTCAAGCGGAGTTTGATGGAGAAAAGCCATCATGGATTATAAGAAAGTTACAATTGATTGGTAGAGAAAGTCTGGCTATCTACTTGTTACACTACTTTTTCTTGTTTCCAATGACATGGCTACGCCAACCTATGATAGATATGGGATTAGGTTTTACACCATTAATTGTTGTGTCTTTACTTACGGCTATAGTTATAATAACATTAACTTTAGGAGTTAGTCACATTATATCAAAAAGTAAATCATTCTCACTACTATTACTTGGTAAGATTCAGTAATAAATGGTTTCGATTGTTATAACTCTATTTAATAAAGAAAACACTATTAGAAAGGCAATTGACTCTGTCATAAATCAAAATTATAATGATGTTGAAATTATTGTAGTGAATGATTGTAGTACAGATAGTTCTTTAGATATATGTAAGGAGTATGTTGACAAAATAACAATAATTACTACTGATAAAAATAGTGGACGCCCCTACTTCACTCGACAAGTTGGATTAATGCATGCTAAAGGAGATTTTATAACATTTATTGATGCAGATGACTATTTAAGCAATAACGCTTTAAGTGAATGTGTAGAGCTCCAAAAATCGACTCAAGCAGATATTATTCAAATGAATATCAAACGACGTATAACTTCATTTAATATTCCTGTTAGTTTTAAGTCGGCATATGATTCTTCTAGAGCATTAGATGCTTGTCTTTATAACGAACAGTTATTCCCTATTCAATGTTGGGGAAAATTGTATAAAACAGATTTGCTTCGTTCAGTAAAACCTATTTCTTACAATGGCTTTTGGGGAGAAGATCGTATTTTTAATTTGCAAATTCTATCATCTAACCCTAGAATTGAGTATGCACAGTCAGCAAAATATAATTATTCATGGGGAGGCGCAACTACGGCATCTTTTAATATTGATGTATTACAAGACTATAAACAAATATACCAAATTAAAAGTGACTGGGCTAAAAAATATGGTTATGAATGTTACATGCAATCAATGCAAAATGAGTTAATCGATTTGTTAAAATATCATATTCGACATTTAATCAACTCAAATACTATGTCGTATGATTCTGCAATAGATTATTTGCAAAACGAAATGAATCGACCATTTTGGAAATGCTTTCAATTACCACCTGCTGAAAAGTTATATAAAATAGAAAAGAAATCAATTTCGCGTATCGCAAAAAAAGTGATTAACAACCTCATTAGTTAGAATTTTGTTCGAATAATGCCAAAAGTTTCTATCATAGTTCCAATATATAATTCAGAGATACATCTTTCAAGATGTATTGATAGCATTTTGGCTCAAACATATATTGATTTTGAATTGATTCTCATCAATGATGGGAGCACTGATAAATCTGGGGAGATAAGCGATTATTATGCAACAACGGATAATCGCATCATTGTAATTCACAAAGAAAATGGCGGAACAAGCTCAGCACGCAATAGTGGATTAGAAATAGCTAAAGGTGAATACACTACATTTGTTGATAGTGATGACACAATATCTACCGATTATTTAAGTACATTTACCTATCGCTCCGATTTAGAAATAGCCGGCTTGGAAACAATCGGAATAAATAAAGCAATTTATGTTCCTATATCAACCGATACTTTATCTAGTGATACAGAAATTGCAGATTGGTTTATTAAAGATTTCGATGCAATGTATCTCACAACAATATGTTGCAAGATGTTTCGTACAAACATCATTCAAGAATCCTCTTTGAAATTTGACACCTCATTAAAACGTGGTGAAGATACGATTTTTGTATATAACTATTTATCTAATTGTAATAGTATTAAATTAATATCTAATGTTGTTTATCAGTACAATTTTGATGCGACATCTATTGATGAAAAATATTTACTTAACGCAAAAGAATGCGTGAACCATATTTGCTTTAAAATTTCATCTATTAAAAAAATCGAGAATAGATTTAATGTAAAACTAAAAGAACTTAGAAAATTAACTCATTCTACATATTTGCATTTATTTTACACCCATCTAAAATCAATTTACAAAGAAGAAAAAGTCTCCGAATTAAAAATATTCCGAGATAACTCAAATAAATTGCAACTATGGCAAGCATTAAACATAAAAGACTACATATATTGGCGAATACTCCCAATATTCCCATCTTTACATCAATAGATGGCAAACGAACAAGAATCGAACATAATAAAAGACCAACCACCAAGTCAAGACTCACAACCTCTTGACTCCCCCACTCTAGCCGAAGAGCCTATATCATCTAACAAGCGAATAGCAAAGAATACCATATTCTTATACTTCCGCATGTTGATTACTATGGCTGTCGGTTTATACACTTCACGCGTAGTACTAAATACCCTGGGAGTTGAAGATTATGGGATAAATAGTGTTGTTGGCGGTGTTGTTGCGATGTTTTCGCTTATTTCAGCCTCCATATCGGGCTCAATAGGACGCTTTATAACATATGAATTAGGTACTGGTAATATTGAAAAGCTAAAAAAAGTTTTCTCAACTTCTGTAACAATTCAAATCATATTAGCGATAGTTATTATAGTCGTAGCAGAGATTGTGGGTATATGGTTCTTAAATAATAAACTTGAAATCGCTCCTGATAGAATGGTTGCCGCTCACTGGGTATTCCATTGTTCATTAATTACATTTGCTATAGGGTTAATTAGTCTGCCGTATAATGCTTGTATTGTTGCACATGAACATATGAATGCATTTGCATATGTGAGCATTCTTGAAGTAGTTTTGAAGTTAGTAATAGTATATATGCTTCTCATATCACCATTTGACAAATTAGAGACTTATGCTGTATTAGGCGTTATAGTGGCTATTATAATCCGATTAATTTATGGCTGGTATTGCAAACGCAAATTTGTTGAATGTTCATATCGTCCAATATTAGATAAATCACTCTTTAAACAAATGTTTGGCTTTGCGGGATGGGAATTAGTTGGTAGTTCTGCTGCGATATTGAGGGGGCAAGGAAGTGATATATTAATAAATATTTTCACCAAAACAACGGTTGTAAATGCAGCTGCAGGCATTGCGGCAACCTTAACGGGTGTTATATCTGGTTTTGTTGGGAATTTTACAATGGCTTTTACTCCACAAATAACAAAATTATATGCTGCACATAAATTTGATGAATTAGTGAAGTTAATATATATGGGATGTAAATTCGCACCATATTTAATGCTTATAATAGCTTTACCTGTTTTTTTTAATGCAAGGTTCATTTTAGAATTATGGTTAGGTGTTGTCCCGGAACATACTGTTAATTTTGTGCTTATTACTATCCTTTTTATGTTTAATGAATTAATGGCTCGCCCATTAATTACTGCAAAATTAGCCAATGGTAATATACGAAATTATCAAATTATAGTTGGTGGAGTCTTGTTACTAACCTTGCCGATTGCTTATGTAGCACTATATATTGGAGCTCCTGTTGAAGCTGTTTTTATTGCCAAGTTATTGACATCTATCATGGCAACGTATGTGAGACTATATATGCTAAAGGGGGATATTCCTGGACTTTCTGTTTGTGATTTTATAAAGAATGTTTATTTTAGAGTTATATCTGTTGGAATAGTAGCTGCTATACTCCCTACGATTAGTTATATGTATATATCAGATCAAGTAATACAATTTGTAATAACATCAATTATAGCTGTGATCAGCACTATAATATCAGTATACTTTATCGGTTGCACAAAGATAGAACAATTGCAAATACGTAATCAAGTTTCTAAATTTAAGACTCGAATATTTTGTCAGTGATTATAATAAAGTCAAAATATGATTGTTGTGGATGTGGTGCATGTGCTCAACGATGCCCACATAATGCTATTGAGTTAACTCAAGATAACGAAGGATTTTTATATCCCCAAATAGATGAGTCAATCTGTATTGATTGCGGATTGTGTGAACGTGTATGTCCTATTATTAATCAAGAATTACCATCTGAACCCATTAAGACCTTTGCTGCAAAAAACAACGATGAGAATATTAGACAGCAAAGTTCTTCTGGTGGGATATTTACTCTTTTAGCGACTAAAGTGATTAATAATGGTGGGGGTGTTTTTGGGGCTATATTTAATGCTAAATGGGAGGTAGAACATGATTATACCGACACTATTGAAGGTCTTGCGAAATTTCGAGGCAGCAAATATGTTCAATCTAAAATTGGGAATAACTATATTCTTGCTGAAGAATACCTAAAAGATGGCAAACAAGTGTTGTTTAGCGGCACGCCATGTCAAATTTCAGGCCTAAAACGTTTTTTGAGAAAAGAATATGAAAATCTTATTTGTGTAGATATAATTTGTCATGGTGTCCCAAGTCCTTTTATCTGGCAAAAATATATTGAACAATATAATCCAACAGAATTATCTTCAATCTCGTTTAGAGATAAAACTAATAGTTGGAAACGATATGAGGTCGTTATAAGGCAAGAAAAAAAAACAATTATACGTGAAGATATCGGCAAAAATATATATATGAAGTTGTTTCTGTCTGATTTGTGTTTACGCCCTTCATGTTCAAATTGTAACTCTAAATCAGGAAAAAGCAAAAGTGACATAACAATAGCCGATTTTTGGGGAATACAACATCTTCATCCCGATTTTGATGATGATAAAGGTTGTAATTTAGTTCTCATTAATAGCGAAAAAGGTCTTAATTTATTTAATAAATTAGAATGCGATAAAATAGAGACAGACTTCAATACTGCTATAAAATACAACCCAAGCTATTTCAAAAGTGTAGCAGAGCCAAAATATCGCAAATATTTCTTTGACTACTTCGACAAATATGGCTTTGAAGTATATCAAAAAATTCTAAAAAAACAGCAACCATCTCTAATCCGTCGCATCGCAAGTCGCTGCAAAAGAATAATATTAAAATGAGGCAAGCAAATTTCGAATTACTAAGGCTGATTGCAATAATTCTGATTGTCGTATTACATGCAGACTTTTTTGCTCTCGGTGCACCAGATAATCATAGATTATTATCATCACCAATAATATCGGTTTCTCAATTATTAATTGAATCTATCGCAATTTGCTCGGTTAATGTATTTATATTAATTTCAGGTTGGTTTGGGTTAAGACCTAAGGTGAAGAGTATCTCTAATTTATGTTTTCAAATATTATATTTCACAATTGGCATATATATTGTAACATTATTATTAGGTGTAAGAACAATTGATTTTGAAGGATTAAAAAGTATAATATTTTTATCAAATAATGGTTGGTTTATTCGATCATATATATTACTGTTAATATTAGCTCCGATATTAAACAAATATATTGAATATGCCGAAAAAAAACATCTAGAAATAATTTTAGTCACGTTTATACTTTTTCAAACAATATATGGATGGCTATTTGATGTTGCAAAATTCTTCTGTAATGGATACTCAACAACATCTTTTATTTGGTTGTACATATTTGCTAGATACCTAAGGTTGCATGCACCGAATTTTTCACGGTTAAAATTAAAATGCGATGCCATAATATTTATTCTATCAATTATAACTCTTACTTTGCTTGCTATAATTCCAGCATATGCAGACAATACATATCGAATGAGTCAATTATATGCATACAATAATCCTATTATAATTATAATGTCAACCTATTTATTCCTATATTTTTCAAAGATTAATTTTAATAGCAAAATAATTATTAATATTGCTTCATCATCTTTTGCTATTTACTACATTGTAATCCTAATATTATGAATAATTATTTTGTTGCCCCAATAAAACAAATATATGACACTTATTTCGGTTTTGAATGTTTATCATACATAGCATTAATAGTTATTATATATGTAATAGGAGCAGTAATCTTGGATATTCCAAGGAAGTATATTTGGAATAAATATTTATTACCTAGATTTAAATGAAAATTGCGATATTAACACAACCTTTATGGGCGAACTATGGTGGTGTATTGCAAAATTATGCATTGCAACAGGTTTTAATTAAGCTTGGTCACACACCAATTACATTAGAAAAAGATATAAATCAATATATATCCACAATTAATTTGATAATCGATTTACCAAAGAGAATTATATCAAAATATATATTAAGAAGACGTCAAAATATTTTTAGCGAGCAAAAGCACAACCAGTATTATTTAAATTTAAGAAAATACACTAAGCCATTTGTTGATAAATATGTTAACCTTAATTATATTCATGAATTTACAACTAGCAGTATCATGCAGTATGATGCAGTTATTGTAGGTAGCGATCAAGTATGGAGGCCACTATATAATACAGTGAGCTTAGATTATATGTTTTTATCGTTCATTCCTGCAGATCATAAAATTAATCGTATTGCATATGCCGCATCATTTGGGGTATCAGAATGGGAGTACTCAGATATCCAATCTTCAAAATATTCAAAATTAATACAACGATTTGATGCAGTTTCAACTAGAGAGATTGAAGGCATTGATTTTTGTAAAAAATTTTTAAAACGCCATGACGTTGTGTCTGTTTTAGATCCAACATTATTGATTGAAAAAGACTATTACCTAAGTATATGTAAATATATCCCAAAGTCTAGTAAAAAAATATTAGTTGCATATATCTTGGATGTTACAGATGAAATTAGGAATCAGTTAGAACAAATAGCATATAAAAAAAGTCTTGAATTAAATATTATAAGTGCGCATAAAAATTGCTCTCTATATGTTGAAGAATGGCTTTCTATGTTTCGTGATGCAGAACTTATTATTACCGATTCATTTCATGGGACTGTATTTTCTATAATTTTCAATAAAGACTTTTATTCTATATGCAACAATTTACGAGGCAATAGCCGTTTCACTTCATTACTATCTCAATTCAATCTCCAAGACCGATTATTTAACGATATCAAAAGCATAAATCTAAACTCAAATCAAATTGTTTGGGAAATAATCGAAAACACTAAATCAACTCTTCAAAATAAAAGCATTAAATTCTTAACAGACAATTTAAATAGCAATGCCTAAAGTTTCCATTATAGTTCCTATTTATAATACTGCGAAATTCTTGCCACGTTGCATAGATAGTATTTTAGCTCAAACATTTATAGATTTTGAGTTGATACTAGTCAATGATGGGAGCAAAGATAATTCAGGTAATATTTGTGATGAATATGCAAAAAAAGACTCTCGCATTGTTGTTATTCACCAAGAAAATGGTGGAGTAAGTTCAGCAAGGAACAAAGGCTTAGATGTCGCTCAAGGAGAGTGGATTTCTTTTGTAGATAGTGATGATTATATCACAAATAATTTCATTGGAAATCTATATGACCAAGAGTTCGATTTGACAATTTGTGGAATGACAATCAATTCCAAAGAAATTAAAATTGATTGTCAAATAATTAATTTTGATAATATCCCCGAAATAATCATTTATCTGTACAAACTGAATTTAATAAATGGTCCTTGCTCAAAGATTTTTAAATATTCAATTATTAAACAAAATAATTTGAAATTTGATAAATCATTACGTTCAGGAGAAGACACTCATTTTGTATTCAAATACTTAAAATACACCACAAATTTAAAATTGATTTCTGAATGTGGCTACATCTATAACCAACTTGAGATACCCGAAATAAAATATAGTTTATCAAGCATTGAAACACATCATCATATAATTGAAATACATAAAGTGATTGATGAATTATCTATTAAATATTCTCATAATTTAAACTCTATAAAATTTGGTGTTAATTATTGGTACTATACTAAATTTATTGCGCACTTAAAAAAGTGTAACTATATTAGTTATATAAATGAAATTAATTCATATCAAGAATTAGGATTATTTCGTTATAGACCAAAGTTGAGTTGGAAAGAGTTAACTTATTTATGGCTAAAAATACATCTCCCCAAAATATTTTATAAACTTGAACACAAAAATTAGTATAATAATTCCTATATATAATTCGTCAAAAACACTCAATGAGTGTATTAGTTGTATATTAGCCCAGACGTTTACTGATTTTGAGTTAATATTAGTCAATGATGGTAGTACTGATAATTCTGGAGAAATATGCGATCTATATGCTAAAACAGACCCTAGAATAATTGTCATACACAAAGTAAATGAAGGTGTTAGCATAGCTAGAAACACCGGCATTAAACGTTCAACGGGTAAATACATTACTTTTATTGATAGTGACGATAATGTTTCAACTAATTATTTACTAAATTTAATCGAAATTCACGAGAAACTTAATGCAGAACTTACAATCTCTGGTTTTGTCAAACGGAATCAAGGGATTGATAAACCCCATTATATCGATTACAATGGTGTTGTAGATATTGAAACAATAGGCAGCATATTAAATAATAATATCATTTCGGTTCCCTTTGCAAAAATTTTTAATTCTGATATTATTAAAACTAATTGCATTATATTCCCTAATGGCATAAGTAGAGGTGAAGATACAATTTTTGTCTTAGAATATATATTACACATTGATAAAATCGTACTATTGCCAGAATATAATTATTTTTATATAACTACTGAGAATTCACTTATGACAAAATTAAATTCAGTTACGAGTGAACTTAGCTGTTATAATATATTAAGTAATTTGTGTAACAATATTATTAAAAAATATAATTTAGAAAAAGAGGCGTCTACATTTCTAATAAAAATGCAATTAGATGCCTTTGAGAGAGTTATTAGAGCTATAATGAATATTCCAAATCGGAATGAGCGTATTGGACTACTTAATAGTCTTGATTATTCTTACT
>JAZNGZ010000063.1:0-26587 GCA_045576735.1 Muribaculaceae bacterium
CAAAGAAAGTAAAGGGGATTTACATTCTGTGCGGTTTTTTATCCAATGACAGTTAATAATCTTATTCCTTTACAACTTCTGGCTTAACGAAGATAGCGAAAATTTTCGCTATCTTCGTTTCTTTTGCAAATATAGAATGACAATTGTATCTGTATCAAATTCACCTCGTCAATCAAAATTAACAGCTTTTTATCGGAATAAATATATTGCCGAAATAAGTGATGAGATAGTATTCCCATCAATACAAAAAGAAAGTTCGTTATATAAAATATATCAAGAAAATATTCATAAATCGCATATAATCTTACCAAACTAAAGATTAATAATCCTCTCATTTTTTTAATATTTTTCATTATCGCCGTTTTTAACATTTTTTGCATCGTATCTTTGCATCGTGAATAACGAAAACTCTCCTCTTGAGATTCTGCAAGAATTTTAGTAGTAACAATAGAGCCAATGAGAGCAACAACTCTCCTCTTGAGATTCTGCAAGAATTTAAGTAGGAACAATGGAGCCAATGAGAGCAGCAACTCTCCTCTTGAAAATTACAGAGTAATTTTTAGGAGGAGTACGGCAAAGCCGGGAGGTGGTTTTTACTTGATTATTGCCGAGTGCAGCCCATTGAAGACATAGTCAGTACCCCAAGTCCCCGAGGTGGTTAAATTAATGCAGAATGCGGAATTTTTGATTATGCATTATGAATTATAAATTATCCTGACCACCTCGGCTCGTTGAGCCACTCCTCCTATTTTTCTGCGAAAAACAAGAGGAGAGTTGGGCTGGCGCGTGAAAATTATGAATTATGAACCCCGAAGGGCTCAACGAGGCTTGACCGAGTTAATTATGCATTAACACCTCCATAAAAAACTTTTGTTCTTATGTTCTTTTGTCTAAAATGCACACACAATTTGTTATTACCAACTTTCAACTTATTTATTATGAAAATACAACTAAAATTTTGTCGCGCAATTGACCCCAATGCTCCGGGAAATATTGCCTACCAACTAATCAATCGCAATGGCGATAGTGCATCTGTTCGCACAACTTACAAAGTCTATTTTGACGAGTGGAACCATTATCGCAACACTATCCGTATGCCACGCAAGGCCTCTGCTCGCAAAGCCCAATTAAAAGAGATTGAAACACAAATAAAATGTGACTTGATGCTTATTCGTGACATCTACGACGACTACAAAGAGTCGGGCGAACGGTTCCGCATGGTAAATGTGGTGAATTCTTATCTCAGCCAACGGCGCTCACGCTCATTTTTCGATTTCGTCGCCGACACTATCGACCACCTCACAGCCATTAACCGTCATGGTACAGCCCAAGGGTATGCCTCGGCTTTACAAAGTTTTATGAACTTCCGAGAGAACGTCGATATTGAACTTGCCGACATCGATTCCGACCTCATGCAACGCTATGAAGCCTATCTCGCCAATCGTGGCGTGTCGCCCAATTCCATCTCGTTCTATATGCGTAACCTCCGAGCCGCTTATAATCGAGCGGTAGAGAAAGATTTGGTGCAGCAAGCAAATCCTTTCCGACATGTATATACCGGTATCGCCAAAACAATCAAACGAGCCTTGCCACTCAAAGCCTTGCAACGAATAAAGTCGCTCAACCTTGAAGCTACCCCCTCGCTCGATTTTGCACGCGATATGTTTATGTTCTCGTTCTATACACGAGGCATGTCGTTTGTCGATATGGCTCGTCTCACCACTAACGACATAAAACATCAATATCTCACTTATCGACGGCGCAAAACAGGGCAGACGCTCCAAATCAGGTGGGAACAATGTATGCAAGAGATTGTCAACAAATATCGCCATCTCACCACGGAGTCATTCCTATTGCCCATCAGTCGTTCACGCGATGAACCGCCCTCTCGTTACCGAATAGTGATGGCACGAGTGAACAAAGCACTTAAACGCATCGCACAACTCGCCTCGATTGATGTGCCTCTCACTATGTATGTGGCGCGGCACTCATGGGCGAGCGTGGCACGCGACCAACGTATTCCTATATCTGTCATAAGCCAAGGCATGGGGCATGATTCCGAACTGACAACGCAAATCTACCTCTCCACAATCAACAACACACTCATTGACCGCGCCAACAATCGCATATTATCAAAACTTCATACTTCAATAACCGATGCAAGCAACTCCACTTTATCATCAGCACCCGGCTAACACATATAAGCGCTTAGTAGCCTCTGTAGACTTTCCTATCTCTCTTATATCTCCCGTCACTCCATAATAAAAAAGAGTTGCCATTGGTTTGGCAACTCTTATATGGGCAAATCGTAATTGATTATTTAGCTCGGATAGGGGTTGTGTCGCGAGGGACATCGATGTTGTGTTTGTTGAAAATCTTTTCGGCATTGTTGACAAACACATTGCAATGACTCTTTAATGAACCTGATGTGTAGTCTTCAACAGGAATGAGACGGAAGTTTTTAGAACCTCCACCGGGTTGAAGAGTAAATACAAGGCGATATGATGCGCTATCGACAACAGGGTTGCCATTTGCGTCGCGCACAAGTTTCACTTTGGCCAATGCACCGCCACGAGTGTCTTTTGTGGTCATGTTTGAGATGAGGTTGCCAAGCGAGTAAATCAAGAATACTTTCTTGTTGTGTGCCTTGCTCCAACGCATTTCCATTGGTTGGATAACGTGAGGGTGACCACCAATGATTAAATCAACACCTTCTTCGGTTAAGAAGTTTGCCAACTCTTTTTGTGTGGCATTGGGAAGCAATACATATTCAACGCCCCAGTGCATACACACGCAAAGAACTTCGGCACCTGCTGCACGAGTCTCAGCAATATCTTTTTTGATTTTAGCTTTGTCGATATAGTCAACGACTAAGTCATCTTGTATCGATAGACCATTTGTGCCGTAGGTGTAGTTAAGGAAGCCAATTTTAAATCCGTTAATATCTTTGATTAGGGGCAAAGATTTTTCGCGGTCGGCTTTGTTGCGATATGTGCCCACGTGAGCAAGTCCTTGTTCATCGAGTACATCGAGAGTGCGTTTTGCGCCTTTATCTCGTTTGTCAAGAGCATGGTTATTTGCTGTAAGCATTAAGTCAAATCCGGCATTCTTTAGTGCCATTGAATAGCTATCGGGAGCGCAAAACATAGGATAGCCCGAGTAGGGAGCGCCACCAAGTGGAGTTTCAAGGTTTACAACAGCATAATCAGCCGCTTGAACATATGGCGCAATTGATTCAAAACATTCATCAAAAGAGTATGTGCCGTCACTTTGTTTAGCCGCTGTGTTTTGGGCAGTGTGTTGCATTGCATCACCGGCAAACACCAATTCAGCTTCCTCGCCTCCGGTAATAAGGGCGGTGAGCGACATTGCTAATGATATAAATAGGCTTGTCATAGTTTTTATTGTGGTTTTATTAATAAATTACATGTTGACCTGCCAACAAAGTATTCTTCATCAATGACACGATAGTCATAGGACCTACGCCACCGGGAACCGGGGTGATGTAAGAACATTTTTCAGCCACATTTTCAAAATCAACATCGCCACGAAGACGGAAGCCGCTTTTGCGAGTCGCATCGGGCACTCGAGTAGTACCCACATCGATAATCACAGCACCGGGTTTTACCATATCTTCAGTCACAAATCCGGGTGAGCCGAGTGCCGCGATGATAATGTCGGCTTGAGCGCATATCTCTTTGAGGTTTTTTGTTGCGCTATGGCATACTGTTACTGTTGCATCACCGGGATAGCCTTTTTGCATCATTAATGTGGCTACAGGTTTTCCTACGATGTTGCTACGACCAAGCACAACACAATTAGCGCCTTTTGTGGGGATATTATAGCGACGAAGCAACTCTATGATACCTGCAGGAGTGGCCGAAAGGAAACAGGGGAGACCGATTGACATACGTCCCACGTTAATAGGGTGAAATCCGTCAACATCTTTGCGGTAGTCGATTGCTTCGATAATCTTTTGCTCTGAAATGTGTTTGGGCAATGGTAATTGCACAATGAAGCCATCTACATCGACATTGCCGTTAAGCTCATCGATTGTTTCAAGAAGTTTTTCCTCAGTGACATCATCTTCAAAGCGAATGAGGGTAGATGTGAAGCCACATTGTTCACAAGCTTTTACTTTGTGAGCTACATAAGTTTCGCTACCACCATCATGCCCAACAAGAATAGCTGCGAGGTGTGGACGTTTTTTGCCTTGTGCCACCATTTCTTCAACTTGAGCGGCTATTTCTTTCTTTATGTCGTCGGCAATTTTTTTGCCATCAATTAGTTGCATATTAATAAGCTATTGAGTGATTAATAATTAATTATCGGCGGCGCATCTGACGCATTTGACGCATCATCTTCATTGGGTTGCTCTTCATTGCTGTCGCAGCCTTCATCATTTTACGAGTGTCTTCAAATTGCTTGAGCAAGCGGTTTACATCTTGAAGTGTTGAACCTGAACCTTTGGCAATGCGTTGACGGCGGCTACCATTGATGATTTCGGGATTTTGACGCTCTTTTTCAGTCATTGATTGAATGATTGCCTCAATTCCCTTAAACGCATCGTCGTCGATATCAATATCTTTAATCGCTTTACCAACACCGGGGATCATTGACGCTAAGTCTTTGAGGTTACCCATCTTCTTAATCTGTTGAATTTGGTTCAAGAAGTCGTTGAAGTTGAATTGGTTTTTAGCAATTTTACGTTGAAGTTCTTTAGCTTCTTTTTCGTCGTATTGTTGTTGTGCTTTTTCAACAAGTGAAACGATGTCACCCATGCCGAGAATACGGTCGGCCATACGAGAAGGGTGGAACAAATCAAGTGCATCGAGTTTTTCACCTGTACCAACAAATTTGATTGGCTTGGTAACAACTGTGCGGATTGATAATGCAGCACCACCACGAGTGTCACCATCGAGTTTTGTCAATACCACACCATCAAAGTCGAGACGATCGTTAAATTCCTTAGCGGTATTAACGGCATCTTGACCGGTCATAGAGTCAACAACAAAAAGTGTTTCTTGAGGTTTGATGGCATTTTTGATTGCTTCAATCTCGTCCATCATTTGCTCGTCAACAGCAAGGCGGCCGGCGGTGTCGACAATCACTAAGTCGAGGTGATTAGCCTTAGCGTGTTGAATGGCGTTTTTAGCAATTTCAACAGGATTGTTATTGCCTTCTTCGGTGTAAACAGGAACTTCGATTTGTGAAGCAAGCACTTTTAATTGTTCGATAGCCGCAGGACGATACACGTCGCAAGCTACGAGCAAGGGGCGTTTACCTTTTTCGCTTTTAAGTTTCTTTGCAAGTTTTCCTGAGAAAGTAGTTTTACCCGAACCTTGAAGCCCCGACATCAATATCACAGTGGGATTGCCTGATAGATTGACAGGTGCGGTTTCACCACCCATTAATTGTGTTAGCTCATCGTGAACGATTTTTACCATCAATTCACTTGGCTTGATGGCGTTAATCACATTTTGTCCGAGAGCCTTAGCCTTAACGGTGTCGGTGAATTGTTTCGCTACTTTATAGTTGACGTCGGCATCGAGAAGTGCGCGACGAACATCTTTGAGTGTTTCGGCAACATTGATTTCTGTAATTTTGCCTTGACCTTTTAATAACTTAAAACTACGTTCAAGTTTCTCACTTAGATTTTCAAACATATAATTTTACTTTTTTATTATTCGGTGTTAGATGAGTCGATTTGTTGCAGTGTCGGGGAAAATTACCCATGGCTTGAAGTTTTTTGCTTCTTCAAAAGGCATTGTCGCATAACTCATGATGATAACCACATCACCTTTTTGTACTTTGCGAGCTGCTGCACCATTTAGACATATAACGCCTGAACCGCGTTCGCCTTTGATTACATATGTGTCAAATCGTTCTCCGTTGTTATTATTTACGATATAGACTCTTTCGCCTGCAATGATGTTTGCAGCGTCCATTAAGTCTTCATCTATTGTGATGCTGCCAATGTAGTCGAGGCAAGCCTCAGTTACAGTGACACGATGTATCTTAGATTTAACAACTTCTATTTGCATCATTATTTTGAGTATTTAATATTATCAATTAGTCGCACTTCGCCACAATATACAGTTATACAACCAACCGGACAAGAACTGTCGGTCCAGTTGTCGATAGGTTGCATCGTGAGAGAATCGACGATTTCGTAATATTCAACCTCCATTTCGGGTTGAGCATTAATTTCGTCAATCACATGTTGTTTTGTTTCGGCAATAGAGTGCGTTTGAGCATATTCTAAACTTGCTACGAGTGATTTGTGGATAGCTGGAGCAATTTGTCGTTGCGATGGTGTAAGTCGCACATTGCGGCTACTCATTGCGAGTCCGTCTTCTTCACGCATAATGGGACAATCAATAATCTCAAGGTCAAAGCCTTCGAGTTGTACCATACGGCGAATAACTGCGATTTGTTGGAAGTCTTTTTCTCCGAAATAGGCGCGATGAGGTTGCACCATAGCAAATAGTTTGCTTACTATTTGAGCCACTCCATTGAAGTGACCGGGGCGCATGGCTCCTTCCATAACGTCGGCAACCGGGCCAAGGTCAAATACACGAGTGTCGGGCTCGGGATATACTTCTTCAACCGAGGGGATAAATGCAAAGTCAACACCGGCACGTTGTAATTTATCACAATCAGCCTCTTCGGTGCGCGGATATGTGCGAAGATCCTCCGGATTGTTAAATTGAGTGGGATTTACAAATACACTCACTATCACAATGTCATTTTCTTTGCGTGCGCGGTCAATCAATGACACATGACCGGCATGAAGGGCACCCATAGTAGGTACTAATCCCACTGAGTGTCCGAGCTGTTTCTCTTCGCCAATTTTTTGGCGAAGGAGTTCAACTGTACGTATGATTTCCATTACTTTTATTGTAATAAGCTTATTTACGCTACAAAATTACATATAATAATTTATAAAGAAAAATGAAATATTGAGAAATTGCGGGTATTGATATAAATACTGTGGGTTGAATGGGTAATATTATAAAAAAATACTACCCCCTTCAATGCGAATGAAGAGGGTAGTGCAATTAAGAAGTATTCGTTATCCTTTGATGATGTAAGCCGCTTGTGAAAGGTGTTGTATAACTTTTAAGCACTTTGTTTTGTGTAGAAAGTTGTTTGTATTGATAAAGATTGATAAGAGAATGAATAGAGGTGCATACTTCTTTGTGAGTGTGGAATAAAAGATGTATCTTTGTGGTGTTTTTGGTTATGGAACAAGAATTTGCATCAATATTGCTTGAATCTGCGGTGACTGAGTTGTCAAGGTTGCCCGGTGTTGGTCGTAAAACTGCTTTGCGATTGGCATTACATATTTTGCGACAAGATGAAAGTGCAGGCGTGGCTCTTGGTGAGGCTATTATTAATATGCGAAGAGGAGTGAAATACTGCACGGAGTGCCATAATATATCAGAAACAGAAAGGTGTGGAATATGCTCATCGCCTTCGCGCGATAAATCTACAGTTTGTGTAGTTGAGAGCGTAAAAGATGTGATGATTTTTGAAAATACCCGTCAATATAATGGAGTATATCATGTGCTTGGCGGTGTAATCTCGCCAATGGATGGAATAGGCCCTGACCAACTTCAAATTGCATCACTTGTGGAAAGGGTTAAATCGGGAGAAATTTCAGAAGTCATATTGGCATTAAGTGCCACAATGGAAGGGGAGACCACTAATTTCTATATATATCGTCAATTAGGTACACTGCCGGTGAAGATAACACAGTTAGCTCGTGGCGTGTCAGTTGGTAATGAGATAGAATATACCGATGAGATAACTCTCGGAAGATCACTGCTCAATCGCACATTGTTCACTGATTCATTTAATGTTAAATAGATGAATATTCACGATGACATATTGGCTCTTAGGGCATTAGAACCTACTGATTTAGATGTACTTTACAGGTGGGAAAATGATGTGGAATTGTGGCATACAAGTGCTACAATTACACCATACTCGCGCAAGCAGTTGTGGGATTACATTGAGAATTATGATGGTGATATTTATAGGAGTCGCCAATTAAGATTAATGATTGAAGAATTATCATCAAAGAATCTTGTAGGAACTATTGATTTATATGATTTTGACCCGGTGAATAATCGTGCATCGGTGGGAATATTAATTGATAAAAATTATTGTGGTCAGGGCTATGGTGCAAAATCACTTATGCTACTTGAAAACTATGTGAAACTTTATGTGGGGTTGCATCAATTGATTTCTATTGTAGCTTCAGGTAATATTCAGTCAATTAGATTGTTTGAGTCATTGGGCTATCAAAGGACTGGAGTCCTTAACGATTGGCTCAAGGTAAAAGGTAATTATTGTAATGCATATTTATATCAAAAATTAATATTATGATAAAACGCTTTTGGGTAAATTTTTTACATAAATTAAAACAGATACATAACCAGAGAACATTATTCTATGTTTTCATAACATTGTTAATGTTGCCTAATGTTATTTTGGCGGTTACAGAGACCCTTACTCCACTAGAACGAATTTGTAGCATAGTGTTGCCATTAGGAATTTATTATTTAATTGTAACATTAACAAAACGATTAGGGTGGTCAATTTTTTTGTTGTTTCCCATATCGTTACTGGCAGGATTGCAAGTTGTGTTATTATATTTATATGGTCGTTCGGTAGTAGCAACTGATATGTTCCTTAATTTTGTAACTACAGATGCTGATGAAACGTCAGAATTGTTGGGAAATATCTTCAATATATTAATGTTGGTATTATTTCTCTATATACCACCTATGATTTATGCTATTGTAGGTATATGTAAAGGAATTAAATTGTCGGATAATTTTGTGCGTCGAAACCGATTTATCGCCGTATGTGTAGTGTCGGCCGGATTGTCGTTAATGGCAGTATGTTATGCATCAAGTGATAGCTATTCAATAAAAACGGATGTTTATCCGGTGAATGCATGTTATAATATGTATAAGGCAGTAACACGAAATGACAAATTAAATAATTATAAAGAAACATCGAAATGTTTTGAGTATAATTCAAAGTCGCTACATGACAAGGATGAAAGAGAAATTTATGTAGTTGTGATAGGGGAGACATCACGAGCCAACAATTGGGAGTTATATGGTTATAATAGAGAAACAAATCCTAAATTGAAAACTGTAAAAGATTTACATATATTTGAGAGGGTATTGACTGAAGCAAATATAACTCATAAGTGTGTTCCAATGTTGCTATCATCGGCATCGGCTATTGACTTTGATAAGATATATGCCCAGAAAAGTTTAATAACTGCATTTAAAGAGGCAGGATTTAGCACGGCATATTATTCAAATCAAGCACATACTCAAACATTAGCCGATTATTTTGGCGAGGAGGCTGAAGAATGTGTATATTTAAGAGATGATAAGACGGAAGAAAATCCTTTGGACGGTCAGTTGGTTGACTCGTTAAAGAAATTTGTTGAAACCGGGGCCAAAAAGCAGTTAATAGTTCTTCATACTTATGGTTCTCATTTTAATTATTATAGTCGTTATCCTATTGAAAACACTCACTTTAAACCCGATAGCCCTATTGCGGCAAATAAAAAGTATTTTACTCAATTAATAAATGCATATGACAATTCGATTAGGTATACCGATGAGGTTTTATACAATATAATAATGTATTTACAAGGATTAGACGGAGTGACCGCTTCGATGATGTATGTTAGTGATCATGGAGAAGCATTGTATGATCATGGAGAAGACAATGTTTTACATTCGTCGACATCTCCATCCTTTTATCATTTGCATGTCCCAATGATAATGTGGTTTTCGAAAGAATATCAAGAAAATTATCCTCAAGTAATAGAAGCATTATACTCTAATAGAAAAACAGATATTTCGTCGTGTGCGTCATTTTTTCATACAGTATTGGATGTTTCAGGCATAGAAACAATTTATCGTGATGATTCATATTCGATAGCGAGTAAAAAATATATTGAGCGTCCTTATGTTTACCTTAATGATCAATATAATGGAGTGCCGGTAAGGCATGTTGATATGCGAGATATTGACAATAATTTGTTGGACAAATTTATAATGGTTAATAAATAGGCCAATTGCAATTAATTCATTTGAGGGTTTTCGGGATGATAGAGCCATCCGCGGTATTCTTCACCTAATGTTTTTACATATTTATGCCAATATTTGTCGCCAAATCCGCTTAATAGTTTTTGGTTGCAATTTGATTCAGATACAGCCCAGACGTGATGTTTTAGTTCGTCGTCTAATTGCCCCGGCTCCCAGCCACAATAACCTAAGAAGAAGCGAATATTGCTCTTTATTGGATGACCTGAATTAATGTATTCAATGACAGTGTCAAAATCGCCACCAATGTATAGCCCATCACTAATTTTTTGAGATAAAGGAATAATATCACCTAGTGTGTGAATAAAGTAAAGTCGGTCACCTGATAATGGCCCCCCACAATAAATCGGAATTGATATATCGAGGTTAATTTGAGGAATTAGTGAATTGAGAGTGTAACTTGTAGGTTTATTTAAAACTAATCCCATAGTAGATGTGCCGGCTTCGTGCTCTACAATACATATTACTGCATGGCAAAAGTAATCTTCACGTAAAAAAGGCTCGGAAACAAGTAACGCTCCAGGGAATGGAGTGCGATGATCCATCTCGATTTTAAATAGTAAAGAGTCAATATTTGTCATATTGTATATGTATTTTTTAATTATAGCTTAAAAATAGGTATAATTTTTTTAATAAGAATAATTTTCAATATTATTTTTTGAATTAAATTCTATTTTTGTAAATTTGTCTATCGGTTTTTAATAATTATAAAGATATGTATAGGAAATTAAGGATATTACTCGCAGTGGTGAGTATTGTTGCTGTTACACTATTGTTTTTGGATTTTACCGGAATAGCTCAACAATGGTGGGGATGGCTTGCTAAAATTCAGTTAGTACCGGCTTTTTTATCGTTAAATATAGTGGCGATAGTAATGTTATTAATGTTAACATTGATATTTGGTCGAGTATATTGCTCGGTTATATGCCCATTAGGAATTTTACAAGATGTTGTTACTCATATTCGTGGGTGGATAGGGAAAAAGAAATCAAGAAAAAATAGATTTAGATATTCTAATCCCAAGACGTGGTTGCGTTGGAGTATAATGTTTTTGTTTGTAGGGCTAATAATACTAGGATTGTGTAATATTATTGGAACAACTATAGTATCAATTATTGAGCCATATAGTGCCTATGGACGCATAGCTTCTTCATTGTTTGCTCCAATTTATGATGCGGGCAATAATTTATTAGCAGACTCTGTTGCTGCTACTGATTGTTATTTGTTTTATAGTGTAGATACGTATAACTCGATTCCGATAATTATTATTGCTTCAGTTACATTTCTTGTAATAGGAATTGTTGCATGGGTTGGGGGGCGTGCATATTGTAATACTATTTGTCCGGTAGGCACAATTCTAGGTTTTTTTAGCCGTTATTCATTGTTAAAGCCAGTTATTGATACATCAAAATGTAATGGATGTACAAAGTGTGCTAGAAATTGCAAGGCATCGTGTATTGATGCAAAAAATCACACAATTGATTATTCTCGCTGTGTAGTGTGTATGAATTGTATTGATAATTGTGCAACGGGAGCTATAAAATATCGCCGAGCAAAAAATGTATTGAAGAAAATCGAATCGAAGTCGGAGGTAGTAGATGATAATCGTCGTAATTTTATAGTCGTTGGGGCTACTTTAGTTGCCGCTGCTACGGTTAAGGCCGCTGATAAAACTACAGATGGGGGCTTAGCTCCGATTATTGAAAAAGAAAAGCCTCAACGCAAAACTAGAATAGTGCCAGCAGGTGCTGTAAGTTTGTCTCATTTGCAGCGTCATTGTACAGGTTGTCAGTTGTGTATATCAGCTTGCCCAAATGAAGTATTGCGCCCATCAACTGATTTGACTACATTGATGCAGCCGGTAGTTGGTTATGAGAAAGGTTATTGTCGCCCTGAATGTGTACGATGCTCAGATGCTTGCCCTGTAGGTGCTTTCCATAAGATTTCAGTAGAAGAAAAAAGTGCGATTCAAGTGGGTCGAGCTATTGTTAATCTTGATGCATGTGTTGTTGCATCAAAAGGTAGACGGTGTGGAAACTGTGCAGATAAGTGTCCATCAGGAGCAATTCAGATGGTGCCACAAGACCCTAATGATGAAAAGTCTCACTATATGCCTGTGGTTAATGAATCGAAATGTATAGGATGTGGAGCATGTGAATATTATTGTCCGGTGCGACCTTTAAGTGCTATTTATGTAAATGGTAACGAAGTTCATAGAAGTGTATAATCCCCTCAAAATAAAGTTATGAATAAGAATAAATCAAATATAGATCGTCGCAGATTTCTTAAATTTTTAGGGATTGGAGCTACTGCAACAACTGTAGCATCGTGTGTATCATCGTCAGATACCGAAAACGATGGGTTTGTAAGTGATTCTCAACGTCCTATAAAAGGCAAAATGACCTATCGTGAAGATCCAAAAACAAAAGAAAAGGTATCGTTGTTGGGATATGGATGTATGCGATTACCAACAATTTCTAATGAAAGTGCTCGAGATAGTGAAGAAGAGATTGATCAAGAACAAGTAAATAAGCTTGTTGACTATGCAATAAAACATGGTGTAAATTTGTTTGATACATCGCCGGCTTATTGTAAGGGTTTGTCGGAGAAGGCAATGGGCATTGCGCTAAAAAAATATCCTCGTGAAAGTTATTATCTTTCCACAAAGTTGTCGAATTTTTCAGAATCGACATGGACACGTGAAAAGTCGCTTGAAATGTATCATAAATCATTTAAAGAACTTCAAACTGATTATATTGATTACATGCATTTGCATGGAATAGGTATGAACGGAATGGAGGCTTATGAGGGAAGATATGAAAAAAATGGTATTCGTGAATTTTTAATGAAAGAGCGAGAGGCTGGAAGAATTAGGAATTTAGGTTTTTCATATCATGGTGATATCAAAGTTTTTGATTATCTGTTATCTAAGCATGATGAATATAAGTGGGATTTTTGTTTGATTCAACTTAATTATGTTGATTGGAAACATGCAAAGGAAGTTAATGAGCGAAATACAAATGCAGAGTATCTATATAATGAATTGGAAAAAAGAGGTATACCGGCAATGGTGATGGAGCCTTTATTAGGAGGTAGATTGGCTAATGTGAATGATTCGATAGTTGCGAAGATGAAGCAACGTCGACCTGATGATAGTGTTGCATCTTGGGCATTTCGTTTTGCAGGTTCAAAGCCTGGAATATTGACAGTTTTAAGTGGTATGACATATATGGAGCACTTGCATGATAATTTGGCTACTTATTCTCCCCTTGAACCGGTTTCAGATGATGAAGCTATATTCCTTGAAGAAATGGCGCAAGTGATGCTTAAGTTCCCAACAATACCTTGTACACAGTGTGCATATTGTATGCCTTGTCCCAAAGGGTTAGATATTCCAACAATATTTACACATTATAATAAGTGCGTAAATGAAGGAAATATGACTGATAATACTCGAGATGAACATTATGATGCAGCTCGTAGAGCATTTTTGGTTGGATATGATCGTAAGGTGCCCAAATTGCGTCAAGCAGGTCATTGTACATCATGTGGTGCATGTTTATCTCATTGCCCTCAAGGAATTGCTATAGATAAGGAGATGAAAAAAATCCATACATATACAGAGACTTTAAAACAACGTAAGCAAGTGACAGATTTGGTGAAAGATAAGATGTTGGCAGGAAATCATTCATTAGTAGTGGAGACTATCAATGGACGGATATTGACATTTGATGGTCGAGGTGTAAATGATATATATAATTTATATATAAAATCGCCTGAATTACTTAAGGATGCTATAGTCGCTGATAAAGTTATTGGAACAGGAGCTGCAACAATAATGGCACTTGGAGGGATAAAAGAATACTATACAAATGTTATTAGTAGAGATGCCTATAATATTCTTAGTAACAAAGGTATCAATGGTAAATATGGAGAATTGGTAGCTCAAATTAATAATCGAGATGGTTCAGGACGTTGTCCTCTCGAAACGCATCTAGATGGTTATACTGATTCAGATGATGTATTCTCTAGGATAACAGAATTTGTGAATTCAATGAGCTAAGTATATAATTAAAGCCACCTTTAAGGTGGCTTTATTGTTGGGACTATATAGTTTAAGTTATTCTTTTTCCATTAGATATTTTTCGGCATCGAGTGCAGCTCGACAACCCATTCCGGCAGCTGAAATTGCTTGTCTATATCGAGGGTCGGCAACATCACCAGCCGCGAATACCCCTTCAATGTTAGTTGCAGATGTGGGGCCTTCGAGTTTTATATAACCAGTATCATCTAAGTTAATATATTTTGCAAATACATCAGTATTAGGTTTGTGTCCAATTGCGAGGAAGAAACCATCGATTGCTATGTCGTAAAAATGTTCTTTTTCAGTTCCTTTGTGCTCAACAAGATGTGCGCCTTCTACAAATTCTTCTCCGAAAAGTCCAACAGTGTTGGTGTTGAATAATACCTCAATATTTTCTTTTTCAAAGACACGACGTTGCATTACATCTGAGGCGCGAAGGTAGTCCTTGCGTACTATCATATAAACTTTTTTAGCAAGGTTGCTCAAGTATATTGCTTCTTCGCAGGCAGTATCACCACCTCCCACAACTGCAACTATACGTTTTCGGTAGAAAAAACCGTCACATGTTGCACAGGCTGAAACACCTAAACCATTGTATTTTTTCTCATCGTCTAAGCCTAGATATTTGGCAGATGCTCCTGTTGCAATAATAACACTGTCGGCAGTTATTATTTCATTATTATCTATTGTCAACTTAAATGGACGAGAATCAAAGTCTACATTGGTTACTAATCCGCTACGAAGATTTGCTCCAAATCGTTCTGCTTGTTTGCGGAGGTCTGCCATTAATTGGGGACCAGTTACACCTTCGGGATAACCAGGGAAGTTTTCTACTTCGGTTGTGATTGTTAGTTGCCCTCCAGGCTGATTACCTTCGTAAAGAATAGGGGAGAGGTTGGCTCGAGATGCATATATTGCAGCTGTATATCCAGCAGGCCCTGAACCTATAATGAGACATTTAGTGTGATTATTATTCATTTTAAAATATAATATGTAGTTAGTGTCATCTTAGGTCAACTATTTCAACGCCGGGATATTTTTTTGCATTGAAAGTGAATGTGGATGCAGCTTGTGCACCTCCGGCTTTGATGGATTTCACTTTAATAGTTGCTTTAGTGTTGTTTTTAGCAGTAATAACAATTAAAGAAGGGAAATAGGTAGATGAATTAAGCGTTAATTCCACTTTTTTAATTGATTTATTCGCTTTATTGGGAGTTAGTTGAATTTTATATGTTCCTTTTGCCGAACTTAATAGTTTGGCATTAAAGTTGTTTCTAAAACTACTTATGATAGCAAAAGGATTTATTTGTTGCAATTCGTCGGCGGTTGGATTCGTAATGTTTACTTCATTGGCACTAGAAGAGTAACTCCATTGAGTTTTTCCATCAAACCATGTAGAGAGTTGTGGAGTAGAAATTACAAACTTGTTGCCAGCTACAACAATAGAGCCGTTTTGAGAACGACCATTGTCAATAATGCTAAATGTTGCAGATATTGACTTACTGTTTGAAAACTTGTTAGATGCTTGAGCTAAAATATTAGCTGCATTCTGAGCACTTAAAGAAAAAGAAGTCGCAAATAGCGAAAGTGCAATTATTACTAGTGATGTTATACGTTTCATATTATATGTGATTGTTTTTTTTGTGAAAGGTTTAACAGCTTTGTTCAAGAAGATGTTCTAGTTGTATTGCGTCCATAAGAACTTGACGAGGTTTTCCACCTTGAGCAGGTCCTACGATGCCAGCTGCTTCCATTTGATCCATAATTTTGCCGGCACGATTATATCCAATCGAATATCTACGTTGTAAAGAAGATGTTGATGCAGTAGAAGATGTGACAATAAATCGAGCCGCTTCTTCAAAAAGCGGGTCGCGGTCGGTCAAGTTGCCAACAATAGCATTATCGGATGAGTCTGGGAAGAATTCGGGTAAGTAGTAGGCGTGTTCATATCCAATTTGCTCGTCAATGCAGTCGCAGATTGCTTCAACTTCGGGAGTGTCAATAAATGCACATTGTACACGTTGCATGTCGCCATTGTGAGAGAATAGCATGTCGCCACGTCCTATTAGTTGGTTTGCACCTGTTCGGTCAAGAATAGTTTTGCTATCGACCATTTGAGATACACGGAACGCAATACGCCCGGGGAAGTTTGCTTTGATTATACCAGTGATAACGTTAGTCGATGGACGTTGTGTTGCTATAATCATGTGCATACCTACAGCACGGGCTTTCTGTGCAATACGAGCAATAGGGGTTTCAACTTCTTTACCTGCAGTCATTATAAGGTCGGCAAACTCATCGACAATCATCACGATATAGGGTAGATATTTATGCCCTTTCTCGGGGTTTAGTTTGCGGTTGATAAATTTGGTATTGTATTCAGTAATAGATCTCACATTCGCATCTTTGAGTAGATTATATCTATTATCCATTTCTACACAAAGGGAATTGAGTGTGGTTACAACCTTTAATGGGTCGGTGATAATGGCATCTTCTTCGTCAGGTAGTTTTGCTAGATAGTGTCGTTCAAGTTTACTATATAGGCTAAATTCTACCATTTTGGGGTCAATAAGGACAAATTTTAGTTCTGCAGGGTGCTTTTTGTATAGCAATGATGCGATAATGGCATTGAGCCCTACAGATTTACCTTGACCGGTTGCTCCAGCAACAAGAAGGTGAGGCATTTTGGCAAGGTCAGCAATAAATACATCATTAGAAATTGTTGCTCCCATAGCCATAGGAAGTGCATATTTACATTCTTGGAATTTTTTTGAAGCGATGATTGATCTAAAAGATACAGTTTGAGGATCTTTGTTAGGAACTTCAATACCAATGGTGCCTTTGCCGGGGATTGGTGCAATAATGCGAATGCCAAGAGCTGCAAGACTAAGAGCAATGTCATCTTCCAATCGTTTGATTTTAGCGATACGAACCCCTTCGGCTGGTATTATTTCATAGAGAGTAACCGTTGGCCCAACTGTAGCTTCAATGTGAGAAATGGCAATGTCGTAATCGCGTAGGGTTTTTGTAATACGTTCTTTGTTTTCCTCTTGCTCGTCACGGTCAACATTATTTTCTTTAATTATTCGTTTGATTAGAAGATCCAGAGTTGGGAAACGATAGCGAGATAATTCTGCTGTGGGGTCATAAACATCATTATTGATTTCGTCAGCTTCTTCTATTGAAGAACTATTAATATTTATAGACACATCATCACTATCCTTAATGTTATTCTCATTTGATGGGTCGTTGTCATCAAGGCTAATGCTAGATGAATCTTTTTTATTTTTCTCTTTATTTTTTTTGCCTTTATTGCTATTGCTTTCTGAATCTAAATTTTTTGCATTGTTTTTTTTGCCCTTTTTAGATTCGTTATTTTCTGTGTTATTATTTTCAAATTCGTCTATATATCCATCGTCATAATCCTCGTCATCCTCCTCAAAATCGTCGTCAATGTCGATCTCAGAATCAATGTCATCTTGATTAGACGTTTCGTTTCGTGATTTTAGTTTAACAAATTTCCAATTTTTTATATCATTAATAAACACAATAATCACAGAGGCAAACACTAGAATATTAAATAGTATTGCTCCAAATTGGCCGGTGACGTTGATGAAGAATTCGTTAATGTAATATCCATGTTTACCGCCCCAAAATAGAGGTGTTTGAGAATCAAATGTGAAAAATCCCAATATAATAGACATTGCAATAGATGAAATTAAACACTTAAATGTAAGAGACCAGAATTTTGGTCTTTTAGTGCTTAATAGCGATACGCCAAGAATACCTATATAAAGGATGAGTATAAATGATCCAAATCCGAGCCATTGAGAAAGGGCTAGTTGAGAAATATATGCTCCAAATGCACCGCCAATATTTAAAGGAGCATTTTCACTTTGTGAAGATTCAATAATTGTTTGGTTGGTTATTTCGCTTTGATCTTGTATGCCATTGCTTATATGCGAAATTGATGCCAACATAATAAATGCCGCAAATAAAAATAGGGTAATACCAACAAAATAGTGAGTGCGACGATCAAGAAAGAAATTGATGAAAGGAGATTTTTTTTGAGCATCCTTCTCTTTTTCAGCCTTGCGACGTTCATTGCGATTACGACGACGTTCACGACTATTTCTAGTTGAATTGTTATTGGGTTGAATTTCTTCGCCAAATTGATTGTCGGTCAAGTCGTTGTTGTTACTATTTAGGTCAAATTTTGCCATTATGTGTTTGTTATATGATTATCAAAGGTTGTGTAATGATTCAATCATTTTTTTTGGATTTGGCGCAGAAAATACTGCATTACCTGCAACTAATATGTCTGCACCAGCATTTGCTAACAATTTACCTGTATCAAGATTTACTCCACCATCGACTTCAATCAATGCATTAGATTCTGATTGTTGAATAAGCTCTTTAAGTTGTTTTACTTTTTTTAAAGAGTTTGGAATGAATGATTGTCCTCCAAAACCAGGGTTTACCGACATTAAAAGAACCATGTCAACATCAGTGATAATATCTTCAAGTGTACTAACCGGAGTTGAAGGATTGAGAGTTACAGCCGCTTTCATGCCCGCATTTTTAATTGCTTGAATAGTGCGGTGAAGGTGTATACACGCCTCAAGGTGAACATTCATTATCTCAGCACCACAATCACGTACTTGAGAAATGTAGTTCTGAGGATTTACAATCATTAAGTGTACATCGAGAGGTTTTGTGGCAATTTTTTGCACATATTTGATTACAGGAAAACCAAAGGATATATTAGGGACAAATACACCGTCCATTATGTCAAGGTGTATCATGTCGGCCACGCTTTCATTTAGCATGATAACATCTTGATTGAGATTGCCAAAGTCGGCAGAAAGAAGTGAAGGCGAGATTTTCATAATTAAGGAGTCTATTTAGAATTTTCGGTTGATTGTTTTTTCGGCTTAAATATGTTCCAAATAATAAACACGATACATACAACACCTATTGCTAGGCCTGCATATGTGAGATAGTGGTTGTATTTGTTTATGTTTGTAAGTAGTTCGTCGGTAGTTTTTATGCCTGGAATTGTAGTTAGTATGTACCCTAAGATTGCTAATGCTACATTCCATATTAGAGCACCCAATGAGGTGAATACGGAAAATTTTACGATGTTCATGTGGGCTAACCCTGCAGGAATTGATATTAATTGACGTATGCCGGGAATTAATCGACCTATAAAAGTAGATATTACCCCATGCTTATCGAAATAGGCTTCAGCTTTTTCAACTTTTGTTTGGTCAAGAAGACATATATGACCAAATCTACTGTTGGCAAATTTATAGACTAGTGGTCTGCCAATCCATACCGCTAAATAATAATTGATATATGCTCCAACCAATGCTCCAAGTGTTGCTAATGTGATGATAAGGTACACATTCATCGATATATTATCTTGTAAAGCTAAGTATACTGCAGGAGGAACAACTAATTCGGATGGAAATGGGATGAAAGAACTTTCAATCGCCATAAAAAGAAATACAAAGAGATATAGATAGCTTACATTGTCAATTAGAAATTCTAATATTTTTCCGGCATCGAATAATGCTAAGGGTATAAAATCAATCATAATGTAATAAATAGTTTAATTAATTGCAAAGTTACGATGTTTATTGTCATAAAACAAATATCATAGGGGACAAATTTTATAAAAAATCAGTATCAATGAATAACTGACGGTAATACAAAACTTTTTTATTGATAGAAAGTGGATATGCCCTTGATGTAGATGGCATTCGAAATATTTTTATAATTCTATCTCCAAAATGTAACACAGTGTAGTTGCCCATTTTTGGAATTTTAGTATTTGTGATATCGGCTAAAATTTCAGCGGCTTTAGTGCCTGTTGTTGCAATATGTAAGCAATTAGGAATTTTTGATAGAGTAGAGAGTATATCAAGTGGCTTTATTATTTCAAGAAATTTGTCGGATGCATTGCCTTTAAGGCGTTTTACTTCATAGGCACAATCACCCATTGCGATTCCTTTTTGAGAAATAAATTTTATTATTGTGTCTTTGTCGAATTGTTTTGATGTTAAATTGAAGAAGTGCAAGTAGTCATCGTAAAATACTTTGCCTATAATTCTCCAAAAATCGTTTTGTTTGTTAGGGTAATAAAAGTCGATTCCCCACTTTCCTTTTTGTGGAGGAAATGAGCCAAGAAATAAAATTTTGGAGTTGGATGGAAGGAATGGCTCCCATGGATGTTGCTCTATCATATTTGATTTTTTCGCAAATTTAGAGTAATTTCTGCAAAAAAACTACAAGATGTTCTTTAATCTAATCATTATGTTGTACAAATGTGTGTGCTTTTTAAATATTATTTATGGTTAATTATGGTTTTTACAAAAAAAGTATCTAACTTTGCATTATTAAAAAAATATTATGATGAAGCATTTCGTAAAATTATTACCTATTATTGCGGCTATGATTATTTCTAGCTGCTCTACAGCGCATTTGAAAGTACCTTATATGGTAGATGCAGAAACGTTACCTACCGAAGTCCTGTCTCAAATACAGACAACGACTGATCCAATTATAGGTCCAAACGATTTATTGAATATTGATGTTACAGGAACTGATATGGTTGCAGTCTCGTTTTTCAATAAAGGAAAATATGTAACTGCCGAGGGGACAATTTCTAATTCAACATCGGGGAATTCAATGGGCGGTGGGAATTATGATAAGTCAACACAATATTATCTAGTTGATAAAAATGGTGATATTGATTTTCCTATTATAGGAAAACTTCATGTGGGAGGAATGACAAAATCTGAAATCTCAGAAATAGTTCAAGCTGCAATTTATCCTAAATATGTAAAAGAGAAGCCTAGTGTTGATGTGCGTTTGATGAATTTTAGAGTTACAGTTTTAGGAGCTGTTAAGGCGCCTGGAGTTGTCGAATCAAAGACTGAGCGTCTAAATTTTCTTGAAGCAATTGCTGAGGCTGGTGATTTGGATATTAAAGGAGAACGTGAAAATATTATGTTAATTCGAACAAATCCCGATGGTCAACGAGAAATACATCGATTGAATTTGAATGATAAAAACATTTTATTGTCACCATATTTTAATTTGCAACAAAATGATATAATATATGTTCAGCCTAACGAGTCGGCAGCACAATCGGCTTGGCAGTTAAATCCGGCAGTAGGTGCAACTATAACAATCGTTGGAGGTATATCATCTATTGCATCATTAATTATTGGAATAGCAAATTTAGCTAAATAATCTACATTATGGCAGAAAATATCAATACTCAAAATAATAGTAATGTAAATAATGTTCAAGAAAAGCAAGAGGATGCTTTTGACTTGGTTGGATTGTTGCTTGAATATTTGGCACAGTGGAAATGGTTTGTGATATGTATTATTATTGCTGCCGGATGTGCATATTATTATATATCTACAATTGTTCCTACATACGAGGTTGGTGCTTCAATCTTTTTAAGTGATGATGATGCGACAAATAGTAGCGCTGTATCAATGAGTACGAATAATCCTCTTGTAGATACAAAAAGTTTTATTGATGAAACTGAAATCGAAATACTTAAGTCGCGTAATAATATGCTTAAAATTGTTGATAGTCTTGGATTAGCCTATTCGTATTATGATGTTCAACAATTGAGAGATTACCCAATATATGGAACAAATGTAGTCAGAGCAGAATTAGATTCAGTAAGTTTGAGAAATTTGTCGTCTACAATTGAAATTATAGTAAATAAAGATGACCAAACATATAACTTTGATATTAAGACACAATATGGAGGTAATGCAGAGTCTAAAAATATAAAGACAGATAAATTACCTATTAAAGTTGAGTTAAGTCAAGGAACATTAATCCTTCATCCTTCTAAATTCACAAGCAAGTTAAATGGAACCCAAAGAATAAAAATTCTAAATCCAAATTGGGTTGCTGCCAGACTTTCAGGAAGTTTAAATATTTCGTTTGCAAAGAATTCATCGACAATTTTACGTATAAATTGTTCTACACCAATGATTCGTGAGGGGGTTGATGTGATTAACACATTAATATCTTTCTACAACCAAGACATCATTGCAGATAAAAATCGTTCTGCTATGCAAACTGAGGCCTTTATTCTAGACCGATTAGTATTGATTTCAAGTGAATTGAAAGATGTTGAGGACAGATTGGAGCGCTATCGTAGGGTTAATAATATTACCGACTTGAATGCTCAAGCTCAGATGAACTTAAGTAAACAAAGTGATACAGAAGAACAATTGGCTGAGGTTGCAGCGCAACAAAAAATTATTGCATCGGTAGAGAAAGCTATTTCAAAGCAAGATGAATATGCTCATATCCCTCAAATTATCGAAGACGCTGAGCTAAATTCAATGATTGATGCTTATAATAAGAAAGTTTCTCAATTAGAGCGCCAAAAGGAAACAAGCACCGAAGATAACCCAATAATTATTTCGATGCAAGAAGATTTAGCTCGTGAAAAAAGTCGTATATTTCAAAATATTCAAACTGCTAAAACAAATTTAGCAGTTAAGCATAGTAGTATTGCTGCAATTGAAAGTAAAAGTGCTAGTCAATTGGCAAGTGTTCCTCCTATTGATAAGGGCTTACAGGAAATATTCCGTGAACAACAAGTTAAAGTTAACATTTATACCTTCTTGTTGCAAAAACGTGAAGAAATTGCCTTACAAAAAACATTAGCAACACCTACAGCTAGATTGATAGACAACCCGTCGGGCAGTGGTCCTGTTTCTCCTAAAAAAATGACAATTTATGGAGTGGCTCTTTTGATAGGATTTTTAGTGCCAGCCCTTTTGATATTCTTAAGAAGACTTATTTTCCCTATTTTCAGAGATTCTGACGATTTAGAGCGTGTTACTCAAGTTCCCATTCTTGGAGAAATATGTATTGCTGATAAAAAAAGTGGTAAATTGGTTGTTGCTGAGAGTGATTCTACTCCAATAGCTGAAATGTTTAGATTGGTTAGGAATAACATCCAATTTGCATTAACTGAGAATGATAAAAAGGTTATATTAGTAACATCATCGTTGTCGGGAGAGGGTAAAACTTTTATAGCCTCAAATATAGCTCTCTCATTTGCGTTAACCGGTAAACGTACGGTTGTGTTAGGTATGGATATTCGTCGTCCCGTGTTGTCTCATTTATTTAAGATGAAAAATGATGAAGGTGTTACAACATTCTTGTCGGGTCAAGTGTCAAATATTCTTGATTTAGTGATGCCTGCTGCAGAAAATGAAAACCTATATGTTATTCCAGGTGGGCCAGTTCCTCCCAATCCAAATGAGTTGTTGTTGAGTCGACATATGGCTGAAATGTTCAACCAATTAAGAGCTGAATTTGATTGTATAATTGTAGACTCAGCGCCTATAGGGGTGGTTTCGGATAGTTTCCTTATTGCTCCCCATGTTGATATGGAGTTATATGTTGCTCGAGCAAATTACTCAACTAAACGATGTTTGAAAGTAATGCATCAAGCGGTTGAAAGTGGACGTTTGCCAAATTGTTATCTTTTGCTTAACGGTGTCAATATTAAGTCAAATTCATATATGTATAAGCGATATGGGCATTATGGACGTTATGGACGCAAAGGTTATGGATATGGATATAGTTATTCTCACACTGAAAAGCCAACTTTGAGTTCAAGGTTGAAACGAATGTGGAGAAGAGCTTCTAAGAAATAAATGTTATAGGGTTGGTATGTACAAAATATACCAACCCATTTTTATATAAATGATTTAGTTACATTTAAAAATAGATTAACGTAATATGTATTTTATGTGAAGAATTACACAAATAAATTTATAAATCTTTATTTATCTAATATATAAAATTTTCCTATAATATTAACCTTTAAAATTAATCGGTATTTATGTTAAGAATCTTTTTTATTGCTTTATTTTGTTGTTCGTTTGTTGGTGTGTATTCAATATCATCTACTAAGTATGATTATACTAATGTGTCAAATCAAATAGTAGCTGGTTGTGAGTCAAAGTATGAACAAGCTAAAGCTATTTATAAATGGTTGTGTGACAATATAGCTTATGATACATCTCATACTATTTACTCTGCCGACGATTGTTTTGACAATAAACGCGGAGTTTGTCAAGCTTATTGCGAATTGTTTTATCAGTTAAGTGAGCCTATCGGTCTTAAAGTTGAAATTATAAGTGGATTATCTAAAAAACGCAGCGGTGCTGTGTCGGATAAAGGGCATGCTTGGCTTTTGGTTGAAGTAGATGATGGAAAAATATTTATTGACCCAACATGGGGCGCTGGAGGTGTTAACTCAGATGGTGTATTTGTGAAAAAGAATAATTGCATGTATTGGTTTGATGTTGATCCATATTGGCTAATTTTTTCACATTTCCCTCATGATGCTTCTTGCCAAATGATTGAAACTCCTATAGACTTAGAGGCATTTAAACGCATTCCCGGATTGAGACCAAATTGGGGCATTTTAGGATTTGATGCTCAAACGTTATTCAAATTGGCATTAAAAGATAATTTATCTTTTCCTAAACTTTATAATATAGACTGCAATAATATTAAAATTCATAGTATACCTATGACTAATACACTTAAAAAGGGTCATACCTATGAAATTATTGTTGAAAAATTAAGCGAGCATAAAATAGGTTTGTTTGATAATGGTATTATTGGAGAAAGCCAATGGACTAAAGAAGGTAATTTATATAAACTTAAGTTTACACCTCAATCAAGTAAAGTGGCTTTAGGAATAAATATGGATGGTAATAGATATCAATATTTATTATCCTATGAAGTCTCTGAGCCAACTTCGGATGAATTAAAATCAATAGAACAAAATCACCCACTTTATATGCCAGAGTTATTATCTTTGCCGGGATATAATGTGCAACTTCTAGAAAATATGGGAATTAATGGAAGTCAATTGTTGGCAGAGTTTAGAGCCGGAGATTTAACGGCACTTCCATTGATGAATGAGTTATGCGAAGGTGTCAAAGTGATTTCTATGCCATTTAATCGCCGCCTTAAAGTAGGTAAGCCATATACGTTTATAATAAATCCTATTAGAGATGGTTCCTGGTCGGTGCTTAATAACCAACAATTGTTTAATAATTGGAGTAATAATGATGGAGTATTGTCGATGACTGTTGTGCCATTAGAAGAAGGAAATTTGTGTTTAGCGGTAAATAATGGGTCAGATAATCGATATTATTTTGTACTTGAGTATATTGTTGAGTGAGAAATTTTATAATGAAAAAATGGGTTAAGAATTATGCTCTTAACCCATTTTTATTAGTTATATTGTTTATCAAAGGAAACTTCTATGCATTATTACATGAGTTTATTAAACTTTAGTTATGCATTCCGCACAAATAAATTTGTTTTATAGCGTAATTAACAAATTATTATTAAGTTACATTTTTGAACATATGCTCAAATAAAAAATAAATCACCTTAAATCATTTAAAAGAAGTCCCTTTAAAGTTTCTTTAAGCTTTAACGCGCTCTACATATGAACCGTCGCGAGTATCAATGCGAACTTTATCACCGATATTGCAGAATAATGGAACACGTACTTCTGCGCCAGTTTCGAGAGTAGCTGGTTTCAATGTGTTTGTAGCTGTATCACCTTTAATTCCGGGTTCAGTATATGTGATTTCAAGAACTACACTTATAGGCATTTCACAAGTGAGGATAGTTTCAGATGCCGCGTGCACCATAGCTTCACAAATGTCACCTTCTTTAAGGAATTGAACACCTTCGATGCTTTCGCCAGGAAGTGCAACTTGCTCAAAAGTTTCGGTGTGCATAAAATTGTATCCCATATCATCTTTATAAAGATATTGGTAAGGACGACGTTCGATGCGAACTTCTTCTACTTTTACTCCAGAGTTCCATGTTTTGTCAAGAACACGACCTGTTTTTACGTTTTTGAGTTTTGTGCGAACGAAAGCCGGACCTTTGCCAGGTTTAACATGAAGGAATTCAACGATAAAGAAATAGTTGCCATCGATGTCGAGACACATTCCGTTTTTAAAATCTGCTGTAGTAGCCATAAATTATATTAATTTTAAAGTTAAAAATAATCTTGATTAATTGATAATTGCATTGTAATCCATTATATGTGCAAAGTTACTAAAATCGTCTCGTATTTTAAACTTTTTTATTGATTTAATTCATTTGAATAGTATTTTTTATTATAGGCAGATTCAACTAGCAAGTGCAAAAATAGCAATTTGTTTGAAGAATTCCGTTTTAGGGGTTGAAAAATTTAATTTTTTACGAGGTCTATTGTTTAATTTTTTTGCCACATTTTTAATGTACTTGTCGGAGAAGTCCTTGA
>JAZNGZ010000064.1:0-4096 GCA_045576735.1 Muribaculaceae bacterium
AATTGCAGGTGCTTGATGGTCGTGATCGTCAAAGCTCTTAAATCCAAGATACTTACCGTCTTTGCTCAAGTTAGTGTAAAGACCACAGTTGTTTGCTCGCAAAATTGGAGTCAACGTGTTGCCTTTTAGAGAGTAGATTTCAGAATAACGGTTGTTGGTCATAATGATACCATTAGCCGTTTCCATTGGTGTACGGAGGAATCCCATATCACCCACTTCGTAAGAGTCGATTTGTGCCGATGCACCCATCGAAGTCATCAAGACTGCAGCCACAACTGCCTTCTTAACGGTTGATAATTTTGTAAAGAAACTCATAAATTTAAATATTAGATTTAAAAAAATTAATTGTCAAGTTAGTATAGTTTTTATGTAAATAGTAGTACTATTATGGTATTATTGGGCAAATGTAATAAAAATAATTTGTTTTTTTGGTATTTGTTTACATTTTTTTAGTTTTATAAAACTGATACAACATTGTTAAAATACATTTCCTTTTGAGCAACAGCGACAAACATATAGACAAAAACGCGCGTTACAACACCATGTAACACGCGTTTTTATTATTGTTTTTAAAGTCCTATTAACTATGCATTATGAATTATGCATTAATAAAACTTCTTAATGCCCATAATTTCGCGCACCTCGCTGAGAGTTTTCGAAGCACGTTCTCGAGCGCGGTCGGCACCTTGCTTGATTACGCGAGCCAACAATGCATCATCGTTTTGAATATCGAGGATACGTTCACGAATAGGCAACGTAACCTTCAATATATCCTCAGCCAACTGCTTCTTCAAATCGCCATAGCGGATAGAGCAATCAGCATAAGCATCGCGATATTGTTGAATCACCTCGGGAGCCGAAGTAAGCTCCATCAACGTGAATAGATTTTCGATAGGTTGCGACACCGGCGAATTTGGCACCTTAGGACCCTCATCGGTCACAGCACGCATCACCTTCTTGCGAAGCACCTTTTCCTCATCAATGAGATAGATGCAGTTTCCCTCGCTCTTACCCATCTTGCCCGAGCCGTCAAGACCGGGAACCTTCACTGCGTTACCGCCAAAGTTAAAGTTTTCGGGTTCGGGGAACAAATCCACGCCATAGAACGAATTGAAGCGGCGAGCAAAGCGGCGGGTCAACTCCAAGTGTTGCTCTTGGTCTTTACCCACAGGCACCTTGTTGGCCTTTTGAATCAAAATATCAACAGCCATGAGAGTAGGGTAGGTCAACAAACCGGCATTCACACGCTTGTTCGACTCATTACCTATGATTTCCTTTTCGATTTCCCCCTCTTCCTTGTCGGTCTTAATGCCGAGTGCCTTACGTGCCTTATCCTTAAACGAAGCAGTACGCATCAACTCACCGATACCCACATGCATATTAAGCAACAAATAAAGCTCCGAAATTTCAGGAACATCACTTTGCACAAAAATTGTAGCCTTTTCAGGGTCTACGCCGGCAGCAAGATACTCTGCCAATATATTCTTCACATTTGTGTGAAGTGTTTTTGGATCGGGGTGAGTGGTCAACGCATGCAAGTCGGCAATGAAAAACAAACAATCATAATCCTCTTGCATCTTAACAAACTTACTCAACGCGCCATAGTAATTCCCCAAATGGAGATTACCTGTTGCACGAATCCCGCTCAATACGATTTCCTTACTCATAATATATTAATGTATATATTCTTGTTTTCTATTTCAAAATGCAAAGATACTACAAAGAATCGAAAATTGAAAACCCACAACAACAATACTAAAAAACGAAAAAGAAAAATAACCAACATCAGTTAATTATAAATACTCTTTGGCTTAAAGGTTAAATTTCGTCAAAATCCGACCCCTCAATTATATAATATGTATTCCATCTGACTTATGATGATTATCTACAAATAGTAGAAATTTAAATTTTAATTAGACCTCGCCCGGCTTCATTCTGTAATGGCCATCTACAAATAGTAGAAATTTAAATTTTAATTAGACCCTATTGTCGGAAATATTTACTATGCAAATATAGTAATTAATTTAATAATAAAGCATTAAATGAGATGAAAAATATGCAAAAATTACACTTAAAATACCCACCCCAACTAACAGGTTGCGGTTATTTTGTTGAAAATTAGCTTTGTCTGGATGTTTGCGCAGTTTCCAAAGAGTAGCACTTGCTACAAAAACACAATATCCTTATCGCGATGAATTGCATTGCCATATTTAATAATATCATTTTCTTCGACCTTGAAAATCACTACACTATCATCAAAACAAAATAACGGGGAAAATTCTTGCTGAATTTTTAGCTTAATATTGTCAATTATTCGAGAAGTATTGCATACTTCATAAACTGAGTATTGAAGTCTAATCGCTCCATTTTTACGAAGCATTCGACAAAATTTTGTCCGTATTTTTGTTGATTTAATATCATAACTTATTAGTATCATTGCCTATATGTTAAATTGTGGATACTTGTCAAAATGTTTATTTTGCATAAAGCATCTATAATAACCTTGAATAAAGATGAATATATCTGACTTGTATTTTATAATTGCCTCAAAAAACATTTGCTGATAACCTTTATTTCTCTCACGTTTTAATATATATTCTCCTTTCTCAAATTTAAAATCGTCTTCTTTACATTGTTTTTTGTTTAAAGCTGTCCTTACTGCTCGATCTATAATGCATCTAAATGGCTCTATTAAATCACAAATCAACGATTTTCGTTTAAACCACAATCGATGATACACGCCTTTATAAACATCAAATCCAAACATTCGCGCATAACATTCTATAAAATTAAACAATATAGTATACCCAATATCTAACGTAGCATTGATAATGTCACATTTAGTTCGAGGACGACGCATTGTCCATTTGTGTTCTGAGAAATATAAAGAAAAAAACTGTCGAGCCACATATCCTTCTATCCCCATTAATTGTTCATATTGATTGACGTTTGCAATAGATTTTAACACTTGCTCAAAGACTTTTATTCGTGAAATCGTAATAGGATCTCGTTTGCGAGTGTTTCGTAATAATTGTGTTTGATTTGCGATTTTATTTTTCACTATTGCCTTGGCAGCATTGATGTCATTGGGATTAATAAGGTATTGTTGTTGACGAAGTAAGAAATTTGCTTCTGCCGAGGTTGCATATATGAAGACTGGCCTTAAGTTAGGTTTTACGACAATCAAAGACACATTAAATCTTTTACATTTATCAATCAGTGGCGTTGTGATTGTGATATGCCCTATAATAAACAATGCAAGAATCTTTTGAAATGGCATTTTTGTCAAGGTTTTTAATGTTGTTGCATCTTCAAGTAACAATTCACCGGTCAAAACTTTTAGATTACGTTTTTCTGTGCAGTTTATCACAAATATTGATTTGTTTTTAATATCGGCATTAGTATACATTTTCGGCAGTTGTTTTATCACATAAATTGCAATATATGCAATGTTGACATTTATTCATATTGATTGAAATTTGAGTATTAGAAGGATTGTAATTCCGAAACATATTTAAGAAATGAGAAAATTCGTTGATGTCATTAGCAGTCGGTAATGGTAAAAAGGAACATTTATTGGTGGAAATCTCATAGAACCCAATTCGTTTAATCTCATATCCCATTTCTATCATACATAAATATTGTGCCCACAATTGGTATATTTGCCCTTGATATATTTGTGTTAGTCGATATTTTCGTTCTATAAGAGTGCAAGTGGAAATTCTGTAGGTGTCAATTTTTCCATAAATGCGATAATAATCCGAGCTCACATTTAATGAATATATTAAATCATCATTGTGATGTGTGAGTTTATTATCAATCTTAGAGTGAGACATTCTTCCATTTAATTGTGGAGACGCTTTATATGTCATATCATCACAATCGCTATATATATTATGAAGATATATCGAATAAGGACAAAAGACAAAATCGTTTAATTGTGCAATAGGTATATAATTGCAGATTCAACTAGCAAGTGCAAAAATAGCAATTTGTTTGAAGAATTCCGTTTTAGGGGTTGAAAAATTTAATTTTTTACGAGGTCTATTGTTTAATTTTTTTGCCACATTTTTAATGTACTTGTCGGAGAAGTCAT
>JAZNGZ010000065.1:0-25331 GCA_045576735.1 Muribaculaceae bacterium
AATCATATTTTTTAACCGCTTTTTGGACTCCGTGAATCGAATATTCTGCAAAAAAATGAAATTTGACGATTTTACAGATTTTAGAAACCTTGCTGCTTAAAAAAGAAACTGTGTCAAAATATGGTATTTTGACACAGCCCCCTTTGCTTTATTATGTCACACACATTTAACCTTTTTCGTTAGATTATCCGAGAAATTATTGCTAACTTTGCACGCTATTTTTTGATAATCATAATATTAATCATAAAATCAAGTTAATGAAAAAGGTTTTCTTAGGTTTGGCGGCTATTGCTATGCAATTTAGCGCAATGGCAGCTACATGGACTCTCAACGGCACAAACTATACCGTTGACGTCACAACGACAAAGACATTGACAACAGGCGTCACTTACTACGCCGCACATGTCTACACTAGTTCGCACAATATGCGAATTTTCTACACTATCACCGACTTGACAAATGAAGACATTGCTGTGCGCGCAGTGCCCGGTGGTAGCAAACTCACCAATACTGCCACAGTGAGCACAATGGCAGGACGCATCACCGATGCCACTCCTATCGTTGGCACAAACGGTGGTTTCTTCAGCAGCGAAACTCCCGGAGGACTAACAGTTGTAGATGGTGAAGCTCGCAAAGGATTTAGTGGCGATGGTTATTATGCCATTACTTTCGATGAAAATAATGTTCCAACAACAGGCTATCTAAACAAGATTACTTGTTGGTGTAGCGCAGTTAATGGCATTGAAGGTTGGACGGATTTTGCAGCTATCAATACCACTTCAACAGCAGCATCAAATGCCGGTGTTGGTGAACAAATCATTTTCTACACCCCCGAAAGCAATAGCTCTACTTCAGGGACTTCGGGCATGGGTGGATATGCTGTGCAACTCACTCCGGTAAACGGTTCAAAACTCACTCCCGGTAAATATTTGAAATACAAAGTGGCAAGCACTCCATCAACCGGAAACGTAACAATTCCTTCAAATGGGATTGTAATGTTTGGTAAAGGCACTCAAAACGGCGCATACGTAAAAGGCCTTACTGTTGGCACTGAGATCACAGTATATATGAACGCTAACATCAAAGATAATGCGGGCAATATCACTACTCCGGTAGCTTCACAAGCTCTTGGCGGCTCATTGATGATTCTCGATGGCGGCACTCGCATCAGTTCTTATGCCAACGACCTTGGTGCTATTTCAAGCAATCAACCTCGTACGGCCGTTGGTTACAATGCCGACAAAACAAAACTTATTATGTGTGTTGTCGATGGTCGCAGCTCAGGTTGGAGCACAGGCTGTACAGGAAAAGTTCTCGGTGACATCATGAAAAATCTTGGCTGTAGCGATGCTATGAACTTCGATGGCGGTGGCTCTTCTCAATTTTGGATTACCGGTAGCGGACTTGTAAACGATGCCAGTACAAACAACTCAGGCGGTGGTATTCGTGCTGTTGCCGATGGTTTGTTTGTGGTTAAACTTCCTTCTGCTACACTCACAACAAGCGCTGCCTCATTATCGCTTAGCACTACCGATAATGCCCCTGTAACCAAAACATTCACTGTAACAGGTGCAAACTTGCGTGGAGACATCTCACTTGCGCTCTCAGGCACTAATGCCAACCAATTTAGCATTTCATCAACTTCAATCAGCCAAAGTGCAGCTTCTGCAACTATCACAGTTACATACAAACCCACAGCTATTGGCACACACTCTGCCAATATCACAATTTCATCTAAAGGTGCTTCTTCAAAAACCGTAACTCTTACCGGTTCTAACACTGAAACTCCTGAAGAGCCCGGAACATCTGATACTCCTGTTGAAATTACCGGTTACAAACTCACTCAAGATTGGGCTCACACATCAGGTCATCTTACTGCCAACACCAACACTCGCTGGGCAACCGGCTTTGGTGGCAAAATCTACATCAATGACCACGCAAACTCATTATTATATTATTGGGACGCTAACGGATTGACAAATACCGGTATCACATCGGCCGGTGGTACTGCAATCACAAGCGATGATGCCGGTAATATTATAATCCCTACCTCAATGTTTACTGCCGGTTGCACCGCACTTAAAGTGCTTCCTGCAGGAGGAACCTCATTCCAAGACTTGACTCTAACAATGCCCGATGGTGTTTCAGCTAACCAAATGCAATATCTCGGAAAAATTGTGGGTAACATTATGAACGGCGAAGGTGGTATTATGTTTATGTTCCCTAAAGATGCTACATCGGTGGCTAAATTCTACATTCAATATGGAGAGCAAAAAGCTCAACGTGGAATTCCTGTTGGCATCACTGCCGATGGTCAATCGTTTGCAATGCCTTTGGAAGATAACTTTGGCGACAACTTTGCGGTGAGAGTTCGTGGCAACAAGCATTTCTATCACAATGACGGCACAAGTTTCGTTGCATACCCCGACAATGGCATCAACACTACTCAAGGTGGTACATTCTTCACCCTTAATGGCACTCTTTACAATGTACAACCAATAGGGAGTGCTTATGTTGACGGTTTCCAAATCGTAGACATCACCAACAACAAGGTTGTTGCTACTCACGATGCTCAATTCACTACACAAGCAACTCCTTCGGGAACTCCCAACCCCAACTGCATCACAGCCGAGGTTGTTGACACATACGCTGTTAAGCTATATCAATATGTACCGGGGCAACTTGCCGCTCAATATACCTTCAGCCTTGTTACATCGGGCATTGAAGATGTTATGCTTGGCAATGAAGCAAAAATGAGTGTAACACTTAACGGCAACACTCTCAACATTGCCGGCATCGATGCTGTTTCTACCTCACTCTACTCTATCAATGGTTCAATGGTGGCTCACGACACCGACAACACTATCGACGCATCTGGATTAAACGGCGTGTATATCGTTGTAGCAAAAACTGCCGACGGCACTCCTTACACTGCTAAAGTGATTGTGAAATAAGAATAACACTTCATTAATAAAAAAATACCTGCCATTCATCTTGGCAGGTATTTTTTTATTTTGCTTATTCCAATTTTATCAAGTAACTTTGCACATATTCATTCTCATCGATTCAATCACAACATATTTCTTTATTATGAATTTTGCAAAAATAACACTTACTCTTTTGCTTAGTTGCTCTATTTTATCAGCCACAAGTTGTAGTAACGAACAAAAAGAAATCACCACTGCATCTGCCCCTATCGACACAACTAATATAACTACAAATAACGATAGCATTGTTACTAAAATCGACACCATGCAAACGGCAATAGACTCAACTAAAAACTCCCCTATAGATACTATTTCAAAAGTACAACAAGAGGAAAAAGCAATCACTGCTAGTGAATATGACAAGAAATTCAAGGAAATGGGATTTGTAGATGTGCTAACTCTCGATCCTACAATACAAGTTGATTTAAAATATTCTTCTACCGACAACTTCATGGGAATAAATATGTATGGCGATCTTCACAAAGCTTATCTTCGACCCGAAATTGCCGATATGCTTGTAAAGGCTCAAAAATACATCAAAGAGGTAAATCCCGAATACACATTAGTAATATACGATGCAGCGCGCCCATTGAGCGCGCAACGCATGATGTATAATAAAGTGCAAGGCACTCCTTTTACCGATTATGTTGCCAAACCGGTCAATGGCGGTGGCTATCACAACTATGGCTGTGCTGTCGACGTAACAATTATGCACAATGGCAAACCTCTCGACATGGGAGCCGGATTTGATGAATTCACCGACATGTCGCACATTAATAACGAGAAATCAAACCTCAAAAAAGGGAAACTAAGCCAAGAAGCCTATGACAACCGACAAATACTCCGCAACGCGATGAAAAAAGCCGGCTTCGACACATATAAATATGAATGGTGGCACTTCCAACACTACACAAAAAAATACATGCGAGCCCACCTCAAATCAATCGACTTCTAGCAATTAACGGTTTTTGAGGAAATTCGTCATAGTCTCCTCAAAGGAATTTCTATAAATTCTACAAATTAATTAAACCTTAGTTGTTGGCAACTTTCTTTTACTTCCCCTTCAAAAATGAAGTTATTATCGCACTGCTATTACTTCAATCTCAACGAGGACTTGCTTAGGAAGTTCTTTCACTGCCACTGCTGAGCGAGCAGGAAATGGAGCGGTAAAGTTTTCAGCATATACCTTATTCATGTCGGCAAAAAGACTCATGTCGGCGAGGAATACAGTAGTTTTTACCACATTGTCCATTGTCAACCCTGCTTCAGCTAGGATTGCTTTGATGTTTGCCATTGATTGCGCTGCTTGAGCTTCTATTCCTTCAGGAATTTCTCCGGTAGCAGGGTTTACAGGTATTTGGCCTGAGATAAATACAAAAGAACCGGTGTCGATTGCTTGACTGTAAGGACCAATCGCACCAGGGGCATTTGTTGTAGCAATTACTTTTTTCATTGTCAGTTTTCAATTATTATTTAAATTAATCTCAATATCTTTTATCAACTGATTACCAGTATTTTTAGTTATTAAATCCTCTATACCATCAAGAATTTTATTGATAGGTTTAAATTTATCTTCAAATTGAGGTACAAAACCCGATGCACCATAATTGTCGAGTTTGTTAAGCACATATGCTACAGATAGCTTGTTAATATCTATAGCCGGTTGAAATCCAGGTTCATTAATATCATCATCTTCAATTATTACTCTCGACACCAAATCGGCCTCAATTAGTTCCTCGGTAATTTCCATAGCTATGCGCGGTGGGAAATTATATTTATCAGTAAGATCATCTATTGTTATCGGCTTTGCACCCTTGTCAAACTGCTTTACTATCACACTCATTATCGCCAATGTGATTTTGTTGCGATAGTCGGTAGAAATCTCATTAATTTTATTAGAGAAATTAAAACGATAGATACTTTGAGATGAATAGCACACTACAATGCCCGACAGAATTACCACCCACGAGAAGTGAATCCATATAAGCAATAAAGGCAAGAAAGAGAAACTACCGTAAATAGCGTTGTATTTCGACACATATAATTGCCCCGACACAAAGAGCCATTGTAAAATTAAAAAGCCCGTACCCGAAAACACACCGGCAATAAAAGCATTTTTGAATTTCACCTTAGTATTGGGAATAAGCATAAACATTGCTGCAAAAAACAACCATGTAAAAACGTATGACGCAAACTTAAAGAGGAATGACAACAAAGGCGACATAAATTCAAAGTCGAATGTGTTTTGGAGAGTTGATGTCATGAAAATCGATAGACCACTGGCACATATCATCAACACCGGCAAAATAAACAACATTGATGTATAATCAGTGATTTTACGCAATATAGTTCGCCCTCGTTTTATCCCCCAAATAGTGTTGAAAGTAGACTCAATATTATTCATCAAAGAAATCATTGTCCACAACAACATAACAATACCTATACCCACAAATATTCCCTCAGATGATTGAGCAAGATAAGCCTCTACAAATTGAAATATTTTTTCAAGCCCTTCGCGTTGAGCCGGCATATAACTAAAAATTTGTGTTTGCAGAAGTTTATGAAAACCAAATCCACGCCCAATAGCAAACAAAACTGCCAATGCTGGCACCAATGCCAACAATGTGCGATATGTGAGTCCGGCAGCACGCGACTGCAAATCTGAGTCAAGAAAAGATCTTACCGAAAGGTTAATCGTTTTAATGACACGTATGCGCCAATCATCGCGTGTGTCGCTCCACACATCACGACACAAATATTTCCATATCGATAATGATTTATCTTTTATATTTGTTATATATTTCATAAAAGAAGTTTTAATAATACAAATTTAATGTAAATAACTCAATTTATGAATATAACAATCAATAAATATTTTTTTTGAAAAAAATTGAAGAAAAATTTGTGTGATATAAAAAAAGTGCTTACCTTTGCACCCGTAATCGAAACACAACCTCGATTGGAGAGATGGCAGAGTGGTCGATTGCGGCGGTCTTGAAAACCGTTGAGGGTAACACCTCCGGGGGTTCGAATCCCTCTCTCTCCGCAAGGAAGCTCTATTGAGCTTCCTTTTTTTTATTGTTAAACGCATTAACATGCGCTAAAATTAACACATTATGAACAAGGTATCGGACAACCCTTTAAAAAACCGAGAACAAAGCCAATGGCTATTGATGGTCGTGGTAGCTCTCTTTGTGACACTATATCTAGTGTCGAATATAATGGCGGTAAAGGTCATTAGTATTTTCAATTTATTTTATTTTGACGCAGGAACGATAACATTTCCTTTTGCTTATATGCTTGGAGATGTATTGACCGAGATTTGGGGCTATCGCACTGCACGCAAAGTGATTTTTATGACATTTGCATGCAATGTGATATTGGTATTGTGCACTCAAATTGGGGTATGGCTTCCTTCTCCCGACTATTTAGATGAAACAGCCGGAGCTTATAATCATATATTTAATTATGTGCCACGCATTGTGATTGGCTCGTTAGTAGGTTTTTTGCTAGGGGAATTATCCAATGCATGGCTTATGGAGCACATAAAAAAATGGACAAATGGTCATCGATTGTGGGTGCGAACAATTGGAAGCTCAATGATAGGCTACATATTCGACACACTACCATTTGTGCTAATAGCATTCTTAGGGGTTATATCAACTCACGATTTGATTTATATGCTTGTATTCCAATATGTGGCTAAATTATTGATTGAAGCTGTGTTTGGCACCCCTATGGCATATATTGTCATTAGATATTTGCGTAGGAATGTATTGAAAGAAACATAATGGAGCGATACTCTTTAATACATGATAAGTTTCCCCGCGAATTTGTATTACTGCAAGGCACCGGTTGCCGATGGGGTAAATGTACATTTTGCGATTACTACCTTGATAGGAGTGACAATCCATTTGATGAAAATCTCAAAGCACTTGCAAAAGTAACCGGTCACTATGGAGTTCTTGACGTGATTAATTCAGGGTCGGCATTGGAACTGGACAAAAGCACAATAGAATTAATCAAACACATAGTAGCCGAAAAAAACATTCACACATTGTGGTTTGAGTCGCATTATATGTATCGCAGGCTACTTAATGATTTTGCGAAGCAATTTGCCCCAACTAAAGTAAAGTTTCGTTGCGGTATAGAAACATTTGATGCATCACTTCGCAATGATTGGAATAAAGGTGTGGCAAATATTGTTACAGCACAAGATATTGCTAAATATTTTCATGGAGTATGTCTACTCTGTGGCACTAAGGGGGAATTGAAAGAGCGTATCATATCTGACATTGACATTGCATTAAATAATTTTGAATATATCAGCGTCAATCTTTTTAATAAAAACTCCACTTCAATTGAAGTTGACACCAACTTACAGCAATGGTTTATAAATGTGGTATATCCCGAAATCAAAGATAACCCCGCAATTGAAGTACTTTTACATAATACCGATTTAGGTGTAGGATAAATAATCTGTCTTATTTTGTCTCATTAAAAACACATTATGCCTATATTTTATCACAAAAAACATTTAAAAACAAAGTCAAATTGCCTTTTATTCATATCTTTGCAAAAAAATAACAAATAATAGTAGTAATGAAAGTTTTAAGTTTTAAGAGCGTGATGTTATGCGGAGCTTTAGCATCAACATTATCATTTGTTTCGTGTAGTTGTTCTGAAGAATCAGCCGAAAATGGTGTGTATTATCCAGGTGAAGAAACGACCAATCAAAGTAGTACAGAAATTATCGAGCCCGACACTGTTAACAGCACTGACTCGATTGCTATGCCCGACTCTTCAAATGTAATCAGTGAAAATTCTATTCCCGATTCAGCCAAACTGGTTACTCGTTCCCCCGGCAAAGCATATGGCAGCAAGACATTTGCGACTGCAAGCGAAGCCATTGAATATATGAAAGGCTCTAGCGATTGGGATAAATATGCCGACGGAATTCTACCTCAAATGGCAGACGAACACCTACCCTATGCTCAAAAGTTGCTAAATAGTCCTTATCAACATTTTATCGTTGTTGATAAAGAACGAATGAAAGTGGTGCTCTTTGACAAATATGGACGCGTGGAAAAAGAATATACTATGGCATGTGGCAAAAATTATGGCACAAAACAGGGCGATTGGGATTCACGCACTCCCGAAGGTTATTTCTCGGCCGAAGGTGTATACAATAGCACTAATTGGTTATTTAAAGATAAAAATGGACGAGTAAGCCCTACTCGTGGCCAATATGGTCCTCGCTTCATACGTCTTAACACCCCTATAACTCGCGGAGTGGGAATTCATGGCACGTGCAGTCCCGGAGCGTTAGGCAAACGCGTGAGCCATGGCTGTATACGTATTGCAAACGAAAATATCCTCGAATTAGTGGGCTATGTTGAAAATGGAATGCCTATCATTGTAAATCCAAGCAAGAAAGATGTGTCGGTAAATAAATCATCGGGGTATAGTGTAGGTAAAATCACAACTAAGAAAACAGTTGTAGAAACCCAAGAATCCTCATTAGCTTCAGATAGTATCAAATCAGACTCTACAAAAACAATTAAAACCGACACCGAAAAAAGCATTAAAGGGAAAGCTAAGAAATCAAGCAAAACCGCTACCCAAGAAACAGAAAAAGTTACAGTTCCTAAAGCAGCCGTTGACTCGGTGAAACATTAAGGGAATATCAATAAAGATAAAAATAAAAGCTTAGCGCAGGCTATAAGCCGGGTTATGTCGCCGTGGTACTATCCCAATGGGAGATGCCACGGCGTTTCGTCATTTATCTTAACGATGTGTCGCCACACCGCTTGAAACGTGCCGTTTCAGCACTCTACCCCCCGACAATGGACGAGCAGCCCTTAAATGCCGGTATACTTGAGCTTGCAACCCATAAGGTGTGCGGCATGCAATATCACTATTGCACCCGGTGGGCTCTTACCCCGCCTTTTCACCCTTACCTCCGTGTGGAGGCGGTAATTTTCTGTCACACTTCTCTACCGTTACCGATAGCTTCCCGTTAAGAAATATGGTGCTCTATGTTGCCCGGACTTTCCTCTCACTCCTCATGCGTGAATGAGCGACGAAACGCCCGCGCTGCTTTTACGCTGCAAAGATAGTGCAAGCCGAGCGCAATAGCAAATTAAGTTTACTTTAATTTGCGCCGCAGATTAAACAAACCAAGTGCAATAAAATAAAACAAAGAAGTGTGTCAAATCAAGAGTTTATGATTGACACACTTCTTTATTCGATTAACTTATTGTTAACTATATATTTTATTTTAGATTTATATTAAATGAGAATCTTTTGCCATCGTTTCGATAAAAAGTTCCACGATAAGCGCCTCGACCATTATAACTCCCATTAAAATAGCCATTTTTGCGTCCATTAGCTTCTTCATACAAAGTCATTGTATTACCAATCCATGCCCCTGAGAGATAAATCCATGCTATATTTCTACGATTCTTATTAGTTTTAACATAATAATAGCGACTACCATGCCTCCATCCATGCATCCCACTTCCATATAAATTTTTCCGGCACCCGATATTGTACCATATCCACAATAATCATAACTACCATAATAGGCTAAGTCATTTTCACTAGAAGACTGTTGAAGATTAATCTCATCGGTTTGAGCAGAAAGACCAAATGAACCAATAAACATAATTGCAATTATTGCAATGGCTTTTAATGACATAAAATTTTTCATAATCATGATATTAAATTAAACATTTCTCAAAATTAGCATTAATTTTCTAACATACAAAATATAATCTACACATTCTTTTCCTTTGTTATCGAAAGAAAATCGGCAACAACGAATGTACTGCCACCGATAAAGATTGTATCAGCAAGAGTAGAATTTGCGAGTGCAGCGCAATAAGCATCTTCTACTGAATGGTATTGTTCTCCTTGCAATCCGCATTGAGATGCTATTTGTGCGAGTTCTGAGGCAAGCATTGCTCGTTCGATTTGTGCATTAGTATAGTAATAATGAGCAGTTTTGGGCATCATCTCAAGAATGTGACTCACATCTTTATCGTTGACAAAACCTATTACCATGTGCAACGCGCTTTCTATAGCTCTTAGTCGACGAGAGAGATACTGCCACCCTCCAACATTATGACCTGTGTCGCAAACCACATGAGGAGATTGGTTTATTGTCATCCAACGCCCCATCAATCCGGTCATACTTACTACTTTAGCAAAACCGTCTTTGACCGATTGCGCTGACACCCTAATACCACTCTCAGCTAGCAATGGCAATGAAGCAAGAATTGTAGCAGCATTTTTTGGTTGACAATCACCCATAAGCTCACCTATAATATCTCCAAAAGGTGTATTCTTATATAATAATCCATCTTGAAGTGTTTCAATAGAATCAAAATGCGCAATATCTTCGGCAAAATATATCGGTGCTTTTTGTTCATAACCTTTCTGTTGAAACACTTCTCGGACCGCTCCTTCGGCCTCCCCTATCACAACCGGCACCGATGGCTTTATTATTCCGGCTTTTTCTGAGGCAATCGACTCCAATGTGTCACCAAGAAAAGCCGTGTGATCAAACGATATATTGGTAATAATACTCAATATCGGAGTTATAATATTAGTACTATCAAGCCTTCCTCCCAGCCCGGTTTCAATAACAGCTATATCAACCTTCTCTCGAGCGAAGTATTCAAATGCCATTATCATGGTTAACTCAAAGAACGAAGGATGACAATCAAGCGACATAGCACGATAGCGACTTACAAAATCTACTACAGCTTCATGTGAAATCATTTCGCCATTTACGCGGATGCGTTCACGAAAATCAACAAGATGTGGCGAGGTGTAAAGTCCTACGCAATAACCTTGCGACTGCAAAATGGCTGCGAGAGTATGTGCTGTAGAGCCTTTCCCATTGGTTCCGGCAATGTGAATCGTAAGGTAGTTTTTATGTGGATTACCAAATTTTTCATCAAGCGATTTCACCGTATCAAGTCCCGGCTTATAAGCCGAGGCTCCAACACGCTGAAACATGGGCGAACTGGTGTACAGAAATTCTATTGCATCATTATATTCTTTCATCTCAATATATTATATATCCGGCAACACCGGCAAGGATTATAACCAATATGGGGTGTAACTTAGCAAAATATACCAAACAGAATGCACTAATACATATTAGTATACTATTTACAACCTCTGTTTGTTCCGAGCCAAAATTTTGTTCATTCATCAATAGCATTGCCGCCGACGCAATAAGTCCGACAATGACTATACGCAAGCCTTTAAATATTCCTTTAATGGCTATACTATCTTTGTGCCGAGCGATAAAATGACTCGTGTACATTACCATTAAAGCCGGAGGGAGCACAACAACAAATGTACACAAAATCGACCCCAAAATCCCCCAATATGGAGTACCAAAGTCGGGCGATGCAGTCGCCGGCGCCACAAAGCCTATATATGTAGCCGAGTTAATTCCAATTGGACCTGGGGTCATTTGAGAAATCGCAACTATATCGGTAAACATTTGACGAGTAATCCAGCCATTTCCCACTATCTCACTCTCAATAAGTGAAAGCATGGCATATCCACCGCCAAATCCGAAAAGACCAATCTTAAAATAACTCCACATTAATTTGAGGTAAATCATTGCTTAACATCCTCCTTTCTTTTATTAATGCGGTTTTGTTGACGACACAACCACAGATAGCCCCCCAAGCCTCCTAAAACAATAAATATAATAGGATTAGAAATTATAGGCAACTTAGACCATATTAATAACGCCACAATCACCGGAATAGCCACCGTCTTCCACCCTATCTTAGCTGTGCGAGCTGCCGAAATAACGGGAGCAATGATTAAAGCCACCACTGCTGGACGAATACCTCGAAATATATTGTTAAGTGTCTCGTTGCTCTTTATCATATCGGGTGTGAGAAAAATAGCTATAATTAAAATCATCACAAACGAAGGTATAATCGTGCCTAATGCAGCAATAATAGCACCACCTCGCCCTCGCAACTTATCCCCTACAGCCACTGCCATATTTACAGCTAATATACCTGGAATTGATTGTGCTACCGCCAATAAATCGAGGAACTCCTCTTTTGTCACCCAATGCTTTTTATCAACAATTTCCTTCTCTATAATTGAAATCATTGCCCATCCACCTCCAAAGGTAAATGCCCCTATCTTAAGAAAGACAATAAATAAGTCAAACAAAACACCTTTCATATTATGTTATATAAAAAACGGTACAAAATTAGTGAAATTAACCTCATTAATTCTAAAAAAGAGGCAATATTATTCATATTAGCCTAAAATTCTACTTTTTTTCACTATCTTTGTGGATTGAAAATTTAGAACAGACTTAATAATATTAATATATGAAAAAAATTATTCTCACTTTTTCTCTTTTTATAACTCTTTCGGTTTTGATTACATCTTGTGGATCAATAAACAAAACCTCAAGCAACTATGACGGATATAACACCAAAGACATATCTCGTGGAGAGAACCAACAAATCGTTGTAGCAAATCCACAAGCAAAAGAGGAGGATAAAGAAAACAACAAGAAAAAGAAAAAAGACAAAGACAAAAATAAAAAAACTAACAGTAACAATTCTGCGTCAAATAATCCACAAAAAGAAACTCCTAAAACAGTAAATGGAGTTGAGTTATCTATAAAAAACTTAGAGGGTGAATGGATTCTTTATTCAATCTATGGCAAAACTCCTGCCGAGGATAACCATTTCATCGCTGATGAACATATGCCATATTTTATCTTTGAAAAATCGGTGAGCGATTCAGTTAAAGTGGGACGCAAACCTCATGCATTAGATGGATATATTTATGCCAATGACGGGTGTAATACTCTAAATTCTCATTTTATTATACTCGACAATAAATACATCTCAATGATAAATCCATTGTCTACTCAAAGATACTGCACCACTCAAGAAGCACCCTATGAATATAACATCAAGTACGCTCTAGACCATGCTAAAAGACATACAATAACCCAACAAAACGAGGAGCTATATCTTAACTTCATCTCTGAATCGGGTTCATCAATGATGACATTCAAAAAAGTGAATATCAATAACCTTGACGGAATATGGAAAATAACTAAGATAAACGATAATTCAAGTAAGTGCAAAAAAGGTGAATACATCGTCTCTATTGACACTTACGATCGCAAGATTCATGGTCAGTTACCATGCAACATTGTTAATGGGTCAATAATTATCGACGCTACAGTTAAAAATTCAGTAACATTCCAAAACTTGGCTAGCACACGCATGACATGCCCCGACCAAGAGACAGAAACTGAAATACTAATTGCGCTAGAATCTGTATATAATTATAAAAGAGATGGGAAAAAGCTATTTTTCTATGACAAAAATGGCAAAACATTATTAGAATTAACCAACATCACAAACAATTACAAACAATTGCAATAACCTAAGTTGTAGAATTCTATTGAGAATAAAATTTTCCATTTTTTATAAATCACAATCGAGAAGCCATCGTTAAACGTAGTTTCTCGATTTTTTATGCACAAAAATGCAATTTTATTATAACAATTCACTAATTTTGCATAGAATTTGAAATTAGAGATTATATGAATAAGCGTGTGAAAGATCTTTATGGATTGATAGGCTTCCCTCTTGGCCATTCTTTTTCAGAAAACTTCTTTAATCAGAAATTTGAATCGGAAGAAATAGATGCTAAATATGTGAACTTCGAAATTCCTTCAATCGAACAAATCACATCTATAATAAACGACAACAAAAACCTAAGAGGTCTCAACGTTACGATTCCTTATAAAGAAAAAGTTATTGCATATCTTGATGACATCGATAGTACCGCCAAAAGCATAGGTGCCGTAAACGTGATAAAATTCATCAAAGAAAAGAATGGAGAGACAAAACTAAAAGGATACAACTCCGATATAATAGGATTTTGTGAATCCATAAAGCCTCTTATCAAGCCATGCCACACTCATGCATTGATATTAGGCACCGGAGGAGCTGCAAAAGCTGTGGTTAGCGGGCTTAATAGTCTCGGTATCGAAACGATGTATGTTTCGCGCACAAAGGCCGAAGGGACTCTTACCTACGAAGAATTAACCGCTATGACAATGGACCAATACAAAGTAATCGTTAACACCACTCCGCTTGGAATGTATCCACATGTCGACACTTGCCCCAACATTCCTTACGAGTTACTTTCTCCCGACCACTTATGTTATGATCTTATTTACAACCCCGATGTGACACTATTCATGAAAAAATCACAATCGCAAGGTGCTACAGTGAAGAATGGTCTTGAAATGCTACTTCTTCAAGCATTTGCTGCATGGGAAATATGGCATCAAAAATAAAATCACAACATGGGTGCGGCAGGAAAAATAACATATATCATATTATTTGTAATAATATTATTTCCATTTAATATCATTGGGGTTGATTATGTAGTTACTCCGGCCATTGCCTTATTTGTAGGATTGATTTTTGCACTGATTTTTCCTAATCCATATCCTAAATTCAACAAAAAAACATCAAAATATTTGCTTCAAGCATCAGTTGTAGGTCTTGGTTTTGGGATGAATATAACAGAATCATTAAAATCAGGGAGTGAAGGCATGCTCTTCACAATAGTTTCGGTTGTTGGAGTTATCATTATGGGTATAGCCATAGGTTATTGGCTTCATATCAACCGCAAGACATCTTACCTCATTGCATCGGGCACAGCAATATGCGGAGGAAGCGCCATTGCAGCTGTAGCTCCTATCGTAAAAGCGAGTGAGCAAGAAATGGCAGTGTCGCTAGGTGTTATTTTCATTCTCAATGCCATAGCTCTTTTTATTTTTCCACCTATTGGTCATTACTTTGAATTAAGCGAAACTCAATTTGGCACATGGGCTGCGATAGCAATACACGACACTTCATCGGTTGTTGGTGCAGGTGAAACATATGGACCCCTAGCACTACAAACTGCAACATTAATAAAGCTCACCCGTGCATTATGGATTATTCCTTTGGCTCTTATTACAATGCTTATTTTTCGGGATAAATCAAGTAAAATATCTATCCCATGGTTCATATTCTTATTTATTGGAGCCATGACAATAAACACATATTGTACAATCCCTCAACAACTAACCGATTCTTTGTTGTGGATTGCTAAGAAAGGATTAGTAATTACATTATTTCTTATTGGAGCAAGCCTATCGATAAATGCAATAAAAAGTGTAGGCATCAAACCTCTTATCCTAGCCATTGCATTATGGATTATCATCGGAGCAAGCAGTTTAATTGTTGTTATCAACAACATTGAATAATGTCTTGCAATGAAGAAAACCCTATCTAACATACCATTATTACCCATTACCATTGCCTTTATTTGTGGTATTATTTTAGGCAAACATTTCGCAATTATATATGTATTAGTAACATTTATTGGCGGACTAATTGCTTTTGTTGCAAAGCAACGCATGTATGCCATAATACTACTAACGGCATCAATTGGGTGGATGAATACTCATATAAATTCAGCTGAAATCCCACCTGCCAATTTTCTTAACAAAGAAACAGTATTTAATGCAAGTGTTATATCGGTTAAGAACAATGATAATATCCAAAACATTATTGCAGAAGTTGACATAGTTGTCGACTCTACCAATTATAAATATTGTCGCTCAAGATGCACATTAACTGTTCCGTCATTAAATCCCGACATAGAGCCCGGTGATGAAATCACATTTTTAGGTACACTAACATATATAAGCGACAAAAGAGACCTTCCCAATGAATTTGACATAGTGAGCTATTATAAGCAACAAGAAATCTATCTCACAGCATTTATTGCTCCCGAAGCAATTACTATTACGGGGCATAACGATTCATGGTTCTTAAGTTTAAGACAATTTCGTGATGAATTGACCCACTACATCACCTCTTTGCCGTTATCGGAAGAGTGTATTGTATTTCTTAATACCACAATAACCGGTGACACCTCCATGCTCAATGACGAAACTCGTCTAAAATATTCTACAACCGGGTTGGCTCACATTCTTGCGTTAAGCGGTCTACACGTATTAATCCTAACATCGGTTATTGCTATCATCCTACTACCTTTCGACATTTTTAAACAACGCAAACTGCGTTATATTTTAACAATAATTCTACTTTGGCTTTATGCTGTTATCACCGGATTGTCTCCGTCGGTAACAAGAGCTGTTATCATGGCAACAATTCTTCTTACTGCACAAATCACTCAACGCAATCATAGTCCGTTCAACTCACTATGTGCTGCAGCAATATTGATTTTAGTCATATCTCCCAATTCATTGTATAATATTGGGTTTCAACTATCGTTTGTTGCCGTAGCATCAATCTTATTATTTGTTGAAAGACTTAATCCTATAAACCCGCGAAAACGCATTCTTTATAAATTGATGTCGCTCATTACAGTATCTCTATCGGCAATGATTGGAACCGGCATTATTGCGGCATTCTACTTTCATAATTTCCCCATATATTTTATTATTGCCAATATCGCAACATCAATAATTCTTCCTATCGTAATCGCCGGAGGCGTCTTTGCTTTAATAGCTCATTATTTAGGGCTTGACCCCACATGGATATGCTTAATTGTCGATTTTTTCTATCATACCATCGATGAAATGACAACCTACATAACCACCCTACCGGGAGCTTCAATCGATAAAATTTATTTTAAAGGATGGTTATTAATCCCATATTTTGCCATTATAGCATGCTGCTATGCAGCACTAAAATATAAGCGCGTGGTATGGTACATTCTCACTTTGACAATGATTATATTCACTATTACAATCCACATAATTACAATTCCACAATTCCCACAAAAAGAATATTACATTCCACGCGACACTTATTATACTAATATCCTTGTGCGCGATTCATCGGCTCTATATCTAATAAGTACTGCAAAAGGAGGAGACTCAATAGATGCTGTTGAAAAATGTAAAAGAAAATATATCGATTATATGGGATGGCGCAACATCGACACAATTATACGCGTGCCACAATACTATGAAACAAAATCCATTACACGATATGGTGCCACTCTTTCTATAGGCAACGACATAGTTATCATCATTGACAATGATAATGATGTGAGGGAATATAACATCAAACCTCGATATGCATTGATATGCAATGGATACAAAGGTAATATAATCGATGTATACAACACTTTAGCGCCCGACACAATAATTTTAAGCCGTTCACTACATAAGAAACGAGCAAATAGATACGAAGATAGCTGCAAATTAAACAATATCCCCTATAAAAATCTTATAGAAACAGGTTTTCACAAAGTGTTTAATTAACCATCAAATAGATGTTATAGCCCCCGAAGCCACCAATTCATTATAACCACGAGTAAAAAAGGAATAAGAAAAATCCTTTTTCTTCAACACAATGTCATTCCACACCACAACATCCAAATCAATTGGAATAACACCTTGCAACTTTGACTCAGGAGTGCGTCCACATAAACGTTCCCATTGTTTCAAAAACGCAGTAACGTCATCCAACATCATACTTGATTCGGCTACTAATACAGTATTTAAATATGGAGCATCAACACCATTTAACGCCTCCGACTCATATATCGATGACACTGATACATTCTCTAATTTTGACATTATGTATCTAATTGCAAAATCGATTTGATATTGACAATCAGAGCTATTGCTGCCAAGACTGATAACCACTGTATTCATTTCCTATAGCCCTTTCATTGTCAATGATATTCTACGTCGCGACAAATCAACATCCAACACCTTCACCTTTACATGCTGATGTATTGATACGACTTCGGCCGGAGAGGACACAAATTTATCACACAACTGCGACACATGCACAAGCCCGCTTTCTTTAACTCCTATATCGACAAAAGCTCCAAAGTCAGTTATATTGTTGACAATCCCATTAACAACCATACCCGGCTTCACATCTTCAATAGTCTTAATCGATTCGTCAAATTGCATAACCTTTATTGTTGAACGTGGATCACGCCCGGGTTTCTCTAGTTCGGTCAAAATATCTTTTAAAGTAGGTATTCCCACTGTATCATCTACATATCGAGAAAGGTCAATTTTAGAGTGCAATTCTTTATTAATTGTCAATTGCTCAACCGAACAATTCATATCATGAGCCATACGAGCTATCAACCCATAACATTCGGGGTGCACTGCTGTATTATCCAGTATATTCTCAGCGTTAGGAATACGTAAAAAGCCTGCACATTGTTGAAAAGCTTTTGCTCCCATACGTGGCACATTCATTAACTCCTCGCGCGATTTAAAATCTCCATTTTCACTACGATATTTTACGATATTAGTAGCCAACAATGGTCCTATTCCCGACACATATGAAAGCAATTGCGTTGATGCGGTATTAACATTAACGCCAACCATATTCACACAACTCGACACGGTATAATCCAATGCCGACTTAAGAGACGTTTGGTCCACATCATGTTGATATTGTCCCACACCTATCGATTTAGGATCGATTTTCACCAATTCGGCCAATGGGTCAATCAACCTTCGCCCTATCGACACTGCTCCACGCACAGTGACATCTTTATCAGGAAATTCTTCACGTGCAATCTTTGATGCAGAATATATTGATGCACCACTTTCGTTTACAACAAAAATTTGGACTTTGCGAGGGAAATGAATATTGGTAAGAAAACGTTCAGTTTCGCGGCTTGCCGTTCCATTTCCTACTGCAATAGCATCAATTTTATATGCCTCAACAAGATAACTAACTTTTCTTGCTGCACCTTTAACATCATTCTGGGGTTGACAGGGATAAATCACATCATTATGAAGCAAATTACCTTGCTCATCAAGACAAACCAATTTGCATCCTGTGCGATAACCCGGGTCTAATCCTAATACACGTTTATGGCCCAAAGGAGGAGCCAACAATAATTGACGTAGATTTTCAGCAAATGTTTGAATTGCTTTCTCATCAGCTTTTTGTTTTGCGGTCGATGATACTTCAGTTTCAATTGATGGTCGAAGCAATCGTTTGTATCCATCTTTCACTGCTTTTTCAACAAGCAGAGCCGACATCTTAGATGCATTTCGACGCACAAAAAACTTATTTAAGCGTTCAAGTGCAGCTTCATCATCGGTCGAAATCGAAACCTTTAAGACTCCTTCATCTTCACCTCTACGCATTGCCAAATAACGATATGACGAACATTGTCGTAAAGGCTGACTAAAATCCTTATAATTTAAATAATTCTCAGCTTCGTCCTCTTTTCCTTTTGCAATTGTAGAAATTATAACAGCAGAGCGATTAAACACATTTCTCACCACATTGCGAGCCGATTCACTTTCACTCACCCACTCGGCAATAATATCCAATGCTCCCGAAATAGCATCATCAACACTCTCAACATCGTTTTTCACAAATCGGAAAGCTCTTGACTCTATATCATTTTCATTTTGCGACATAATAATTTTTGCCAAAGGCTCAAGACCTCGCTCACGAGCAATTGATGCCTTTGTGCGACGCTTGGGTTTGAATGGCAAAAACAAGTCTTCGAGCACAACACAATCATAGGTAGCGCTGATTTTGTCTTTCAACTCAGGTGTTAAAGCTCCTGCTTGTTCTATAACTTCTAAAATATATGATTTGCGTTTTGATAATTCTTGCAAATTTTGGTAACGCAATTGTATCTCACGAATAGCAACCTCATCAAGTTCTCCTGTTTTTTCTTTACGATAACGACTTATAAAAGGGATTGTTGCACCTTCTTCTAGAAGGGATATTGTTGCTTGAACTGATTTAGGTGGTATATTTAATTCTTGTGCGATTATATTGTGAAACTCACAATTCATAATTTATTGTTGTCTTTTTAATTTTATAATAGTAATCTCAGGATTAGCTCCTATGCGCATAGGTATAGCAACCGTCCCTACACCAACATTTACATACAACTTTTGGCGATTATCATCATCGGCATATAGACCACTCCAATATTTATATCGCATTGGTGCAGGAGAAATCCCAAATAAAGAGATTTGCATAGCATGTGTATGACCCGACAATGTCAAAGCAATATTGCGCGCATCATGGTTGCTAATCTCACGTTCCCAGTGTGCCGGATTGTGAGAAAGCAATATCTTCACAATCGAGTCATTAAGACTTGGATAGGCGTCTTTAAGCGACCCGTAATTTTTAAAAGGAGGATCGCCCACATTTTCCACTCCTATCACAGCAATAGAGTCTCGCCCTCGATTTAAATAACGTGTTTCATTCAGCAGTAAATTCCAGCCCATATCACGTTGATAATCACGCATCAAATCATTATTCGCTTTCTTATCATCATCTGAGGGCCAATCACTATAATCGCCATAATCATGATTACCCAAGATTGAAAAAACACCATCACGAGCCTTAATTCTCGACAATGTGGGGATAAATGGAGCCAATTCATTTGTTGTTCGATTTACTATATCACCGGTAAACATAACAACATCTACATCAAGATTATTTATACTATCAACCAATGTAGAGATAAATGTCGTATCATTCCTATAGGTTCCTAAGTGCAAATCTGATATTTGAGCCACGCGATAACCCTCAAATGCTTTGGGCAAATTGGGTATTTCAATCTCTACTTCGTTAATATTAATATCATAACGATTTATCAATGCTCCCCACCACATAAGTATCAACGTGATGAATGAGAGCACTACTCCACTCCTCGACACTATTTTCCATCGATGTTTAAACCAAAAATGTGGAATAGAGGCAATACCGTCAAAAATAATAAAAATATATTTTGACACATAAATGCTCATATATGCAAATAGCGACCACATTACCGCCAACAACGAAGCATCTGACCCCGAGCGTCGTGGCAATGAAATCACTACTATAACAGCAATTGTAAATGCGATTGATAACCAAAGATGAAGTTTGCTTACATATTTATGCTTCACCCTCTGCCTCAACACCTTGAATATATATAAATCTACCGCAGTGTTAAGCAGTATCAGTATAATCATTATTAAGATTGGGAGACGCATCTCAACGATTTACGGCAATTTGATTTTTTAAAGGATTAGCATACATTATAAGCATCATTTGACGCATATATTGCATATCCTCATCGGTCAAATTAGGCATATCTTCATTTTTTGCCAATTGCGTAGCAATATACTTCTTGAAGGCTTCAACCTCTTCTACTGTGTATTTATCGCTATAATCATGAGTACCTTCAAGCATATCTAGTGCGATATAATTTACCGGATAGATGCGATAACCTTTATAAATAGTACTATCGACAGCTCTACACACCTCTTTCACCACCTCAGCTTTATCAGCATCGGGCGACACATTTTCTAATTGTGGATTAATAGGCTTTCCTATTGTAAAGTGCACTCTACCTTTGTATTGTAATAATCCTGTTTCCATGCTTAACAAATCATCACGTTGACTTTTCTTGAAATCGGGATTATTTCGCTTCATCAAAAATTCACGAGCTTTCAAATAGTCATTAGGATCATATTCATACGAAATCGATACCGGCAACAAATTCAATTTTTTTATAGTAGGCAATATTGCACGTCCCCCCGAAAGTCCTAACATTTTAATCAAGCTTTCCTGAGTTCTATCATTTGAATCCTTACAACGACCTTCGCGCTGAGCAATCCACACCGACTCTTTCTTTTCGTTAATTGCATAGTTAATATAAGCCGACAATTGCTTAGCCGCTTCCATTGCCTTGGTCATTCTAAGGTTGCGCTTAACGATGAAGCTCTTATTAAGTTTAACCAACTCGCTAATCCACTCATAAATCAACAGATTATCACCTATTGCTATCTCTGTTGTCTTGATACCGTTTTTTATCAACAGAACATTCAAAAACGATGCATCAAGGACTATATCACGATGGTTGGTTATATAGGTATAGCATTTATCGGAATCAACATTTTCCACACCACTCATTGACAAGCCATTTGCAGTTTTCATCGCAAGCATTTCCAAAAACGGACCTACTACTTTGATTTGAAAATCGGTTTTATTGTCAATTTGGCATAATCCTCGAACAAATTCAGGGAAATCTACATCGGGCATTGCATACTTAATAGCATGTTCAAAACCGGGTTCTTTTACCAATTGCGACATGCGTTGCTGGAAATCGCAATCATCAATTGGAGCAATATCTTTAAATTCCTCTGGTGTAGTATATTGAGTATTCATTATAACTTCATCATTATATTATTTCTCAAAGATAGCATTTTTTCTTCATATTACACTATGTTAAGCATAATTCTTAAAAAAATTTAGCTATTGGCATTTATATACATCCGCCATTTTTCTATCATTGTGGTCATATCTGAGGGGATTGGCGAACTAAAAAACATCTCCTCTCCTGTTTCGGGGTGAACAAAGCCAAGAGTACGAGCATGCAATGCCTGACGTGGACACACATCAAAACAATTATTAACAAACTGACGATACTTAGCACTTGTAGTGCCTCGCAATATCTGGTCTCCCCCATATCGGGCATCATTCAATAGCGGATGACCTATATGCTTCATGTGAACACGTATTTGATGTGTGCGTCCGGTTTCCAACACACATTTAACAACCGACACATAGCCAAAACTTTCAATCGTTTCGTAGTGAGTGACAGCATGCTTTCCCATATCGCCATCGGGGAAAACGGTCATTTGCAATCGGTCCTTCAAACTTCGACCAATATTTCCCTCTATACGACCCTTATCGGGATTAGGGCTGCCCCACACCACTGCCACATATTCGCGCTTGGTTGTTTTATTGAAAAACTGTTTACCAAGATGTGTTTTAGCATCGGGTGTTTTAGCCACTACCAACAAGCCCGAAGTATCTTTATCAATACGATGCACTAGCCCCATCCGGGGGTCGTTAACATCATAATCGGGATTGTCTTTAAAATGATATGCCAACGCGTTGACAAGTGTGCCATGGTAATTTCCATGTCCGGGATGAACCACCAAACCCGGCGGTTTATTAACTACCAATAGGCTTTCATCTTCATATACAATGTCAAGGGGAATGTCTTCGGCAATAATTTCGAGTTCATAACGCGGTCTATCCATCACAATTGTGACCACGTCAAATGGCTTAACTCTATAATTTGATTTTACGGCTTTTCCATTTACTAGAATACAACCGGCATCGGCTGCCTGTTGAATGCGATTGCGCGATGATTTTTCCATTCGAGCAACAATAAACTTGTCGACACGCAATAGAGTTTGACCTTTCTCAGCAACAAAACGAAAGTGTTCATACATTCCGTTACCGTCATCGCCCGGCTCTACATCGGGCAATAACTGCATTTCGTCTTCAAGTTCTTCATCGCTATAGAGACTATGCTCCATGAGTATATCGATAATGTATTTTTGAGATTTTATTATTCCTCGCTCTCACCACCATTGACGAGCGAATCACGCAATTGAATTTGATAATTTGCTTCTTCTACCGATATCGTATCGAGTCCTAAGTCATTAGCCTGAGTCATTGTTAACACCACTTCGGCTGTAACTGGCGCCTTTTCGCCTTTACCTAGCTTACGACCATTATATTTGATTGAGATAACTTCTTCATCATTTTCGCCGGCAACCGTATCGATTACTACACGTGTGTAACCATTAGCCTCTAATCGGCGTTTTGCTTCTGAAGCCGACAAGTCATATAACTTCATGTCAACCTCTTTCATTTGTGGATAGAATGAATTTATCTTCAAATACACCCAACGACCATGTTTTACAATCTCTTGAGCTTTGGGTTTTTGGTCCAATACTTGACCATATTCGGCTTGTGTATCGTAGATTGAATCAACAATTATATTAAAGCCTTTTGACTCAAGAATATCACGAGCCTTATAGTAATCCAAATCAATCACACCGGGCATTTCGGTTGTTTTGCCATGATTAGTCCAATAATCAAGGAACTTTACCGTCGTCCAAAATAAGCCAAATACAACTACAATCATCAACAATAGATTGATCCACACTTGGCAAATATCATAAAACTTCTTCAAGCCACTATAAAAACTCATAATTCAATATGTTATACTCTTCTTTTTTATTATGCAAAACTATTTTTGCAAATTACGTGCAAACTTAACAAAAAATACTCAAATAACCTAAAATTAGGCCATTTTTTGACTTTTCAATCACTGTTTTTGCACAAATCGAGCAATATTTCTTCTTAATAGTCTATATAACCAACGCTATTCCTCCTCTTGCTGTTGAGCAGGAGATGACACCGGCTCCTCTACTTCAGGTTCTTCAACGGGAGTTTCCGACTCGGGTTCTTCTTCCGATGAATTCTCTACATCTGTTTCGTCATCTTCAACATACTCTTCATCGGGATCCTCTTCATCGCCACTACGATGTTTGGCTTCTTTCTCTTTAAATTTTCGGCGTGCTTCCTCTACGGTAATTATCTCATCTTCCGATGTCTTAGTCACCGTCAGTATCACTTCGGCTGTAACAGGAACCTTTTGACCCTTTTTATGCTCGCGTCCATTAAATTTTATCATCACCACCTCATCATTATTGGGTCCTATCTTTGTTTCGATAATGATGCGGGTAAAGCCCAACGATTGCAATGTTTTCTGCGCTTGGAATGATGAGATATGCAATAAATCATCATTAACAGCAATCATCTTGGGATAGAATGAATTAATCTTTAAATAAACCTTGCGCCCGGGCTTTACATACTCATTAGGTTTGGGCGATTGGTCTAAAACTTGGCCATGCTTAGAGTGTGGGTCAAATATTGAATCCACTTCAACTTCCAATCCCACTGTTTCCAATATGCGATGCGCCTCATAATAATCTTGCTTCACCACATTTGGCATCTTGACAACTTCGCCATGATGGGTCCAAAAGTCCATAAAAAGCATTAACAACCAGAAGACTATTACTGATATAATAGGGATAAGGATTAATGTAATCCATATTTGATATCGATCATAAATATTTCTAAACAGCGATTTTTCTTGTTCCATATATTAATTGAAAAATTGTCGAGATTTTCACTTAATTTACTTTCAAAATACAAACTTAGCAATTTTTCCTCGATTTCAACCCATCTTAAATAATTTTTAATAATTAAATACTACAATAATAAAACACGGCAGATTCAACTAGCAAGTGCAAAAATAGCAATTTGTTTGAAGAATTCCGTTTTAGGGGTTGAAAAATTTAATTTTTTACGAGGTCTATTGTTTAATTTTTTTGCCACATTTTTAATGTACTTGTCGGAGAAGTCATTG
>JAZNGZ010000066.1:0-7812 GCA_045576735.1 Muribaculaceae bacterium
TGTCTAGTCCTGAAATAGCGTTACACAAAAAAGCAACAAGAAATGGAAGAGACTAAACACAAGTATGTTAAGCGAACCCAACGAGATTATTCAATGCCTTTTAAATTGGCAGTGGTACAAGAAGTAGAACGCACCGGGATAGGCGTTTGTGCAGTTGCACGCAAATATGGGATACAAAGTGAGACCACTGTTACCACATGGTTGAGAAAATATGGTAACTTTGATGTCGCAAACAAAACTAGTAAACCAATGGAAAAGAGTAAAGAGCAAAAATTGATGGAGTTAGAAGAACGAGTAAAGATGTTGGAACGGCAGAATAATCGTTTGCAACATGAACTTGAAATGAAAGATCATAAGGTTGCGTTCTTTGATATGATGATTGATATGGCAGAAAAAGAGTTTAATATTGACATTAGAAAAAACTCCTCTGCCGGGCAATCGACCAATACAAAGAAATGAATCGATTATCCAAAAGTAATCTTTGCGGATTGCTCGGCATAACACGACAAAAATACTATCGTTCATGTTGGAGATTGGATGCTAAGCGAAAAACAGCAGACCGGGTAGTTGCAATGGTAGATAATATTCGTATGACACAGCCTCGTATAGGCACACGCAAATTATATTATCTACTACAAAAAGAGTTAAACGACCTAAATGTAGGTCGGGATAAACTGTTTGATATACTCCGGGCAAACCACATGCTTATCTCCCCATTACGTTCTTATCACGTAACAACAAACTCTCATCATCGTTTTAGAAAACATAAAAACATTATTGCAGATATGGAAATAAATCGACCCGAACAGGTATGGGTGTCCGATATTACATATATAGGTCAACGAGACAATCATATGTACTTATCACTGATAACAGATGCGTATTCAAAGAAAATTATGGGATATGATTTGTCTTCAAGTTTAAGTACAGACGGCTCATTAAGGGCATTGATGATGGCTGCATCAAACAGATCATACCCCAAATGCGCCTTAATCCATCATTCAGATAGAGGTGTACAATATTGCAGTGACATATACCAAAGAACTCTTGAAAAATATAATATTACGACAAGCATGACCGAATCTTACGACCCTTATTCCAATGCTGTGGCTGAGAGAATTAATGGAGTGCTTAAACAAGAATTTTTGTTGGAGCAATATAATTATCCTCTTGATGTAATGAAAGTGATTATTAAAGACATTATCGCAATTTATAACGAACAACGTCCGCATTACTCTTGTGGTTATTTAACCCCCGAACAAATGCATAGACAATCTAAAAGAAAAATTAAAACATATAAAAAAGCAACACACAATGGAGCTAGCTCCATTGTGTGTAACTAAAAAGTTATTAATTTTGTCCTGATAATAAGTATTAATTTTGTAACGCTTATTTAGGACTAGTCATGCACCTACATTTCATTCAACACATTGATTGCAAAGTCAATCATTGTATCACGTCCTTGCAATGCTGCTTGAGGATCTAAATCCACGGCGCAATCCTCTGATGGTTCTACACCAAACTCGGTCACCTTACCTTGGGGATCTAATATTGAGCATGCCGAGAATCGCACTCCCCAACCATTAGGCAATTCCGATGAATAAGGCATACCGCTCCCCCCGCCTGTTGTGGCTCCCACAATCTTCACATTGGGGAGATATTTCATTATCGACACGAAGTTGTTGGCTGCGCTGAAAGTAGAACGATTGGTCAACACCACCACAGCTTTGCCCCACATCACTCGTCCTTGCTCGGCAGGATAATAGTAAAATGGTTCGGGATTGGAGAAATCATTATGTCCGGGACCGGTTTTGTGTGAGATATATCCGGCAAGGGTGCGGTCGGTGATAAAGCGCGACACAAGAGTTTCCACATTTGTGAGGTTTCCACCGCCATTGTTGCGCACATCAATAATCAATCCGTTGCAACTAATCAAGTGAAACAACACCTCATCGAGATTGCCCTCACCTATTGCATTTGAGAAACTTGAATAATTAATATAACCTATATTTTGCGGCAAAATGCCGTAAGTGATTCCACTTGCTTTGCGATAGTTGAAATTCAGATAATATCCTTGCCACAATCGTGCATCATAGTTTTGTGGATAGTCGCTCCACCAGTTATGATAATACGATATATCAAACGGAGTGATGAGATTGGTGTGGCCGTCGCGTAATTCGTCAAGCATTTCGGAGCATACCTGAAACAATTCATAGCGAGTCATCTTATCTTCAAGTCGGGCAGAATATCTGGTATAAATCGAGTCCCAATCAACCCCTTTTTCCTCAAAGAAGCAATAATGTTCATCGATAATAGTCCACAATGCCTCAAAATTGCCTCGTGGGTCGTTTTCCCACTCCTCAACCTCATGGCAAGCACTCGTTGTGAACAACAGCATCAATAAGTATAATAGATTTATCTTTTTCATCATCAACTTCTCCTCTTAATATATCGCTGAGATGATGCGAGAATCGCGGTGTGGCACATTACCGGGAGCAATGCTCATAAACTCGCCCGACACCCCAAGCACCACACTGTGCGACACCATCTTTGTGGTCACATCATTCACTTTAGTAGACAAGATATTTCCGTGATAGCCAAGTCGCAACGCAGTGTTGCTACCGAGATACCAATCGGCCGTCACACGATTTTCCATTTTGAAATAGTTGCCCCACCATGCTGCATGACACAATCCGTCGTCATTGCCGAGGTATATCTCATAATATAGTTCGCCATAGTCGGGAGCGAAAAACACCCCGGTCAAAGGTATTGTTGGTTGATATCGCAACAATAGTTTGCGACCTGCCAATCGTGTTGACCACAACAGTTCTCCGGTGAGATTGACCGTCCAAGCAGCCTTGGCCGATGCCGGATTATTGCCATTGCGTGTGCTATATATACACCCCACATCGAGCGAAGTGCTACCCCCTGCCGATACAATGAGATTATGAGGCAAACGCCATCGATGAGTCATGCCCCACGACAAATCGAGCCCTGCATACCACATCGACGCATTTCGCACCGGATTGTCGGTTTTATCCACCGTCACAGCCCCAGCCAAACGCATAGACCATCGCTCAGGGTCAAACTTCATTGCCTGACGGCGTTCATATCGCAAACTAAATTCCAATCCGTCATATTCCAATGGCGACAGATAAGTGTCGGTGATATTGGAACACCCAACACCAACCTCATAAGCCGATGCCACCGGACGCACCACTGCCGAATCATCCTGCGCCATCACCACCCACGGCAACACCACCATCATTATCAATAAAATCCGTTTCATCATCATAACCGACAAATTTACAAATTAAAGAGGAGAACGAAAAAAGGAAAAAGAAAAAATTTCCACTATAATCTATTCTACCTATTATTCACCATGCAATATCAGATATTTTGACTATAGAATGAACTGTGTTCAAAAACAAATATTTTTAGAAAAATTTTCATCATAAAAGCAATTATTTTTCACAATCGCGAAAATTTGTTTTAAAAGTTTATTTACTACAGCGATCATCGCAACTTTAGCAGGCTTTCCCTTTTCTCTTAACCGCTCATATAATGTGATGCATGCAGAGTTGTATCTAATGGCTGATATAGAGCACATATATAATAATTTCCTTATCCACCCCATACCCATTTTGCATATATGAGCTTTACCATGTACGGTTTTCCCAGAATCATAAATTCGTGGGCAAAGACCAAAATAAGAACTCACTTGTCGATAGTTATTAAAGTGGTGTAAACCTTTTGTTGAAGTAAGGATAGCTATTGCTGTTTTCTTGCCAACGCCAGGAATTGAACAAATGCGTTTAATTGCGTATGCATCGTCCTCGCAGATACTCTTTTCTATTTGTTCTTCCAATCGTTCAATACATTTACGCAAATGTCTAACATGTTTTTGTAGCATCACCAATAGAGTTTTGTCGTAAATTGGAGAATTGAGAACGGCTTCAATTTGGTTATTTGCTTGTGTAATATTTATTTGAAGTAGTTCAATGCTACGATACATCTGTTGTATGCGAATGTAATTATCTGCCGTTGGTTCCCATTTAACCAGATCCATCTTTTTTGCATATTCTACAAGTTGTTTTGCATCAGATTTATCAGTCTTAGTCCTACACATCACCGCTCGTGAAAAGTTTTTTACAGACAAGGGATTCACTACAGATACGAATATGCCTAGTTCATGCAGAGCATAGGCTAATTTTAGGTGATAAATGCCTGTGGCTTCCATTATGCAAATGCTATTTTGGGGCACATTTTTAAGAAACGATTTAATGCCATTTTTGTCGTAAGCATAACTACAAGAGGTACAATTGCCTTTTTTTGACGAAAAACACACGTCAAATTTCTCTTTGGAAATATCAATTCCAATAATTTTTGCTACATTTGTCATGTCGAATAAATTTAAAAGGTTTCAGAAGAACTCTTTGTTTGTTCCATCGATTCTAAATACAGGCTTTATGCCTAATGAACTGTTCGAAATCAACAAAGAAAGTAAAGGGGATTTACATTCTGTGCGGTTTTTTATCCAATGACAGTTAATAATCTTATTCCTTTACAACTTCTGGCTTAACGAAGATAGCGAAAATTTTCGCTATCTTCGTTTCTTTTGCAAATATAGAATGGCAGAAGGAACATAAAGGCTTACGCGTGAAAATTATGAATTATGAATTATAAACTATGCATTATGAATAATCTCCCCCCTCATCGCAATCCATCTCTGGCTTTTTACAAATTTCACCCGTTTTTATGTCTGACTTTTTACAACTTTGATTATCTTTGTAATTAATATATAGTTTGTATTAATATGTTTACCTTATCGTTTTTTAGGGAAAAGAATATACACTTGAAGCATAATTTTTAAACCTGAAAAAATAATTTAAGTATGAAACGTTTCTTTTTATTCACTACATATTTGTTTTCCCAAATTTTTCTTATAGCCCAAACTCAATACGATTACATGGAAGAAGAAGCCGTAGGTGGTGGAGTTAATATTGCATTGAATGGTATCATTATCATTGTAGCACTTGTAATTGTTGCAATTGTATTATTATTTATTATCGATGGAGTTTTGAAAATTTACGAATGGATTAATCCTAAATCCTCGCCAAACTACAAAATGACTATAATAAAACAAGAGCAAGAAAGAAAACATGAGGAATATGTACAAGAACAAAGAAAAAATGCGACACCTCATGCTATAGATATCGGTTTGTCTGTAAAATGGGCTTCTTTTAACTTGGGGGCATACAAACCTACTGATATTGGAAGCACTTTTTATTGGGCAGAAAATCAGCCATCAACTATCGGTCATCCTAAATATATGAAATCTGATATAGATGTGATTGGCGATATAGCTGGTCATGAAAAATATGATGCCGCGACTAATATGCTGGGGGAAAATTGGCGATTGCCAACAGTAGAAGAGTGCAAAGAACTTTTAGACAAATGCACATGGGAAATAAAAGTCATAGATGGTATTGAAGGACGATTAATCACTGGGCCAAACGGCAATAATATATTTCTGCCTTTTAATCAGAAAAACTTTACTACGGGTAGATACATTTCAGGGCATTATTGGACATCGACCCCTCAGCATTGGAAGGAAGATGCATATGACTTGAGATTTGGAGAGAATTGCAATCAGCTAGCAGAAATATGGCATGCAACCACTTGCCGTTGCTTGTTTTGCATAAGACCTGTTTTTACAACTATTTCAAGAGAAATGTTCGATAAGCAGAAGCAAACAGAAACGAGGAATGCATATGCTAAAATACAAGCAACAGAAACTGAACCTTCTAAAACTGATATTGATTACAAATACTATCAAGAACAATGCACAATACTTAACGAAGAGAAAGAACTAGTAATGTTTCCATCTTTCAATAACGACAAAGTTCAGAAAGACGAGCATGGTGTAATATATAGTTTAGATGGGAAAAGGCTCTTGGACGGGAGTAATTGTAATTGTAAAATATACCGAATTAGAGAAGGGACTGAATATGTATGTAATTACGCGTTCATAAAGCCTTGGGGAATGAAGAAAAATCTCGAAAAGATTATTTTTCCGTCTACACTTATATATATTCCAACTTCTGCGATTCCAGACAACTGCTCCATACATTCTATTAGTCCAAACTATAGTGTAATAAATGACCTTCTTATAGATACAAGGAAAAAGTGTGTTATAAAATGTTTAAATAAGCATATTCAAAAAGCCGAAATCTATGAACCAATTGAAGAAATAGGAGAATATGCATTTAACAATTGCGAAGTATTGCAAAGCGTTGTTTTGCCAATTTCTATACGAATAATTGGCCAAAGCGCATTCCACAACTGCGAAATGCTTTGCAATATTAATTTACCTGATTCTATTGACACGATATCTGCAGGAGCATTTTTTAATTGTAGAAATTTACACATCAATCATTTACCAACGCATATTTCTATCATTGGGAATTCTGCCTTCGAATGGTGTATAATCGATGAGATAAATATTCCTAGGAGTATTAAAGAAATAGGGAATAACCCATTCTCAAAATACACAAAGAGAATTACTTCTGAATCTTCACGGTTTATTATTGAAAATTCATTATTGATAGACATAAATAATAATGAACTAATTCAACTTGTTGATTCTACAATCAAACATGTTTTAATTCCCAAAAGAATAACTAAAATAAGGGATAGTGCTTTTAGCCATACCGACATAACATCTATAACTATACCTTCTACCATAAAATATTTGGGGGGAAGTGTATTTTGGGGATGCAAAAATCTGACAAGAGTACAATTTGATTGTAAAATTGAACGACTACCTAGTTGTACATTTGGGTTCTGTTCGTCTCTTTCTTCATTCAATGTTCCTGAATGCATAAAAGAAATAGAATTGAAAGCATTTTATCATTGTATAAACCTCATTGAAATAACACTAAACAATGGCCTTCAGGCCATTAACAATCGAGCATTCGAAGAATGCAAAAAATTAGAATCAATAACAATACCCCCTTCCATAAAAGAACTTGGAGTCGGGATTTTTAGGAATTGTGAAAATCTAGCAAAAGTTCAAATTGATTGTAAAATTGAACGACTACCCGAATATATTTTTGCCAATTGTTCGTCGCTTACATCATTCAACGTTTCCGAGAGCATAAAAGTGATTAAATTTGGTGCATTCAAAAATTGTTATAACATAAAAGACGTTTCTTACAATGCAAGAGAAGCTAAAATAACAAATTTGCCACAATGTATATCAAACCTAACAATAGGGAATCATGTCAAAAAACTACCAAAGAACCTCCTCTTGAATAATCCAATATTGGAGGCATTAATCATACCAGATAATGTGCAAATTATAGAGGAAGGTTGTATTGAGAATTGCTTAAACTTAAAAGAAATATCAATATTTTCAATGGACATAATAATAGAAAAAGAATGGGTTCGAAATTGTCGAAATCTAAAGACGATTCGAGTACATGCAAATGCTTACGAACGACTAATTCCACTAATACCAAAAGGAAAAAACATAAAGGTAAAAAAGATTTATGGCCATCAGTTATTGTTCTTTAAATGGTAGTCCATCGGTCAACGCGGCGAACCTAAAAAAATCATTCTCGAGAGTGTAAAATAAACTGTGTCAAGCTACAATAATAGTAGTACGATATAGTTTATTTTAAGATGACAAACGAAGAAATTGATTACAAGTTGGCCGCCGAACAGTTGCGTACAGGCAAAGCCCTGTTTGGCAAAGGCGGTGCTCTGGCTCCAATGTTAGAGCGTATTTTGAATGCAGCCCTTGAGGGT
>JAZNGZ010000067.1:0-27673 GCA_045576735.1 Muribaculaceae bacterium
AATTATATTTTCTAAAATGTACCTTTGTCATATTTATTTAGGTTTACCTAAAGATACAAAAACTTTAGGACATAGCAAAGCCCTAGCTTGAGAAAGTCAGGGCTTTGTCGTTTTTTTATGAAACAATGAGGGTGTGACTGATTTTTGACACACCCTCTTATTATTTTCCTTCCGTCTCATTAAACACCATTTATTAACTCAGTAGCTTTCCTTAAACATAATGAGGAAATCTCCCTATCGGAGGTTTCCTCATTTGTTTTAGAGGGTTCGTCAGCTAACAACCACTATTCGACATTTATCATTGAAGCTGTTTCCCCTAACTATATATTTCATATTACTTTTGTTACATAATTATTAACTAAACAAATTTAAACAATATGAAAAAATCAATCTCAATTTTAATGATGGCATTTGTTGCCGTATCACTATTTAGCTGTTCTAATCAATCAAATGGCACTTCTGAGCCTACAAACAAAACCGAAGCCAATGCATCGGAAAGCCTCGACTCCAATAATATTTCAGTTTCAGTTGAAAAGTCGGAAGATGTCGTCTCCGAGCCCTCTATAGTTGGCACTTGGAAAGGAATAAAGTCTGACGCCCAAAGCAAAGGTACTTATACCTATATTTTCAATGAAGATGGTACTGGCACAGCTACATTCAATGCCAAAGGTGAGGAAAAAGTTAACGAAAATATAACAATGAAATTAAATATGTCAGGTAATATGACTTTTAATTGGGAAAAAGAAAATTCTACCATCAAAATCAATGCAACAAACTTCAAAATGAAAGTTACCGAAAAGGACATCTCTTTTAAATGCAAAACTCCTCAAGAAGAAGCATTTTACAACTCTCAAAAAACAGAAATTATTAATCAAATCAATAAAGCAAACAAGGATGCAGACAAATATCTAAAACATCATAGTGTCGATTGGAAAATCAAAGACCTCTCTAACGACAAACTTGTAGTAGACGAAAGAGGAAATGTTTATGAATTTACACGATAAAATAACACGTCACTCATAACACTTTATAATAATGAGATTTTGTGCAACTACAATCACACTAAAGCTTACCTAAGCCGATATTAACAACGAAAATAACACATTAACGAGTGTTTTAGAGAGGTTCTGGCCACTCGTAGATGTTAAGTATAATAGTAAGAACCTCACTAAAAATATTATGGCTATTAAATATTATTGTAATCTATGTAGATTTTACGATTCAGAAAACAACACTTGTTCAATAAAAAAACAAGCACCTATATTTGACAATGAAGAATGCGAAAGCTATTGTGAAAAAAGTTTCATAGAAGACATGCCTCTCGATGGACGTCACGCTAATGTTTTGACATCTGATTCAATGAGATCATTTGAGGCTATCGCCAAATGGCTAAAGATACTATCTATTTTGGGCTTTATTGGAGTCGGGTTAGGTCTATTTATGGCAATTTCTATGATTATGATACCTATCTTTGGTTCTACTTCGGTAAGATTTGGATTAGGGGTATTGATATTCTCTTCAATTATTGGTATATTAAACTACTGTTTATTTAAAGCCGGGAAGAAGATTAAATCAGCTATTAATAATGATTCTCCCGAGGAAATGGAAGACGGATTGGATAAATTAAGCAAATATATTAATTATCAAGGTGTATTAATGATAATTATGCTTGTGGGCGGTTTTGTGTCCTTATTGATTAGTTTTATTATTCCTATCATATATTTTCTAAGTATATAAGTTAGTATCTAATTAAGGGGATTTTATAATTAGTTTTGTAGTTTGTAAAATTCCCTTTACTTTTGTCAACGATAGGTTTAATTAGGTTCTTACCTATCGAATGATAACAATATAAATTCATAGAACCTACCATAATTATTATGAAATATTTTATCAGATGCATGACTAAGGATTTCGCCAATTTTAAAGGCAGAGCCCGTCGCCGAGAATATTGCATGTTTAATCTTTTTGTTTGGCCCTTGCTTATTGGTGCCGGTGGTTATTGCGTATATGTTGCCGATTCATTGGAAGCTCAACAAGGAAACGCCGAAGTTTCAATGCTAACTGTAATGCTTCCATTTCTAATTGTTTTTGCTGTAACGATTATTCCTTTCTATGCAGTAACCGTTAGAAGATTGCACGATTTGGGATTAGATGGCAGCAATTGCTTTAATCGTCACGATTATGGCCTTATGATTAAACTATTCTGCAAAGAGGGCGATGCAGAACCCAATGAATATGGTGAAAGCCCTAAATAATCAAATTAACCGAAGAAAATATTGACTTCATTTGTGAATTTCAATGACAATTATAAGTCTAAGTGACACTGAATTAGTTACAAAAGACAACCTTCGTAGAATAGTTTTCAATTACACAAAAATAAAATAACGTAATTATAAACCATCACTTAATAACATGAGGGAATCTCCCCACCCGGGAGATTTCATCATTTGTTTTAAGGGTTTCGTCAACAATTCAACACGATTCGACATTAATGGTTGTAGTGATTTCACATAGCAGCATGTTTCATCATATCTTTGTAGCGTAATCATTAACTAAACAACTATTAAACGTCAACATTAATAACAAACTAAAACAATAAAATCATGAAAACTTTTAAAAACATCGTTCGCAACTTTTTCATCATGTCAACCATCATCGGTAGCGCATTTACCGTTAGTGCCCAATCTTCAACTCGCATCTACAATGATGCCGAAGCGTTCAACCTCTATGGGCCTGTAAAAAGTTTTTCGGAGAAAACTAAAGGAGATTTATCTCGCGGACCAATTTCAATATCGTTCAACGCCGATGGTTCTATTATATCTGACAATGAAGTGTTTCGCAATGATGATGGAACTCTAGACTCATATTCATATATTAGTTCTATTGATTCGAATACCATTATCACATTAACATGGGATTGGAATGGCAACCACATATACCAAATATCACAATCAGATTATATGAAAGATATTGATTATGCAAAAAACGCGTATACTGCTGAAGTATTTTTCGCAGAAGAAGGTAAAATCGATTTTGCTTATGACCATATGAAGAAAATAGAATATTATTTTGAATTTATCAACTACGACGAAAAAGGGAACTGGACTGAATGTGTATGTTCTTGGACTGAATTTGATGGAGGACCTGTTTCTTATATGACCATTAACCGAGAGATTACTTATTACGAATAGTAAAAAATCCTCAATTCTAAAAATCAAGAATTGAGGATTTTTTATTTTCTTCCGAAGTCGGCGGGGATTTCGCCCCACTCATCGGTATTCCATTTGAGGATAAATCTCACTCCTATTACTAAAAAATGCAACTAGTTTCATTTTTTAGTCTTAAAGTTTGTTTTTTTGCTAAAGAACAGATATTTTTGCACTACCAAAAAATGAAACTAGTTGCAACTTTTAGTAATATGATTATACAAAGAGATAATTATCTTAAACGCTTAATTGTGGCAAAAGGAAATAGAATGATTAAAATTATCACAGGCATAAGACGATGTGGTAAATCATTCTTATTATTTGAATTATTCCACAAACATCTAATTTCGGAAGGAGTTGACAACTCTCACATCATAGAAATTGCGCTCGATGATAGATTAAATATCGAGTATCGCAATCCCGACAAATTATTGACCTACATAAAGAGCCAAATTGTTGACAACAAGCAATATTACGTACTACTTGATGAAATTCAATTAGTTGACGATTTTGTAGATGTATTAAATAGCCTTCTACATATTCGCAATATAGATACCTACGTAACCGGCAGTAACTCACGATTCCTTTCCAAAGACATTGTTACCGAATTTCGTGGCAGAGGTCAAGATATTCATATTTATCCTCTCTCTTTCTCGGAATATTATAATGCAACCCATGGGGACTTTAATAATGCATGGAAAGAGTATTACACCTTTGGAGGGCTCCCTCAAACTCTTTTATTAAAAGAGAATAAAGAAAAAATCGATTATTTACGTCACCTTGCTGACTCTGTATATATCAACGACGTGATTGAACGTCATAGAGTGAAAAATCGCCCAGAATTAGAGGAATTGCTCCGCATTATAGCTTCTTCTATTGGCTCTATATGTAATCCAACGAAATTATCAAACACATTTAAAAGCCTTAAAAATATAACAATCTCAAACAAGACAATTAATAATTACCTCAACCATTTTTGCGATGCATTTATGATTGAACGAGCTATTCGTTATAATATTAAAGGCAAGAAATACATCAACACAAGCTCAAAATATTATTTTACCGACATTGGTCTTCGTAATGCATTATTAGATTTTAGACAAATCGAACAGACCCATATAATGGAAAATATTATATACAATGAATTACTTTACAGAGGATATTCCGTTGATATTGGTATGGTTGAAGTTACAGGACATGATAAAAATGGTAAATTTATCAGAAAGCAATTAGAAGTTGATTTTGTTGTAAACGATGCCGACAAACGATATTATATTCAATCAGCACTCGCTATCCCCGACGAAGAAAAGATGATACAAGAAACGGCTTCATTTAGAAACATTGATGACTCTTTCAAAAAAATCATTATTGTAAAAGACGACATTATGCCTTATACCGACGAAAACGGATTCTTGCACATTGGTCTTTTTGATTTCTTGCTAAAACAAGAAGCATTATAAAATATTCCAACTAATTCAAAACCCGCATCTAAAGAAACAATTTAATATAATGCAAAGGGTGAGTCACAATGGCTCTCCCTTTTGTATTTATCATATTTTCGGTTGGATTCACCTCATTTTCTTCCGAAGTCGGCGGGGATTTCGCCCCACTCATCGGTATTCCATTTGAGGATTGTGTTTTTTACCGGATAGTGAGCTAAGAGCCACGCATTTGCCCGGTCAAGCAACTCAAAGATGCGTGCATTCTTGGCTGTACGTGCCAGTGTGGAGCGATGAGCTCCCTTTTTTATCCACGAAATAGCTGTGCGCGAATCGCTATAGATTGGTGTTGTAGTATCTCCCTTTTTATCAAGCAAGGCAAGGGCATGAATAAGTGCGAGATATTCGCCCACATTATTTGTTCCATCTTCAAGCGGACCTACATGAAACACCTGCTCACCGGTGCGCACATGCACCCCACGATATTCCATCGGTCCGGGGTTCTTAGCACATGCACCATCAACAGCGATGCTATCGAGCACAATCTCAGGTATAGCAGCATAATTAACCGCTACTGCCTGGTGAGAGGCTATCGATCGCAATATTCCTATATGCTCCGATGAATCGCCTCGATAAGCAAGCGTGGCAGTCGTTTGGTCATCAAATGCTTTATAACGCGCTCCCGGGAAGTTTTTCACTTGTGCTTGACATTCCTCCCATGAGTCATATATTCCGGGCTTGAATCCCACCCACACCACATAAAATTTTCTTCGCGCCATAAGTGTTCTCTTTATTTATGATAATCTACTCAATAAAGATATATCTACATATTTCAATCCAAGCCTTTCGGCAATGCTTTTATTCACCACTTTTCCCATATACACATATGCGCCACACTGCACACCTTTTTGCAAGTGAGAGGAAATCATACATCGTTCTACTCCTACCACATCGCTCAGCAACGTAACCATGGCATTACTCAAAGCCATTGCAGCGGTACGCGGCACTGTTTGCCCCACATTCACAAAACACAATCGGCCTTCGCCAAGATTATCTTGTGTAGAACTCATTGCAAGGTCATGACTGCCCAATGCTATCGATGGTGCATTGGGTCCTTCATTTTTGAGGTCAAAAACTATTGCTCGCTGCTTCATTAGCGACACATCTTCACGCCCTAATTTATAACCGTTGCGCATAGGTGTAGCAACTATAACATCGGCACTTCGCAATGCATTATGCAACACATTGGGGTGTAACGCCGACCCTATCACCATTGGTCCCAACTCGCGCATGGCACGACGCAATCGATACACATCGTTGTCAAACATTCGCACCATCGCGCCAAGCCCTATTGCCGAGCGAGCCGATGCACAAGCTGCGATGCCCGAGCCTATGATAGTAACCTCACATGGCACAACTCCTGCCACTCCGCCAAGCAAAATTCCTTTGCCCACTTGTGAATTGGCAAGCAATGCCGATGCGACTGACATTGCCGCGCGACCATCTATCTCGGCCAACGTGTCGGCAAATGGATGATTACCCTCCTCGTCTTGAACCAAATCTATAGCAATAGCCGTGATATGGCCCTCGGTCAACGCCATGATAGTTTCGCGAGGTTGTGAACCATTTTGCAACATTGATAACAACATCGCTCCTCGGCGCATCTTCTTCACCTCAACGGCACTCAACGGAGCCAAATGAATTACCACATCACACTTTAAAGCCTCATCACGCTCCACTATCGTAGCCCCTCGGCTCTGATATTGATTGTCGCTATAGTGAATCACATTGGCAGCTCCACTCTGCACCTTCACCTCAAAGCCGGCCTCGATAAGTCGATTCACCGACTCGGGTGTCAATGGGAAACGACGTTCAAGTGGGTCACAACAAGCCGGCAACCCTATCGAAATACTACGATTACCCGAGGCCACCATTGCCGGTTGCTCTACAGGTGTTGGAGCTTGATTTTGATTCATTGTGATATGCAATTTATGGTTATTGTTTTATGGGAATAGCCAATAGCTTGGCAAATTCACGAGCCGTGTTGGCTATTTCTGATTTATTTTCGAGCCGTTCCGACGAAAAAGTGATTTGCGCTTTAGAGTAATGCTCCATGCGCTTGGCAAGAGCCTCTTTTATAAACGTCATCAATTCCTCATCGTCTTTATCGGCAATGAGCGGACGTTTGTGGCGACCTCGCATCAATCGAGAGTGCAACCTATCTATCGGAGTGTTGAGAAACACAGTGGTGCCATGAGAGTTCATATATTCCATATTGTCGAAAAAACATGGAGTGCCACCACCACAAGCCACAATCACATCTTCAAAATCGGCCACTTCTTGAAGCATACGACGTTCCACATCACGGAATCCATCTTCGCCCCGTTGGGCAAATATCTCCTTCACTGTGAGGTGGAAACGTTGCTCAATATAGTTATCGAGATCGATAAATGGCACACCGGTCAACGCTGAGACAGCACGCCCCATAGTCGACTTGCCACAACCCATATATCCGATGAGAAAAATCGGCTTCACTCTGCTTATTTCTTTTCTTTAAGAAGGTCGCGTATTTCAGTCAACAACACTTCCTCTTTAGATGGAGCGGGAGGTGCAGCAGGCTCTTCCTCTTTTTTCTTTTTAAGCTTCATAATACCCTTAATCATGAGGAAGATACAGAACGCTATAATAAGGAAATCCACCACATTTTGAATAAATTGGCCATAATTGAGATATACAGCAGGTGTAATCTCTTTGCCTCCTTCAATTACTGCAGCCGTCAATTCATATTTTAAATCGGTAAAAGAAATTCCACCGGTGATTTTACCAATCACAGGCATAATAACATCATTTACCAACGATGTAACAATTTTACCAAACGCGCCACCGATGATAACACCCACAGCCATGTCAATCACGTTACCTTTTACGGCAAATTCCTTGAATTCTGTAATAAATTTTCCCATTTTGTATTTTTTATTTTTATATAACGTTTATAATTCTATCACAAAAATAGGAATTTTTTTCCTTAAATAGCATATTATACGCCTATTTTAGATTTTTTGACCCATTTATTTTAATATCTTTGCCTTTGACTATATGTTAATTGAAAAAAAAGTAGTAATTTTGCACTGCTAAATTAAAGCAAGGTAAAAAGATTATAAACCCAATATTTTTATTTATTTACAATTATGATTAAAGTAGGTATTAATGGTTTTGGCCGTATCGGACGTTTCGTTTTCCGTGCTGCTCAAAACAGAAATGACATCGAAATCGTAGGTATTAACGACCTTTGCCCAGTTGACTATTTGGCTTATATGCTTAAATATGACACTATGCACGGTCAATTCGAAGGCACTATCGACTATGACGTTGAAAAAAGCCTTTTGATTGTTAACGGTAAAAACATCCGTGTAACTGCTGAACGTAACCCAGCTGACTTGAAATGGAACGAAGTTGAAGCTGAATACGTTGTTGAATCAACTGGTCTTTTCCTTTCTAAAGACAAAGCTCAAGCTCACATCGAAGCAGGTGCTAAATATGTAGTTATGTCAGCTCCTTCTAAAGACGACACTCCTATGTTCGTTTGCGGTGTAAACTTCGACAAATACGAAAAAGGTACTCAATTCGTTTCTAACGCTTCTTGTACTACTAACTGCTTGGCTCCTATCGCTAAAGTATTGAACGACAAGTGGGGTATCGCTGACGGTCTTATGACTACAGTTCACTCTACTACTGCTACTCAAAAAACTGTTGACGGTCCTTCTATGAAAGACTGGCGTGGTGGTCGTGCTGCTGCTGGCAACATCATCCCTTCTTCAACTGGTGCTGCTAAAGCTGTAGGTAAAGTTATTCCTGAACTTAACGGCAAATTGACTGGTATGGCTATGCGTGTTCCTACTCTCGACGTATCAGTTGTTGACCTTACTGTTAACCTTGCAAAACCTGCTACTTACGCTGAAATCTGTGCAGCTATGAAAAAAGCTTCTGAAGGTGAACTCGCAGGCGTTCTTGGTTACACTGAAGATGCAGTTGTTTCTAGCGACTTCCTTGGCGACGTTCGCACTTCTATCTTCGACGCTAAAGCTGGTATCGCTTTGACTGACACTTTCGTGAAAGTTGTTTCTTGGTATGACAATGAAATCGGTTACTCTAACAAAGTTCTCGAACTCATCGCTCACATGAAGAAAGTAAACGGCTAATAATTAGCTTTTACATAAAAACAGAAAACTGCCGAAGCAATTGCCTCGGCAGTTTTTTTGTTAGTTATAATTTATATTTTTTATTTGCGTATTACTTAGCGACTTTCAAAAATGGGATTAGATATTGCGACTCAACGCTATAGCGTCCTGATACTCCCACTAATGCATTTTCACTTTTTATCCACGCCCAATAAGTGTCATATGAAGACTCTTCTGCGCCTTGATAAAATATCCATTGCGAGAGTAACAACCCTTGGTCGCTAATCTTGCTAACCTTGGGCTCATTTCGGCTTAAAAAAGCATATTTATGATGCGCATTTTCGAATCCTCCCGATGTCTTTTCTAAAAGTTCTACATGCTCCACCTCCCCTGTAGATGACATTATCATCAACATATAGCAGTTTGGGCTTTTCAAAAAACGTTTGAACCTAGCACTAAAGCCAGAATCATCAATATCATATTCTTCACCTTCAAGCACAACTTTTGCAGCTGATATAAAAGGAACAATCTTAAACGACATTCCATTTTCAGCTTTATAATCCGCCCCATTTCCATATTCAAGAGGTATATATGGAGATAATTGCACTTCTTTAAGCCCGTCTTCTTTTATTCTCATACATTGTTCTCCATCCATATCTCCTTGGAAATATATATAACCATCGGGGATAGCTGGTTCGTGTTTTTCATAATCTTCCGACATAAATGTTATAACATATTCCTTTCCGCCTACCATCAATGAGCCCTTTCCCAAAAAGAACATTGATCGTCGCCAATAAAGCTCACTCAAGGATGCATATTCCCCTTCTCCTTGATCAGAAACTTCAATAGTCACATTATCGCCAACAACCAACCATCCCGAAATAGGAAAATCACTGTCATCGATATACCCATCCTGAGCCACAGCTTGCCCGGCAATGCCTAATGCTACTAATAATGTAAATATTATCTTTTTCATATTAAATAAGTTTTTTGCAAAATTCAACATATAGAGATATTTGTTTTAGAGGACTAGTAATAAACTTTTACTGGCCAGGGCGCTTTTTCACTTTCCACCCATAGCCACATTGGGGTATAATCACCTGGATTCTCTCCATATCCTACATAGGCATATGATAACAACTTCCCTTGTTTACTAATCTTTAGATTTTCACCCCCTATACCAATACCTTTTTCTGTGTTTAATGCTCGAAAACCTGTTTTAGTTTTTTCTAAAAAATCATAATCAGTGATTTTTCCATTCGATGACATTATTAGCAAAACGTAACACTTTTTGTTGGCTAACAATGGCTTCAATCCCGATTTAGCATAATTATCATTATATTTTAATTTTCCATTAGCTATCAAAGGGACAATCTTAAAAGTCTTCCCTTCTACACCTTTGTATGCTACTCCATTACCATATTTAAGAGGTATTTCATATGACACTTCTACTTCACGAACGTTTGATTGTTTCATTCGACAAATAGGTTCTCCAACATAATCTCCTTGAGCATAAATATATCCATCAGAAACATATGGTTCAATCTTTTTTGTTCCATCTTCATAATAAAACGTCACAAAAGTATCCCAACCTATCATCAATGTACCCTTTGGCACAGTATTCCCTCGAAGCCAATTAATACCCTCTAGAGTATTTACATCCTCTTCCTCCGTCTCATAACTACTTGTTTGCACCACTGCATTATTTGAGGTAACAATCCAACCCGTAGAATATTCTTCTTGTGCCACGGCTTGCCCGGCAATGCCAAAAGCTACTAATAACGATAATATTATCTTTTTCATAATTTATATATTTATTTTATAGTTTCTTTGATTCACAAATTTAGCCACTATTGCAATAAATCCAAAGATAATTCAACGATTTTTTGCAACAAATCCAAACATAAACTACTCTTTTTAACCCTCAAAAATAAGGCTTTTATCAATTTTATTGTTTATATAAGATAAATCTCTACTCCATCAGGACTTGAAACTAAGATTCGCCCCATCTGGAAAGGGTGCAAGACATCAACATCACATCCTACAATGGCTAATCATTAGCTTTAACATAAAAACAAACACGGCTGAAGCTCACGCTTCGGCCGTGTTTTTGTTTGCGTTAGTAACGCGAAGGAACAGCGTTTTTATCATCTAATCGATTCTCTCACAAATGAAATAAGAATTTGAGATTTTCGACTTGTCGAGATTCATAGAATATTTTGAATTAAATGCCGCAGCTATACTCTCGCGATTAGCCACAACGCCTAGTGGAGGAGCAGTAGTACCTGTGCTCATTTCGATAAACATTCCCTTTTCGAGCATTTGTCCTTTACCCCAATTCCATTTGTTTTTTGCTGAAATTTTCCAAAGTGCCATAATTTTAATTTTTAAGTGATACAATAAAATAAACATCAGCAAAGTTAAATCTCTCCTATGCCATTTTAAGACATACGCTTGCCAAATTTTATCCTCTTCTATTCATTAATCGCCAAATCAATTTCGTTCATTTCAGCACTAATAAAAAGAATCTTTATTGAGGGATTTAATTGTTGAATATTGGATATCATGTCAAGAATAATCGTTGTTTTCCCCTCCCCTGGATCACCAATAATCATAGAATTTGCTCCATTAAGCAACCCCTTATAATTACAAAGTAACCTATCAAGGATTGTTCCCGACATATAGTTGACAAACAAATTGCTGTCAAACTTTACATCCTTCATTTTTACTATATTCGTCATGGTCTATCTTATTTTTACTACAAAGTAAAAATAAGCCTCTACCCTTTTGAGGCAGAGGTAGTATTTTTTTTGCAAGTATTAAATATTACTTTATTATATCTATTATTCTTATTATTTCAGACAAGATATTATTGGTTATTGACTCCTTATCATATCCGTATCTTTTGAAAAATTTAGTTCCAATCCAACACCCATTCTTTGGCAATACATTAAATCCATATTGGTTTAATATGTCAGTATATTTTTGAATATTTGGATATTCTTCATTAGAATATTTCTTCTTATTGTCAAACGATATGTGCCTAATTCCAATATATCCTTTCCCAGTTTTAGTAATAGTTATTGCAATTTCATTATTTAACTCAAATCTTTGTGTTTTATCATTTAATTCAAATGGGTTCCCCAAAATTGATATTAATTGATTTGTTATATTTTCAAATATTTCGGTTACTTCTTCATTTGATGGCTGTTTATTTTTATTTGAACAAATCCAATTTTGTCCTATTGTAGGACTGCTTTTTGTAACATATCCTACTACGCCAATAGTATTTTCTTTTAAAACAAAGTCAACAACGTTTTTTGTTAAATTACTCTGATAACTTGTATGTGGAATACCTATTACCTTTGTAAATGTCCCATCGTCATGTTTAATTTCACATTTCCCTACGCGCAGTCTTTTCCTTCCTTCTATTTGGAATATATTGGGATTTACCTCCTTTTTAAAATATTTATTATATTGGGCAATCAATGGAGCATAAACCAAATTGGTAGAAGAACATATAACCAACTTCGGCTTAATAACATCAAATATTAAACGAGCTGTTAATTGCATACATTCATTGACGATGGTTTTATCGACAGACCCTAATAAATAATTCAATTCTTCTGCTTTGTCGATGTAATTAAATAAAACGGCATTTGTAACGACTAATTTATCCAACATTTTTTCTGATAGGACCATTTTTTATTTCCAACAACATCAACTAATTCCTCATATCCCAACATATTGAGAACTCTTGCATATAAAGATTCGAAGTTATTCCAAATACGCCATCCCGTATTTCTCCACTCTTGTGGTTTTCCATTCCCTTTAAAAAAACGTTTAATTATCCCATAATTTGATGTAAACTTGTCATCTGGTTTTTTCCCTTCGTGTGCATCATGACCTAAAAAAACCAAATCTACATCTATTATATTTTTAAAATCGGGCAAATATTGAGTTGCCCCAACATTTATACATTGCAGTTTTTCTTTGTCTTGATGTTGGTTGATTTTTTCAATCGTTTCATTAATAAAATGAACTGCATCTTTCACCCAACACTTGTAATGAGTCTTCTCCATTTTGATACTTTAAGTTATTCTATATTTGCAATATATTTTTTGTTCATTTCCTCAATCTTGCGTGCTATTTCATTGCGAAATTCTATAGGTTCAAGCACTTCGATGTCGTTGCAGTGCCAAAGTATTTCGCGTAGGAAATCGGACGTGGGACGAAGCCATAGTTCAAAGATACTAAAATTTTCGTTTCGTTCGGTTTCCTCTTGGCTGTGATGTAGTGGCACGGCTCGAATATAGTTGGCCTGATGGTCCGATACTTTCAGTTTCACTTTCTCAGGCTTTATATCTTTCCCTATTTCAATGCCATAACATTGTTCAAAATATTCTTCAGAAGAGAATGTTTTTGGCATCTTGAATCTCTTGTCATTGCTGACAAATAGGTCCAAAATTCTATCCAACGAATAGATGCGAACTTGGTCATAATATGGTGTACGCCCTACTACATACCATCTTTGCTTAAATAATTTCACACAATAAGGTTCTATATCAAACGTATGTGCTTCATCATGCCAATAATTTTGGTAAGTCACAGTCAATGTGCTACCGCTTTTCATCGCACCTATTATATCGGCAAGATATTGCTGTCCCGATGGGATATTTTCGAGCAAAATGCGATCTTTTAAGTGTTGGTTATCAATCAACAAATTACTCACCGAAACCGTATTTAATAACCAATTACGTATATTGCCACCTTTCAATTCCTCAGCATTTGCGATATAGTAATGATATCCACCTTTGCGTTGGCAATCAATAACCAAACCAAACATTTCTTCTACAGCAATGCGCCACTTATGAAATGTGCGTAATGGCAACTCTACTCCCTCACTCAATTCATTGTCTAGCCACTTTTCTCTCAACTCATTAAACGTGATTTGTTTGGCTCGATAAATCGTTTCGACCAACCACACATATTTATTCAACAAGTTAGAAGCCATACTTTTATTGTTTTAATATTTCAATTACTTTTTCTGCATCAACGGCAGTTAATCCATTTTTTGAGGATGTTTGCACAAGATGCGACAACTGCTCAGCCAAGAAATAGTTTTCATCATCAATTACACAATAACTATATTTGCCCAACGCATTTTTTTCAAGCCAAGCATTAATCTCCAATCCCTTTGAATATCTCTCGGGCAAATGGAATGAACCACCTTCTATTTGGTCCAAATAATTGGTCATAATAAGAGAAGGTGTTATTGAGTAAATTTCCGATGGCAAATTACGTTCTTGCCACAACTCTTGCAAAAACTCCACTCCATACTCTTTCCACGATGAAGAAATTATGATTTTTGCTCCCGTTTGCTCTATTATTGCTTTTAGGTTTTGCAATGCATAAGGATCAAATCGCGTTCCAAATTTGTCATTTGAATCAAATCCATTCGTCTGCAAAAACTTAGTGTAATTCTCAGTGTTCAACACTCCATCAAAGTCTATAAACAGGTATTTATCCATAACATTTATTGTTTTCGTTCACAAATATAACAAAAACATCTGCAATCTCAAGGCATAAGTTTATTTTTAACTAAATAACTATATAAAACGCAACAACGGCTGATGCATGGGCTTCAGCCGTTGTTTTATTTTTTTGATATATCTCAAACCTTATTTTGCGACCTTTAGATTTGGTTCATATATCTTTCCAATCACTAAAACACATATGTTGCCATCAAGCGTGCTGAGGTTGATTTGCTCTGCACATCGGTGTAGTGGCGATAGTTGGTGTCGCGCCAGAAGTGTTGGAGAGAGCCGGTGAGGAACCAATGTTTAGCTAATTGATAATCGAGGCGTAGCTCGCTGATATGCATCGAAGCTTGCGATTCGGCTCCTTGTGCATCGAGTGTTTTTATTTGCTCCTCGTCTAATGTGGTCAAATCTACATCGGGGTCAAATCCTTTCCATGTAAACATACGATAATATTCATGCGACAATGTAGCCGAGAATTTATTTTTCTTAAACAAGGCATTGAGATTTACTTTTGTGCCAAATCCACTCGCTACATTGTAATTACGGTCATTGAGTTGATAATAGTCGCTCAACACGCCTCCCATGAGAATTCCATTGACATGAGCCTCGGCCGAGAAGTCCCAATGACCCACATTGAGTTGTTGGAACTGCATACCACAACCTGCCGATGCCGGAGTGGCAAACTTATAAGGCACTCGTTCGGTTTCTTCCGAAATAGTATCAGAGTCATAGAAATCATAGTGTTGATACATACCTATGTTGAGCGTTGTATTTTCCTTTTCAACCAACCCGCGATTAAGCAATCGCCCTTTGATATTTAACTGTCCCAAAATAGGTTGTCCTTCCATCAAACTGAGACCACCACGCAAAGTAAAGAAATCATAAGGCCTACCATTATCCACGCTGAAACGGTCGCCATATTCTATATCAATCTGTGAGGTAAGGCCGATACCTTTATCAAACACATCACCTTTATACTTGATGTTGCGCGCACCTGCCGAAACGGCTATCGACATATTAGGGATACCAAATTGGCGACCACTCGTTGAGCGCTTGCGCCATGCATCACCATTAATCACACGAGTGAGTCCACGCATTGGCGACACAACAAACGCTCCAATCTCACGTCCCCATCGCTCGCCTCCGGTAGCACGATCGTCAAGAATCAAATCGCTTGCACGATAGAACACTTCACCTATTGCCATACCGCCGATAGGAGTGGCGATAATATCGTTGGTCGAAGGATATTCACACTCCATAAACAATTCCCACATGGCACTACCGCCAAAGGCATACAACCCCGATTGCCAATAGTTGAAACCATTAGACCGTCCGGCATTGAAATACAAGTTGCCATGATAGGGGTGGAAAAACATATTTGTACCCAAATAATCATTATCCCATATAAAACCATGCTTAAAGTTTTGCTCTACCGAGTTCATGCTGATATAGGCAAAATCTCCTTCAAGCACATAGCGGTCAAAAGCCCACACACCGAGGTTCAACCCCACAACAGTTGCAGCCCCTTGCCAAAACTTTTTCTTGCCATAATATTCCAAGTCAACACTATCGGGAGCCACTGCCGGCACCACATTATGGCGATAACCCAGTTGAGCCAACATCGATGCACTCGACAAAATGGCACAAACAATAAGCGTCAGTAATCTATGTTTCATATTTCTTCGTTTTATTTTCACAAAGGAAAACATATTTTTTATTTATTCAAAACAAATAATATGAAATATTCTCTATCCTCATCATTTTGACCAACATATACCCTTTCCCAAGCAATCGCATCAAGACTCTTAGTTACAAAAACAATCATTTGTCTGCCATTTTATCTTCTATACAAGATAAAAAGCGCCAATTTTATCTTCTATACAAGACAAAATCGCTTATTTTTATTGTTTATACAAGATAAAATTGTAAATTTGCAGCATTAACAACAAAATAGATAGTTATGAAACGGGAACTTTTTAAAACTATTATTATTGAAAACCAAGAGCTTGTGTCAAAAATCAAATTGACACCCCGCCCATTTGGATTTGAACCAAACGGGAATTATGTATTTGTAGGAGTTAGACAAGCCGGCAAATCTTATCTATTATATCAACGCATACAGCAATTATTATCTCAAGGACACAGCAAAGAGGAAATTGTTTATATCAATTTTGATGATGAGCGTCTGAGTTTAATGACAACCGATGATTTCGACTTGATAATACAAGCATATCTAAGCACATTCGACTCAACCCCCATTTTCTTCTTTGATGAAATTCAAAACATTCCTTATTGGGAAAAATTTGCTCGAAGATTGGCAAATGAAAAATATCGTATATATATCACCGGAAGCAATGCAAAAATGCTTAGTCGTGATATTGCCACTACATTAGGCGGTCGTTTTTGGTGCCAATATGTATATCCATACTCATTTGCTGAATATCTTAATGCTATTGGCATTAATCTTGGTAAAAATTGGACATACTCTCACCAACAAGCCGAAGTGGTAAAGACTTTTGATGAATATTTTTATTTTGGTGGATTTCCGGAGCTTCCCGATATAATTGCCAAACGTGCGTGGCTAAATAATATCTTCAGCAAAATATTTTTTAGTGATATTGTAGTGCGCAATAATGTTCGTAATGAAAACGCTTTGCGATTAACTATTAAACGGCTTGCCGAATCAGTAAAACGACCAACTTCTTATAATCGTTTAGCGAATTTAGTAAAATCAACCGGCATACAAGTTACCACTTCTACAGTCATTGATTTTATTAGACACCTCAAAGATGCTTGCATTGTATTCTCTATCGAAAACTTTGCTTCTAAATTTGTGGAAAAAGAATCTATAAAGAAACATTATTTTGTAGATAATGGTCTTTTGAACATATTCCTAACCGACCCCAACACTTCATTACTTGAAAACTTATGTGCCGCACATCTATATCGAAAATATGGCGAAGAATTATATTACTACAACCTAAATGTTGAAATAGATTTTTATCTTCCGGAACAAAGCATTGCATTACAAGCATGCTACACAATGAGCGACCTAACAACAGCCGAAAGAGAAATCAACGCATTAGACAAATTAAACACTCGTTACCCTCTTAAAGAAGCCTACATTATAACCCGAGACGAAGAAAAACAAATCACAACTCCATTGGGCCTTGAAATTAAGATTCTCCCCATCTGGAAATGGTTGCTAATAGACTAAAATTCAAAAAACATTGAAGTGTGGCAAAATTAAAAAATTGCCACACTTCCGTATTATTCAAATCAAAAAACACTTTTATCAAACTTCCATTACTCTACTGATTGTAAGATAAATACCCTATAAATCCCGTATTTGTCGACAGTAAAAATTCCCTGACCATTTTCATTACTTAATGAAGTAGTTATCTCTATTTTATTAACCAAAGCATCATCCATATTATAGATATATAGCATACTTCCACTCACCTTATATGTATATACAAAATCCCCATCAAGCGTACCAAACCAATAAAGCAATCCATCGGCAGGATTAAAAGCAATCCACTCTGTATCATTATAATTTGATGTCACCATTTCGCCATTCTCATATCTGCCATAAGAACCCAATACATACACATAATTATTTTCAACACTTTTTACAGTCCATCTATCCCATGTCTCGGCACTAATTGTCATCGATACGATAGCAATACAAAAGAATAAAAAAGAAACTACTAATTTTTTCATTATTTAATTTATACAATTTATAATTATTGGGAGGTTCTATAAATTCAATTATCCATCAGCGAGTAGTCAGAACCTCATTAAGGCTACCGCTAATGTGATTTTGTTTTTACAAATTTAATAAATCACCCTTATTTTGTGAAATTTATAACTATCATTAAATGAATATTAACGTTAGGCAACCTTGCCATTTTTAATCATGTAGCTAAATCATTACAGCAAAAGGCCTTTAGACTTATAAATACATTATTAATCATAATAATCTATATATATAGTATAGGTTTTATCAATAAAGGTCTTGCATTTTATCTTGAAACTTTGTATTTCTCCCGACTTAAATTTATAGTCATAAAACTTATACGTTGATTTTGACTTGTGCTCGCCTCTGTTGCTAAAATTTCCTCGATGGCTAGTGCGATTAACAGACTCTATTTTTGATGGTAAACGGTCTAAATAAACATTATCAACATACCATAGATCGAATATATGTCCAAAATCTTCACTAGGTATTAACTTAGACACAATAAAGCCAAAATAATCAAATAGATAAGGCTGATAATAATAATCAGTATACTCATATTTAATATCATGATAATTCACATATATCAACTCTTTATTGTCGTTATGCACATCTTGTGCGCCTTCAATAACAATTGGATGGTTGCGCTCATTGTCTTCAGCAGTTTGATATGTACAATGCTCCTTATGATATCTATCAATATGCCTATTAATATTAGTTGATAAGTTGCCTAATTCATAATTTTCAATAATTCCGAGATAATTAGTTGTATACACCCCTGTTTCTCTATTAGGTATACAACTTAATTCAGTATTTTTACCTTTTATTGTATAATCACGATTATTAGTCCAACTTATGTTTAGTCCATTAACAGAAAAACCGGTAAAAGAGAGTCCAGAAACCGAATATTTAAATAAATACACATGTTGTTCCCCATCTTCATCAATCGCTGTAATTGTTTTGGGCATAGCAGCATTTACGCATAAACTACCCAACAACATAACCAAAATATAAACGTATCTCATAATCATTTATTTTTTGCATCGATAGCCTCTATATCTTTGCGTTTAAACTTGAAAACTTCTTAGAGACATAAAATGTAAAACATTTTAAAGAAGTGTTATTGTTATATATCATTATATTAATAATATGACACAAAATTACAATTAATTTGAATTGAGAACTAAGTTTGGCAACGTTGCCATTTTTTCTTTTTAGTTCTTTACATCGTTATAGCCCAACTTACAATTTAGACAAATAAAAAAACGTGGGCTAAAACTTTGTCTGCATTCTCAGGTATCGCCAAACACCGTGTTACCAAACAAGTAAAAGCCCACGCCTATATAAGCGCGAGCATTAACTTCTACTCTTGGTAACATTCTAAAAATTGGCGATTTTGAAAATGCAAGAATAAAGCTAACGCTTTTTATTTATATGTCTTTTTATACCGTTTTGTTACATAGGCACCTATTTTATTTGATAAAATATTATCTTATTCTCATGATGCATTATGAATTATGAATTATGCATTATGAATTATATTAAATGTCTTCCTCGATCATAAAATCATCGGGGAGTGATGTGTCGAAATCCATGTCGATGTCATCTTTTTTTGCCTTTGTGGCTTTAGCTTGAGGAGCTTCGGCCTCGATAGGCTCTCCTTTCATGGCACGCATGATTTTTTCTTCGAGCTCGTCGGCAAGTTCGGGGTTATCGGCAATTACGCGTTTTGCGGCATCACGACCTTGAGCTAATTTTGTGCCGTTGTAGCTAAACCAAGAACCGCTCTTTGTGATAATATCATATTCCACACCGAGGTCGATGATTTCGCCCGATTTAGAGATACCTTCGCCAAACATAATATCGAATTCAGCACGTTTGAAAGGAGGCGCAACTTTGTTTTTCACCACTTTCACTTTTGTGTGACGGCCGAGCACATCTTCGCCATCTTTGATAGTAGTGCTTGAACGGATATCGATACGCACCGATGCATAGAATTTCAACGCATTACCACCGGTTGTGGTTTCAGAAGGGCCAAACATCACACCAATCTTTTCACGCAATTGGTTGATGAAGATACAAGTGGTATTGGTACGTGAGATTGTACCTGTGAGCTTACGCATAGCTTGCGACATCAAGCGCGCTTGCAATCCCATGCTGCGATCGCCCATATCTCCTTCGATTTCGCTTTTAGGAGTAAGAGCGGCCACTGAGTCGACTACAAGGATATCAATTGCCGATGAACGGATAAGTTGTTCGGCGATTTCGAGAGCTTGCTCACCATTATCGGGCTGAGCGATAAGAAGATTTGCCACATCTACACCAAGTTTTTCGGCATAAAAGCGGTCGAAAGCATGTTCCGCATCAATAATAGCAGCGATACCGCTATTCTTTTGTGCTTCGGCAATTGCATGAATTGCAAGTGTGGTTTTACCTGATGATTCAGGACCATAGATTTCGATGATGCGTCCACGAGGGAACCCACCCACACCAAGTGCATGGTTAAGACTTATCGAACCGGTAGAAATCACCTCTACATCTTCCACTACTTCATCGCCGAGTTTCATCACAGCACCACGACCATAATCTTTTTCAATACGAGCCATTGCTTGCGACAACGCTGCCAATCGTGCATCTTTAGGATTGGCTTCGGCTGTTTTCTTTGTTGTTTGTTTTGCCATTGTTCTATATACTTTTTATTATTGTTTCGTTTTTACATCACAAAGATAAGTCATGTTTAGGGCAATATTTTTGCCCACGTTGGTTAAATTATGCTTATTTTGCGATTTATCTTTCCGTAAAGTTAGTGAAAAACGTTGATAACAACAAGAAATATCGTGTCTTTTAAATTAATTCAAAAAAAAATCACAACCTCAGTAAACTTTTTATCGCAACCATTGTTTTAATATCAGATAGCAAAATTACTTTTTCCATTGCAAGAAATGTGATAATGATTGGTTTATTAGCTTTACGGGGCGATGTTGTGATAACATTGCCCCGTCGAAGTTTTCAGAAAATCTCCTAAATCATGAATTATGCATTATGAACCCCGAAGAGTTCAACAGGCTTGCCCGAGTTAATTATGAATTATGCATTATGAATTATTATCATTTCATCTCTCCCACAAATCTCAATCGAGCTTGAGGATTATTGGGATCGTTGACTACAAAAACGATTTCTCCACTAAGCACCTCACCTTTATATACTGTAGGGTCGATGGTTATCATCACTTTTATTGATTTACCCCCTTTTACTTTGTTTTTTTCTACTTTCACGTCTACACCTTCACTTATAGTGTAGGCACGATAAATCTCAAGAGTATTTTCTCCTTCATTCTTCAATTTGGCTTCCATAGTAACTTTTTCCCCACCTCTACTTAACTCGCCAAAATTAATTCGATCACTTTCAAACTCCACTTTTGGGGCTTTCATTCGCTCTCCGGGGGTCATCATAGAAAAATTAGGAATAATATTTGCGATAACCACAACTTTTTGCGCCTCCTCTCCTTTATCGGGAATTAAAGAAACAACTTCATTCAATGGTCCCCATTTATCACATTCTCGGCCCAAAAGATGGATAGCAATTGTGGCTTGTTCGCCAGGAGGAATCTCCGACGGGATAATCGATGTTTGGAAATAAGAAGGTACTCCGCTGAGTATTGGTGCAATCGTATCAACCGTTTGGTTATAGGCAGTAACATATATCCCTTTATCTTTTGCCTTTTCCATATCTCCAAAGTCAATAACCGATTTCTGCATACGCAACTTTCCCATATTAACCGGATAACGCGACTTGAGAGTCGCTTCATTGCCTATAACTACACCCTTAATTCTCAACTCAGCCTGTTCTTCATCATGACTGTTTCTCACATAAACCTTTTTGACAAATCGACCCGGACGTCCCGAAGGATCATATGCAACTTTCATCACAATCGTGTCGCCGGGAGCAATAGAACTATAGGAATAGCGCGGAGTGGTGCACCCACATGTAGCACGTGCCTCTACTATCGACACCGGTTCATTGCTCACATTTACCCCTTTAAATTCACACGTAACCAATCCCGAATCTTCTTTAAATGCGCCAAAATCGTGCGTAGGATTAAGCCAATTAATAGATGTGTCGCCCCAGGCTACCAAGGCGACAATCATCATAACAAGAGAACTTGCTAATTTCTTCATATTATATTTATTTGGGCACTACTGTACCTGTGATACGCAACACCGGTCGTTTATTTCCATTTATGCGTATTTTTATCTCCTTACTAAATTCTCCGGGGCGGCCGGCTGGATTAAATGTTACTTTAATCTTACCTTTTTTGCCCGGCATAATAGGTTCTTTGGGATACTCAGGACGTGTGCATCCACAACTTGCATTCACGTTAACTATTACCAATGGCTCGTTACCTGTGTTAGTAAACTCAAATGTATAAGACACTGGACCATTAGCCTCTTTTATTGTCCCAAAATCATGAACTTTGCTACTAAAAGTCATCTCGGCACCATTTCCTGCTGCCATAATATTGAATGCCACTGCCGACATCAATACTAATGTAAATAATGAAATAATACGTTTCATATCGCTATTTTTTTGTTTCTCCAAAGTTACAACAAATTAATTAAGTATTTGTTATTTTTTAGACTTTGTTTAAATATAATGGTTTAATTTCGGCTTTCTTCACAAATTTCTCAATTCTCAACTCCCAATTCTCAATTCTTTGTGTTACCTTTGTAGAGAGTCTAATTTACATGAATTATGGAACATATCGAAAATGATGAACAATATAACGGATTAACCGTAAACAAAGGAGTGGAACAACCTCCTATCGTCAACCCATACCTTCGCCGCCGTCGAAAACCATTGCCAACCGTTGGGGAAATGGTCGAAGGTATCCTCAAAGGCGATGTAACAATGTTGAGTCGCGCTGTTACTCTTGTTGAGAGCCTCTCTCAAGAGCACCAAGTGTTAGCACAAGAGGTTATCGAAAAATGCCTGCCCTATTCGGGAAATTCTCGACGCATAGGCATCACCGGTGTGCCGGGAGCTGGAAAAAGTACCTCTATCGACACATTCGGTCTACACGTGCTAAAAGATGGTGGAAAATTAGCCGTATTAGCTATCGACCCTTCAAGCGAACGCACTAAAGGGAGTATTCTCGGCGACAAAACTCGCATGGAGAAACTCTCTATTCACCCCTCTGCCTTCATTCGCCCTAGCCCATCGGCAGGCTCGCTCGGTGGTGTGGCGCGCAAAACTCGCGAAACTATCGTGCTTTGCGAAGCTGCAGGATATAACAACATTTTCGTTGAAACCGTTGGTGTGGGACAAAGCGAAACCGCTGTGCACTCAATGGTCGACTTCTTCCTCCTCATACAACTTGCCGGCACAGGCGACGAACTGCAAGGAATCAAGCGTGGTATTATGGAAATGGCCGACGGCATCGTAATCAACAAAGCCGATGGCGACAACATCGACCGTGCTCGCCTTGCTCAAGCTCAGTTCCGTAGCGCATTGCACCTCTTCCCCCCCACATTATCGGGTTGGATGCCCGAGGTTTTATGTTACTCAGGCTACTATGAAACAAGTATTGCCGAAGTGTGGGAGATGATTGACCGCTACTTCGAATTCGTGAAAGCCAACGGCCACTTCGAGCAAAAACGCCAACAACAAGCGCGTTATTGGATGTATGAAACAATCAACGAAAAGCTCCGCAACCACTTCTATAACGATACCGACGTAGCCGCGCTTCTCCAAGACCGTGAGAAACGCGTCCTCGCCAATCAACAAAGCTCATTCACCGCCGCCCGCGATGTACTCGATTTCTACTTCAAGAAATTGTAATATATTGTAACTCTTAAATTATAGCGATGGGATTGACTCTCATCGCTTTTTTTGTCTTAGAAATTAGAGATTTATTGTTATCGTAAAAAAATCATATTATATTTGTAATCGCAACATTATAACTTTAGTATCATGAATAACCGATTTTTTATTACGATAATATTTGCCACTTTATTTTTCACAAATGTGTTGGCCGAATCTCCTAAACGCGAATGGCGCTCCACTTGGCTGGCCACAGTAGCCAATATCGACTGGCCACGAGTAAGAGGCACAAGCCCCGAAATCATTGCACAACAAAAACAAGGAATGATTGATTATCTCGACGGCCTAAAGATGATGAACATGAATGCCATATGCTTTCAAGTGCGGTCGATGTGCGATGCCATGTATGAATCGAGCTATGAGCCTTGGTCATCATATCTTACCGGCACACGCGGCACTAACCCGGGGTGGGATCCCTTGGCATTTGTGGTAGAGGAATGTCATAAACGTGGTATTGATTGCTATGCTTGGGTGAACCCCTATCGCTGGACCAGCAACAATGCTAATTGGAAAACGCCGATTGATCAATCATTTAAAGATCGAGGATTATTGCTCGCAAGTGGCGAGCGCATTTATCTCAATCCCGGATTGCCCGAAGTGCGTAAACACATTGTGAATGTTTGCAAGGAAATCATCACCAAATATGATGTGCAAGGATTGATTTTCGACGACTATTTCTATCCCAATTCTCTCCCTGCCGATGAAACTGCCGGCGACTACAACCTATGGAAAAATTATGACGGGGATTTAAGTTTTAGCGACTGGCGACGTGCAAATGTTGACCAGATGATAAAAGATGTGTATAACATGGTGCAAGACAATCGACCCGATTTGCGTTTTGGGATTTCCCCGGCTTCAACGGCAGGTCGCTCTGCGTGGAAATATGGGCTCCCCACTGCTCCATTTGCTAAAAACGACTGGCAATACGAAGGAATATATTCCGACCCGCTTTCATGGCTTAATAGCGGCACTATCGATTTCATCTCTCCACAAGAATATTTTCACACCGACGACGCTACAAGACCTTTTGAACCCCTCACTGATTGGTGGGACGAAATGGCTACTCATTTCGGCCGTCATCACTACACAAGTTTAGACGTTTCATGCTTAAACGACGATAACACACAATCACATTGGGACGAGCATGTAAATCAAACTCTCATTGCACGCCGATTGTCTCGCACCGGAGCGTTTGGTTTATGCTTTTTCAGCACAAAATATCTTAATGGCCCCTCAGTGACCGGTGCAGGAGCCTATTTTAAAGAAAAAATCTTCTCTCGCCCCGCTCTAAATCCTATTCTTGAATGGAAAAAAGGGAAAGACTATGCCCCTGTGAGTGGCTTGACGATTGAAGAAGGACTGCTAAAATGGAATGCCACAACCAATGGCAATGCGATTATTCGTTACTCAATATATGCCGTACCCGATTCTATCTCTTATGGCGATGCACTCACCGACGATGGTCTGAACAACGAATATCTTCTTGGGGTAAGCTACCCTTCGGTTTACTCTTTGCCTGCTGATTGTGTCAATAATCATTGGTATGCGGTGTGCATCTACGATGGATATGGCCGAGAATCACAACCGGCTATTATTGGATACCCCAATGGAGTGTCGCAACCGGTAACACTTTTAGACCCTATTAATAGCAAAAAAGTAGATTGGGACTGTTCCTTCTCATGGACTGCTCTCGATAATGCTACATATTCCCTCGAAATAACTGAAGACAAAGATTTCAGCAACATCGCATATTGTCAAAACCGGATTAAAACACCCAATATCACTATCGATCTTGGTTTTGCCGAAAGCAACAAAGAGTATTTTTGGAGAATAAAATCTATAGAAGAAGGCAAATTAGAAACTACAAGCGAGGTGTCGAATTTTATCTCTCCTACTCGCGAAGTTGCAGTTAAGGCCAATCTTATTTCGCCAAAAGACAATGAGAATGTGGGCAAAAACATCGCATTTGAATGGAATGGCGATGCTAATGCCGATATATTTACACTACAAATAGCCTCTTCGCCCGATTTCGTTGATATTATATATAAAGTAGAAACTACTGCCGATAAGGCTGAAATCCCTTCCGCATTTATTGGATTAGGCTCTTTCTATTGGCGCGTGGTAAGCGAAGGGAAACGTGTTAACTCTTCTATATCTGATTATCGTTCATTTGCAGTAACAGAAGTAGGCACGGGGGATCTTGAAGATGGATACGAGATTAAAAACGACCCTTACAAATATCCCGACAAAGATGGCATAAGCATAGAAAATCTATGGATGCGCACTACTCAAACTGACTTTGCAAATATCTCCTTTGAAGATAATGGAAAACTCAATCGCAGTTTCATTGCTAAAGATGGATATGTATATCTTGCCGGACGCAGTGAAAACTCATCATACGCATCGGTGTATCTACGCAAATATCATGGTCGCACAGGCGAACATATCGAAGACAAATTCATCTACAATTCAGCAAGTTCCAATTCATATCCTTGCAACACTGTAACAAAAGATAGCAAAGGCAACGTATGCATCGCAAATATGTCGACACGCGTCGATTCTATTGCGATAATATTAAATTATGTAGACTTAAACACCTGCTGGGCAAAAGCCCTTTGCCATCTCACTTGCCCCGAAGGAGGCCGCATCGACAACATTTCTGTATGTGGCGATGTGTTATCTGACCATTTTTATGTATTTGGAGCGATTAAAGGGACAAATAAAGTTGTCCGTTGGACTATTACCGGTGACACAATTGTAAACGATGTGTGCTCTTTAAAATCGTTATATCCCGCAAGTGCATCTTCATTAGGGACAGCTCCTCTTGTGACACCTATCAACGAAAACGACATATTTGTTGATGGCACAAACACCTACCTCACACGATATAATTTTGCCACTGGCGAGATTACAGAGTCTTTTGCCGAGAAGAGTTCGGTAGCAGCATCAAAAGCATCGGCAGCTGGTGCAACATTCTTCACCCTTGCCGGAAAAAGCTACATCGCTCACGCATATAATTATTGCAGCAACACTACAAACCCATCAAATATACAATTAGTCTCAGTAAACGAGCAAATGGACTTTAGCTCAATGAATGCAATGTGGACTTTGCCTAATAGCGGTCTTGGCACTGTGTCGATAGGGACCTTGCACGTATTGTCCGACTTCGACTCTATATCCGAAAATAAAGGATTATTATACACCTATTCTCCCGGCAATGGTATAAGCGCCTACGAACTCACCGACAACACCGATGTGTCGGTACTAAGCATTACTAATGATAATAATGCTCAAGAAGAATATTACAACCTACAAGGAATAAAAATCAACAACCCATCATCGGGCTTCTTCATCAAACGCAAAGGCAACAAAGTGTCAAAAGTAATATATAAATAAATTCTCCCTAGAGTTCATAGTCGACTCATTTGACCCAGTTGACTTAGTAAACCTAGTAGCCCTATTTGACCTATTTGACTCATATTCCCATCCCTGTTTACACCAAAAACAAAAAGCCCCGACTCATTTCTGAATCGGGGCTTGGATAGGGGGCGGTGACCTACTCTCCCACTTTCGCAGTACCATCGGCGCGGTGAAGTTTAACTTCTCTGTTCGGAATGGGAAGAGGTGGAACCCTCACGCTATCACCACCTTAGTCTCTTTGGCGTTGTCTTCGCGGTGACAACAGTCC
>JAZNGZ010000068.1:0-25993 GCA_045576735.1 Muribaculaceae bacterium
AATCACACGTTTTTCTCTCAAATCATATTTTTTAACCGCTTTTTGGACTCCGTGAATCGAATATTCTGCAAAAAAATGAAATTTGACGATTTTACAGATTTTCGAAACCTTGCTGCTTAAAAAAGAAACTGTGTCAAAATATGGTATTTTGACACAGCCCCTTTTTGTTTAGAGGATTGATGAATAAGTAGCCTCGTTTTGATTTTTTTGCACAAATGAGGTGGTAAATGTGTAAAATATTTGTCAAAAAAGGCAATTTTCTCGTTAAAAATTGCTACCTTTGTAGCCTGCAAAAATGAGATGTGTATCTTTGGTTTTTGCAGATAGTTTATAACCTCATTTTCATATTATTAATAAACTATGAAGCTATTACAAGCTAAACTCGCAAAGTATACTGCACCACAAGAAGCAAAAGCAGCCGGAGTATATCCATATTTCCGTGCTATTTCAAGCGAACAAGATTGTGAAGTAATCATCGATGGCAAAAAGGTATTGATGTTTGGTTCAAACTGCTATACCGGTCTTGTTAATGACCCTCGTATTAAAGAAGCTGCTATTGAAGCAACTCGTAAATACGGTACAGGTTGTGCAGGCTCTCCATTCCTTAATGGTACACTTGATCTTCACAAAAAACTTGAAGCACGTATTGCTGAGTATATAGGCAAAGAAGATGTAATGATTTATTCAACAGGTTTCGGTGTAAACCTTGGTGTAGTATCGGCTCTTACCGGTCGTGAAGACTATATCCTTTGGGACGAACAAGATCACGCTTCAATCATTGAAGGTCATCGTTTGGCTTTCTCTCAAAAATTGAAATATAAACACAACGATATGGAGTCGCTCGAAAAGCAACTCCAAAAGTGTGCTCCCGATAAAGTAAAACTTATCGTGACCGATGGTGTGTTCTCAATGGAAGGTGATGTCGCTAATCTCCCTGAGATTGTAAGACTCGCAAAACAATATAATGCTACAGTGATGGTAGATGAAGCACACAGTATTGGTGTGTTTGGTAAAGGTGGCCGTGGTACTTGTGACCACTTTGGCGTGACTAAAGATGTAGACCTCATCATGGGTACATTTAGTAAGTCATTCGCATCGCTTGGTGGATTTATCGCAACAGATAAAGAAATCACCAACTTCCTCCGTCACCATTCTCGTTCATATATCTTCACTGCAAGTATCACTCCTGCGTCAACAGCAGCAGCTCTTGCGGCTATCGATATCATGGAGAAAGAACCCGAATTGCAAGAACACCTTTGGGATATTACTAATTATGCTCTTGAAGGATTCCGCAACATGGGTTGTGAGATAGGTCACACTTCTACTCCTATCATTCCATTGTATATCCGCGATAATATGAAAACATTTGCAATCACTCGTGATCTTCTCAATGAAGGTATCTTCGTGAACCCTGTTGTTTCACCTGCGGTTGCTCCACAAGACACTTTGATTCGTTTCAGCATGATGGCTACACACACTAAAGAACAAGTAACCTATGCGCTCGAAAAAATACAAAAAGTGTTCCGTGCTTATGGCTTGATACCATAATAAGACAATTTAATTATATACTCCAAGAGGTTGCATCACACTACGCGATGCAACCTTTTTTTTGCTTGAGAGGGTGGGTGGGGCGAAGCCGGGAGGTGGTAAAAAAACTGCATTTTAAAATCTAATTAATTCAGTTCATAGTGCGAACCTCACCCCTCCGTCTATACGTGACACCTGCTCTTTCCTAAAGGAAGGGCAGGCGTTAGTTAACGCATAGGCGGTTGCAAGAGGATAGGAAAACTCTCCTCCTGAACCTTGTTTAGGAGGAGTACGGCAAAGCCAGGAGGTGGTAAAAAATTCCAACTACATTAATTCAATGATTGAGGTTACTTTATATTGTTGTTCATGTTTTTTATGAAACTTATGTGTTAAATGAGAAGTTTCACAATAAAAGTGTTGGTGATTTTCAACTGAATATATAGTATGTGTCACAATGCATTATTATGCATGGTTGTTGATTGGATATTTATATAAATTTGTGTTTATATAATCTGAATTTACTAACCTAATATAAAATAATGAGAATTATGAAAGCAAAGAGAAGATTGTGGCTAATGGTAGCGATGATGCTGTCGGTGGTTTTTGTGTCGTGTAGTGATGAAAAAGATGAACCAAAGGAAGATCCCAACACACCTACAGAGGAGGCTGATTTTGATATCTTTGAGGAAATATCATGTGATGAAATGGTGTTTGTAAAAGGAGGTACTTTTACGATGGGAGCTACAGAGGAACAAATCCCTGAAGCTCCTAAATATGACGAATATCCTGCACATGAAGTTACAGTGGGAGATTTTTATATTGGGAAATATGAGGTGACACAAGAATTGTGGGAATATGTAATGGGGTATAATCCGTCGTCCTCACAAGAGGCAAAGAATCCGGTAGGAAATATTTCATTGATGGATTGTGTTGATTTTGTTGCAAATCTAAATAGTCTCACCGGAAAGCATTTTGATATTCCCACCGAGGCCGAATGGGAATATGCAGCCCGCGGAGGGAATATGAGTAAAGGATATATATATTCAGGAAGCAACATCCTTGACGATGTGGCATGGTACGAAAGTAATTCATCGTTTAATGCTCATCATGTAGGCACTAAAGCGCCCAATGAGTTAGGTATATATGATATGAATGGCAATGTGGCTGAATGGTGTAGTGATTGGTATGATAAAAATTATTATGCATCAAGTCCAACAGTTAATCCCACTGGACCTAAAACAGGGTTAGGGGTTGTTTGCAGGGGAGGAACTTATGTCTATGGGAAATGGTCTTGTAGAGTTTCTTCCCGAGATTTTGCTAATGCAGATGAGCGGTGGGATAATTTGGGTTTTCGTTTAGTATGTCGAAAGTAAAAAAATAAAAGTTATGAAAAAGATTAAATTTATATCATTGCTAATTATGGCATTAGGCATGAGTTTTACATCATGTGAAAAAGATGAACCAAAGGATGATCCTAACGCGCCTACAGAGGAGACTGATTTTGATATTTTTGAGGAAATATCATATGATGAGATGGTCTTTGTGAAAGGTGGCACATTTACTATGGGTGCTACAGAGGAACAAATCCCTGAAGCTCCTGATGATGACGAATATCCTGCACATGAAGTAACAGTGAGCGATTTTTATATTGGGAAATATGAGGTGACACAAGAATTGTGGGAATATGTGATGGGGTATAATCCGTCGTTCCCACAAATGGCTAAGTATCCGGTAGAAAATATTTCATTGATGGATTGTGTTGATTTTGTTGCAAATCTAAATAGTCTCACAGGGAAGCATTTTGACATTCCCACCGAGGCCGAATGGGAATATGCAGCCCGCGGAGGGAATATGAGTAAAGGATATATATATTCAGGGAGTAATATTATTGACGATGTAGCGTGGTACACCGATAATTCATCGCAAATAAATCATCAATGTGGCACTAAAGCGCCCAATGAGTTAGGTATATATGATATGAGTGGCAATGTGGGTGAATGGTGTAGTGATTGGTATGATGAAAATTATTATGCATCAAGTCCATCACTTAATCCCACTGGACCTAAAACAGGGTTAGAGGTTGTTTGCAGGGGAGGAACTCATATCTATACGAAACGGTCTTGTAGAGTCTCTTCTCGAGATTTTGCTAATGCAAATGCTCGTTATGGGAATTTCGGTTTTCGCTTAGTATGTCGAAAGTAAAAAACATAAAAGATTTTTATTTATGAAAAAATATAAACTTTGGGCGTTAATGTAGGTTGTGATATTGTTAGTTGGGAGCGTATCATGTAGTAAAGATGAAAACGATGAGCCAACATTAAAAAATGATATTACAAAAGATGGCATTTTTAATGGATTGCCCAATGACGAAATGGTGTTTGTAAAAGGTGGCACTTTTACTATGGGTGCTACAGAGGAGCAAGGAACATCTGACCCGGAAAGTAAAGAATATCCCACACATCAAGTAACCTTGAGTGATTTTTATATTGGAAAATATGAAGTAACTCAGCAATTGTGGGAATATGTTATGAAATATAGTGGCACAGCAGCCGATGGCTCAACGATGAGTGCATACGCCTCAGATGTATGGTTAGGCTCAAAACCATCGTCAAGTTATGGAGTAGGGGATTATTATCCTGCCTATTATGTGAGTTGGGAAGATATAGTCAATATCTTTATCCCCCGCTTGAATAAGATAACCGGCAAAACCTTCCGTCTTCCCACCGAAGCCGAATGGGAATATGCCGCTCGAGGAGGGAATAAGAGCAAAGGGTATAAATACTCGGGAAGTAATACCATAGGCGATGTGGCGTGGTATTATGATAATTCATCATCAACGACCCGCCAAGTAGGCACCAAAGCCCCTAACGAATTAGGCCTTTATGATATGAGTGGCAATGTGAGGGAATGGTGTAGTGATTGGTATGGTAGATATTCTTCGTCAGCACAGAGCAATCCTACTGGTCCATTCTCAGGCTCTTATCGCGTGGATCGTGGCGGTAGCTGGGGCAGCAATGCGCAGAGCTGTCGAGTATCGTTTCGCGGCAACCACTATCCCGACAACCGAAGCTACAACAGCGGCTTCCGATTGGTGTGTCAAAAGTAAGTCATCTGTATAACTAAAATAAGAGACGGTGCGTCACATAGTGATGCACCGTCTCTCTATTATTGAAATCTATCGATTAATAGTTTTCAGCTTTGATTTGGAAGAATGCTTTAGGATGTTTGCACACTGGACACATTTCAGGAGCTTTTTTACCGATAACGATGTGGCCACAGTTGGCACATTCCCAAATACAATCACCTTCGCGAGAGAATACCAATTGACCTTCTACATTAGCGAGGAGTTTGCGGTAGCGTTCTTCGTGTTCTTTTTCGATTTTGCCTACCATGTCAAAGAGGGCAGCGATTTTGGTGAACCCTTCTTCGCGAGCTTCTTGAGCGAAGCGAGCATACATGTCGGTCCACTCGTAGTTTTCACCTTGAGCTGCGTCGAGAAGATTTTCAGCAGTAGATGGGATTGCATCGCCATGAAGAAGTTTAAACCAAATTTTGGCGTGCTCTTTTTCGTTGTTAGCAGTTTCTTCAAAGATTTTAGCGATTTGTTCGTAGCCATCTTTGCGTGCTTGAGAGGCATAATAGGTGTATTTGTTACGAGCCATTGACTCACCTGCAAATGCTTCTTGAAGATTTTTTTCGGTTTTAGAACCTTTTAATTCAGCCATGATATAAAATAAATTTTGGTTAGATATTATTTTTTGAAGAAGCGATTGTAAAGACCTTGGAATCCTTGACCATGACGCGCTTCGTCTTTAGCCATTTCGTGAACGGTGTCGTGGATAGCATCGAGGTTGAGTTGTTTAGCACGAGCAGCGATGCGCATTTTGTCGGCATTAGCGCCGGCTTCGGCAGCCATACGCTTTTCGAGGTTTGTCTTAGTGTCCCACACACATTCGCCAAGAAGTTCGGCAAATTTAGCAGCGTGTTCGGCTTCTTCCCAAGCGTAGCGTTTGAATGCTTCGGCGATTTCGGGATAACCTTCGCGGTCGGCTTGACGTGACATAGCGAGATACATACCCACTTCAGAACATTCACCATTGAAATGAGTGGTGAGGTCTTTAATCATTTCTTCGTCGCAACCTTTAGCGATGCCTATTTCGTGTTCGGTAACGAATTTCAACTCTTCGTCTTCAACGAGTTCTTTGAATTTGTCTTTACCTACTTTGCACAATGGACATTGTTCGGGAGCTTCGTCACCTTCGTGTACGTAACCACATACTACGCAAATAAATTTCTTTTTCATGTTATTATTCAGTTTAGATAATTATACGTTATATTTTACTTATGCGAAGTTACAGAAAAAAGTTGTAATTCGACCAATCTATTTAGATGTTTTTTTGAAAAATTATATCAGATAAATAATAGCGATGACGATTGAGTGGTCATCGCTATTGGGGAGAGTTATAAAAAGTAAGTTGGTTGTTATAATAGGTGAGTGTTGATGGCGTCGACAAGTTCGTTTTTGCTCATGGCACCGCGAGAGATTACGGGCAATTTGTCGCGTGGAATAAATAGTAGGGTGGGAATGCTTCGCACCTTGAACGCGTTGGCAAGTTCGGGTTCTTTGTCGACATCGATTTTATATACATCAACCTTGCCGTCATATTCGGAAGCCACATCGTCGAGTACCGGAGCAAGCATTTTGCACGGTCCGCACCACGATGCGTAAAAGTCAACAATGGCAGGTTTGTCTCCAAGAAACTGCCAATTACTTAAGTTGTGAGGATTTGCCACACTGGTTGCAAATTCGTCGAAATTAAGATGTTTTGCTTTCATATCTATGTCAGTTTTGATTTATTATCGTTTATCATTTCTGATGCAAAGATATAAAGCAACCACATCTCCTCCAACAGCTAAAATCTATTACGGCATAGATGTAATCAATGAGAGAGACGCAGTTGAAACGTGTTAAGGCTCGATAAGTCGCATTGCATGGGAGCGACCAACGAGGTCGCTGAAGAGTGGGAGAGGAGAAGATGGGGATATTTCTTCGTTGAGTACTTTGATTGTGGGATATTGTATGTCAACACTGCCTTGTAGCTGTGAAAGTAGTTGGTATGTTACTTGAAGATGCGGAAAGTTTGGTCGTGCTTTCCCGACGATGTTGTAGTAGTGATATAGCATTGAAGCTAAATAACGCATTATTTCGTTGATGTGTTGGCGAGAAGTGTCGTCGGGCTGAAGTGCCGGCTGTTGAAGTATTTGCATCAGCGATACTATGGCGGTGTTGTAGAGTTGTAGTGCCGACTGGTTGATAGAAAGAGAGTCGTTTCCGTCGATAGCCATCTGAAATAGAACGGTGACAGCAGTTGCGTATGCGTCGTTAAGATTACTCATCATGGCTAAAGCATCACAATGGTATGCGGCTAATATTGCGACAGCTGAAATCGCTTTTTTTGAGTCGATTTTGTTGTTTCGAGCATTAGTCCAAAGTGAGTCGGCCTTAGCCAACAATTCTCCGGAAAATCTTACGGCATCGGGGACATCGCCTCGGTCAATCATTTGGTCGATTTCATTACAGTGGGATAGAAGTGAGTCAACGTCGTACATGGTCTTTAAATGGCTAAAATATTGCTGAAATCCAATTTGTAAATGTGTCCCAATAGGCAGGGAGGATGTCGGATATAGCTCCGATTATACCTCGGCGGATGCTTAATAAAATTATAGATGCATTGAAAATGAGCGCAACGGAAATAAAAAGAGCAGAACCTACTAGCCCATATTGTTGAATGTCGGGTTGTCGGCGTTCAGTTTGCGTCCAAAAACACACAATATGAAATGCTAAGGTGAAACCGATAAATAAGTCGAAAATATATAGCATAGAGTCAGCCCCTAGGATGCGGAATAGCAGAATTGCATATGTAGCAATAGGTAAGCAATAAGGGGCAAGCGTGATGAATATGCTTCCAAATTTTCGGCCGCTATGTTGTACCATTCCTCCGTCTTGTCCGGCTTGCAAGGAATGTATTTTGTGGAAAAACATAATTCCTACAATAGCATGTGTAACTTCGTGGGAAGTGGTTTGCAACCAATCTTCATTGCGCGAGAAAAAAGAGAACTGGCGCACAATAAAGTATGCAATCATGCCATAAAATAGCCATTGGTATTTAGATAGATGAGAGAAAACATCTTTTGCTATTGGCAAGAATTGGCTGATTGTGAGCAGTAACAGAATAATGCCTAAAGGGTAATATATGTATTTTATATATTTTGTCATTCGTTAGGGCATTTATTGATTGATTTTTTCTTCTGAAAGAGCAGGGTCGGCACTAGCACCTTCAGCAGATGTCGTTGCTTGGTTGCCCTTTGGCCTATTCTTGATTTTTGGGATTAACTTATTGTTATTGATTAGATTCAAAATGTATTCGGTATTTATTGTTGAATCATTCTTGAAAACTCTACTGTAAAGGTCGTTGTTATTGACCATAATGTATACCACTGAATCATTTTGAGTTTTATTAGAATCGGATTCAAGTGATATGACTTGGATGTTGTTTATTGTTTCGGGAGTTGTTGCATCTATATATTCTGTTTGTTCATAATAGGTGCCGTTGTCAAATTCAGGGTTAATGTATCCCTTTGTAAAATAACCTGCAAAGAAAACCACAACAGCAGCGAAGACAATAATACTTGAGAGAATGGGGGTGCTTAATTTAGTCTTATCTTCATCCTCAGAATATGAAGGCATGTAGTTGGGTTGATTTGAATGTGAAACTCTGGTGACTTCAACATGAGGTTGGTCGTTGATAGGATTTTTGTGTGGAGTTTTTGCCGAGGGCGCTTGTGGTCGATGACGAGTGGCGTTTGGTGTTTGTTTAGTTCTGCCCTGATGAGTAGGGGCTTTGGGAGCGTTTGTTGTCGATTGTCTTTGGGGTTGCGCCGGAGCAGATGTTTGCTTATTGGGGAGAGGCGGTAATTTGGCAGGAGAAACTGCAGTTGCCGGCTCGTCATCGAGAGATATGGCTGACCCGGTAGTGTTGTTTGATGAGGATGACTCAATGTTGGGCTCAGCAGTAGTAGGAGCACTCACACGAGTGACCGTAACATAAGGGTTGCTATTGTCGATTTTTTGTTCAGTAACGACATTGTCGTTGTGGACGTTATTGCGTTGTTCTTCTTCGAAGTGAGTCTCAACAATGACAACGGTAATATTGTCTTTACCACCGGCATCGTTGGCTGCTTGTATTAGGGCGTTTACTTTGTCTTGAGTGGGGATGTCTTGTTCAAGAACGGCGCGCATTTGAGCCGATGTCACCATGTCGCAAAGACCGTCGGAGCAAAGAAGTAATGATGAGCGGGCTTGCAAAGGGAAGGTGTCGGTGTAGATATAGTCATCAGAATTGCTTTGCAGGATTTTAGAACCCACGTCACGACTGATGATGTTGCGTTGAGGGTGTCTCATCGCTTCCTCTTCGGTGAGGTCGCCAATCTCTTCGCGATATCCTACGAGCGAGTGGTCGCGCGAAAGTTTACGATATGAGCCATTGGCAAGTTCATATAGGCGAGTGTCGCCTACATGAGCCATGTTTATGCGGCGATTTTTTACCTCGATGAGAGCTGCGGTTAGAACACAACTCATGCTACTTAATTCGGGGTTTTGTTGGCGTTTTTCAAATATAGAATTATTGGCATAGATTACAGCCTGTTTCAACAATTCGCATCGTTCACCATTGGGATAGTTGCGAAGATATTCGGGGATACATGCTTGTGCTATTGCGGCGGCAACTTCACCCCCTTCATAACCCCCAACCCCATCGATTGCAACAGCCAGGATGTGGTCGTCATCCCAAATGTTTTCAATTACAAACGCGTCTTCGTTGTTTTCGCGACGACGACCGAAATCAGTATTGCCAAAAAAGGTTGTATTGTTTGCCATAAATTTTACTTAATTTTAAATGTTATACCAATCATAGCTTGTGGGAAGAAAATCGAAGAATTATGAGCCAATGGGTGCCATTTTAAGTCGCCACCTTGGCTTAATTCAAGAGCCTTTCCGTTTACGTTTGTAGGTCCGTAAGCTGCGATATAGAATTTTTGGTCAAATGGGTCATGTTTAATTTGCACATGCGAGTTGATTAGATGGTCGTTCTTCACTTTGAAAATGTCTTGGGTGTTGCGCATTTCGTTGTTGCCCGATACGTGAATCAAGTTGTCTTTCATTGTGAATTTATAGTTGAAAGAACCATCGGTATAGGACAATTCAGCCAATTCCATATTGGAGTAGGCTCTAATTCTTTCGGTGTCACCATCGAGAGTGTGGTCAAATTTGAATTTGAAAATATTGTCGCTTACCATATCCAAACTTTTTAGCGCCTCAGTGTCAATGTTTGTACCTTTCATCACATCGGAACCTTCGATTTTGATAGAAACATTTACGTTAGCTTCAATTGAAGTGCCGGATACGTCAGAGTCATCGGCAGTTAACAATTGCGCTATTGTGGTGAGGCGTCCTTTCTGTATATTTAAAACGTTTTCACCCTGAGGAATGTTGTCGATGTTGCACCCGGTGAATTGGAAGAACCAATATCTTGCAGGAGGATTGAAGTTGGGAAATTTGGCTCTCATTTCGTTGATGCGTCGATAAAATGACGAAACAACTTCGGGTAAAACAAATGGAAGCGCTTGGATGCGAGAGTTATAGTCATCTGCGTGCATAAGCACGTTATATGACATGGGGTACAACATTTTACTCCCAACCGATTCGGTTAATAATGCTTGAGTAAAGTGGTCGAGCAATTGGTCGAGCAATTGCTGGTTGGTAATGCCATTATGCTGCGAGATAGGTGGTAAGGGTGGGGGGGTATCTCCTCCTATTTTACCTTCTTCGTCAATTTTAGGATCTTTTGGCTTAAATATATTGAACAATTTTGCGATACCCATAATGATTAGTCTTTTATTTCGTTAAATAATAATTGTACTTTTTTTGTTAATTCAATTACATCACCATCGCACAAAGGTTCAGGGATGATAGGATTTTCTAATTTTATTTCTGTTCCTGTGCGATACACTCTAGTGCGTTTGCCTCCAAGAGAAGTGCCACCACGTTCTACGTATAGAAGAAATCCGTGTTGTTCGTCATATGATATATATGCATGTGCACGACTTACATATTTGTTGTTTTCGAAAAATGGCGAATTAGGATTATCGTCAATGGCAATTTGATTTGTTCGCAAACGACGGTCTTTAATAATCTTTGCGCCAATGCCAATGTTATATCTTTTTTGAGGTAATGTTTTTATCTCCTCTGAACTCAAGATATATCTGTCTTTTAATAAAGAACCACTATTTGCAATTATTTCTAAAGAGGCCTTTTTCGGAATTTCGGGTGGTAGTTCTTTGCCACATGAGCTAATTTCAATATATACATCGGGATATATCTTAGTCCATTCGGGGGCAATTTCTTTTTTCAATAAAATTTCAATGCCATTACCAAAGGCAATGCCTTCTTGGTCGAAAATGTCTTGTTTGGCTCGATCGATGAAATCACTACCACAGAGGATGTCGAACGTAATTTTATCTGATACGTTAATTCGTAGGAGTTTGTCTTCTATAGATATTTTGTTAATACGATAATCTTGTGCAATGGCTAGGATGCCCTTCATGATTTTGTCTTGTTTCTGAATGGGGTCATCCTGAGTCGCTGTTACAGATTTCTTTTTTGCTTTAGGACGAATGCTAGCATCATTGTCAGAAATTGAAGAGTTTTCATTGCCTTTGGATGGTTCATCTTTAGACTCGGGCTCCACATCAATGGGCTCGGTTGTAGGCTCTTCAATATTATCATCTTCGGGCTTGCTATTGGAATTGACATCGTCAATAGGCGATGTTATAAGCTCATTTTCGTTAGGGTCAACATCTTCATCTTGGAGGGCGTCTTCGGATTCGTTCGAGTCCTCTGGCTCTTCAATAATATCTTCCGGGCAAGATTCTTGTGGGTTATTAATATGTTCGTATTCTTCTGATAGAGACGCATCATCATCGTATCCTGAGTCTATGATGTCCTTATTCTTTTTTGCTTTTTCTTCTTCGGGGTCAACGTTGTCGCCGACAAGAAATTTAGCTACTTTGTCAAAAAATCCCATATAAAAAGTGTAGTTATTTAATAGTTATTGTTATTAGTTGTTGTTAAAATAAATAAAGTTATTGTCATCGCTATAATATGCCTTATAATCAAGGTTGTTTTTCCATAATCGTGCCATAACAGATTTAGGGGGCTCGGGATTTACGATTATATCGTCTATGGAATCTTTTTTTGAGGGATTCCATGGCAAATGTGATATGCAATCGTCATATAGCTCTTTGCCGTCTTTATAGCGTTTTTTGGGGTCTTTTTCGAGGCATTTTAGAATTATCTTCTCGAGCCAGTCGGGATAATCTTTTACATATGTTTCACCCGGGTGAGTTGCTTCAAATGCTATTTTTCTAAGATTAAATATTGGCTCGGGAATGTCTTTTTTGTGAGCGTTCATGAGATTAAACTTAGCCTCTGTCTCAGGAATAGCTTTATTAAATACGAATGGGACACGACCGGCAAGAAACGAATATAGAACAATACCAAAACTATAAATGTCGGATTGAGTGCTTAAATCATCAGCTACATCCCATTTCTCAGGTGCTTTAAATTCGGGCACACCACCTTCACGTTTACTACTTCTAACGACGTCTTCACCATCAATCGACAAACCAAAGTCGAGTAGGACGTATCGTCCATCTTCGCGGCGCATAATGTTGCCCGAGTGGATGTCGTTGTGAATCACTTTATATTTTTTTACGAGTCGATTAATAGTAGCTTCATCTAACAATACTTTTTTGCCATCTTCGGGGTCGTCTTTTAGATTGTCGATTTGACGATCCATGCAATATTTATAAATGTCGTAGTGACAATATGATAATGCGCTACTTATGCTTGAAAGGAGGTTTATTACATCGTCAATTTCGATAAATCCATTCTTTTCATCAATGTAATGGAATAAATCAGAACCGTCAATATAATCCATTTCAACGATAGCCCTATTTTCAATGAGGCGAGGGCGATAGATGTGTGTAATATTAGGATGACTGCCATTCCCCAAACGAAGCAATATTTTACACTCTTTAATGAAGTTTTGGTAACGTTTGTCATCTTTGTTTATCACATCATCACGTAGCACACGAATGGCGCGAATATAATCTAAATCTTTATGTCTGACTTTATAGACCGAAGCAAATCCACCTTGCCCCAATTGGTCGATAAAAATGTAATCTCTTAAAAATGTGTTCATTGTCGAGATGAGTGTTATAGATTAATATTGATTAGATAGTGTAATCAGATTCTTCTAGAATACCTAAAAGTTTATTTTTAATGAAGAATTTAGCGAGAGTAGAGAATTGTCCAGGATTTAATCTTTCGATGCGAACTGCAACTGCAATAGGTGAAGTCTTATCTCCGCCTTGAGTTTTAATATTTACACCTTCAATGAAGCATATGTACCATACGTCATTTAAGTCTTGCATCGTTGAGTCTAATCGTTCGTTATTCTTGTTCTTCTCACTTTTGTAGTATATGTATGAGCGTTCAGCTGTACCTGTTTTGCCACCGATGTTGGTGTAACCCGATATTTTTGCAGAAGTATGGGTTGTCGCTTCTTTTTTCATGTGCCTATTTAGTATGTTTGCAGCTTCGTTACTAAGGACTGGAATTGAAGATGTTTTATCATTCAAAAGGTATCTAGTTATAGGCATCTTCCCATTGTTAGCCGGGATAGATGCTATTCTTGCCATTGCAAGGGGAGATGCATCTAAGGTGCCTTGTCCCCAAGACCACCACCATGCTTCGTGAAGCCACATGTGCTTATATTGTTGTTTGTCATGATAGTTAGTTATATAGTTGTTATATGTACTAACGGCAGAACTTGCTACTTTTGTTATTTGATTTTTCCAATCAGATAATTTATCATAGGGGCTATAATAAAGTCCGTATGCTCTTCTTCCGTTAATCGAGATGCCAGCATTGTAATACAAGTCAGCGAGGTTTTTATATAAGTTTTTGTCGTTAACAAGGTTTATGAAATAACAGTTTGATGATTCAACAAGCGCTGTTTCCATCGAAATTTGCCCTGCAGGTTCTTTCCCCGTTTTCTCAAGCGCATTGACGTAATAAATTTCATTGTCATTGTTTATATTCGCTTGCAAGCCAGCAATCGCAGACATTACTTTAGCGGTAGAACCAGGCACAGAGGAGAATGTGAGACCTAAGTCCATGTCGACATATGCGTCGCCAGAAGTTTTCTTTTCTCTAGTAGTGTAATTGTCGGGAAGATTAGGGTCTTTTAAAATTTCCATATTTGTCATTGGGTAATTTGCAGAAGTAAGCAAATCTCCATTTTGGGCATCAAGTACGACTACAGATGCTCGAATTTTATTTTCAAATCTAGAAACATTTCCTGATTTTTTGAGTTCTTCGATGTAATCATTCAACCCTTGCTCTATTTTCATTTGCAATTTTGCATCAAGGGTCAAATGGATGTCGCTAGGAGCATTAAGTCTTTCGTCTTGATATTTGGCGACAATGTTGCGAGGTATTTGTCTATGAGGATAATAGTAGTATCCATCTTTTAGAAGTTCAACCAATGCAGAGTAGTCGCGGATCGCAACGTTGTTTTCGGTAGTGTAAACGCTTTTAGCTTCAAAATATTTATCGGGGCGATATTCTTCAGATTTTAATGGAACTAAAACCGGATTATTCTTAGCATCATATTTAGTGTTGTCAAATCCACGAAGAGTGTCGAGGTGTCGAGCCTCGGCCATATATCCTCGTGCATGGGTGTCGCTAGAAGAGAAGAATAATCGATTGTTGAAGTCTCCTAACATGAAGAATAAGTGGTCACCAAATGGGTAATACCGAGATTGTAGTTTTGAAGTGTCACAAGTTTCAAGACCTAATGATGCATATGCGTCTTTATGTTTTGATATGTTTTTTTTGTCGCTTGTGGCCAACAGAATGCCGTTGCGGTCGTATATGTCACCCGAAGGCAATTTTCGTGTTAATAGAGAGATGCGAGGGTTGTAATTAATAACCGGTATCCCGCTAGAACTATTGACATATACCGGACGCACTAGAATTTCGTCGCGTTCGATAAATTGGTATTTTACAAATACAGAGCATAGGAATATTGCAAATATAGTGTACGCAATGCTTAACAACGCCACTGAATGACTGTATTTGTTCATGTCCTTAACTTTGATTTCGGCAATGTCTTTAGGTAAGGATTCTAATGAATTACGTTTTGAAATTGAGAGTATTATGCCAAATGCGGTGAGATTTAGAATCATACTCACTTTTCCGTAACTAAAGAATGGTACGGTAACCCCTGTCAAAGGGACCAAACCGGTACTGCCAAGAGAAATGATAATGAACTGCACGGCCGTGACTATTGCAATGCCCAGACATAGATAGAATGCGAATGGGTGGGAGGTGCGATAACCTATTACAATTGTTCGGCGCATGAGCAATGCCATTATTATGATGATTGAAATGATGCTGAACAATCCAAGTTGTTCGCCCATACTTTCCAATACCATGTCGGTGTGGAAGGCCGGTATTGCGTGGGGGGTGCCATTGCCAAGACCTTGACCGGTTAGCCCGCCCGAAGCCAATCCCCATAGCCCTTCGGCTACTTGGGTGTTTTCTCCGGCATCGGGAGTAGCGCCATCGATAGGGAGAGTTCCCCATGTGTTTGTGCACATTTCATTGCGGTCGGCCAAACGTTTAGCTACGGTTCCTAACCCTGGAACATCGCTTAATAGTGGCCCAAACACAAATGCGCAAATGATGATGTTAAATATAATTGCTGTTTCAAATATTTGCTTGCGATTATAGCCTAATGCTATCCATACGATAAACCAAATGACGGATGTAATCACCATCTTTACATTTCCACCCCAGAGGTATCCGAGATATAAACATGTGAGGAAAGAGAGGATACCATATATTAACCATGCCAAATCGCATGTGAGCACTTTTATAGGACGTTTGCTCTTTTCGACTTTGCTTAAGTCGATTTTTGATTTGATGATAGAATATAATATGATGAAAGTGAATGCCAAAACCAAAGCAGGTCCCATGTCGCCTAATACGAAGTATATTGCCATAAGAACTAATAGCCCTATTATGACAGCCCATAACATTTTCATCTTGGCTCCAAAAAGTTTAACGTTTCCTTCTTCAGAGTATTTTACGATATTATTAGCATTGCGACAGAAATAAGCCGCCATGAAGAATATTACAAGATATTTTGCGATTTCGCTAGGTTGGAATAAAATCCCTACGTTGAGGTTTACTTTCATGCCACCAACTGATGCTCCTAGTGGGGTGAACAATAACAATGTAAGTATTAATGCCGCCAAGATATATCCGCTACCTTTTGGAAGTTTATCAAGAAGGTTGCTTATTTTGTTGTTGAGTCGAGTCAATTGAATTAAATCGAGCAAAATGAAAGGCAAGCACAACACTACTCCCACTAATGCAAGTGATTTAAAGATGAAGTTTTTCTTTCGGTCAGATAAGATTTGCGCCAAATATGACACTTTTGTGCGGAATGGTTTGAAAATCCATTTGATGCAGTCGAGAGGAATGTCGAATGCTACTCGTGAATGACCTTGGTATAGTTTCACGAAATCGACATATTGTAATAACCAAATAATGGCGATGCCCCCATATACCCCTTGTGCCATGTCGACACCCAATAGCTTGTCGGTCAATGGGTCGTTAATAGAGAACATAGTTAGGATACATGTTCCGGTGAGGAGCATCAAGATTGATAAGATGCCCACATCCATTGATTTTTTCTTGCGGGTGTTAAAGAGGTATAAAGCCCACCACAAGGCAAAGTAAATGGCCAAGTAGGTGATGAGAGTGTTCTCGAAAGTTTCAGGGGTGCGCACTGTCATCGTTTGGTCTTCCTTGATGACTTTTAGAGTGGTGGCATCGAAAAGCCTTATTTTGTGTTCTTGTTGGGTAAAAGGACATGAAATCGAGTTGTTGTCACCACTTTTTGCGAGGTTACCCCCTATAGTACCTTTGGGAGAACCATATTCATATCCTCTTTTGATGGGTAGTACACTATAAGACTTGTTTGGGTCCAAATTGGTGAAAGTGGCAACTCCATTTTTGTCAGTTTTGGCATAGCATAAGACCGAGTCTTCGGCTTTGAAATTTACATGAGTCGAGTCGAGGTAGTGAACAGATAAACGCACAATAACATCTTTGCAAGGCTTTTTGTCGATATGTAGCATCTGTTTGATGAAATTTGCAGTAGAGTCCTTTTCGGTGACTATAGCTGTAATTCGTCCGTTACCTTTGCCATTTCCGACAGACATTTCATGTTTTAATTGTTCTATTTTTATCAAACTAAATGAGGAATCAATGCCTAACTTTTCTTGAGAGAAAGTGAGACGTTTTTTTAATGTTGATTCTTTAGCATTAGCATCTTTTTCCTTGGTTTTTCCATTGTTTTTTGCGTTGTCAATAGAATCGGAGAAGCAGCTGTCGACAAGTGTTGCCGGTACTTGCCATACGCGTTTATTCAAGTCGTAAAGGTTAGAAAGCTCTTGACCCTTGTTGAGATTTAGAGCAATTTGTTTGGCAATGAATTCTGCGTCCTTTTTGTCGGATACATAATTGTGAGTAATCAATAGTTTCTCTAAGTCTTTTTCTGTATTGGAGCCTTTAACGAGGTTTACGCATTGATTACTTTTGTATGCTTTATTTATATTTTCGAATTTTTCGGAATAGTTGATTGTGAGTTTAAAAAATAGCAATCCGATTATTACCGATACAATAACCAAAAGAAACTTTTTCATAATTTTGATGCTTTTTCCGAATACAAATCTTTATTTAATAATATAAGTTGGGTAAATATGTCATAATAAGGCATAAATAACCTATAATAATATTTCATGCAAATATAATTAATTATTTTGTTATAAAGATGCCTTTGTGGAGGAAATTGTGATGAAATGAGGCTTATTGACCGTGAAATTTTATGAATGTGTCATGAAATGGCTTTTAGTGGAGGATTTTTCATCGAAAAGCATTCCGTATATTTCGATAATTTATCAACGGCACCATATATTTATCAATGGCACCCGAATATTTATTTAGGGCATCTTCCAAATATATATATCCGCGTGAGTCTTCGGCATTGACCCATGGAGACCACCCCGACCGGAGAAGTTTTAGCAAACTTTCTACCATTTCGGCGGCTCTTTTTCGGCGTTCTGTCACCTTCGGAATGTTGTCTAGCATGTACTTTTTTCGACGCATTTTTCCTTGTGCCGGGTCGTAACTAAAAAAATCAACATACCATGATTTGCAGACATGAAGCTTCGGATATGTGAAGCCTAAAACTTCGGCAAGAGATTTTTTTTGCGATGTGATAAAAGATATTTTTTTACATTCTTTGGCGGTAAAGAATGCAAACGATTTCGAATTTTATTTTTAAAACTGTCTGAGTTTTGTCCGACCTACAAATCGAAAAATCCCGTAAGTGATTGACTTACAGGACTTTATTACAGTTTTGGCGGAGAGGACGAGATTCGAACTCGTGGTAGGATTGCTCCTACGTCAGTTTAGCAAACTGGTGGTTTCAGCCACTCACCCACCTCTCCAATAAGTAAAATTTGCTATTTGTTTTGTTTAGCAGTGCAAAGTTAGATAAAATAATTTAAATAACAAGCATTTTTTGATAATATTTTTGTGGGGTATTCTTAATGTGTTGAACTGTAGTGTATTGCATAAAAATTTTTTTCTTTCAATATAAGTGGTTAAATTTGCATTCGATAAATGGTTTTTAATAAGAGTTGATTATTGATAAATATAAAGATATAGAGTATTAGAAGTTATGGCAAAAAAGAAAAATAAGAAAACAATAAAATTGTCACGCAAATGGTATTATGTGATTTCGGTTGGAGTAGTGTTGCTGATAGTGGCGGTTGCTTCGATGTTTTATGTGATGCAAAGATATGAAGGCAAAGCGCAATGGATATATGTAGATAAGGGTTATACAGAAAAACAATTGCAAGATAGTTTGACATTAAAATTGGGCGCAGATTATGGAGGGAAAGTTTATGATTTGTGGTCAATAATGGGCGGAGATATTTTAGAAAGTGTAGGAGCTTATAAGATAGAGCCGGGGGCAATGGCATGGAGTGTGGCCAGAAAGTTAGATGCCGGTCGCCAAACTCCGGTAAAAGTGACGTTTAATAATGTGCGTACGATGGAACAATTGGCGCAACGTGTGTCGAAAAATATGAAGTTTGATGAAGCGGATTTTCTTCGTGCATGTGATAGTGTTTTAAGTGGAGAAAATTTTGCTAAGGAAGAGTATCCTGCGGCATTTTTCCCCGATAGCTATGAGTTTTATTGGGATGCCACTCCCGAAAAAGTAGTGGAGAAGATACTTGGTTACTACAAAAAATATTGGGATGAAGAAAAAGTGTCAAAGGCAAAGGCATTAGGATTGACGCCGGCACAAGTGTCGACAGTAGCCTCAATAGTAGAAGAAGAAACAAATAAGGAAGATGAACGTCCAAAGGTGGCTCGTTTGTATTTAAATCGCATAAAAAAGGGGATGAAGTTGCAAGCCGACCCAACATTGAAATTTGCGATAGGCGATTTTTCGATACGAAGAGTCTTGAATGAACATACGAAGGTTGAATCGCCTTATAATACATATAAGTATGAAGGATTGCCTCCCGGTCCCATTCGCATAGTGGCAAAATCGACTTTGGATGCAGTGCTTGATGCTCCTGAACATGATTATTTATATATGTGTGCCAAGGAGGATTTCTCGGGGTATCATAATTTTGCAGTTGATTATGAAACGCATCAATCAAATGCAAAACGTTACCAAACCGAACTTGATCGAAGAAATATTAAGAAATAGATATAAACCTAAACGTCTATGAGTCGACAAGAGGAAGATACACTTGTGTTGCTAAGAGTTTATAGTAATGCGATTGATGCTCATATCGCTCGCGGTGTGTTGCTGAGTAATGGTGTGATGTGTGTGCTTAATGATGAAAACATGTCGAGTATCTATCCCATGACCCCGGTTGGGGAGGTGAGATTGTTTGTGCGTAACGAAGATGTGTTTAGAGCCGAAGAACTGTTGACCGAAGCTAAGAATTGTTAGCAGAGGAGTTTGGTTGAGCATCTTTAGCTGATTTGTTTTTTCTTATGCGCGTAAGCTTGATTTTTGAGAAGTTGAGTTTGCGGCGTTTACGGTGATTGATTTCTTCTCCTACGATATAACGATTGTAATAAGACAATAGTAAGGTGGTTAGAGGTAAGGCTATGATTAAGCCTATAAAGCCAAATAGCGCACCCCAAACCGATAATGAAAGAAGTATAATTGCCGGGTTAAGCCCCATTGTTTTGCCCATGATTTTTGGCACAAGAAATAGGTCTTGTATCACTTGTACTATTGCGTAAACAGCCATACATTGCCACCATATAATCCAAAAATCATTTCCTGTGTCGACTGAATATACGAGGCATAGTAGGGTGGCAGGGAATAACGAAACGAATTGCAGGTATGGCACCATGTTTAGCAATCCTATAAACATTCCTAGAATAAAGGCTAAAGGTAATCCAATGATGCTAAACCCAATGCTAAATAATACACCTACTAAGAAAGCAACAAGAGCTTGTCCGCGGAAATATAAATTCATACTTGTTTTTACATCGTGCCCTATGCTGAAGACCATTTTACGGTATTTAGGAGGGACCATGCGTTTAAAACCTTTAGTCAATACTTCATAGTCAAGCATAATGAAGATGATATAAAGTAGGACAATAAACCAACTGACAAGTCCCATGATAAGGTCGAATCCTCCTGAAATAACCCCTTTAGTCAATGATAATAGTTTGTCGATATTTTGGTCGGTTAAAAGGGCTGAAAGTTGCTCGAAATCAATGATTTTGCGAATGTAGGTGTGTACTTCTTCGGGCAGATATTGAATATTAGCTTTGGAGGTTGCATATTCTTTAAACATAGCTGCCATTTGTTGCGATTCTTCTAATAATGTTGGAATGAAAAGAAGCCCAATCGCGACAATAACAAGGAGTGTTTCGATAAGAGTGAGAGCTATAGCGGGAACTCGACGCTTGATTTTAAAAATGCGACGATTAAACTGTACTACCGGCTCCAATAGATAAGCAATGAGACATGCTACACAAAAGGGTAGAAGTACACTGGATAAAGTGTTGACGAGCCAAAGAATAGCGCCAATAGAAGCAATGGTGAAGAAAATTCTTACCACTCGGTCAAATGTATATGGTTGTCGTTTTGTCATGTTACAATGATTAATAATGAGTCAATAGTGCAGTGATTGCAATAGTTATGTGCAAATTTACATAAAAAAATATCAATGTGCCAAGAATTTTGTGTCATTAAATTATACTGAATGAGAAATTGGTGACTTCGATAAAGATTGAGATTTATAAAAGTGGTAATTTGTTTCAAATTAAAGGCGGAGAAATTTGTATATGTCAAAAATACGCATTATATTTGTGGTGTCTATTTGTAATGGGTTAAAAAAGGATATATGTTTAAAAAATATTGATAAATTTTAAAACGAAGATGGATTTCACTAACTTTGTAGACAAATTATATAAACAAATAAAAGTAATTTAAAATGACAGCGAATAAACAATTATTAAGCGACAAGGCGTGGATTAGATGGTCGGCGCTCTTGCTTCTTGCGTTGGCGATGTTTTTTAGCTATGTGTTTATGGACATATTATCGCCAATAAAGGATTTGATGCAATCAACACGAGGATGGGACTCTACTGCATTTGGTACCATGCAAGGGGCTGAAACTTTCTTAAATGTGTTTGTATTCTTTTTGATTTTTGCAGGAATTATTCTTGATAAGATGGGTGTTAGGTTCACCGCTTTATTATCGGGGGTAGTTATGCTCATTGGTGCAGCGATTAATTGGTATGCAGTAACCGATATGTTTGTAGGCAGTAGCCTTGAAGTGTGGTTTAATAATAACCTAAATTATATTCCGGGATTTGATGAATTAGGAATTTCTCCATTTTATCAAGGAATGCCTGCGTCAGCAAAATTTGCAGCTATCGGTTTTATGATATTTGGCTGTGGCGTGGAAATGGCCGGCATTACAGTGAGCCGTGGTATCGTAAAATGGTTTAAAGGACGCGAAATGGCATTGGCCATGGGTTCTGAGATGGCATTAGCTCGATTAGGCGTTGCAACATGTATGATTTTCTCGCCTTATTTTGCTAAATTAGGTGGAGATATTGACGTGTCTCGTTCGGTTGCATTTGGTGTAGTGTTATTGATGATAGCGCTGATGATGTTTATCGTATATTTCTTTATGGATAAGAAATTAGATGCACAAACAGGAGAGGAGGAAGAAAAAGAACCATTTAAAGTTAGCGATATTGGTGCTATATTAAAAAGTGGAGGATTTTGGTTAGTAGCGATGCTTTGTGTATTATATTACTCAGCGATTTTCCCATTCCAAAAATATGCTGTAAATATGCTCCAATGTAATTTGTCGTTTACTGCCGTTGCCAAAGATTCATTTTGGGCCTCAGACCAAGTTACTATAGTGCAATATTTAATAATGTTAGTAGTTGCGGCAGGTGCATTTATTAGCAATTTTGCTAAAAATAAAAAATTGAAATATTCAATGTTGGGAATGGCAATTGTTGCATTAATAACATTCTGTTACATGGGGTATATGCGTCAAAGCGCAGAGACCGTGTTTGCAGTGTTCCCATTATTGGCAGTAGGTATTACGCCAATCCTAGGTAATTATGTAGACCATAAAGGAAAAGCTGCAACAATGTTGATTTTAGGCGCAATATTACTTATAGCTTGTCACTTGACATTTGCATTTGTTTTGCCAATGTTTAAAGGTAGCCCAATTGGAGGCTTTATTGTGGCATATATCACAATTCTTGTATTAGGCGCAAGTTTCTCTTTGGTTCCGGCTTCATTATGGCCAAGTGTGCCTAAATTGGTTGACCAAAAAATTATAGGTAGTGCCTATGCGTTGATTTTCTGGATACAAAACATAGGTTTATGGTTGTTCCCAATGTTGATAGGTAAAGTGTTGGATAATACCAATCCTGAAATAACAGAGGGATTGGCAACCCATACAATTACTCCTGAAGCGGCTGCAACAATGTATGATTATACGGCTCCGCTCATTATGCTTGCATCTTTAGGGGTGGCGGCGTTGATAATAGGATTAATTCTTAAGCGTGTTGACAAATCAAAAGGATTAGGTTTGGAGCTACCAAATATAAAAGAATAAAATTTGTAAAACATATAAAACAACAATGGCAACCGATTATGGCTGCCATTGTTGTTTTATTGATGAAGTAATTTATCGATTAATAATCTCTAATGCATCAATCGCTTTTTGATGACCTTGAGAGGCTGCCAATTCAAACCATTTTGCCGCGGTAGTAATGTCTTTATCGGTGCCGATGCCGTTGTAGTAGCAAACGCCCAGGTTGTATTGAGCGGGAGCATAACCTTTTTCGGCCGCTTTTAAATATAATTCACACGCTTTAATAGGCTCTTTCTCCACACCATGCCCTAATTCATAGCAAATTCCGAGATTGTGAAGCGATGGAATGTGTCCTTGATTTGCAGCTTTGGAGTATAGCTCATATGCTTTTTTGAAGTCTTGTTCTGTTCCCAGTCCGCTATAGATGTTGCAAGCCAAGAGGTATATTGCCGGGGTATATTCTTGTTGAGCCGCTTTGTTGAGCCATTCATTTATGATGGTGTAGTCGGGGGGTGATAGAGAATTAATGCTTAATTGAGAGGCAAAAAGGTATTGAGCGGGAGCATAACCTTGCTGAGCCGCTTTTTTGCTCCATTTTACAGCATTAGAGTGGTTGCAAGTTATTCCTATGCCCTCAATGTTGCAAATTGCTGCAGCATATTGAGCTTTGACATATCCATTTTCGGCGGCTTTTAAAATCCATTTAGTGCCGGTTTCAAAGTCTCTATCTACGCCCAATCCATAGTGATAGCATAGCCCTAAGCTGAATTGAGCTAAGGGATAGTCTTGTTGCGCGGCTTTGTTATACCACTTAAAGGCTTGTTTGTAATTTTGAAGAGTGCCTTGTCCGTTTGCATAGCATTCGGCCAGGCATAGTTGGGCTTTGTCGTAATTGTTGTCGGCCGATTTGCGTAGCCAATATACGGCCTTCGGGAAGTCTTGTTTCACTCCATGTCCGTTGATGAGACATTTTGCATATTCAAATTGAGCTTTTGCCATTCCTTGTTCGGCTGCTTTTAAAAACCATTCAGCAGCTGATTTCATGTTTTGTTCTATGCCAATTCCCGATAAAAGATACAAGCCGAAATGGTATTGAGCCTCAGCATCTCCGGTTTGAGCAACTTTAGAGCACCAATAAACGGCCGACGGTTGGGGGTCGTATGAGACAGCCGAGTTGTCGGTTACGCCGGCAATAAATAATTGTGCAGCAAAATGTCCTTGTTCATCGGCTTTTTTTATCCAAAATAACGCTGAATCTAAATCTTGTTTTGTGCCTTGTCCTCTATAATTACATATGCCAAGATTATATTGAGCATCAGCATCTCCCCTTTGTGCAGCTTTGGAATACCATTCAACAGCTTTGATTTTATCGGGCTTGGTGCCCAAACCATTATCATAGCATATGCCAAGGAAGCATTGAGCCTCAATGCAGCCCGAATCGGCTGCTTGAGAGAAGTAATCGTAGGCTAAAGCATATTCGCCGGCTTCAAAAGAAGCCTTGCCTTTATTATATAATGAGTCAACGTTTATTTGCGCCTTGGTCGCAAATAAGCAAGTCGCAATAGTGAATATAGTTAATATGTTGCGTAACATAGTTAAGTGAAAAATCTTATCGCAGAGAATGAAGAGCGTCGAGCATAGCTTTTAACTCAGTTCTTATTTCTTTTAGACGTTGGATTGTTTTGTGTCGTTGAGATACGTTTGAGTGATTGTGCCTAATTTGTTCTTGGGCGGCATCGAGTTTTAGCCCTTTCTCTTTAACCAGATAATGAACCATTCTTATGGTCTCAATGTCGGACGGAGTGTAGAAGCGTGTGCCGTGTTCATTTCTTTTGGGTTTAATGATGGTGAATTGACCTTCCCAAAAACGAAGCGTCGAAGCTGGAATGTTTAGAATTTCAGCAACTTCGCGAATTTTATAGTATTTTTTGTTTAAATCGTTATTCATTATTAATCTATTGTGATAGATGTGTATTCAAGATGCAAATTTCGTGATATTTTCAAATAATATCAAATTTTATAGGTGAGTTTTTCTATAAAAAAAGTTCATTTTTCTCAAATAGAGAAAATTCGTCAGAAAAACGATGTGATTTACAATGAAAACGGTGAGATTTGAAAAAAAAAGTAAGATGAGGCTTTTTAATTGAGCGAAACTATTATAACTTTGTAGCAAATAAATGAAAAAATAATAAAAATAGATATTATGGATAACGAAAAGGATTATTTGGAAAGTAGTGAAATGGAAGAGGATTCGGGAATGTCTTATCGTACCGAAACGTTGAGATTGGATGGTACTCACATTGAGGTATCGGAAACTTACATCGTTGAAGAGGGTGGAAAAGTGTCGACATATACCGATGCAGAAATTGATTATACCGAAGCGATTTTTGTCGATGAGGATAGTGATGGTGTGATTGACTATGTGGCTTATGATGTGAACCACGACGGAGAATTGGAGCAAGGTGAAGAATTCCTTATCGAAGAGGGTGAACTATATCAATCTGATTTAGATGACTTATATCTAGAACAAGAATTAGGAATTGATGACGTTGATATTGTAGATGGCGACATGTTTTAATGATGGTTTGGATAACAATAGCCAAAAGTAAACATGATTAGTTTTCATATCGGCATCCGATAAAAAAATAGGAACGGAAATAAAATAAGGTCTCAATCGCTGATTTTATGCGGTTGGGGCCATGTTTTTTAACCACTGAGCATATAGAATATTCCCTTTTTAATTCGCCATAAAAAGGCTGTATCTCGGCAAATACAAGAATTAAAAAGCAAAATAATTATGCATTATCCGCTCTATTTCTAAGCTAAAAACATTCAGGGCATAAATAATAATTCCCTAAATGGGGTGTGCGGAGCCACCCGAAATAAAGGGAATTATTTATTATGCGATGCAAATGCCGAAAAATGCAGCAGGATGTGCATCGCACTATATCAATGTATTGAAGATTCCAAACCGAAGTGCGACCCCAGCGGTGAAAATAATATGAAAAACACCGCGGGTTTGCCCAGCGGTTGGGGCGCGTAGCCCCAAAGAGCGAATCTCAGAAAAAAAGGTTTAATTAGCAAAATAAAAAAAGGA
>JAZNGZ010000069.1:0-17452 GCA_045576735.1 Muribaculaceae bacterium
GCAACTCGCCCCCTTGCCGCTTGGCGTTCCCCCGGTGTGTTTTTCATAATATTTATAAGTTACAATTTGTAAGCATCCTGAATTTTGACCATTAAGGATTTTAAGGCACATATTCATCCTGAAATTTGACCATTAGGCCGAATCTTCAAATAAATGTGAGGTATAGAAAACAACAAAGAGTATCTTTCGATACTCTTTGTTAGTGACTCCGACAGGATTCAAACCTGTAACCTTCTGATCCGTAGTCAGATGCTCTATTCAGTTGAGCTACGGAGCCAATGATTGGCTTATGTTTTATTGGTGACTCCGACAGGATTCAAACCTGTAACCTTCTGATCCGTAGTCAGATGCTCTATTCAGTTGAGCTACGGAGCCATTCCGTTTGCGTTTGCGACTGCAAAGTTACAACAAATTTTTTTATTGGCAAAGAAAAAATCGAGTAAATTTTTTTCGACGTTTTTGTGTAAAAGAAAATATAGCCGGAGAAAATGCATTATAGGTGTTCTAAATGAGGGTTGTAATAATGTTAATGATAGTGAGATAAGAGAAAAGAATGTTATGAATGCTGGGATACTTTGTGAGTATTATATATTTTTGTAATTTTGCATTATATTATTAGTTGCTTATAGTGGAACGATTGGAAAATGGATTGTAATTCTGCAAACGATATGAGTTGTTTCAAAAGCAGAATGTTCATAATTCAATCGGGTTTAACAATGAACGAGAAAGTAAATGAAGAAAATAGTATTTACAGTTATGATGATGGCTTTGTCGCTAACTATGTTAGCCGGCAAGCCATCGATGCTTTATAAAGGTGGAGTTGAGGCTCAGCAAAAGTGGGTTGACTCGGTATATAATTCTTTAAGTCAACGTGAACGTGTGGCGCAGTTGTTTATTCCTACTGTTGATCCCACAGGAGGAGCCTCGACCAAGTCGACAATCAGCAAGTGGATAAAAACTCATAAAATGGGGGGACTGCTATTTAGTAAGGGTAGTATATCTGATTATGTCACAATGACTAACTACGCACAATCGCTTGCCGATGTTCCGGTGATGATGACTTTCGACGGCGAATGGGGATTCCCAATGCGAGTGAAAAATACACCCCGTTTCCCTTATAATATGGGACTTGGGGCTATTGATGATGAACAATTGCTATATGAATATGGCAAGGAAATGGCTCGTGAATGTCGATTGATGGGTATTCATGTGAATTTTGCTCCGGTTGTCGATGTAAATTCCAATCCGTCAAATCCGGTGATTGGTTATCGCTCGTTTGGTGAAGACCCTGCGAGAGTGGCGCGCTTGAGTGTGGCATATTCTAAAGGTTTGGAGGATGGAAATGTGTTGTCGGTATCGAAGCACTTCCCCGGTCATGGTGATACATCGGTCGACTCGCATAAAGCGTTGCCAACTGTCGACCATGATATGTCGACTTTGAATTCGGTAGATTTATTGCCATTTAAATCCTATATTGATGAAGGTCTGTCGGGTGTTATGGTAGGCCATCTATCGGTTCCGTCGATGGACAAAAGTGGAACACCTGCTTCGATGTCAAAGAAAATCACTACCGATTTTCTTCGTGGAGAAATGGGATTTGAAGGCTTGATTTTTACTGATGCACTTGCAATGAAAGGGGCAAAGTCGTCGGAAAATAATTGTGTAACAGCGTTAATAGCCGGTGCTGATATGTTGCTTGGTTCGGCAAGCCCGGCAAAAGACCTTGATGCTGTGATGGCAGCGATGCAATCGGGCAAGATTTCAGAGGAAATGATTGAGGTTAGATGCAAAAAAGTGTTGGCATATAAATATGCACTCGGCTTGCCTTCGGAAAAGCCTGCACAATTGAATGGAATAGAATCAAAATTAAACTCATCATCGGCCGATGCTATTAATCGTAAACTTGCTACAGCATCGATGACGATTGTTAGAAATGAAACTGATTTATTGCCGGTGAGAGGTTTGGCAGAGCGCAAAATCGCAGTGGTCAATATCGGTGCATCGAGCGATAACGAATTTACGAGTACATGTAAAAAATATGCTAATGTTGATGTCTATTCAACTACCGGAACGATTTCATCATCTACTTTGTCGGCAATAAAAAAACACGATGTAGTGATTGTGGGTGTTTATAATGACAAAGGTGCACAAAAACAAGCTTTCGCACAGTTGAAGTCGTTGCCCAATCTTGTTCCCGTATTTTTTGTTAACCCCTATGAAATGGCCGACTTTGGCGCATCGGTGAAAGAACAAAAAACACTTGTGTTAGCATATGACAACACTAAATATACGCGTGAATATGCGGCTCAAGCAGTGTTTGGTGGAATAGACGTGACCGGTCGCATGCCGGTAAATCTTAAAGGTATTGCTAAATTAGGCGACGGAGTGAAACTTGATAAGTCGCGTTTGGGTTATACATCTCCTGAGGCTCTAGGCTTTGACTCGGAGTTGGAAGCAAATGTAGACAAACTAGTGCAAAAGGGGTTGGATACAAAAGCATTCCCAGGATGTCAAGTGCTTGTGACAAAAGATGGATATGTGATTCTTAACAAGGGTTATGGGTATCTCGATTTTAGTAAAACAACCAAGGTTAGTAGCGAAACTATCTACGATTTAGCTTCGGTGTCAAAGGCGGTGGGCACATTGCCTGGTGTGATGACGGCATATGATCAAGATTTGTTTGAACTCGATGCAAAAGTGTCGGAATATATAGAGCCGTTACAAGAAACAAATAAGAAGAATATCACGGTGCGAGAGTTGCTATATCACGAGTCGGGCATGCCGGCTGCAGTGAATATGTTCAATATGATGATGGACAAAGATACTTATAGCGGCAGCTTGATTGCAGGTAGCTCATCTTCGACATATACGAGGAAAATTGAGAATGGAGCCTTTGGCCATAAAGATGCGCAATTGCGACGCGATATAACGTCGCCAACACCTACTGCAGATATGAAAATTGCAGCTGCCGATGGTATATATGTGGGTCAAGCAACGATGGACACTATTCGCGCGCGCATACATAATATAAAGTTGGGCGCGAAAAAATATAATTATAGTTGTCTCAACTTCTGTCTATTAATGGAAATGGAAGAGAATGTAACGGGACGTCCTCATAATGAATGGGTCGAAGAAACAGTATTTAATCCGTTGGGCTCATATCACACATGCTATCGTCCGTTGGATAAGTGGAAAAAGAAAGATATTGCGCCCACTGAAAAGGATAATTTCTTGCGAGGTCAGACATTGCAAGGTTATGTACACGATGAGACTGCTAATTTCTCGGGTGGAGTGCAAGGTAATGCCGGTCTGTTTTCAAATGCCAACGATTTGGCAAAATTGTGTCAAATGTGGTTGTATGGAGGCTCTTATGGTGGCGAACAAATACTATCAGAGGAAACGGTAGAGGTGTTTACCACATCTAAAAGCTCTATAAGTCGTCGTGGATTGGGATTTGACAAGCCCGATAAACGCAACGAACGCAGTTCGCCCACTTGTCGCGAAGCATCGGCTGCAACATATGGCCACCTTGGATTTACCGGGACATGTTTTTGGGTCGATCCCGAGTCTAATTTGATATATATATTCCTCAGTAATCGAGTAAACCCAACTCGCAACAATCCTGCGTTTTCTAAACTAAATATTCGTCCTAAAATATTTAGCGAAGTATATAAGGCAATAAAACGAATGAAGTAAATCAGAATGAAAATGACGCGAATTTGAGTTTGATTTCATCGCGCACTCGCCTGAATTCGCTCATAACATAGTCGTCGTTACCTATAGCATCTGAAGGGTCGTCAAAGCCTATATGTAGGCGATTGGCGACTTTTCCTGTGAAATTGGGGCAACTCTCATTTGCTCCGCCACACACTGTTATAACATAGTCCCATTCTTCGTTGAGGTATATGTCAACGTTCTTAGGATAGTGTGTGGATATATCAATCCCGGCTTCAGCCATCACTTCGATGGCTTTGGGATTAACTTGTGAAGCCGGTTTTGTCCCTGCCGAATGTACGTCAAAATCAGGGTTAAATGCTTGTATAAAGCCGTGAGCCATTTGGCTGCGGCAGCTATTTCCGGTGCAAAGAATCAATATTTTCATGATGCGTGAGTTTTATTTTAAAAATTTATCGGCAAGTGCCATACCTGCCCATGTCATTAATATACACACAAGGAGCGATGCAAAGATATAGAGAACACCCATAGTGCGTTGGCCCGATTGAAGCAAATGCAGCGCCTGAGCCGAGAATGTGGAAAAAGTGGTGAAACCACCACAAAATCCCACCGCTCCGAGCAGATACCAATCGCCTTTGGATAATGCTATGATTATCCCAATCAATAACGAACCAATCGCATTTGCCGCAAAGGTTCCAACCTCCGAAGCAATAGAGGCATAAGAGGCGAGCAATGTCAACCCATAACGAGTCATGCTCCCCAATGCACCTCCAATCCCTACCAATAAAAAATCGCGTAGCATATTATTCATCATCATTACCACTAGTGCCAAGTTGTGATTTTATCACGCGGGCTTCCTCAAATTTGGCTTGCATGGTGGGGTTGTTTTTAGTGAGTTTCTTGATTGTGAGTTCATCGGCTTTTTTGTTGGCGAGGCGGAGGTTGTTTTCCGAGCCAACGAGTGCATCTCTCACTTTTTGAAGGTGATTGATGGTTTTGTCAATTTCGTCAATCGCCTTTTGGAACCTCTCGCTTGCAAGACGATAGTTGTTGCCAAACTTTTCCTTGAAGTCGTTGAGATTATCTTCGAAGTTGGTCACATCAATTGTTTGTTGGCGAGCAATCATTAACTCACGTTGGTAGTCAAGGCTCTTGCGTGATGCTTGGGTGAGCAATGAGATAAGAGGCATGAAGAACTGCGGACGCACTACATACATCTTGGGGTAGCGATATGATACATCTACGATGCCTTCGTTATACAATTCACTATCGGGTTCAAGCAACGAAACCAACACTGCGTACTCGCAATTTTTCTTCTTGCGGTCATCGTCGAGTTTCTTGAAGAAATCTTCGTTTTTGTGTTTTGTGGCCGTGGTGTCGCACTCGTTTTTCATCTCAAACATTATTGAGATATATTCCATGCCGTCGGCAAAATCACGGAAAATGAAGTCGCCCTTAGTGCCATCTTTAGCATCATTATCTTTTTCAAAGTAGGCATTGGGATACATTGATGTGCGCACACGGTTAAACTCGGTGCTGCAATGAACTTCAAGAGATTCGCCAATCATCTTGGTCGACATTCGCGATTTCATATCTTTGTAGAAATCAATCTCCTCTTGTTTTTGACGAAGTATAAGCGCGTGTTGCTCTTTGATGCCGGTTTCACGAATTGTAGCCTCCTTTTTCTCTAAAATCATGCGGTTTTCGAGTTCGGCAATCTTTGCATCTTTGGCTTGCAACGCCTCTTGAGCTTTGCTTTTTTCCTCCATCACGGCAAGTTGGCGTTGGTTGTCATTTTGAGCAATGGTTGATTTCAATGTTGTGATTTCTTGCTCCTTTTTCGCCACCTCGTTTGCTATTTCAAGCTTTTTTGAATCCTCAATGCTTTGGAGTTGCTCTTTCAACTTCGCAATTTGAGCATCGCGGTCGGCAAGGAAATCCTTAAACTCAAGCTCCTTTGACTGCACCGCACTTTTAGCCTGCTCGCGAAGCTGTGCAATTTCAGAGTCACGTTTCGACAACACCTCATTAAATTCCAGCTGCTTATTTTGGGCAATGCTATTTGCTTGCTCACGTAGGCGAGCAATCTCAGTATCTTTTTTGCCGAGTTCACGTTCTTTTTCGTTCAATCGCATTTGGAAATCTTGCTCAGCCTTCATCGCATCAGCCTTTTGTTCAGCACGATGTTGTTTCTCAATCTCCTCAATGCGACGCTTAACCTCCTCCTGAAACTCAGCATTTTTCACCTGGCTCAAAATCGACGCATAATCAGCCTCATCAACCACAAACGAACTCCCACACTTCGGGCACTTCAATTCTTTCATAAATGATAATTGGTTTAAAGTATAATATGTTTTATTTTTACAAATATAGTGATTTTTGGTGAGAGGTGGGGTGGATTTGTGGATATTTGTTATATTTGCGAAGAATAAATTGTGAATTGATATGATGAAGGTGGTTTTTCTGAATATTTTGATGGTGTGTGTGGCGGTGATGAGCTATGCACAGTCGAGCGTGGTTAATGTGGCGAGTGGGGATAGTGTTGATGTGGAGCGCGTTAGGGTGGCGGTTGATGCTATGATGAGAGATTATCCCGATGCTACGTTGCAAGATGTGTATAAGAGTTGTTTTCAAGATTATTTTGGCGTGGCGCATCTGTTGGGCAGTCGCGAGCAGGTGTATAATTATATATGTAGCGAACTTGAGGCAGACGATTATGTAGCGGGTAGCAGATATTACGAACCGTGTGGTTGGCAAGGAAATTATTGTCGAGTGTATCTCAATGCCATAAAGGAGGGGTATATTACTGCCGATATTCTCACTGATGCGTTTATGGCAAGTGCTCCCGAAGTGGCTCCGCAAGTAACCGACAAATGGGTTGCTCAATGGCGCGTGATTGAAAACGTGGTGAGAGAGCGATATCCTAAAATGTATAATCTTGAAGCCGATTCGCAGGCGATAAGTGAAATGTTGGCGCAAGGAAAATATGTGATGCACCATAGTCGCCGTTTCAATGCTGCCTATCACCCTCATTATCGAATAATACGCCACGACATATTCGTGCGCGACATCTTGCCTCATCTACCTAAGTGAGGACTGATAAGAATAAAAAACAACGGCTGTCGCGGGAAGCGGCAGCCGTTGGTGTATAAGCAGGGGGATTGATTACTTATTCAATGCGCATGATTTGCATTTTTCTGAAATTTCAACGAAGAAGTCGTTACCTTTGTTGTCCACGAGGATAAATGCGGGGAAGTCTTCCACTTCGATTTTCCAGATAGCTTCCATGCCGAGTTCGGGATATTCCATACATTCGATTTTCTTGATGCTGTTTTGTGCAAGCACAGCAGCAGGACCGCCGATGCTACCGAGGTAGAAACCACCATGTTTTTGACAAGCGTCGGTAACTTGTTTGCTACGGTTACCTTTAGCAATCATAATCATAGAGCCACCTGCAGCTTGGAATTGGTCAACATATGAGTCCATACGACCGGCAGTTGTAGGACCAAATGAACCAGAAGGCATTCCTTCGGGAGTTTTTGCAGGGCCGGCATAATAGATGGGGTGATCTTTGAGGTATTGAGGCATTTCTTCGCCACGATCGAGGCGTTCTTTAATCTTAGCGTGAGCGATGTCGCGACCTACGATGATAGTACCTTTCAAAGAAAGGCGAGTAGATACGGGATATTTGCTCAATTCGGCAAGAATTTCGGGCATAGGACGGTTGAGGTTGATGTTAACCACTTCGCCTTCGCCGGCTTTGCGGTAAGATTCAGGAATGAGTTCGCCTGGATTGTTGTCAAGTTTTTCAATCCAAAGACCGTCTTTATTGATTTTTGCTTTCACGTTACGGTCGGCCGAGCAAGATACACCAAGACCAACAGGGCAAGAAGCACCGTGGCGAGGAAGGCGAATCACGCGAATGTCGTGAGCGAAGTATTTACCGCCAAATTGTGCGCCGAGACCGATTTTGTGAGTTTCTTCGAGCAATTGTTTTTCGAGTTCGATATCGCGGAAAGCGTGACCGAGCTCGTTGCCTTGAGTGGGAAGATCATCATAATATTTAACTGATGCTTTCTTCACAGTAGCAAGGTTCATTTCGGCAGAAGTACCACCGATAACGAATGCGATGTGATAAGGAGGACAAGCAGCAGTACCCAATGATTTCATTTTTTCAACCAAGAAAGGAATGAGAGTTTTGGGGTTGATGAGAGCTTTAGTTTCTTGATAGAGATATGTTTTGTTGGCCGAACCACCACCTTTAGCTACGAAAAGGAAGTTGTATTCGTTTCCGTCGCAAGCATGAAGATCGATTTGAGCAGGGAGGTTGCAACCAGTGTTCACTTCGTCATACATGTTGAGAGGAGCGTTTTGTGAATAGCGAAGGTTGTCTTCGGTGTAAGTGAGGTATACACCTTTTGAGAGACGTTCTTCGTCGCCACCGCCTGTAAATACGTTTTGGCCTTTGCTACCGTGAATGATTGCAGTACCGGTATCTTGGCAGAAAGGAAGTTGACCTTTTGCAGCAACTTCGGCGTTGCGGAGCATTGTGAGAGCAACGAATTTGTCGTTTTCGCTTGCTTCGGGGTCGTTAAGGATTTTAGCCACCATAGCATTGTGTTCGCGACGAAGCATAAATGCATTGTCGTGAGTAGCTTGGCGAGCCAAAACGGTTAGTGCTTCGGGGTCAACAACGAGCATTTCGTGACCATTCCAATTTTCAACCTTAACATAGTCAGATGTCAAGTGATAATACTCAGTAGTGTCCTTAGTATGTGGAAACATCTCCTGGTATTTAAAAGGTTTGTTTGCCATAATAATATCTGTTATAAGTTTGTTTTGATTTATGATTAGTGCAAAGTTAATATTTAATCATTAAAGAATAAAATTAATCACCAAGATTTTCAATATCTCGGTGATTAAAAAAGGTTTTATTATGTTATGAGGTTTAGTCGTCGCTTCGGGTGAATGTAATGATTTCATCTCCATTGATGGCGATAGCCATTCCTCCGATGCCATCATGGCTTAGTGCGATTGCTGGAATCATGAAGCTACCATTATCATCGAAATATTCAACCTCACCTATCCAGGTACCAATAATTTTAGATTTTAATGACTGAGCCGAAGCATTTAATGATACAAGTGCAACAAATAGCACTACAAGTGATAAAGTTTTTTCATGTTTATTAGTGTTAAATTGTTAAATTTTTTACAAAGTTAATCTAAAAAATAAAACTTCTAGCTTAAATCTTTGCTTATTTTGATGAAATTGCCGATTTTTGTGGCGAAATGTGATTCTATATAGTTTTAACTTAAAAATTTAAATTTATGAAATTAAATCTACGCAAATTTTTGGCTGTTCTTGTAGCAGCGGTTGTTACTCTCGGAGCATCAGCTCAATCTCTTTACATCTTTGGTTCTTTTAATGGATGGAACCCCGGTGAATCAATCGAAATGTGGAACGACAATGGCGTTTACACTATCGAAGACATCGAATTTGGTGCAGGAGGTAATTTCGGCCTTTCTACCGTTCAATCTTCTGATTGGACTACTGTGAATTCAAATCGTTATGGCTTTGCCGAAGATAACGCAAAAGCTACCGAAGGTGTTGCAATGCCTATCGTTAAAGGTGAAGGAGCTATCCAAGTGCCTGGTGCGGGTGTTTATAATATTTATGTAAACCTTGCGGCAATGACTGTAACAGTGAAAAAAGCCGGTGAAGTGGTTGTTAACACCCCCGACAAATTATATGCTTTCGGTACATTGTCAATAGCTTCATGGGACCCATCAAAAGGTGTTGAATTGACAAAAGATGGTAGCAAATTCAGTGGTAAAGTTACATTAACCGATAGCGGTGATGGTTATGCTTATTTCGCAATGTCATCGGTTCAATCAAGTGATTGGGTTATCGTAAATGCAAATCGTATCGCTCCAACTGCCGGTGAAGTAGCATTTGGTCTTGATGAAGCTGTTGAATTTGGTAAAGGTGAAGCAGCTTTCAAAACATCAGCTATCGGTGAATATTTCATCAATGTAGATTACGAAAAAATGACAATAACAGTGTCAAACGAGTCGGCCGGTGTTGAATCAATTGAAGTAGAAAACGCTCCTGCAGTTTATTACAACCTTCAAGGTGTAGAAGTTGCCAATCCTCAAAATGGTCTTTACATTGTAAAACAAGGTAACAAAGTTTCAAAACAACTTATCAAGTAATTGAAAATTGAAAATTTAGAGTTGAGGATTTTATAACTCATATTTGCGAGCAATCCAAGAGGGTTGCTCGCTATTTTTTGAACAAAATATAGGGTAGAGGAGTTATATTTTAATGTGCGAGGTGTGACAAAATGGCAATTCTTATGTCACGAAATGAATTTTGGCACGGATTATGCTAATTTATGAGCAAAACGAAAATAATATAAAATAATAATAAACATTAAAAGATTAAAGTTATGAACATTAAACCATTGGCAGATAGAGTGCTTGTTAATCCATGCCCTGCCGAAGAAGTAACCGTAGCAGGTATCATTATCCCTGATTCAGCAAAAGAAAAACCACTTAAAGGTGTGGTTCTTGCTGCCGGTAACGGAACAAAAGATGAAGAAATGGTAGTGAAAGAAGGCGATACTGTGCTTTATGGCAAATATGCCGGCACTGAAATCGATGTTGACGGTAACAAATACCTCATCATGCGCCAAAATGACATCTTGGCAATCATTACTGAATAATTAACCTAACTTAATCGTAATAAATTTTAGAAATCATGGCAAAAGAAATTAAATTTGATATTAAAGCTCGCGAAGAGCTCAAAAAAGGTGTTGACGCTCTTGCCGATGCCGTTAAAGTAACTCTTGGTCCAAAAGGTCGCAACGTAATCATCGAAAAGAAATTCGGTGCTCCTCACATCACTAAAGATGGTGTATCGGTGGCTCGCGAAGTGGAACTTGAAGATGCTTTCCAAAATATGGGTGCGCAACTTGTGAAAGAAGTTGCCTCTAAAACAGGTGATGATGCAGGTGATGGTACAACAACTGCAACAGTTCTTGCTCAATCAATCATCAACGTAGGTCTTAAAAACGTTGCTGCCGGTGCAAACCCAATGGATATCAAACGCGGTATCGACAAAGCAGTAGGCGTTGTTGTTGAAAACATCAAGGCTATGGCTCAAGAAGTGGGCGATGACTTCAAGAAAATCGAAGATGTTGCTCGCATTTCGGCAAACAATGACGAAGCAATCGGTAGCCTCATCGCTGAAGCAATGAAGAAAGTGAAAAAAGAAGGTGTTATCACTGTTGACGAAGCTAAAGGTACTGAAACAACTGTTGACATCGTTGAAGGTATGCAATTTGACCGTGGTTACATTTCTCCATATTTCGTTACAAACACTGAAAAAATGGAGTGTGAAATGGAATCACCTTATATCCTCATCTTCGACAAAAAGATTTCTAACCTCAAAGATATGCTCCCAATCCTCGAAGCAACTGCTCAAAGCGGACGTCCTCTATTGATCGTTGCAGAAGATGTTGATCAAGAAGCATTGGCTACACTCGTTGTAAACCGTCTTCGTGGTTCATTGAAGATTTGTGCTGTTAAAGCCCCTGGCTTTGGCGACCGTCGCAAAGAAATGCTCGAAGATATCGCAGTGTTGACCGGTGGTGTTGTTATCTCTGAGGAAAAAGGTATGAAGCTCGAAAGCGCTACTATCGAATATCTTGGCCGTGCTGAAAAAGTTACAGTAAACAAAGAAAACACTACTATCGTTAACGGTAACGGAGCAAGCGAAGCTATCGCATCACGTGTGGCTCAAATCAAGGCTCAAATCGAACAAACAACAAGCGACTACGACCGCGAAAAACTTCAAGAACGTCTTGCTAAACTCGCAGGCGGTGTCGCAGTCCTTCACATTGGAGCTCCAAGTGAAGTGGAAATGAAAGAAAAGAAAGACCGTGTTGACGACGCGTTGAGCGCAACTCGTGCCGCTATCGCTGAAGGTATCGTTCCCGGCGGTGGTGTAGCATATATCCGTTGCGTTGCAAAACTTGAAGACCTCAAGGGTGAAAACGAAGACGAAACAACCGGTATTCAAATCGTGAAACGTGCTATCGAAGAACCTCTTCGTCAAATCGTGGCTAACGCAGGTGTTGAAGGTGCGGTAGTTGTTCAAAAAGTGAAAGAAGGCGAAGGTGACTATGGTTACAACGCTCGCAAAGGTGTTTACGAAAACCTCCTCGCTGCAGGTGTTATCGACCCAGCTAAAGTTACTCGCGTAGCCCTCGAAAATGCTGCATCAATCGCTGGTATGTTCCTCACTACTGAATGTGTTATCGCTGAAAAGAAAGAAGAAGCACCTGCTGCAGCTCCAATGCAACCCGGAATGGGAGGCATGGGCGGAATGATGTAATCAATTCATAGTTCATAATGCATAATTCATAATTATGCCCAATATAAAATCCTCGCCGATTTTTATCAGCGAGGATTTTGTTTTGTAATTATTTACTTATAAAAAACTATTTCAAGAGCATATGCAACCTCCCACCCAAGGAGGGGTAGTTTAGAATGGAACAAGTTTCCAACTATTGAGTGTGTTACTGGTGAGAAGATAGTAAACATTTCCAGTAACGTTATCAAGAATAAAATAGGGATAAGGACTGCCAGTTGTACTAGGACAGAATGTGTATCGACCAGGTTTTGACTGGTCGTTCTCTGCGGGAAGAACTTGTGTGTTTATTGAATATTGTTTGCGGTATGAGGAATAGTCGCTGTACAAATAGTAGGGTCTCCCATTATGTATTAGCAACCACATTTTACCAGTTTGGGTGTCGAGTTTAACTCTAAAGTTGTATAATTTATGGTCATCACCAACTCTTATTTCAGCGTCACAACTAACTTCGTATCTGAAATTTGTGTTCTCTTCTTGAGCCACTACATTGAGAGCGAAGAGAGAAATTAATAGAGTGAAGATTAATTTTTTCATTGTGATATAATTGATTTGGGTTAGATATTTGCAAATTTAAGGAATGCTAAAATTTATTCCAAATTTTTCTAGGATTTTAAACTTCTTTGAAGAACCTTGTGGGGTGGTTGTGTGTTTTAGTGGTGAGTAACAGAAGAAAAGTTTTTTCATAAGTAAGTATGTATTGGTTGTCAGCCCGCTCGAGAGAGCCGGCTGATGATTTTTAAGATAGACTATGTAATTTCCTGTTTTTAATGTTGTGTTATTGCGATTGTTTCGCTATTTTTGCATAGAAGAAAATTGAAAAATAATATGGACCCTATAAAGCAACGCATTGAAGCTCTGCGCGAAGAGCTAAATCGCCACAATCATAACTATTATGTATTAATTTCGCCCCAAATCAGCGATAAGGATTTTGATATGCTCATGAAAGAGCTCGAATTGTTGGAACGCAACTTCCCGCAATACGACGATCCTTTGTCGCCTACTCATAGAGTGGGTAGCGATTTGACCAAAGGATTTACTCAAGTGGCTCATATTCACCCCATGTTGTCGCTTGGCAATACCTATTCTATCACCGAGGTGGAAGATTTTATGCGTCGCACACGTCAGCAGTTGATGGGTGAGGAGTTCTCGATTGTAGGAGAAATGAAATTTGACGGTACAAGTATTTCGTTGATATATGAAAACGGGCGATTGGTGCGCGCTGTGACTCGTGGTGACGGCGAAAAAGGAGATGTTGTTACCGATAATGTAAAGACTATTCGCAGCATTCCTTTGCAGCTATCGGGAGAGGGCTATCCCGAAATGTTTGAGATACGCGGCGAGATTGTGTTGCCATGGACGGCCTTTGACCGATTAAACGAAGAACGTGCAAAGAACGAAGAGCCTCTTTTTGCCAATCCTCGCAATGCGGCATCGGGTACACTAAAGATGCAAAACTCGGCCGAAGTGGCTCGCCGTGGTCTTGATGCCTATTTCTATTATATGCTTGGCGATAATTTGCCATGCGATAATCATTACGACAATATGGTGAAAGCTCGCGAATGGGGCTTTAAGGTGTCGGACGTGATGACTCGATTGGAGTCAATCGAACAGGTTGATGAGTTTATCAATCATTGGGACGAGGCTCGCAAGGAATTGCCGGTGGCTACTGACGGATTGGTGTTTAAAGTAAATTCACTCCGTCAGCAACTAAACTTAGGTTTTACCGCTAAATCGCCTCGATGGGCTATCGCATATAAATTCCAAGCCGAAAGGGCTTTGACGCAGTTGAAATATGTGTCGTTTGAGGTGGGTCGCACCGGTGTTATTACCCCGGTTGCCAATCTCGAACCGGTATTGCTTTCGGGTACAATCGTTAAACGTGCGTCTCTACATAACGAGGATATTATCCGCCAACTCGATATTCATGATGGAGATATGGTGTATGTGGAGAAAGGTGGCGAGATTATCCCTAAAATCACAGGTGTTGACACCTCGGCGCGACAAGCAGTGGCGGCTCCTATCGCATTTGTAACCCATTGCCCTGCATGTGGCACTGAGTTGCAACGTGTTGAAGGAGAGGCTGCATGGGTGTGTCCTAATAAATATGCTTGCGAACCTCAAGTTATCGGCCGTGTAGAACACTTTGTAGGCCGTCGCATGATGAATATCGATGGGATAGGGGAGGAAACAGCCGAATTGATGTTTAATCAAGGTTTGATAAAGAATATTGCCGACCTTTATGACTTGAAACATGAGCAACTTGTGGTGCTTGACCGATTTGCCAATCGCAGTGCCAATCGCATACTTGAAGGACTTGAAGCCTCAAAGTCAGTGCCGTTTGAGCGTGTATTGTTTGCACTTTCTATTCCATACGTTGGCGAAACTACAGCTAAGAAAATCGCTCGCACCGTTGGCGACATTGACCGTTTAATGGCAATGACAGCCGAAGAACTGACACAAATTGAAGATGTGGGCGCGCGCATAGCCGAAAGTATTATCGAATATTTCGCAGTAGAGGAAAATCGTCAAATAGTAGAGCGACTCCGTGTGGCCGGACTTCAATTTGCCATAGCCGAAGATGTGACCGAAGGACGTAGCGACAAACTCCAAGGTAAATCAATCGTAATCAGTGGCACATTCACCCATCATTCACGCGATGAATACAAAGCGTTGATTGAAAAGCATGGAGGCAAAAACGTAGGCTCAATCTCAAAGAAAACCGACTATGTTCTCGCCGGCGAAAACATGGGCCCCGCAAAACTCGAAAAAGCCAATTCCCTCGGCATCAAAATCATCAACGAAGATGAATTCCTCGAAATGATAGAGAATTAAGTTCAACAAGGCAATTGAATGGGTGAAGATTTTTTAATCTTTTTTAACTTGTGTGGGGATAAATTATGCATATATTTGCAAAATCAGAGTAAATTTTGATTTAAATAAAAATAATATCAATTATGAGAAAACTTCAATTGTGTTTAGTAAATCTATTGGCTGTGATGTTTCTGGCGATTGCAGTCTCATGTGAAGATGAGAAGAACAAGCCTGGTGACGACCCCGATACACCGTCGCCGGAGGAATTGCAGGAGATGATAAGTCCAATGTATGTCCCGGTAGACTGGAATACTGCCGACGTGTTGATGTGCGACACTCTCAATGGCAAATATGTCATGACTAAAACCGCCGAGACTTCGCAGATAGCCCCAGGATCGGTAGTGGTGCTTGATATGGACACCACCGGTATTATAATATGTGTCACCGAGGTGGTTGATAACACTAATGAGGTCAACGTCAAAGCCGAACGAGGCACAATTGCCGACATCTTCGCCAATATCGACTTCACTCTGTCCACTTCCACCGAGGCTAAATCTCGGAGCAAAAATGTGTTCTATCCCGAAAAGATTATTAGTTGCGACAGCACCGGGCAGCTATTATCCCGCACATCATTCACTAAGCCTATATGGGAATGGGACGAGAATTTCGACGGCACAACCCTTTACCAAAACTCAGCCGTGCACCTCTACTTCAGTGAGGCCAACATGAGCGCGTCGGTTGATTTGAATATGTATTTCAACTTCGGGCAACGCACAGTAATAGGGACAATAAATGAGGCGTGGGATAAATACCGTGCCCAAATGCTTGAGGTGGAAGCCACTTTGGACGGCGATTGGAACGCCAACTTCATTTTGCAAGCCGACGTGTCGGGCAGTTACACCTTCGACAAAGGTGAAGATTTGGTGAAACACAACGTTCTGCCCCGCACATCGATGAAATTCGTCGTCTATGGTGTTCCTGTGTGGATTGACCTCAGTGCCGACCTTTACCGTCATGTCAAACTCACTTGCGAAGGTGAGGCTTCGGCCTACGCCGGCGTGCGCAACCACATTGCAGGCAAATTCGGATTCAACTGGAAGCAGCAAAGCGGAATGTCGAAAGTGAGCGAATTGGGTAGCGACACCGAAATCATTTATCCCACCATCACCGGCAAAGGCCGTGTCGATGCCAAAGCATGGCTCTATCCCCGGTTGCGTATGACTTTGTATGGGCTTATCGGTCCCTCATTCGACATCAAACCCTACGTGGGCACCGAAGCGCGCGGCGGCTTCAAGCAAACCATGTCAGGCTCGTCATCTGACTTTTTCGCATGGAGCTTGCGTAACTATTGTGGGGTTGACATCAACGCCGGTCTGAGCCTTATGTTTTGGAACTATGAGAAAAAGCGTTACGCCTTGGGTGACATAAATGTGATAGATAAAGACCTGTACAAATCACCTTATAGCATCGAATTGGGTTCAGCCCCCGACAAAGTGAAAGTGGGTGAGGCCGCCACCATCTCATTCGTGGTAAAGGATTATGATTACATCTTCGGGCAGACCACCGCCACCCCCTTGGCTCAAATCGTCAAATTTGAGGGCGACGGCACATTATCCTCCAACTATGGCATCACAAGCAACGGCACCGTTAGTGTGACATGGAAGCCCGCCGACAAAAACGACAAGTTGTATGCCATCCTCTATGACTACACCGGCAGTATCATTGACCGTGCTGAATATGCCTCAGTTGAGGAAGATGAAATCACCCCCGGTCAGGAGGTTGACTTGGGATTATCAGTCAACTGGGGCGGTTGGAATGTCGGAGCGTCATCACCCGAACAGTACGGCGGCTATTACGCCTGGGGTGAAACCGAGGAGAAAAACGATTACACATGGATGACATATAAATATTGGGTTGACAGAAATGGGGATGGCTATGTGGATTACAATGAAATAACCAATATAGACACAAATATCAGTGGCACTCAATATGATGTGGCTCGTCAAAAATGGGGCGGTTCATGGAGAATGCCCACAAAGGCAGAGATAGACGAACTTACCTCAATGTGTACTTGGACATGGTATCAATATAAGGGTGTTTGGGGACAAAAAGTTACCGGACCCAATGGTAATAGCATTTTCATGCCGGCTGCGGGCTACCGCCGCGGTACTTCGCTCATCGGCGGTGGTAGCTACGGCAGCTTCTGGAGTGCTGCGCTGTACGAGGACTTCATCGGCTACTACGCATGGTTCCTCTACTTCTACGATGGCTACTACAGCAGCCGCTACTATCGCACCGACGGGCGCACGGTTCGCCCTGTAAAATAAGCGAAGCGTTTTAATTTTTTAATTTTAAAAAAAATGTCGCCCGCCTTAAGCGGGCGGCCGAAATCATAAAAAATGCCAACCATACGTCAAATAATAGAAAAGGAACGTCAAAAAAATCAATTAATAAAACCTGACTAAATATGAGGGGGGTGTGTCAAAAATCAGTCACACCCTCATTGTTTCATAAAAAAACGACAAAGCC